>NZ_JACBXQ010000009.1 GCF_015863205.1 Facklamia lactis | reverse complement strand
AAGACACGCGCGGCAACGTCCTACTCTCACAGGACCAAAGGTCCAACTACCATCGGCGCTAAGAAGCTTAACTGCTGTGTTCGGCATGGGAACAGGTGTGTCCTTCTTGCCATTATCACCACACAGTGTCTTGATTATGTTGAGCGGTCAATCTCTCGATCACTCAAAACTGAATAACACCCAAACAGTTACCAATCCATTGATTCTCTTGGTTAAGTCCTCGACCGATTAGTACTAGTCCGCTCCATACATTACTGCACGTCCACTTCTAGCCTATCTACCTGATCGTCTCTCAGGGGTCTTACTTCTTTCGAATGGGAAATCTCATCTTGAAGCTGGCTTCCCGCTTAGATGCTTTCAGCGGTTATCCATCCCACACATAGCTACCCAGCAATGCTCCTGGCGGAACAACTGGTACACCAGCGGTGTGTCCATCCCGGTCCTCTCGTACTAAGGACAGCTCTTCTCAAATTTCCTACGCCCGCGACGGATAGGGACCGAACTGTCTCACGACGTTCTGAACCCAGCTCGCGTACCGCTTTAATGGGCGAACAGCCCAACCCTTGGGACCGACTTCAGCCCCAGGATGCGATGAGCCGACATCGAGGTGCCAAACCTCCCCGTCGATGTGAACTCTTGGGGGAGATAAGCCTGTTATCCCCAGGGTAGCTTTTATCCGTTGAGCGATGGCCCTTCCATGCGGTACCACCGGATCACTAAGCCCGACTTTCGTCCCTGCTCGACTTGTAGGTCTCGCAGTCAAGCTCCCTTCTGCCTTTGCACTCTACGAATGATTTCCAACCATTCTGAGGGAACCTTTGGGCGCCTCCGTTACTCTTTAGGAGGCGACCGCCCCAGTCAAACTGCCCACCTGACACTGTCTTCCGTGGTCTACACGCGAGTTAGAGTGGTCATGTTACAAGGGTAGTATCCCACAGGCGCCTCCATGCATACTGGCGTACACACTTCATAAGCTCCTACCTATTCTGTACATGTCACACAAACACTCAATATCAAGCTACAGTAAAGCTCCATGGGGTCTTTCCGTCCTGTCGCGGGTAACCTGCATCTTCACAGGTACTATAATTTCACCGAGTCTCTCGTTGAGACAGTGCCCAGATCGTTACGCCTTTCGTGCGGGTCGGAACTTACCCGACAAGGAATTTCGCTACCTTAGGACCGTTATAGTTACGGCCGCCGTTTACTGGGGCTTCAATTCGTACCTTCGCTTGCGCTAAGCACTCCTCTTAACCTTCCAGCACCGGGCAGGCGTCAGCTCCTATACATCATCTTGCGATTTAGCAGAAACCTGTGTTTTTGATAAACAGTCGCCTGGGCCTATTCACTGCGGCTGACTTGCGTCAGCACCCCTTCTCCCAAAGTTACGGGGTCATTTTGCCGAGTTCCTTAACGAGAGTTCTCTCGCTCACCTTAGTATTCTCTACTTGACTACCTGTGTCGGTTTGCGGTACGGGTTGGTCATACTCACTAGAAGCTTTTCTCGACAGTTTGATTATCCACCTTCGCTACTTTAATTTCGCTCCAGGTCACAACTCGTTGTTAAAAGTAAGCATTTGACTCACTCTCCACTTCGTTGCTTCTACAGACATTTCCATCAGTCTGCGTGGATTTACCTCCTGTGTCCCTCCATCGTTCAATCGTATTTCCCAAGTACAGGAATCTCTACCTGTTGGCCATCGCATACGCCGTTCGGCTTTTGCTTAGGTCCCGACTAACCCAGGGAGGACGAGCCTTCCCCTGGAAACCTTAGTCTATCGGTGGACGGGATTCTCACCCGTCTTTCGCTACTCATACCGGCATTCTCACTTCTATGCGCTCCACCACTCCTTACGGTATGGCTTCGCCGCACATAGAACGCTCTCCTACCACTCAATTAATTGAATCCACAGCTTCGGTGTACTGTTTAGCCCCGGTACATTTTCGGCGCAGGGTCACTCGACTAGTGAGCTATTACGCACTCTTTAAATGATGGCTGCTTCTAAGCCAACATCCTAGCTGTCTATGCAACCCCACATCCTTTTCCACTTAACAGTAACTTGGGGACCTTAGCTGGTGGTCTGGGCTGTTTCCCTCTCGACTACGGATCTTATCACTCGCAGTCTGACTCCCAGAGATAAGTCGGTGGCATTCGGAGTTTATCTAGATTCGGTAACCCGGGAGGGCCCCTAGTCCAAACAGTGCTCTACCTCCACGACTCTTACTCTGAGGCTATACCTAAATATATTTCGGAGAGAACCAGCTATCTCCAGGTTCGATTGGAATTTCTCCGCTACCCACACGTCATCTCCACACTTTTCAACGTATGTGAGTTCGGTCCTCCAGTGCGTCTTACCGCACCTTCAACCTGCACATGGGTAGGTCACCTGGTTTCGGGTCGACGACACCTGACTTGCGCCCTATTCAGACTCGCTTTCGCTTCGGCTCCGCATCTTCTGCTTAACCTTGCCAACTATCGTCACTCGCCGGTTCATTCTACAAAAGGCACGCCATCACCCATTAACGGGCTCTGACTACTTGTAAGCACACGGTTTCAGGTACTCTTTCACTCCCCTCCCGGGGTGCTTTTCACCTTTCCCTCACGGTACTGGTTCACTATCGGTCACTAGGGAGTATTTAGCCTTACCAGATGGTCCTGGTGGATTCCGACGGGATTCCTCGTGTCCCGCCGTACTCAGGAGTCTCCGGAGCTGGTCTGTTTTTCGTATACGGGGGTCTCACCCTCTATGCCGCCCCTTCCCATGGGCTTTTACTAAACGTTCCAGTCCCCTTGCGGAGTCCTACAACCCCAACGTGCATGCACGTTGGTTTGGGCTCTTCCCGTTTCGCTCGCCGCTACTCAGGGAATCATTATTATTTTCTCTTCCTGCAGGTACTTAGATGTTTCAGTTCTCTGCGTCTACCTTCCTTGCGGATAACGATCTACTACAATCGTTGGGTTCCCCCATTCGGAAATCTCCGGATCTTAGCGTACTTACCGCTCCCCGAAGCATATCGCTGTTCGTCGCGTCCTTCATCGGCTCCTAGTGCCAAGGCATTCACCGTGCGCCCTTGCTTGCTTAACCACAATATTTTTGCGTTATTTTTAAACTCTATGAACTTCTTCATAGACTCGGTCAATTTCTCGGTTCATTATATCTTTTATTTGAAATAATGTGATTGCCATACCTCGCATCGAGAATATGTCAATCGTTGTTTGGTGTTATTCAGTTTTCAATGATCGAT
>NZ_JACBXQ010000008.1 GCF_015863205.1 Facklamia lactis | reverse complement strand
CCATCTTTAATTGTTGATTTTCTTTACGCAATTT
The DNA here is from genome assembly GCF_015863205.1 of Facklamia lactis. Classification (GTDB taxonomy): domain Bacteria; phylum Bacillota; class Bacilli; order Lactobacillales; family Aerococcaceae; genus Facklamia; species Facklamia lactis. Next base: position 10,935 of record NZ_JACBXQ010000008.1, on the reverse strand, counting down.
TCTGAGTTCTTTTTCCTCATCAGTTAGATTATCAACAACATTAAATGAACCACTATTTTGATGATTCTTAATCCATTTATCTAAGGCCGAAGGGGTTAGATCGTATTCTCCAATAATATCAGATTTAGATTTTCCGTTTTCAAACAAACGGACCATTTGAAGTTTAAATTCTGGAGTAAAGGTTCTGCTTGTTCTAGCCATAAATAAATCGCCTACTTTCTTAATTTAACAATACATTCTCTCAGGAGACTTGTCCAATTAAGTGTAGACGATTCAGATGATGATAAAAATCATAAATATAGGAACATAATGAATAAGTATCCAAATAACGTACATCCTATAGATATTGATGAATATGATAACTATGCATTAATTCAAAATTTTATCTTTTTAAAGAAAGAATTTATTGGAGAAGCGTTTACTGTTAATAATATTCATTCTTCTATTGTAAAAGAAGATGACCAAAAAAATATTAAAAAGAAGCTGGCAACCCAATTCGTATTCAACCAGACCTAGACCTAGTATATTCTATTCAAAATGAATATATAAGTAATAAAAAAGAGATGGATCTTTAACATCAAGATTTGTCTCTTTTTTTGCTCAGCTTAAATGTCATTAATAAAATCGTTTAAATCCAATATCAGATTATCATGACAATAAGGTATAGTTAATTTATCTATAAGTACAAAAATGAGTATTGACCCAAAATTAAAAAACGGTTACAATAACAAGTGAATATTTTAAGAAAGGAGGGAAAATATGGAGAAAAAAAAGAAAGCAATTAAAAAAATCGAAGTGAAAAAACCAGTTGCTGCTCAATCTAAATGCAGATATTCAGGTCCAGCTCCAACTTTCTAATTTTTAATAGTAAGTGCAATCTTTCCTAGGAAATTTTGCACTTTTTTCTTCATATTTAATTAATATATGCAAAAAACTGATATTCCTTTATTTAGGTTTAAGGGTGAATATTCATATTATTATTATATTTCTGGAGACTTATATGAAGGGGATAAAGAATACTATGAATTTAATGATCCTATAAATAAGATAACCTATACATTACAAGGAAAAGAAAAGGTATGTATCATTCATCTTAATGATTTGAATAATATTTCAAATATAAAAATAACAAAAGAATGTAAAATAATAATTATAAATTTTTATGATACAATAATTTGCTTTGATAGAAAGTATTTAGAAACTTTATTAGTGAGAATAGTAGAAAATATTGAATATAATATTATGGAGTTAATAGATAAAAAAGAATTATATTTTAACTTTAATTTACTTTCAGATGAACAAATAAAACAAATTATAAATCTCGTTAAAACAATTAATTTTTGTGAGGGTTGTGTGTTTAGTTTAAAAAAACAAACAAATGCTATATCAATAAATCATGTTGTTTTATTTCCCAGTAAGTTAGAGTGTCAATATGATGAAATTAATTTATCTTCAGAAAAATATATTTCTGAAGGAACTAATTATATTATTAATAAAGAATATAAATTAGAAGTAGGACCCTACAGCCCTGTATATTTATGCCAAGATTTATCGACAATAGATTATTTAAATTTACCTGTATATAAATCATTTTCATCTCGTTCACCTTTAGAAAATAATTTTTCTGTACATGGAGGTAAAGGGCATAATAAGTCCCAAGCATATTCAAGTGCAATAGGAGAAGCATATGAACGTTATTGTAGCAGGGTCTTTCCATATGATTTACTAATTATAGAATCATATGAAAATTTTTTAAAAAATAATATTAAAGCTATAAATCCTGAAATTTTAAATTTAGATACAAATTATATAAATAAATATAGCCCTAGAAATAAATATAAATGGATAAAAATTAAAAATATAACTTCTAATGAATCTATATATTTTCCAGCAAACTCGGTATTTTTCCCATATAATGATGAAAATAAATTAATGCTACACTCTCAATCAACTACAGGGATTTCATCAGAAAAATCTTTATCTTTAGCGGTTTTAAAAGGAATATTTGAAGTTTTAGAAAGAGATGCATATGCATTAACTCATAAGGCTAGATTATATGGTAGAAAGATTATTTTTGATAATGTAAAAAATAAAAAATTAAAAAAATTACTTTTATATTTAAAAGAAAAAGGAATAAATTTTCATATTCACATTTTAGATTCATTTGACTTTATTTATGTAGTACATGCTATTTTAGAAGATAAGCAATTTCCTATATATACCCATGGTTCTGGAGCAGCTTTAGATATTGAAATTGCTATTTTCAGAGCAGTAACTGAGGCGGCTCAAATGAGGGTATCACAAATAGAGTTGAAAGAAGATGGGATAAGTGAAAAAGACTCTATATATATTAAATGGGGAAATGGTAAAAAGAAATATTGTAAATATTTCTTAAATAATAGTAAAACTAAAACCGTTAATATAAGTCATTTCAAAGATCTAAAAAATAATGATGTATTAGATGATATAAATTTTTTATTAAATAAGTTAAAACAAAAAGGATTTGAAGTATACGTTGCAAATTTATCTAGAAAAGACTCTCCTTTAAAATGTGTCAGGGTAATTATACCTGGATTGCAAGATATAGATAATTATAATACTAGAGATACAAATAGATTATTAGAAACAGTAGGCAACAATGAAATAAATAGATTAACATTATTTAGTTAGAAGAAAGGGATGAAATCATGGGGTTATATGTAAATAATTATGTAAAAAAAGATAATGATAATATTATATTATCGGAAATAAATATAGAATTAACTGAGAAAATAGCGAATTATATTTTCGAAAATAAAGGAAAATATATTGATAATTATTTCGAATACTTATATGATGAAGATATAGAAATTTTACTAGCGTATGCCATTCTATCAGAAAATCCTAATTTTTATAAATTGTATCCTAATATAAACTATTCTATGTTTGGTATAAATACTCGATGTTTTCTAGAAGATAAGAATAATAAAGAAATATTTAATGTTGGTATATTTGAAATACCTTACTTTCAAGGAAATATAAAAAATACTTATGATGTAGAATCTATAAAGAAATTGAAAGAGACTACTTATAAAATTCCTAATCCAAATATTAGTAATCAAAAGAACATTCAAATTAAACAAAGAAGAGATATTGCAGATTATGGTTTTTTACAGATATCAGAAAAACAAATAATGATAAAAGAAATTGAATCTCTTTCATATCAAGTGTTCAAATCGGATAATAAAATTACTCCAGTATATATTGGCGGAGATCATTCAATATCATATCCTATTATTAAAGGTATAAAACAAGCATATAATCAAGAAATTATATATTTATATTTTGATGCACACTTAGACTTATCGGAAAATGAATTTTTGACTAATGGAAGTGTTGTAAAAAAAATCTCTGAAATATCGGGTGTAGAAGTTATAAATTTTGGGTATAGAGGATATATATATAATGAAGAAAAAGAAGAATCTGATAAGATTATTAAAATAAGCAACATTGATAATCTTATTAAATATATTTTAGAAAGTAATAAACCATTATATATTTCAATTGATGTAGATTTTTTTGATCCAAGTTATATTCCAAATATAACTTTTCCCGTACCAAATGGAACTAGTTTGTTAGAATTCGAAATAATATTGAATAAGTTAATAGATTCTAGAATTAATATTATTGGATGTGATCTAGTTGAAGTAAATACTTTCTCGTCAAATTGTGAATATGGGTTAACAAATGTAGGATATATATTATATGAAATTTGTAAGACATTATCTTATAAATAGATAAGGGGAGTAGTTTATATGAATTTTGAAGAAAATATGCTATTAAGATTGCCCATTTTATCAATGAATTCTGAAATTAGTAGTGAGGAATTTGAGGAAGTAAAATATATATTAAAAAATATGCATTTGAGTTATATCAATAAAGACGTAATAGATAAATATATTTCTAGAATGAAATATAGAACTAATCCGTTAAATGCTATGGTATCTGAAAACAAGGTTGTTATTAGTGATTATAACAAATTATGTATTAATGAAGTTAGGGAAACAAAAACTGTATTAAAACATCAGAATCTATTTTCCCTTAGTAATAGAATTATAGAAAAGGATAAATTTTTCGTATATGGGTTTAAAGAAGATTATTATATTTTAGAGAAAAACGAAATAAATTTTGATTCTGTTTCTTACAATGAAGTGTTAAGTAGAAAAGAACTTGATAAGAAGATTGTAAGTGATTATGAAATAAACGATTTAATAGAAACAGGTTTTTTTTCAGAATATTTGGTAAGTGAAATAGAAACAGATATTACGGGCAATAACAAGATATATGATAGATTTTCCTCAGAAACTCAATATTTAAATATATCAGATAAATTATTAAAAAAAGTAGGTAACATTGTTTATTCTATACTAAATTGTTTTTATTTAAAGGGTTTGGATGAAGTGATAGATTATTTTGTAGATAAATATCATTTCTCATATGTTCCTCTAAATATAGTATTAAGTGATAAAAAATTTCTGGAATTATGTAGTAAATTGTATTTGGTTCCAAATAAAAAATTTACAGATTATTATGCTAATATAATAGAATATTGTGATATATCGAATATAAATGAATTTGATATTTCTTCAAATTTTTTTAAGCAAATGATGGAAAGAGAACCTAAATATAATGATTTTGATGTCAATATGAATATTTTGGAAAATGAAGGAAAAGTAATTATTAATTTAGATACAGAAAAGTATATTAAAAGAAAAGGATCAGTAAATAAATTTTCTGATAGTAATGATTATTCTATAAATATTCTTTCGTCTAATCCTGTAATAAGTTATCTTACCAATAGACAAAATGATAAAAATAAAATTAATTATGATTATTTAACAGAAAATGGATTAAACTTATCTGATATATATATTGGATATGATAAAGAGATAGAATATTTTCATATGATAAATCGTCTAACAGAAGAAAATATCAGTATTAATCTTTTATCAAATGTAGATAGCTATTATTTAGGTAGTGAGATAGATACGATTGTTAAACTATCGAATATTAATAACCATATAAGAACACATCTGATTCCAAAATTTTTTTATAAATATAATCATACTCCAAGAATAACAGTAGATAATAATATAATTCTTTGTAAAGAACAGTGGGTAGTAAACTATAATGTTCTATTGCATAAAAATATTGATAGCTTTAAATATAATATTGAAAATATGATTGGAAAAAAAGAAAAAAATAATTTTGTATATATTGAAGAAGATTATGAAATCCCTTTTACCATCGATAATATAAGAGATATAGAAGAATTATATAAAAAAATAAAGAAACACAAAAAATTAATAATTAAAGAGAATATTTATGAGAAATCTTACGTATATATAAATGATAAACAATATAATAATGAGCTAATTGTATCGTATAGCGATTATCACAATAAATCAAAAAGTTTTTCAAAAGAAAGGAACTATGTAGAATCACCGTATGAAGTTGATATTTTAGATAAATGGACTTACTTTTTAATTGAAATTATAGAACTTAATAGTTCAGTATATAAATTGATTAAAGAGTTATCAGAACGAATAAATAGTACTAGGTTTTATTATTTATTCTTTATAGAAAGATCACAACAGCAACTAAGATTTAGAGTTAATTCTAAAGATTATATTTTATATATAGTCGAAATTTTAAAAAAATATAGTGTAGTATTATCATATTCAATTGTTCCATATGATAAAGAGATTTGTAGATATAATGAAGTAGGAATAGAAAATTTTGAAACAATTTCTTATTTTGACTCAAAAAGAACGCTGATTGTAAAGAATGAGTGTGAAGATAATATAAATATTAGAGAGTTAGTAACTATTAATATTATTTATTATCTAAACTTATTTTTTGAAAATGAACTAAATTTAAAAGTAAAGATTCTAGAACCATATATAAAAGGGAAACAAAATAGAGAAACATTAAACTATTATTCTAATATAGTTAATAATTTTGAAGATAATATCAATTTTACTAAATTTAATAATCAAGAGGAAAAATTCATTAAAATTAATGGAATAAAAAGTGCGTTAGATTTTATTCATTTAAGTAATATTCGTTTGATTGGAAATAACATAGAAATTGAAAAAGAAGCATTTAAATACATAGCTATATATTTAAAAAAAAGTAGGTATAAAAATGGAAATAATAAATAAGTTTTTAAATAAAGATGGAAAAATAAGATTAATTCCAAAAAAAAATAAAAATAAATTAGTTATTTTTGATTATGTAGTAAACCATATATCTAAAAACGGAACTGTATTTTCAGAGCAAGAAATAAATATGGTTATCAAACAAGTATACGAAGATTATGCTACTATGCGAAGATATTTAGTTGATTATAATTATCTTATTAGAGATAATTATGGAACGGAGTATAGGTTAGGTATGAAGCGATGAATAAGATACTATATAAATATTACTGGTTAAATTTTTTAGTGGTAGCTATTCCATCGTTCTTTAATCCGTTGATATATATTTTTTTACTTAAAAATAATTCTATGAGCCAAATAGGAGTATATTTGTCATTGTTCTGGTTTATTTCTTTTCTGACAGAAATACCTTGTGGAGCAATAACTGATTTAATAGGTGAAAAAAAATCAATTATATTAAGTGGTATTTTTAAAATAGTAGGTTTACTTTTATTAATATCATATGACTTTAAATTATTGATAATTTCTGCATTTTTTTCAGCTATTAGTGAATCATTTCAATCAGGAACATTATCAAGTTGGATGATTAATTCTATTAATCATTATAAAAGTAATAGTGTAAATTTAGAAAAAGTATTCTCTATAGCTTCTATTATTGGTTTAACAACCTCATTAATAGTGGGATTTATTAGTGTGAATTATTTATATGTATATAAACCAATCTTGCCATTTATTTTTAGTATGATATTGTGTGTAATTCTAATTTTTTCAGCTATTAATATGGGAACAATAAAGACACTAAAAAATGAAACGATTATAAAAGTATTAATTAATTCAGTAATAGAGATTAAAACAGTATTTAAAAGAATTTTTAACTTAAAAACTGGTTTAGTATTAATGTTGTTAATATTACTACCTAAATTATTAGATGTTGGTCCATCTAATCAATGGCAAGCTGTCTTTCATAGAGAAAATGATGAAAAAATCATTAGTATAGTATGGATAGTAATTGCTATAAGTGGAATATTAGGTAGTTTTATTTCAGATAAAATATTAAAAAATACAGATTATTTTAAATCTTTTTCTTTATTACTATTCACTGATGTCTTAATTTTAATGGGGATATTTTTATCATCTAATATTTGGTTAAATATAATATTATTCTCATTACATATTGTGTTTTTTACAATTGCTAGTATAAAAGGAAACGTTCTTTTACATTCTGAAATAGTAGAAAGTGATAAACTAAGGAATACTACAGTCTCCATATTTTATAGTTTAGAATCTGTATGTATTTCAATATTTTTAAGTTTAAATGGAATATTTTCAGACAAGATAGGTATTTTGAATACCTGGAGACTAACTAATATTTTTATATTATTAGTATTGGTATTTTTATTGTTTTATATTAAAAAGAAAAGAAGATTTTTAAATGGCCTTAAAAAGAAATAAAATGCACTCTATACAAGAAGAAAAAGAATCTGTAGCATTATTAAAGTCTTTAGGACATATTGTGAGTTCTTTTTATGAAATAGAATTAAATAGTGAAGAAATAGTTGATTTTCCAATAAGTCTACCTAACATAAAAATAGAAGTTTCTTTGGAGGAAAATATATTAATTCAAAATATAAAATTAAATAAACAGTTACTTAAATATAAGTTTGATTATTTAACATGGAGAAAAAAACATAATTTTCAATCATTAAATTTAGAACCTAGTTTCTGTAATATGAGATATCAAAATCCAAATAATGAGATTGATATTTCAATATTCATTAATGAACAAAATAGATTAGAAAATAATTCTATTTATTATTTAATTCTAGATAAAATTATATATACTATAAAACATAATATTAAATATCCTTCAAAATCTATTGATGGTTATAAATGTATTCATTGTCCTATGATTAATCAAAGTTATATTTTAATAAATGAAATAGATAACCAATATCATTTATTTTATTTATTGCATGAAATTGGGCATGTTATTGTAAATTTTTTAATGGTTGAAACATCTATAATTTTTTCAATAGAAGAAGAAGAGTATTGGGCACACTATTTTGAATGTACTTTAATTAATACTTTTTATAAAAAAGAGGCGAAAAAATATGAATATTTTTTATATTCCTTACTAGAAGAAAATAAAGCTATAACTAATTATCAAATTGAACTTTTTAAATACCCAGAAAAGTATGAAAAATACGAAAATAAAATGGAACTATATAAAAGAAATGTTGTTGAGTATAATTTGACAGATGAAGATTCAATTAATTATAATTATGTCTTTGAATTTATAGATGCCCCTTTTTATTCTGCTTCTTATATAATGGGGCAAGAAAATGCTATAAATCATATTTTAAAAGATACGTTAATTGAGGGTGTTTTAAAATTTACCAGCATATTTGATAAATAATATATTCTGTCTTGTTAATTCTTTTAATTCTAATGAGTGAAATATTGTTAGATATCTTCTAAGTTCATCGTCACTTAATTTTGACACATATTCATTAACCAACGTTTCTACGGCATTTTTTTGATTATCAAATTTTCCAATATTTGCAAGAGACATAATTTGATTTCTTGTATGATTACTTACTTTGATTGTTACTCGTTCTGTTGCACTTACTTGATAATCAGTTGGATTATTGGACAATTGCCCAACTGATGAGTTAGAAAGAATCTTAGATATATTAGTATCTGGTCTATTAATTAGATTATCAAAAATAGGATTATCTTTTCTCAATTTTTTATTCTTTTGAACCATTCCCATATTATTCTTCAGCCTCCAAACGGTTAAGTAATTCTTTAGCAACCTTGGTAAAGGCTTCATGTACCCTTTTCTCATGAATATCACTTGGATTATCTGTAATTCCTGTCATATCCATTCTCTTAATACGCTCCATAGGATTTATTTTATTTTTAAGATGGTTTGTCAAATTAAGTGCAACACTTCGCGTTGAAATACTTCTAAAGGAGTATCCCAATTGAGGCACTTTCTTGGTCGACCGTTGATTTTTAGGAGAGCCTCAACACGTTCGTCCTCTGTAACTTCGTCTAGATTCGTCTTTTTCGGGAAGAACTCACGTAGTAGTCCGTTACTGTTTTCGTTGGTTCCTCGTTGCCAAGCACTATATGGGTCGGCAAAGTAAATAGGAATTCCGTATGTATCCTTAATTTCCTCATGACATGCAAACTCCTTCCCTCGATCCGATGTTAGTGTTTTAAGAGATTCTCCCATATACCTCCATAGTTTTTCTATGCTTTTTTTCATGGAAGTAGCTGTACGATCCGGCATCTTAAAAGCTAAAAATAGACGACTTCTTCTTTCCGCAAAGGTAGCAAAACAGCTCTTACTCTCGCCTCTGGAGGACACCATGGTATCGGCCTCCCAGTGGCCAATGGATGTCCTTTTCCTAACTTCTTTAGGCCTTTGGTGAATGGAAGTACCAAGGTGAAATTTACCTCGTGTTTCTACTGGCTTCCTTCGTTTTCCTTTCTGACGCAAGACCTCAAGATCCACGGGAAGAATGCCAGAGTAAATCCATCGATAGATCGTTTTAAAACATAACTTGCCAGAAAGAAGACGACCGACAATCTGTTCAGGTGACCAGGTGTCCTGGAGTTTTTGTTGGATGAGTTCTAGGAGCTCTGGCGTTGTTTTGCTCTTGCGGCCAACTAGTTTTCTAGCTTGTAAGTATTGCTCATGTGCAGCTTCGGCTACATAGGGCTGACCTTTAAACCGGCGCAGTTCTCGACTAATGGTGGAAGGATTCCTAGATAGCTCTTGGGCGATCGAACGAATGCTATGCCCTTGTTTGTGTAAAGTATCTAGTCGTCCGCGTTCAAATGGTGTAAGATGGCTATAGCTCATTAGGAGACCTCCGTGAATAGTTTTGTGGTGAATCTATTTTACACGAAGTTTCCTAATGAGTTTTAGCTTTTTAGGCTGTTGCACTTAATATTACAATCCAACTTAAATATATATTCTGGCCCAAATTCAACCGACGCTAGTCGCAAGACTTCTTCATCTACTGCCGCTTTTCTTTTACTTAAAACAGGTAAAACTCCTAAAACATCACATTTAGCGTTAAAATCTTCAATTAGAGTATCTGATAAGTATTTTATAAACATTTCCGCACCCGTCAAACTTCTTTCCTGTGTCTGTAAGATTACAACAATTTGATCACAGAAATAGAAGGCTGTATCATTTTGTAAACTTAGAGTAAGAGGAACATCTAAAAAAATGTAATCATAGTCCTTTAATAATGGATATAAGTAACTAGATAAAAACGTGACTCTATCCTCTTCTTTTTGAAAGTTTTTTTCCAGATATCTAGGATAAAATTGAAAGTCTACAGCGTTTGGGATCAAGTATAAATTCTCTTTGATTTCAATAACTAATTCTTTGGGATTGGAATGTCAACAGTTTCTTAGACACTTTTCATGTGTAAATTTTTAAACGCCACAGGCGTTAAATAATGTAATGAAGAATGTGGTCTAAAATTGTTGTACCCATTCACATAATCAAATAACTCAGTTTCTAGCTGGTTCAAGTTTTCAAATTTTATTTGTTTTACAAATTCAGTTTTGATTGCTTTCATCGTTGCTTCTGCAACAGCGTTATCATAAGGACAGCCTTTTGTGCTTAATGAACGTTTGATGTTAAATGTTTTTAAAACTTCATCTATCAATTTGTTGTCGAATTCTTTACCTCTATCTGTATGAAATAATT
>NZ_JACBXQ010000007.1 GCF_015863205.1 Facklamia lactis | reverse complement strand
CTGGATCACCTGTCACCGTGGCCGTATTCGGGATACTATCCTTCGTTAGATCATCCGCCGTCGCAGTGTACTCTTGCGTCACTTTGATCGACTCACCTGGTGCTAGGTTCGCTTGCGGTAATTCGATACTTCCACCTAACATCGGATCGTCTAAGACCACATTGACAAGTGGCATATTCCCCGTATTGGTAATGGTGAACTCATACGTGATGACATCGCCCTCAGCGGTAACCACTTTCTTAGCTGTATCGCCGTTCACTGCCGTCACCGTCTTCACTAACTCAATCGCTGGTGAATTTACGGGCACGTCTTCGTCATCTTCGTCGGTCACTGGTGGCGTATTCGGATCTGGTTCCCCTGGATTAGCAGGATCTTCTGGATCTCCTGTCACCGTTGCCGTATTCGGGATACTGTCTTTACCAAGGTCGTCTGCCGTAGCGGTGTACTCTTGCGTCACAGTGATTGACTCTCCTACCGCTAGATTCACTTGAGGTAATTCGATCGTTCCACCTAACATTGGGTCGTCTAGAATCACATTCACAAGTGGCATATTACCCGTATTGGTGATCGTGAACTCGTACGTGATGACATCGCCCTCAGCGGTAACCACTTTTCTGTTGGTTTCACCATTCACTGCTGTCACCGTCTTCACTAACTCAATCGCTGGTGAATTTACAGGCACATCTTCCTCATCGTCATCCGTCACTGGTGGCGTATTTGGATCTGGCTCCCCTGGATTAGCTGGATCTTCTGGGTCACCCGTTACCGTAGCGGTGTTCGGGATACTGTCTTTACCAAGGTCGTCTGCCGTAGCGGTGTACTCTTGCGTCACAGTGATTGACTCTCCTACCGCTAGATTCACTTGAGGTAATTCGATCGTTCCACCTAACATTGGGTCGTCTAGAATCACATTCACAAGTGGCATATTACCCGTATTGGTGATCGTGAACTCGTACGTGATGACATCGCCCTCAGCGGTAACCACTTTTCTGTTGGTTTCACCATTCACTGCTGTCACCGTCTTCACTAACTCAATCGCTGGTGAATTTACAGGCACATCTTCCTCATCGTCATCCGTCACTGGTGGCGTATTTGGATCTGGCTCCCCTGGATTAGCTGGATCTTCTGGGTCACCCGTTACCGTAGCGGTGTTCGGGATACTGTCTTTACCAAGGTCGTCTGCCGTAGCGGTGTACTCTTGCGTCACAGTGATTGACTCTCCTACCGCTAGATTCACTTGAGGTAATTCGATCGTTCCACCTAACATTGGGTCGTCTAGAATCACATTCACAAGTGGCATATTACCCGTATTGGTGATCCTGAACTCGTACGTGATGACATCACCTTCTGCCGTCACAACTTTTCGATTGGCATCCCCATTCACAGCGGTCACGGTCTTCACGAGCTCAATCGCTGGTGAATTTACGGGCACGTCTTCGTCATCTTCGTCGGTCACTGGTGGCGTATTAGGATCTGGTTCCCCTGGATTAGCTGGATCTTCTGGATCCCCCGTTACGGTGGCCGTATTCGGGATACTGTCTTTACCAAGGTCTTCTGCCGTAGCGGTGTACTCTTGCGTCACAGTGATTGACTCTCCTACCGCTAGATTCACTTGAGGTAATTCGATCGTTCCACCTAACATTGGGTCGTCTAGAACCACATTCACAAGTGGCATATTACCCGTATTGGTGATCGTGAACTCGTACGTGATGACATCGCCTTCAGCGGTAACCACTTTTCTGTTGGCTTCACCATTCACTGCTGTCACCGTCTTCACTAACTCAATCGCTGGTGAATTTACCGGCACGTCTTCGTCATCTTCATCCGTCACTGGTGGCATGTTCGGATCTGGCTCCCCTGGATTAGCTGGATCTTCTGGATCACCTGTCACCGTGGCCGTATTCGGGATACTATCCTTCGTTAGATCATCCGCCGTCGCAGTGTACTCTTGCGTCACTTTGATCGACTCACCTGGTGCTAGGTTCGCTTGCGGTAATTCGATGCTTCCACCCAACATTGGGTCATCTAAGACCACATTGACAAGTGGCATATTCCCCGTATTGGTGATGGTGAACTCGTACGTGATGACATCGCCCTCAGCGGTAACCACTTTCCTATTGGCATCCCCATTCACTGCCGTCACCGTCTTCACGAGCTCAATCGCTGGCGAATTCACAGGCACGTCTTCGTCATCTTCGTCGGTCACTGGTGGCGTATTAGGATCTGGTTCCCCTGGATTAGCTGGATCTTCTGGATCCCCCGTTACGGTGGCCGTATTCGGGATACTGTCTTTACCAAGGTCGTCTGCCGTAGCGGTATATTCCTTGGTAACCGTCATGCTTTCTCCTGGTGCAAGGTTCGCTTGCGGTAATTCGATCGTTCCACCTAACATCGGATCGTCTAGAACTACATTCACAAGTGGCATATTACCCGTATTGGTAATGGTGAACTCGTACGTGATGACATCACCCTCAGCGGTAACCACTTTCCTAGCCGTATCACCATTTACAGCCGTAGCAGTCTTCACGAGTTCAATCGCTGGATTATATTCTACTTCCACTATCTCTGTATCTTCTGCTGGCGGTGGGGTCTCACCATCTGGCGTTGTCCCTGTTGCTGTTGCCGTATTATAAACTGAGGCCGAAGCAAGATCTTCTTTCGTAATTGTATAAGTTGCTGTTCCTGTCGTTGACTCACCTGGCTTTAAGGTTGTCGTTCCTAAGGTAATATCTCCTGTTATTTTTGGATCACTTACTTTAATATTTTCTAGAACCGTTGCTCCACTATTGGTGACAGTAAACTCATAGGTGACAATATCACCAACGTTTTCATACCGTTGATTTTCATATGGTGTTCCCTCACTATTTGTAACTTGGGTTGCTACTTTATCCAACTGAATGGCAGGTGTTCCTTTAATCGTTTCATCATCTGAATCTTCAGGTGGTGTATAGCCATCTGGTGGGGTTCCAGTGGTTGTCGCTGTATTAAGAATTTCACCCGCTGCAATATCTTCAGCGGTTACCTTATAAACAGCCGTTCCTGTAGTACTTTCTCCAGGATCAAGGGTTGTATCTGCTAAGGTAATATTACTATTCGCAAATTTAGGGTCTGTCACTGTGACGTTCGTTAAAGGAACCCCTCCTGTATTGGTTACTGTGAAAGTATAAGTAATCTCTTGTCCCTCGTATAAAAAGGTTGATTGATTGGCTACTTTTTCTAAATCAATCCCCACATCTAATTGCGGAGAGTTCGTCACATACATAGTATTTCCTACAATACGTGAACCTTCCTGCTCGTTATGCATTGTCACAGTCGCTCGACCATCGCCATCAATCTCTACGACAGCATAGAATGCATTATCTAGGACATAGCCATCTGGCGCTTGTATTTCTTTAATGGTATAAGTGGCATTAGGTTTTAAGCCGGTGAATCTTACTTTACCGGTTGAATCGGAAGTGACAGTATGAACTTCCGTTAGATCATAGTCATTTGTTGCAGTAAATACTGCTCCAGGAAGTGGTTTATTAGAATCATCATATTTATAAAAATCATACGTCGCTTCAGTAACAGTTACGGTTGCTTCTGCATTTAATGGATGGATAAAAGAGTTCGCAAAACTGCGTGCATAATTATAATAACCATAATAGTCATAATAGCCATAATCGAGAGTAGCTGCGTTCTCATATTGTTCCGTCGAAGTAGGATCTCCCTTCGTAAAGACCTCAATGACATAAGAATTGCTGCTCGTTCCTAGAGAGATTGAAGTAGAAGTTCTCCCCGTTGCATAATAGGTTCCAACTTTGCTTCCTAATTGGTAACCTAAACTACTATAAACGTCATTAGCATAATAGACATTGTAATGGCTAAGCGTCATATTTCCAGATACAATTTGGTCTGTAATGGTCATATTGTACAAATAGTTATTATTTGGATTGACAATAATGACCCATTTATGAAGTCCTGTACTTTCATCATAAGAAACAGCATATTTAGCTAACCCATTGTTAAAATAGCCGCCGTTTGTAAATTGAATGTATGAATAATCAGTGTATGTTTTTCCTCCACTCGTAAAAGTAAACGGATAGGTCCCCGAACCTTTCGTGAAAGCACTTCTATTTGCTTCTCTTTCAAAGGATAAAGAGCCTCGAACATTTGTGAGTTTTTCAATATTCTCATTCAAAGTAATCGTAACCGTATTGGTGACTGGATCAATCGCCATTGTTCCAATGACAATCCCTGTTGAGGATTTCACCGGTATATCCGTGTCTGATCCAATGGAAGACAAGGCTTTATCAAATTTAATTGAAAAAGTATCACCTGCCTGAGCTGAATCAGGTATCACAAAATCTGCATAGACTTTGACCATGTGATCATTTGATCCGTTCCCACTGACAAACCGATCATCCATTCGGATATCTGTCACAACTCCTTGATTCGATAAATCCGCTGCATGAGCGACTGTTTTTTCTCCTAAAATGGAATTAGAAAGACTTCCCGTTAAAAGAAAAATAAACATCATGAAGGAATAGAATATTCTGTTAGTTTTCATAAACATCTCCTCTTAATTTATAGTTTTATTTCAAATACCTCCAACAAGTCTTGCAAAATTATGTCACGATCCTCCTTTTAGAATAATGTCCGATATAAAAATAAACCTATCTATAAAACTATGAACCCTTCTAAATCTAGAAGAATTCTAAGATAGACTTATTAGTATTGAATTGCAAAAAAATAATACATCTTCTAACTTCCAACAAAAGATAAACACTTTATAGCTTTTATCCACCCGACATTCCAACTAATACATTTTTTACACCCTTTTGAGAAGGATACTTAAAACACTCCAAATTTAATATAACATGACTAATGTTTAACAAATTAAAAATGTTCCAAATAAAGTGAATGATAAATTTAATCGGAGGCATTCAAAAAAAGAAAATTATTTAATAAAATAAAAAACGATAAATTGGATAAAGAAGCTATCATGCTTCTCTAACACAATTTATCGTTTTAGTTTTCATCATCTAATTTCAATTTCTTAATAAACATCCCGCTTTAGCTTCATCGGTTTCTCATATATCAAACAAAATTTCTCATACCACTCCCATGTAATTCTAAAAATATGATCACAATGAAGATCGCTCAAAATTCGATAATAGTTATTTAGAAGGTCGAGTGACTCCTCTTCCTCTTCCAAAAAGTAACAATACATTAATCGTAAGACACAAGTGTAATGTTTCTCATAGGTCAAATTAGGATGGATCTCTGCCTCTAATAATAAATTTAGAGTATGTAGCGCAAGGTCTTGATCTCTTAATGTAAGGGCATTGAGAAAAACAGTATGGAGGCAATTTAAAGCAAGGGCTTGTTTTTTTGAATTGATATTCAATTGCTGCTTGAAGAGTGCACTTAATACCATTCTTAGAAAGTCTCCATCTAGGAACAATTCTCCTATACCTGCAAACAAATACAGTTCATAGCGATACCACGTTTCGATTTCTAGAAAGAACTGTTTCATCCTCTGCATCTCCTTTTCAGGAATCGTTTGTTTCTCAAGATCTGCAATAAAAAAATCAAGGGCCCAGAACATATGTTGAACAAATTTACTATCTAGATTTGCTTCTTTAAGGAAAGCCCGCTCAGCGAGTAGCGCTTCTTTATCTTGCTTATTATAATACGATACAAGCTTTTCACCCCTATTTAAAAAAAAAGATAATTTAGATAATTCTTTTGATAAAAGTATCACCTCGATCGGAATGACATGTAAACGATTCAATAAACACATGAAGTGCTCTACCCTTAAGTTCATTGAGTCACTTCGGAAAGCATCATAAGCAGAACGTGAAAGCTTAGAACCTAACATCTCTTTAATAGTTAAGCCCTTTTTACAGCGGATTTCATCAATAACTTCTCCTAACATATAATCCTCCAAACTCTATTGAAACTGGCAATACTCAGCAAATTTCTTCTTCATTTCATCCCCTAATGTTTCTAATCCTAGAAAATAACAGTCCTCAATTTGTAACTGTATCGTCGCGCCTTTTGTTTTAATGTCGTCTATAGAGGAAAGGATGCGATAGAACTTTAACAATATTCTGTATTTAAGGAGTGTATAAGTACGAGTCTGTTCATTAATCAGAACCTCAAACTCCTCAAGATTGATTGGATAGCCACGACAAATACAGAAAAAATAAATTTCAGCGATCAAATCAAACAAGCAAAAAAACTTAACATCAAATTGATAAATCTTTAAATACTTTTTAACCCTCTCATATGTAGACAACAGAAAGGATAAATCAAGATATTTGATAATATTTTTAACCAAATAAAACTCATAAAAATACCACTCTGGCGTATTGTTTAGATAAGCTTTGATTTCTATGAAGGTCTCTTCCGAAAGCTCTTCTTGTCCCATCTCAATCAATCTAAAGGTAATTAACCACCTAATATGAAGATAATATGGATCTGAATTCGCCATATTGATAAAACGCTTTCTTTCATTTTGTAACTCTTCCACACTATAAGCCTTTAGACAGGAAGTGCCATAAGTAATCACAAAAAAAGAATCTTCAACCTTCTCCAAATCAATATCAGGAGTAATGTAGTCCAGCAAATCATCGAGATGTAAATTCATTCGATTAATGATTTGCATAAAAGTAATAGTCGAAATGCGCGACTGATTATTCACAAAACGGTAATAAGTAGTTCTAGAAATAATTCCTTCAATAAGATCATTAATTTTCAAATTTTTTTGTTGGCGTATATGCTCAATAATTGGTCCTAATTCCATATAAAATCCTCACTAATAAGATATTTAAAACCTTTTATATATAATTCATACTCTTACACACAAACCATCTAATTAAGTCAGCCACTGATAGAAAAGACAGGATGACCTTTCAAAGTTCTTATAGACAAATTCCTCTGAATACAACTAGTCACGAATCATCATCATTTATCCATATCATAAATTCTAAATCTCATTTGAACATTCAATTGTTTATTAGGATATCAAAATAAAAAATTGAAAGCCAAACATATCAAAAACAATATGTTCCAACTCTTGCAGAAAGACATCTATTCTCAGCGCTCCATTGATTAGATGACCAGAACTCCTAAACTAACCAATTATGTCTCAAAATATTGATAATAAAAACAAGAGGGCAACTTAAAAGTTGCCCTCTATCTTTTTCGATTAACTTCATCTGGTCTTAGCTTTTCTCTACTTACCCACCTGTTAATTAAAAAGCCCTCACTTATAGAGAAAAGATTCTCAATAACTTTCCTTCCTTTTATGAGTCCGAAAGAGCCTCTTTAACTTCTCGACGGAAGTCTTCGCTGCCAAGTAATTTTGACTCGAAGGAATTTAAATGATGACTCAGAAACATCTGTTTCCCAAGGCTGAGATCATCGGTCAGAAGAACCATTTCAATTCTATCTCCCTGATGATTTTCCGCATACAGGGCATCATTCAGAATAAATCCAGTTGACCCACCTTTTGAACCGAGATGGGCGAAGCGTTCACGATTTCCTTCATTGATTTCCATCGGCCACTCAAGCAAATCGCGAAGGGTCTGGTTCGCTACTGGTGGAAATTGATTAGTCGATACCATCGCTAATAAATGACCATACTCATTCGCGGTTGCCGCTATGAGACGATCTGACCATACTTTATTTTAAATGAGTTTAACTCACTCCTATTATCCCTTAGCTTATCAACTATTATGAGAGATGGTTTTAGGCATTTGTCTCTTCAAAACAAAGGGCCATCAACGAATCCTCAGTCCGCGTCTCAATGACCTTAAATCCGAGTGATTGATAGAGCTTTTGAGCAGGATTGCCATTCGTTACACTCAATGAAATGCCCTTTATTCCTTTAGAACGAACTTCCGCAATCATTTTCTTCAAAAGGCTAGTTCCGATACCTGCTCCTCTATAGTCAGGTAAGACCGAGATATTAAGCTCGACAAAATCATCGCGATAATAGCCATAGCTTTCCTGTTCTTTCCTGAATTGACGGCACCAGACCAAGCCAACGATTTCTTCATTAACGATTGCGGCTAATGATTCATCACGAGCTTGACCAAATGCTTCATGGTATTTGTTTAATACTTGTTGTTCAATAATGGAGTGATCAGGAGCTTCTTGTCCAGGTGGGACATAAATGGCATAGTATAAGAATTTCCGTAATTGATCGTACTCTTCTTTCTTTAGGGGTCTCAGTTCCATCACTAACTCCTTTCACTTTTGATCGTAAAGCTACTCCTATTATATAATAAAAGGCTGTGGTATAAATGAACGATTTCCTTCATCATTTCAATCAATGGGAATGAACACTGAGAAAATAGGCATTATTTTTTTAACGTTCATCGCATTTTCACACTTACAAAACGAAAGAAGACCTCATAGCTTGCTTAGGCAATGCCTAGTAGATTTAAAACGAAAAAAAGAATTAGCCAGTTGAAGAACGGGCCAACTCTTTTTGTAGGGCGTCTCTTGCGAGGTAAATATTCGGAGGATTGATCGTTTTTTCAAAAACAAATAGCTTATGTCCTAGCTTCCACAAATAAAAAGATTCAATTTCAACTTAATGTTGATCGGACATCCGATGGGCTTTGGCAACCGCTCGGGCTAAGCGTTCAGGGTCCACCTCATCATAATCGCCTTGCTGAGAATAAGCGAAAGAAATAGTATGACTAGAAGTTGTGGGGTCTTGTTCCCATTTTTTAAAAGAGCCATGTAGTTGGGGGACCCCCGTCTTTTCCGCTATTTCTTCTATGTTCTCATCCGTAATCCCTGAACCTAAGCAGAATTCGATTTGATCACCATAACGTTGATGGTATTCCGCAATCTCAGGGATTCCCTCGCTTACTTTCGCATAGCCACCACTCGTTAAGACACGGTCACAGTGCAAACGAATCAAAGTTTCTAAGGATGATTGATAATCTTGACTACAATCCAGTGCCCGGTGAAAAACCGCTTCTTTACCATATGAATGACAGAGCTGAATCATTCGTTCAGTTAAATCTTGATCAATCTGTCCGTCAGCCGTTAAGAAACCAAAGGCAATCCCATCTGCCCCATTCTCTAAAAGTAATTCCGCATCCTTAAAGATCACCGCTAAATCTTCATCATGATAATGAAAGCCTCCACCTCGAGGTCTGACCATACAAATAATCGGGATTTCAACCTCTTGCTTAACCGCTATTAAGGTGCCAAGGCTTGGTGTTAGGCCACCTAAGAATAAACCAGAGTTCAATTCAATTCGATCTGCCCCCTGCTCTTGCGCAATCAAGCAATCCTTCAAGGAACCGGCACACACTTCAATTAATAAGTTGTTTTTCATTTCCACCCTACTTTCTAGCGTACCACGGAACTCGCGATTCGATTTATAGTATGGCGATGACCTCGAATGGCAGCGGATAAGGTATAGATATTATCCACATTGGCGAGCCCACCATAACCGGCATCCCCAATATGCTGAATATCAACCCCCGCAATCTTATTCTGAATCGCCATATCTTCGACTACATGTGGACTGGACGTTTCTTGACTCGTTCCGATTGCCGTCATAACCATCCCCTTCGCCTGATGAGCATACTCCACGATCTCGGTTAACATTTGCAGATTAAAACCTGGAATCGTTCCAACAGCTGGGGTTAAAAGGATATCGGCTCCTGCTTCAATAAATTGTTTGGCCACTTCAACCGTCAAGACAGGCTCCGCTGTTCCGGCTCCATGCATTTTACCGGCAATAATGATTCCTTGATAAATTTGCTTAGCCAATTTAATTTGTTCATAGATCTCTTGATTGGAAACTCCTGTACCCGGATTTCCGGTTAAACAGATAAAATCAATGCCCAATTCATTGGCCGCTCTAAAGGTTTCTTCACTCGTAATTCGGCCTTTGGGAATTTCAATCCGTTCTTCTAGCATTCTTGAATCCAAATCAACCGGTTCTAAGTTACAACCAATCGGTCTACCAACGAGCCGTTTCAACTCTTGAATGGTTTCTTTATCACGGTCAACTCCATACACAACTGGCTTTAACACATCGAAGCCATTTAACAACATTAAATCGGCCCCAAAGGCTTTAGCGACTTCTGCATTCGTCAAGTTGCCCCCCACCGAAGGACGCTCGGCTACCATCTCCGAACAAACCGTTCTTCCTTCAGCGGCCTTAATGGACTCCAAGAGCTCTTCTTTACTAAATCCGGCAAAATCTGAAGCATTACAATCCAATAGTCGTTTAACCATTCTTACTCTCTCCTTTATTACTGGCTGTCGATAGTTGATACAAGGCCTGAGCATAGATCAAGGTATTCATCTCTAAATCCTGTAAATCAATCCATTCATTCGGCAAATGCGCAATATCTTTCTGTCCTGGGTAACTCGGTCCATAAGCAACAATGTTTGGAATTATTTTAGCATACGTACCACCAGTAGTGGTAACCGGTGATAAATTTAATTGAGTCACTTGATTAAAAGTGTCCTGTATACGATCGATATATGTGCTTGGGGCTGAGGATCGTACAGGATCCCAATTGCTTAGAAGCTTAAGTTGCAATGAAGCAGTAAGGGTCTCCTGGATCTGAGCGACGATTTCGTCACTCGTACATGCTTGCGGATAGACAATGCTAAAGCCAAATTTAACCTGTCCTGCTTCCTTCTTCAATTGATAGCCACGGATTTTTACAGCACCAAAATCCTGATCTTTGAAATCAATGCCTAAACTTTTACCGTTACTAATCGAAGAAAAACAATAGGCATTGATCCAATTGAATAAGTCTTCGTCTTTGCTCTCATCGGCGACCACTTCGACTCTCAAACGACCGCATTCACCATAAACCACCGGCCACTTGCAGTCTGGTGTCCACCCAAATACAGGCGGCTTTTCTTTGGTTAAATAATGCTTCACGCAGGCAAAACCACTTTCCTCATTAGTTCCAAATACTATTCTAACCGGCATCGGAAATTGAACTTTCAATTCTTTTAAGAGGTATAAGGAATAGAGATTGGCTAGAATCGGCCCCTTATTATCTAGCACGCCTCTTCCAAATAGTCGATGATCTCTGATCGTCGCCTCATAAGGAGGAGAGAACCAACCTTCGCCTGCGGCGACCACATCCACATGGCCAAATATCCCATAATATTCGGAAGTCTTTTGTTCACCATACTGGGCATAACCAATGATATTATCATGATTAACTGTCTCAAAACCTAGTTGTTCAGAGAGCTCCAGAGCTTTTAATAGCGCCTGCTTGGGACCTTCACCGAAGGGAGCTCCTGGTGTACTGTGTCCCCTCACACTTTCGATCGCTACCAGTTCTTTGATAGCAGCAAGGAGTTTTGGTTGAATAGCTGAAACAGAGCGTTTAATTTCTTCCTTCATGATTATAACTCCTCTAATACAGCCGTCCTATGACGGTAATACTGATCGATCCATTCTTTGCTGGCCTTCTCATGAATCATTTTATCTCCTTCTCTTCGGGTCGTATAGACAGTTGCGGGACACTCATCCGTCGCCACAACAAAAGAAAAATTATCCATATTAGAAGCGACACCCCACCGTCTTTGCTTGTCCATGGCTACCACGGAAATATCACCGGCTGATCCTTTCTTGCTTCGAAGATAAGCATCAAAATCAAAGACCGCTGTTTCACATGCCTTTTGGGGATGCATGCCCGCTTTAATTCGCATGACAATTTCATAGGACATAATGCCTTTCATAATATCTTCCCCTAATCCAGTTGCCGATGCCCCTCCAATCAGACTGTCCACATACAGGCCGGAACCAATGATCGGAGAATCTCCAACTCTCCCCTTCTTTTTCATAAAGAGCCCGGAAGTCGAAGTCCCCGAAACCATTGAGCCATGCTGGTCCAGAGCAACCATTCCAACCGTATCATGCCCATCATAAGGCATTAATTCTCTATCCTTTGCTAAGGTTTTAACTCGGTTATGATAGTGAATTTTTGCTCGATCCGTCAGCATATTTTTGCGCTGGAAACCTTCTCGATGGGCATAGGCATTCGCCCCCTCTCCCACTAACACATTGTTTACTTGCAGAAGACTAAGTTGCTTGGCAATACTGATCGGATTGGCAAAGTCACTCAAGCCACAAACCGCACCAAAATCTAAATTATCACCATTCATGAAGCCGGCATCTAATTCTACAACCATTTCTTCATTAGGAAGTCCGCCGTATCCTACCGACTTGAAATAAGGGTAATCTTCCACTTCCTTAATCGCTGCTTCCGTTGCATCGGAAGCTAAGTCTTTATTTTCTAGCATCTGGGAAGCTTTCTTGATCCCTTCTTCTGCCATGCACCATGTTCCAATGATTCCCCACATTCCGCATTGCTCCTTTCCTAATCAAATGTCACGGATCCTAAATCAATGCTATCTAGATCATCCTCTTGCTCTTCAACCGTTTGCTCATCCTGTAAATATTGTTTATCCATGACTTTGAAGAAAGGATAATAGATGACACAGTCTAAGACAATCAAGCCAATTTGTAAGAGTCCTGCCAACATACTTCCGGTTGATAACCAGCCGGAAAAGAAAGGTGGCGTTGTCCAAGGCAAGGAAGCTCCGGTTGTATAAGGAATCACACCGATTTGTGTGGCAATGGTTGAAATAATAATATTCACGAGTGGACAGATGATAAAAGGAATAAAGATAATGGGATTTAAAACCACTGGCAATCCAAAGATCACCATCTCATTAATTCCAAAAACACCTGGGATTAAGGATAACTTACCTAATTGCTTCATTCGCTGTGATTTAGCCACAAAGACCATTAAGATAACAAGAGATAGGGTACTTCCGCCACCACCAAAATTCGCAAAGAAATCACCAAAAGGCTGGGTGAAAATATTGGGTAAGGGTTCACCCGCATTAAATGCTGTTAGATTCTCAGTAGTCAATGCCAAATGAATCGGTGAAAAGATAGTGTTGGTTACGGCGGGTCCATTGATACCAAAGAACCAGAACAAGGTGGATAAAAATTGATAAATCGGTTCAAAAATAAAGCTTTGACCGAAGCCCATTAATGGCGATTGTAAGATTTCATAAATAAAATTATGCGCATACTTATACGGTGTAAATGAGAATAAAATATTAACCAGTAAAGCCAATAAGAGAACCATTCCACTAGGAATCAAGGCTGCAAAAGAATTCATTACGGCAGGTGGGACCCCATCTGGTAAGGTAATGACCCAGCCTTTTTTGGAAGCATAGGCAAACAATTTCACGGATAGGAGCGCGGTAATCATGGCTAGAAAGAGGCCAGCTGTTCCCAAATTTGAGAAGGCAAAACCATTAAAAACCTCTTGTTCTGGACCGACAAAGTCTGGATGAGTTTGCGGTGATAAAATTAAGAAAGAGGCCAAAGAAACAGCTGCACTGGCAATTGGATCAACTTCCAATAATTTACCATAAGAATAGCCGATGCCGACTGATCCAATTAAGGCAATCACTCCGAAGGTTGAATTAATAATAGGATCAAGGTAAGCTTCCCAGCCGGTTCCCAAGAATCCAGCCATAAATTCTGAATAACCTGGAATTGGAAAATTAGCAATCACTAGGAAGATAGAGGCCACTATTAATAAGGGAGTCGTCACCAAGAAACCATCACGGATTGCAGTTAAAACAATATTATTCGCAAGTCTTTCTGCTAAAGGGGCTAGTATTTTTTCTAATTTATTTAACATCGTCTATTCCGCCTGTTCTTTTAATATTTTGATTGCTTTCTTCAAAATCCTTTCACCATCGACATTCCCATAATCTTCGAGGTTAATCACCGCAACGGGAATTCCTTGTGGTTCGTATTTCTTTTTTGTTTCTTCGTATTTATATTTCACTTGAGGCCCCAGTAAAATGACATCTGGATGTTTCTCTTCCACAATGGTTGCCATTTTTGAATCTGAAAAAGCTTCAACTTCAATAGGTAACTGATACTGATTGGCCAACTCTTGCATTTTACTTGCGACTAAACTAGTAGACATTCCTGCATTACAAAACAAATATACTTTCTTCATAAGCTCTCTCCTTTTATTTTTCTTTTATTTCTTGTAACATCTTATAATTGTTCAACCATTCTTCTGCCATGATTTTAAGTAATTCGGCACTCATTAATTGGTCTTCTGCATGTATCAATAGAACGGATAACTCAACAGCTTCCTTGTTCGCTTCCTTCGTTAACAATTCAAAATGCACATCATGACCTGCTTTTAATAATTCGCTCCCTTCTTCTATGAGCTTATCCGCTTGCTCAAAATCAAATTCTTTCGCAAAATTTATTGCCTCCATAAAGGATGATTTGGCTCCACCTAAAGCACTAATCATTTTAAAACTAATCTTCTCAACTTCATTCATTTACCTATTCCCCCTACTGATTTAAAATCACTTCAATAAATTCATCCCGATGATGAGCCTCTTTTAACTTGCTCATCTTTTCTGGTTGATCAATCATCAAACTCAACCAATCAAAAAACAACTTCATAAAACCACTATCTTTCTCCTTAATGGCCAGTAAGAATACAATACTCACCTCATGGTCCCCCCCACTTCATAGCTTCCTCTAGAATACAAACGGAAACGGTGGATTTCTTACTATTCATCACCATGGGATGAGGAATCGCCAACGAATAACCAAAAGAGGTCGGAGAATAGTGTTCTCTTTGGATAACAGAAGATTCAAATTCATGATCGACAATCCCCGCCTGAAATAAGTCCGTCGATAAGCGCCTGATCAAGTCTTCAACTTCATGACAAATTAAATCCTTATAGAAGAATTCATCGCGAATCAATTTCCCGATATTTAATTTGAATTGTGAAAACTTCTTTGTTTTTTCGATTTCATAGAGAATCTCAAACAATTTGATATTATCTTCCTCATTAAAAAAGGGTGAAATCATTAGCTGTGGCAGACTTATTTCTTCATTTATGTCATTAAAAGTCAATACCAAATCAATATCCTCTTCAATTAAGAACTGTTCTTCGATGGTCTCTACTAATCTGATTTCTTCTAACTTATGATTAAAATTACTCATAATTTTCTGAATTGCCATTCTGGCTAGATTAGGATTAATAGAAGAACACATGGCAGCCTTTATCTTGGCTGAATTAGGTTTACTTGAATAGATGGCTCCAAGATGCAGGGCAATATAACTTATCTCATCTTCCGATATTTGAATCTGAGTCTCTTGCTCAATAAACTTCGCCGCTACAACTCCTAATTCAAAGATAAAAGGATAATCTTGTTTTACATCGGTTAGTGGACGAGTCGTATAATGCCTCTGTTTCTTAGCACGATCAACTAAAGCCTTAATATGATAGACAAAGTTCGTCGCTAGATCATCCTCAGATGAAAACTGCGTTCCAAACATCGTATTTAAATAGTTAAAAGTTTCCCCTAATAAATTCTTGATATCAATGAATTGACCTTCGATATTCACACTCACTGCTTCTTGCTTTTTCGCTTGATTATTCTTCAATAAATCGGCTAAATAATCGATCTCACTAGTCGAAATTTTCAACTGATATTCTTCTTTGATTCGTTGATAGAGCTGGGTTGAAATTTCCCATTCAATATTATCTTGTAAGTGACGTTTGGATAAATCCGGTTCATCAATCATTTGGTTTTTATTAATTCGATCAATGGAAATTCCGATATGGATCAATAACAATTTGAATTGAGAGGTCGTGATCGAATAATTAAATTCTCTAAAAACAGCCTCCGTCAATTCAGAGACTAATTTCATATCGATCTCCGGGTATAACTTATCCAATTGCTCAATATTTAGAAAATCTTCCTGTAGCTCTTCCGTTAGCATTCTGCGATAGAGACGACGTTTACTATATTCTGACCCTCGTAAAACCACTCTCCCTTTCTGTCTTTTAATTTCTAAGTCTTTGAAAGGTGAAATGATCGAATTGATTTTGGTAATATCTGAAAGGATCGTCCCCTCACTCACATAAAACAAATCCGCCAATTGACTCACTTCGAGGTAATCGCTTTCAATCAATTGTTTAATAATATGAATCAAACGAAACTCAGGTGTATGTCGGCGATTCTCCTTTTGATAATTCAGAACCATATCCTCAGAGAATAGCTCATGATTTAGTTGATAACCATTGTGTGTATTGGACTCAATGAGTCCTTCTCTAAACTCATTTAAACTTTTAATATAAGTTCGAAGGGTTCGTCGGGTCACTGCCAATTGATCGGCCAATTCTCTACCACTGATCCAAGTGTCCTGTTCTCTTAGAATTTTAATTAATTCTATTTCTTTAGTTTTAATAACCCAATCCCCCTTTCGCTGGTTATTTATACTTTATTATAACTAAAAATGGGATTTAATTTAGCTACACTTATTTCCTAATAGTTAGGAAATAAATCCCATTCACTTGAAAAAATGCTCCCTCCTTTACCCTTTCGCCCCCAATCAAGCTAAGAATAAGGGGGCTTTTTCCAAAATAAAAAACAGGTCAGAAATAAATTCTAACCTGTTAGGTGATCATTCAGTTTAAAGATTTAATTTGCTGAATAAAACCAATCTTCAAATAATTGACGCATTTGAGCATTCTCGGTCAAGTGAAAATTCACCGGACTATCGGTCGAGCTTTGGGTACTGACCCAAACTTGGGCTTGTCCTTGAAATTCCAACATTAAATAAGTAATATATTCCTCGTGATCAACACCTTGAATCGCAGTCGAATAGACCGCATGTAAGGTATAACCCGGTGTCTCCAAAGGATTCACTGCCAAACCATCCAATGTCATATAGTTCATTAACTCATCAAAAGTCAAACCACTGTGATCAAGTTCGGCTTTATTCGGTGGGTAAATCCGATAAAATTTACCGCCTACTTCTTGTGTCCATGCTAAGACTCGTTCATCCAAATCATAAATATCTCGTGCCACTTCCTCAACGGGACTGCCCGCTATATCATCTGTTTCCGTCAGCATCCAATGAAATTTCTTCTGGCCTTGCTCATTATTCACATAATCCGCCATCATCAACTGGATTCCCGACTGACTCGGCAAATTGGTCAAATAGAGATGGCCACCAAACATCTCCTGGGACACCCCTTCAAACTCAATCCGACCCGTTGCCATGTAAGTATCACCATTTGGCAAGACAGGAACGGGCGCATTCATATCTTCATGAATACTGATTGGGAAGACCTCATCTAATTCACGTACTTCCAAATCCCAAATCATTCGAATATAGGCCTGGTCCGTATTCAACCCTTCCAGTCGCACTCGTACTGGATAACTATTGACGTCCGTCAAATTCTCATCAAGATTAAAAAACTCAAATTCAATCTGTCCATCTTCATCCGAAGCAATCGCATCCATCACTTCATTCGCTTCAACTTTGGGAACCTCGATCATTATCATCGTCAGCAACAGAAAACATATCCCTACCATTATACGCTTCATCTTCAACGCCTCCGTATAATTATTAGATTCTCATCTTACCTATAGGGTACCATAACAAGCTGAGAAAGCCTAGCCATTTCACAAGACCTATCTATCTACAGCAAGACCTATGTTAGTTAATGCACAAAGTTAATTGCGGATGTTCTTCTAAAATCATGCAGGCAATCGGATGATATAAAGTCCAAACCAACCCACCCACTCTCAACTTATCATCCTCTATTGTTTGAAAAAAATTTAAAACACCAATTGATCCAGCATTTAATTTGCTTGCAAGTCATGACAATATTGAACATAGATGGAGATCGCCTCTAACTGTGTCGCTAATTGTTTTTCATTATTCTGGATGACCATCGAATAGTGCTTTTTTAATCCATTGAAATCTTCTTCTTTAATTCCCACCACAACTTTTCTAATTTCTTCTAAATCATAAATTGTCTTCCTTAAAAAAGAAATCACCACAGTTTTTCTTATTTCGTGGGGTTCATAATAACGGTAACCATTTGAGTTATCTCTGACACTTTCAATTAAATTTCTTTCTTCCCAATAGCGAATCGCTGAAGTTTCAACTTTGGCATAATTGGCTAGCTCTCCAATGCGCATCTTATGAATAACTTTTGAATGACTAGGAAAGGCTAATAAGAATTCTCGATGCCGTTCTAATAATTCTTTATTCTCTACTAGCTTCTTCTGTTCCTTAGCAATTATCCAGTTCGCTTGATTAAACTGACCCTCGATTGCGAAGGCCATTAATTGATAAGCAATCGGAATTTCAAATCCTTTTAACAGTTTTCTGAGGGTAATGAAGGCCGTTATATGAATGTCCTGGTATCTTCTTTGCCCCCCTTTCGTATACGTGACAGGAGGAATCAGATTTCTTTGTTCATATCTTTTTAATGTGGTATTGCTGACACCCACTATTTCCGTCGCTTGCTTAACCGTGTAATTCATCTTGATCACAACCTTAAAGTGAAAGTTTAAAGTCCTATGTTCGATTTATTTTATCATTTCATTGTGCTTTAGTCATTCTTTCTGCTAGAACTAGAAGATTGCTTCAAACTGATATACTCAAAGAGGGAAGCCATTTAGCCCCAAAAAATTCCTTAGGAGGGTATTAATATGAATGAATGGATCAGCATCCAGAACGCCAATGAACATAATTTGAATCAACTTAGTGTCAAAATCCCTAAACGTAAACTCACCGTCATCACAGGTGTCTCAGGTTCTGGCAAATCCACCCTGACCTTTGATGTCCTCTATCAAGAATCACATCGACAATTTATTGAAGCGATGGGACTACAAGGAATCGAAAAAGCCAAGGTCGATTCTATTCAGGGCATTTCTCCTGCTCTAGCTGTTACTCAACAACAGATCGCTTCTGCCAACCCGAGATCAACGGTCGGAACCAAAACCGACATGTATACTAGTTTACGAATGATTTATGAGAAACTGGGTATAGGGCCTTGCCCTAACTGTAAGCGAACGGTTGATCCACTTCAGGCCCAAGAAATAACCGAACAGTCGGAGGGGGAGTTTACTGTTTATCAAGTTTGCCCTCATTGCCATGAAGCGTACAAAAAGCTCACTAGAAGTTATTTTTCATATAATACAATTGAAGGAGCTTGCCCAGAATGTAAAGGAATTGGAAAAGTCATTCAAATTAATAAGACGGCACTGTTTAATGAAGAACTTTCAATCGAAAATGGTGCCATCGCACTGTGGGAAGGACGCTACTTAAACTATCAAATTGATAATATCAAGCGAGCCATGAACTACTATGACGTCCCACTGGCAGACAATCAGCCGCTTAAAGATTACTCTGACTTCCAACTTAAACTATTATACGATGGAACCAGTAGCCAAGACATTCAAACTTTGAGTCATAAGCCGGCGCCTCAAAGAATAGAGGATGGAAAGTTTGAAGGGGTGCTGACGAGTCTTTGGAGAAAATACCAAGAAAAGAATGGAAATATGGGGAAAGATCAACTCTACTTCCACAGCAGCACTTGTCCTTCCTGTCAGGGAACAAAATTACATTATAAAAGTCGTGAAATTAAAGTCTTAGACCAATCCATTTCTAACATTTCAACCCTAGACCTTGAACTTTTATTAGAATGGGTGAACAAGTGTCGCCAGCAACTCTCCCCAGAGGCAATCGAATTAATTGAAGTCTACCTTCGGGATATCGAGATCAAATTGAAACGCATTAAACGCCTAGGCTTGGGGTATCTCACCTTAGAACGAAGAACTGATACCTTATCTGGAGGAGAAAACCAACGCCTTCGCCTCTCTTCTGTGTTGGATTCTGACCTCACGGATGTTCTTTATATCATTGATGAACCTTCCTCAAGTCTACATGCTAAAGACACAAACGGAATCATTCAAATACTGAAGCAGTTAAGAGATAAGGGGAACACGGTCGTTGTGATTGAGCATAACACTGATATCATGAAAAAAGCCGATTACCTAATTGAAATCGGGCCTTATGCAGGTAGATTCGGAGGCAAACTGATAGGGGCGGGTACACTTGACGACCTCAAACAAAATGAGCATTCCCTTATCAAAAACTACCTCTCAGATCATCCTCAACCTAAAGAGAAATTCAGAAAAGGCAGTGCTACACCCATCACCATAAAAGAAGCAAACGTTCATAATCTTCAATCCATCCATGTCAGCATTCCAACAGAAGTCCTCATCAGCGTGACGGGCGTTTCAGGTTCAGGTAAGTCTTCCCTCGTATTTGATGTACTCG
The DNA here is from genome assembly GCF_015863205.1 of Facklamia lactis. Taxonomy (GTDB): domain Bacteria; phylum Bacillota; class Bacilli; order Lactobacillales; family Aerococcaceae; genus Facklamia; species Facklamia lactis. The sequence continues at coordinate 49,336 of NZ_JACBXQ010000007.1, read as the reverse complement.
CTGAACAAAACACTAACGTCACAGGATTAGACCCATTCCAAGAGATCATTTCCATTAACCAAGCAACCATTACTAAAATGAAGCGCTCAAATGTCGCCACTTATACCAATGTCTTCACTTTCATTCGTGAACTTTTCGCGAGTCTTAAAGAAAGTAAAAATCAAGGCCTCACTTCTAAACATTTTTCATTTAATACGAGTGGTGGTCGTTGTGATCATTGTGAAGGCTTAGGTTATGTCCTTAGTAATCGGCTCTTCTTTGAGGATATAGAAGTGGTCTGCCCAAGATGTAAAGGCAAACGTTTCAAAGAAAAAATTCTTAACATAAACTATCATCACTATAATATTAATGATTGCTTAGAATGTTCTATTGAAGAAGCCGCCAATATTTTTAAAAAGGAAGCAAAAACACATCGAATCTTGAAATTACTGCAAGAAATTGGCTTGGGGTATTTAAAGTTAGGACAATCACTGACAACCTTATCAGGAGGCGAAGGACAACGGTTAAAACTTTCAACCTCACTCATCAAAAAAAACGAAGCAAAAGACTTTGTTCTTACTTGATGAACCCTCTGCTGGTTTACACCCGTATGATATTCAATTCTTATTAGATCTTTTTAATCGACTGGTAGATAAAGGAAATACCATTATTATGGTAGAACATCATCCCCGTATGATTAACGCAAGTGATTGGGTGATCGATCTGGGACCTGAAGGAGGCCTAAAAGGCGGAAAAATTATTGCGGAAGGAACCCCACGCGACATTCAACGCAATAAGAAATCTGTCACAGGACCTTATCTATAATTCAACAACCGCACTGTTTGGTAAAAACCAAACAGTGCGGTTGAACTTTGATATAACAGAGAATGGTAACGCCCTTCCTAAGAAAGATAGAGGGTAACAGACCCATCTGCATGATAACGTTCTAGGTCTTTCAGATAAGACCGCTTCAACTTATTTTGTTCCTCATCCTCCCAAATTTCTTTCCAAACTTTAGGAAGATCCTCTCGACTGTCGCAATGATAAGTTGTCATCCCTTCTAAATCGAGCTCAATTTTCTCCGAATCTAGGATTTTGGTTGTATATAAGGATAAACGATAATCCCCTTTATAATCACTGACATAGTCATCATAAATCGCAAACATTGTTTCATTCTTAAGATCAAAATTTTGATACGCTTTTTCCCACATACCACCGATTTTACTCATCATGTCAGGATCACTGAAGTTATTGGTTCGAATGCTATCAATTCTATACAATTCCATCTTATTCCTCCTTAATAAATCCGGTCTAAGCCACAATTTCTACAAGAACCACTCTATCATACAGGAAAATTTAAGAGTTTATGTCCGTTCATAACGATCCTGAGTTTTCCCCTGCTCATGGATTAGTTCTAATGAATTATCCAAGCCGAAAAGGAAAGATTGATCGACCGCTTGGTCCAAACCAAATCCATCATGTAATTCTAAGTGAACGAACCCCGTTACATAACTTCTTAAAAAACGAATGGCTTCAATTTTATCAGAAGTATCTTTATCATTCGTCAAGAGTGACTCAATTAATTCAACAATTTGATTGGAAATGGCCATCGATTCATCAGACAGCCAATAACTCGTATTCTGTGTGTACTCGTATAGGCTGGGATATTGGAGGGCAAAAGCTCGGTACGCTATTAATAAATTTCGTAGTGCTTCTCTCCCCTCTAACGATTGAATGGACTGGTTTAAGTGATTCAGTAATTGCCTTAAACTATACGTCGACAATAGATCATGAAGTGCCTCTAAATTGCGAAAATGTTTATACAAGGAAGATGACTTTATTTCTAATCGCGTAGCAAGTTCCTTTATTGTCAGTTCTTCTGGTGACTTTTCATTTAGAATATTCAAACTTTCCTCAATAATCCGATCTTTATTTATCTTTCCTCTCACATTCACACCTACTTATCGCTTCTTTCATTCTATCAATGGGATCTATTAGCATCTCACCATGACCGACAGCCAAAATTCTCGGATTAAAGCTTAAAATCTTTTTGGCACTCTGTAATGCTACTTCTTTACTAGCAGTAGCGATTGCTGGAAAAGGAAAAGTCTTCACTAAGTCTCCTGATACAGCCAGTCTGCCTTTGGTTTGAAAGGCATCGCCTGCGATCATTAATTGTGTCTGAGGATTCCAGAGTGAAATCGAACCAACACTATGCCCCGGTGTTTCTATCACCGAAAACGACCCAATTTGGTCTCCTTCTTGTAAGAAATCCTCTACATGAAGGCTACTAGCCTTTGAATAATCTCCTTTTAATTGAAAACCAACTTCAGATTCATCAAACTTAAAATCCTCCGAAATAAAACGTGCTTCCCTTTCAGACATGTAGGTTCTACATTCAGGGAAGGTTTCCTTAAATCGAGGGTATCCCATCACATGATCAGAATGCGCATGAGTGATAATCAAATTCTTGACTGGCTTTTGGCAATGTTCACTCATCGCTTTAATTTCTTTAACAAATTGATTAACCCCAATATCAATCACAGTTAAGTCATTTTCCTCTTCAATAATGTAACAATTAATGGGAAAGAGCCAAGGTAGAAAGGACACTTGCGTCACTTCATTCAGCTTAGTTTTTTTCATAAGGCCTCCTGTATTAATCTCATATTCTGTTTCACTTACTTTAAAGACTGAACCCATAAATTAAGAAACGTGATAACTGCCATCGTGATAACAAGTACGGGGAGTTCATTAGCAAAAGGTATAAAAGGAATAAACAACACACAGAATTTTAATAGCCACCCTAATGAACCCGAAATTGGATACTTGGCTTTAGGAGAAAAGAATAGCCCCCAAACCAGCGCAAACATAACGATTGCTAGAATAACTAATAAATATTTCTTGAACAAAGAATGAGGAACCCGATAAGCCCAGAGCGAATAAAGAAATAAAGCAACTAATTCCAATAAAAACGACAGGATATCGTTGATGGTTTGAAGCATACAACCTCCTTTTAATAAAATGTAAAATTTAAGCTAATCTGATTAGCTAAAGTCTATTAAAATTTTTCCGACTTGTCAATGGATATGATTTCTTGGGGATCCAGCAAGTTCTAATCACCTTTTACCACCAGTCATCCCTTATCACCACCATTGACTTCCTTTCTCATTTTCTCTAAATTTAAACTATCAATTAACAAGGAGGGATTCTGACGATGGATTTCTATGGCGTCAATGGTTATCTGGAAGCAAAAGAAGGTAAACGCGATGAGTTACTTAGTTATTTATTAGAAGCGAGTTCAGAAATGGAATCAATTGATACTTGTTATGCTTATATTGTTTCAACGGTCCCTGACAATCAAAATGCGGTCCATGTTTTTGAAGTATGGAAAGATGAAGCTTCCCACAAGGCTTCTTTGGAATTAGAAATATTCCGGCAACTAATTATTAAAGCCCAACCCATTATTAGCGGAATGCAAGACTATCCTAACTTAACAGTAAAAGGTGGAAAAGCTAATTTTTAAAGTTTGAGTAAAAAACAATCACCCACTAAATAGTTAGTGGGTGATTTTGTTTCGTTAAAAAGGTATGAGTTTTTAAAGTTAATAACAAATTGCGAGCTAGAATATGCTGAAGTTCACACCATGAATTATTGAATCACAATCGTTTATTATACAATCCAAAAATAAATATTTTTATAAAGTTTTCTTTTTTGTCTTTATAATCAAAAAATCAGGTTTATGAAAGAGATCATAGTTTTCTGGGTATCGCTGGATGATGGCTTCATCAGGCAAAGGTTCTAATATTTTTTCAATTGTAAATCCACCCTCGATTAATGTAGTAATGATTGACGAAAATGTTCGATGGTATTTTTTGACATGATCAACAAACCAGACACATTCTCTTTCACCTTCTATCCCATAATTGGAAAGATTAGCATAAATTTTTTCGCCGTTCTGATTTTTTGTCCATCTATTTCCTGCTGAATGACAGGTATTTAGAGGATGTTCTTGTGAAAAAATTAAATATCCATCTTCATTCAATAATGAAAAAATGTCTTTAATTAATTTCCCATAATCTTCTACATAGTGAAAGGCAAGAGAACTAATTACGATATCAAATTCCTCATTAAGGGTCTCAATGCTTTCTATCGGCATGTTCAAATATGAGATTTTAGAACTTGAATTTTCTTTAGATGCTATTTCTAGCATTTTTTTAGAAATATCAATTCCCACAACTTTCTTAGCACCTTTATCAACAAACTTTTTGCAATGATCGCCAAATCCACAGCCTAAATCTAGGATCGATTTTCCTTTTAACTCTGGGAGTACTGAGAGTAAACTAGGAATTTCAAATAAAGTATTTGCATTTACTTCTTGTTCTCTTATTTTCTTATAACCCTGAAAAAATATTTCATCGTCATATATATTTTGTTTTGACATCTTCGAAAGCACCTAATCTTTCTATCAATTATTATTATTTTATTGTTCTTATACTACTTACACATTTATAATAACTCATTGATTTTTTTCAAAATTTCTAACTGCTTACTAACATCCAATTCTCCACTCACCGACATAATATTAGATAAAGCAACCTCAAAATTTTTATTTAACATAATTATTTTCAATTTAAAATCATTGTTACATTTTACTTCATCTAGTATATTTAACTGTTGTTTCGTTAACTTTGATCTTGAACCTTGATATTTTGACCAATCTCCTAAAGCGTTAGGTTGGGATCCTTTCTCTATATACCACAAATAAGAAAGTATATTAGCCATTTGATTAATCATTAGTTCTAAATAAAACCATTCATTTCTTTCGTATCTTTTTCGAATCTCTAGTAAACATGCTAAATATTTATTTAAAATATAGATTATTTCTTTTTCTGAAATCGTAAATTTAACTAATTTCGATTCTTCTTTTATCTGTTTAATAATATTATCATCATCTTTAATAATTAAAATATCTTTCAACCATAAGCTTGGTATTAATTGTTCTGCTGTATAGAAGAAGATATCTATCTTCTTAAAGTCTTCTAGATGAATAACCATAAAAGAATTATTATTTTCTTCTATAAACAATACATGGCTAAACAAATCTAATATCTCTTTTTTTATATCATGAATAGTTTCAGATGAATATAACACTATTCTTGCATCCATATCTGAGAATTGATCAGAGTCATTTCTACCGATACTACCTCCATAAAACAACCCTCTAATATCTTCATTCATGACACAATAATCATTTAACAAATTTGTATACTTCTTCAACACAGCTCACCGCCCTCAATTATCTGTAAATTAATTAGGCTATACTCAATAACTAAAAAGTTTGAGTACTTATTATTAATTCATTAAAGTTATAGAAATATTCTAGCACAGAAATTAAGATTAAGATTGAATTGAATATACTTTATATAATTTTTGAGTTGTAATCAGCAAATCTTCAACTGCATAAAAAGGTTCAACGGTTCGTTTCACTCACCCTCGTGATGAATCAATATGTCATTTCGTTCCTACGTCATCAGCAACATTTTTCTGAATTGACTTGCATCTGTGCAAACAAAAAAAGCAAGCTCGATTAGCTTGCTTTGAAATAATCGTATATTTATTAGGAACCATGTTTCGCTGACGCTCGTCCTAGTACTTTATCTGTGAGCGAACAAATCGCAATAGCTCTAGCAATGAATGTTTACTAAATTGACTTGAATTACGAGCTTTCTTAAGACCTGGTTTAAAAATATTTATTTCTTTAAATTTCAATATGCTTTAATATCAAGGGTTTTGACGCTATTTAATTCAATTCAATTTGATTGAATTTCAATAAGTTTTAATAAAATGGTGTAAACTTTTACATAAAATAACCATATGTGAGCTAAAAAATACCATAGTTCACACCATTATTATTGCCTAATCAAAAAATATTAAAACTTACTAGCCGAAGCTTTTTTTCTAGCATCTATATAAATAATTTCAGATTTCAAGTCCTGCGGTCTTGTATCATCAATCCTACTTTTAAACCTGTCTAAATTTTTTTGACTTGTCTGACCCTCAAAAATTATAACCATAAAAATTGCTTTGTCTGTCTTTTCAGACTTTTTGTATTCCTCTAATTGGGTAAAATATCCATGTATTAATTTTGAGTGTAATGTTTTCTTTACCTCAATTAGAACCTTATCTGACCCTTTACTTATTTTAAAATCTACTGGTCCTCTACCAGTATTAACTTCTGGTGATAAATCAATATCAAATAATTTGCAAATAAAATAACTAACTCCAAAAAAAAGTAACTGAACCGCATTCTCACCTTTGGGTTCCTCATAATTTTCATACTTATATAATAATGAACTTAATTTATTATTCTCTACTAAATCTTTGAATATATTACATATAATTAGAGATTTTTCCATTAATGACAAATTATCTATATTGTTTGTTTCAATTTCATTTTCATATTTTAATCCATGTATATCTACGAATTCCTTAGCTATATCATACCAGTTCACTTTTCCTAAAGGATCAACCTTCAAATCATATTCTTGAGGGATAAATTTTAGATAATCTGTAATAAAGCATTCGAATAATTCTGGATTGGTTTTAAACGTTTCAAAAACATCAGTTTTTGTCCATTCACCTTCATCATTTTTAAAAACATCTTTCCAAGAACTACCAATTTCTGCGTTGAAATATGCTCTAACATTTTCATCCGTTATTTCATTATTAAAAGTATACTCATAATGTGGTAAATTTGAAATAACACTTGTTGGGATAAGAATAATGTTTTCACCCGTAGGAAGTATTGATCGATTATCATAATCTAAATCCAATTCTTCAAATATTCTTTTTGTATATTCCTCAAACTCTTGTTTTAAAATGCTAATAACGATATCACTTATTCTATCCGCCCCAATATTTTTCTCAAATAATCCCAGTAGTTCGAAGAAATATATATCATTTTGAGCATGACTAATAATTTCGTTAGCACTGTCTATTATTTTTTCAGCTAATTTTTCACCAATTGCATTTCCATTTGCGCGTGTTGTCGAATATCCAATTGAGATTCCTTTAATTTCAGAGAATGTCATGTGTTTAACAGCGGCTCTCCAACATTTATCACCTTTACCTTTTGATGCTTTTACCAAAGCTAAAATTTTGTGGAAGTGATTATGTACTTTTCTTTTTGCATTCATTAATTCAGGTATTTGACATGAATATATTAGAGCAGGATCAACAAATAATCTACTATCTACCCCCAATATTGCATTAAACGCACCAGTTTTTGTAAATTGTTCTTTTTCAACTTTAAGAAAATCAGATATAGATTCCATCATCTTCAACTCCAAGTCATAATTTTGATACTACACTTTCTTATAGATAACTCAATCCTCTAAACTTCTCTCCTAAAGCTATCTCACCTAATTGTTCAATGGTTCCTCTGCCATCATTAATTGTATAAAACTTCAATCCTTTGATTCTAACGCCATCGATTTCTTCATCAAATACTAGATTCGCTTCTTGATCATTAATGTACATTAATAAATCTTCTTTCCATTGCTCACGCTCCAAAAGATTAATCCCTTTTGGCTCAATGAATATTTGTAAATAATGGTCAGTGTTAGCCAGCAAAAGAATAAAGTCAGGTTGAAAAGCTTCAAAATGAATATCTGTCGTCTCTCGATCAAATTGATGTAATTTCAATTTATCACTTTTTACAGATTCACGATGCATATTTTCATCCATACGCACTAAATATACTTCACTGTACTCTTCACTTAATTCTGCAACCCGATCTTTGATTCGATCCACCAACTGCTGTTCGGTTTGATTAATAAAGGCTGAATCATACACAAAGAACTCCTCATTAATATAATCTTGTCTACTTACATGTTGAGAAGCTTTTGTATCAAATAAATTCATACGACCTGTATCATAGTTCGGTTGACGTTTCTTATAATCACTGACATATTCTCGTATTGGATATCCTATAAATTTGTTTGTTCCAATTTCTTTTCGATAACCTTGCTTAATTTGTTGTTCAACTTGTCGTAAATAAATTTCAAATATTTCCAACTTTGACTCTGGACTTAGTTCTTGTCTTCCGATACTTCGAGGCACTACAGCATATAAGGTTCTATTATTTAAATTTAACCATGATTCACTCAAGAATTCTTCTCTCGACTTTAATAATGGGAGATACTCTCTTAAATGATCGAAATGATAAAAAGAATTGCGATTCATAGCTTTCAAAACTAGTCTTAAATCTAATTGAATTGCTTTCTGGAATGTATCGGAAAAATCATCTTGAACCATATTTGAATCATAATTATATTCTCTTGTATTGAATTGCCAATTAACAATAATATCCGATCGATTATCTACACCATATTTTGATAAATTGTCATAATGATCATCAGATACTAGAACCCGTTCATTATAATAAATTGAACCTTGTTTCCAAATTTCCGTTTTCTTAAATGATGGTTTTACTTTGACCTCAATCAATGGATTTTTCTTATCTTCTCCCGTTGGCAGGTTCATTTCATTCAAGGATTCCACTAGATTTTTGAGATATTGCGGTTCATTAATCGTATGATAGTGCAGAGTTTCCAATAATAAACTATCCGCACCATCTTCTTCAAAACGACGTTTATACGAAATCTCATCATCCAATTTAAACGGATTATATCTAGCCCCACGTCCAATAAGTTGCGCTTCTGCCATGGTTGACACTTTATTACCCTTAGCATTTTCAGTATCAGAAATACGTACAATATCATAAAGGTTCAGTACATCCCATCCTTCGGTTAATTTTGCAACTGCAAAAACGACTCTGTATAAATTTGAAGGATTTTCTAATGTATTTAATGCTTCATAATGACCTTTTTCTAACATGTTCCCACGATCAGTATCATTGGCATTAATAATACGGTTCTTGGAAAATTGACGTTTCATTTCCCTAACTATGTCAGATAATTTCTCAATATTTGTTAAATAGTATCGATAAGTTCTATAAAGAGTCTCACTCTGTTCTTCTGAGTTTTCATTAAATCTCAATCGAATGAAAGATTCTATTTGATCTGGCGTTAGATTTTCTATCAGTTCTAAAAACTTAGTTTCGGCTTGGTTAGAGTCAATAATTTTTGGTGATTTGAATAATATTACTGGTTTTAATTCTATATTATACATTTCTTTCGAATACAATCGCCTAAATTCACTTAACAATATAACATTCATCATATTATCAATATCTTTATTGCTTGACTGAATTCGTCGAATGTTTTTGGAATATCCGTCAAGTATATATTTATCTAAAGCATAACGATAGATAATTTTGTCTTTGTATTTTTCATATACTTGTTTGTTTTCTAAATCGATCGTTGCCGTAAATTCTAGCAAACGATTATCGTCATTAGCATCTAGTATCATTTCGATTGTACGTTCCCAAGATCTTTCTACTTCTTTTTCCGACTTAGTTCTAGCTGAATAATGATGAGCCTCATCCGCTAAAATAACAGTTTTATTTTTCTTGTATTCCGATAACCCCATTGTATTTTCTTTTTCAGTAAATAAATCACTGGCTATTCCTTGAATAGTATCTAGCTTAATATATATTACATTTTCTTTAGCTACAGTTGGAAACTGTTTTACTTGTTCGATACGAATTCGATTCCCTTCAATTTCAATGGGATGCTTAAATAAATTTTTAATAGAATTTGTATCTGTTAAATTATCCACTGTTTTTTGAAGAACAGAGTTTGTATTTACCGTAAAAAGAAATCGTTGATATCCTTCTTCTCTAAATAAGTATAAAATCAATCCTGCCATTAAATCTGTCTTCCCAGAACCTGTCGCCATGTTGAATAGAACATGCTTTGATTGCATGTATTTAAATTCAGTATTATTTATAGCGTAGTGAAAATAATGAAGCGCCTTATCTTGATAGTAGCGAAATCGATGCTTCATATTATCATATATATACTGCGGTGTTTGATAATTTATCGTCCGCTCTTCTAAGGTTCCATCATAAGCCGTTAATGCATCTAAAAAGCGTTCTCACTAAATACAAGGGCATGTACATCAAATCTAAATGGGACAGAGGCACTACTCAGTTCGGCTATTCTTTCAAGAGGTTCTAAACGACGAGTGACTCCAATTTTATAAATATCCTTTCCAAAAGATCCAATATTAGATATGACATAGACATAACCCGCACTAGCATGGCCTTCTCGATAATCAATATCTTCTTCAATTTCATCTAATTCTGAAATTTTATCTTGATATTCTACTAATTGAGCTTTTAATGCATTAATTTCAGATTCGCTAGCCTTTTTTATCATTTCTTCAACACTATCAATCATTTGTTTATAGTGTGTCCTATCTTTTTCTAATTGTTGACGTTTTTTCTTAATTTCTTCCTGTAATTTTTTATCTTCTCGTTCTTTTTTTCTTTGTTCTCTTAAAGCTTCTTTCTCTTCTTGTTTCATTAGTTCATATTCAGCTGCTAATTGAAGTTCTTCTTTTTTATATTCTAAATATTTTTTACTGATTTCAATTTCATTTCTCTTGTAGAGTTTATTTATCTGTTCAAAAATTCTTTCTAAAGAGGCAACTTTTCTTTCAGAATTTGCAACCGATATTTTGGTAAGTAATGCATCAGCTTCACCATTAAATCCACGGATCATCGCTTTGATTAGTTGTTTTTGCATTGTCTTACCTTTTGAAGCACTATTATTTAACATCATCGGATTTAAAATAATACCTGCTTGATCATTTTTAATTAAAACCTTTTCCTTTAATCTAATATTCTCTAAGGCAAGCTTATAAGTTGTTGAGTCAGAAAATTTATACTTTCTTTGATATAAGCCATATTCAATAAATTCAAGCTCATCATTAGCTTCCTTAATTTTTTGCTTGAGCTCTTTTAGGATCTGTTTTTTTATTTTTATATCTGAGTCAATTTTTTGTTCTCTAAATTTTGTAATGACTCCATTTTTAGAATTATCAGATTGGCTTTCATTAATTTCAATTTCAGTTTTGATAATATTCTTTTCTTTTTTTGTTCTTATTAAAGGTTTCAATTTACCGATAAACGATTTTTGATTAACTTTCTTCTTATCTTTTAATAAATAATGATAACCCACATAAAAAATGAGCAGCACTGTAAATATACTACTAACAAAATCATGAGTTTTAAATAAACTTAAAGAACTTAATAATGTAAATATCCATAATGCTATTAATACCCCTCGTTTTAAACCTCTCATAAAAACACTCCAATCTAAAATTCATTTATTCTTGATATATATTACCAAATAGTTAATTTATTATCTATTATATTTAGAACATTTCATAAAGTGAACATACTGGATAAAATTATTAAAATTGTCAGACAGTGAATTATTAATAATCAACAGTCGATTCATTCACTCTTGTACTAGAACAGTAAGAAGCAAGCTTTAACTGCCCCATGTATTATCCACTAGATAACCACAAAAAAAGCACTCCATTTGAAGTGCTTTTTGAAGAATAGCCATTTGATAAAAAATACTGATTTTTTTAAACATAGTTAGCTACAGATATTCCTAGTACGTTCCCCAGTGATTATGATAATATATTATCTTTTATTTTGAATAATCTCTAATTTTTATTTCATCCAATTTGAAACAAATTCTTCGATATCATTACAGCTATCCATAAAACCAATTCTCTCAAAATCTTCAGAAGTAAGAAAACCTTCATTTACCATATGCTTGTAAAAAGCTTTAATTCCTTCATATATCTACACCTTCTCTAAAGGAAGTCTCATGCCTCTCCATCCCTCTAAAGCTCCCGCCAGTTCATACGCTTCGTAGCCATTTTTAAATAAAATGAGCAGCGCCTGTTTGGCTAATATGGTCCCACCTGTCCAATCGTATACGACATAAATTTTGTCTTTCGAGAGTTCTTGAAGTCTTTCGGATAATTCTTTTGCAGGGATTTCAAGAGCGTCTTTAATTTTATCTCCTTTCATTTCCTTAGGGGCATTTCGTACATCGATAACCGTATATTTGTGGCTTCCAGCCTTCATATCCTCTAATACCAAATGATGGTTAATATACAAGCCTAAATACATTTCTAAAAATTCTTCTTTATTCATTCATATCCTTCCCTACTAAATGCATTCTCAATTTATTGGCTAATTTGAAATAGGTCTTTAATTCTTCTTGACTAAACACTTCAAAATATTGATTGACTAAATGATAGTTAAAAGGTAAAAACTCCTTTAACTTGTTTAGCCCTTGTTCCGTTAATTGAACATAGTTTGTTCGCTTATCTTCACTTTTATGAACGCGTCGAATATAGTTCAGCTCTTCCATCCCTTTTATAATGCCGGTAATGGTCGATTTTTTGCTTCCAATCTTTTGGGCCAATTCTGACGGTGATAAAGTTCGATCTCCTTCATATGAAAGTAACATCATGACACTAAATTTTGCTTCCGTTAAATCATGCTCAAACATTAAAGAATCATGTTGTTGTTTCATCTTTTTATAGCCTTTTTGAATTTCGAAGAATAATAACACTGACTCAATGTCCAAATGATCATAGGATTCTTGTAAGCTTTTTAACTTTTGATAGTCCGGACTATCATTCAAATAAATCTCTTTCATAAACGCTCCTTTCAATTTAGTTAGGCTCCTAACTAAATTTGGTTTAGCATAAGCTTAAAAATGTTTCAAATATTTTCTTATCAAAACAATTTTTATCAGGAAACTTACAGCAACACTTTTAAAACAAAAAGAAGCTCACTTTTATGAGCTCCTTGTAAATCTTAACGCTTATATTCTTCTCTCAATATTCCAAACACAAAACTACTGGTCCACTCGCCTTTATTCCAAAAATCTTTAATAAAATGTGCTTCTTTTCGCATGCCAGCTCTTAAGCACAGTTGCTCAGAAGACACATTCCGATCATCGCAAACCGCTTGGATTCGGTGGACATCATGATGCTTAAAAATGAAATCGATCATCGCTTTTAATGTTTCGGTCGCATAACCCTTTCCACTATACTCTTTCGAGAAAGTATACCCCACCTCAACGGTTCTCTTCATTTCGGTATACCAAACATGAAAGAGTCCGATCACATGCTGATTCCTCACCACTGCCAAATTGACGGCACGGTCTATTTCTAAATCACTTTTTTCGATCATTTCAGTGAAATTTTGTTCTTTATTCGCTTCTGTCCAAGGATCGTGCAGCAAAAATTGACACGTCTCTTGATCTTGATAAATATGAAAGACCCCATTCAGATCCTCCCATTCAAGTTTCCGAATAATCAATCGTTCTGTTTCAATATACATCTCATCACCTTTCCTTTAATGAATTAAAAAAGTACAGACTGATCCCTTTCTAATCATTCTAAAAGAAAATGGCAATGCTAAATCCATATCCCATTCCAAGTGCTTGAATTGATCGTTTCTTCATATGGATTTCCTCCTGTCGTCTATTCATTATACCATCTATTTAGTATAAAAAAATAAGACTGCCCAATCGAATATTTTTAGCACCTAAATTTCCCACCAACATACTGGTGCATCACTATTAAATTCAGAACTCCTATCCCCAATATTATGGGAACAGCCCTTAATACAATGCCATAGTCCACCTTCATATTTAATATGAAATAAAGGAGGATTATCGTGCTCAAGGTTCCGCAATATAATCCCGGAACAATTTTTCTAATCATAAAAGATTGTCCATAATGGATCGCTATATGAAAAATATACACAAAGATTAAAACGATATAAAGTGATATAGCATCCTTCCAATAACAGTATAAAGAAAACATGAGGATCATGATTAACTGCTCTAAAACAATTAGAGTAAATTGACAAGTATTAATGGATGGGATTTTTCTTATTAGTTGATGATGATTAGTTGCTTTTAATGATTTAACGAATGGAGGGAGAAACAATATTTCTTCTATTTCATGCGTCATGAAAAGCAGCGGAAAGATAATATAGATCAATGATTCCTTGAACATTTATTTCCCCCCTCTTTATGACCATAAAAATACGATCCCCTATCGTTCCATAATTTTAATATATAAGCGATTAAATTTATCTATTTGATCAAGCTCCACTGAAATATTATCATCCATATACACCAAATTATTGTAGTAAAAATATGTTCTCTATGTCTAATTATTTTACTGTAATAGGTAAATATCATTTGTAAAATACCGACAAAATAACCGCTCCATTGCACATATACATTATCACTCATATTTGAAACAAAAATTGTTAGAAGACCTAGTGATAAATCTGCTAAATGAAGTCTTGAATAGATTTGCAATAGAGCTTTATCGATAAATTTCTCATCTAAAATCTTTATTTGATTCACAGGGTAGACCATATTCCCTAATCTTAATACAATTCCTAACCAGCAATACATGCAATAAAACAAACATACTATTATGATAGATATAGATAATGAGAGACCGTGACTGACTCTTCCTAATAGAAAAATAATGGAAGCACTAAATAATAAGGCTCCAATCGATAGCAATTCATCAGTAATTTTCAAGATATTACCATGTAAATCGACCCATTTAGCATGATCTACTAAGAAATATTTTGATTTAGATAGATATGCAAATATAATTCTAACCGAAGTAATCATGATGAGCGAAACTATCATTGCAATAACAATATAACTTTTCTCCACATTTAAAAACTCCTTACCTCAAATATCCAAGTATTATCATTTCCAATGAGTAATCTATTCTGATTATACACAATAAATATTGAATTTATAACGTAATTATTATGCAAGATAAGACTGAAAATTATTGGGATCAAGACAAATTGAAAACAACTTACTCATACGTTTAAAATTCAAACTCTAAGCAAAGGTATTCATTACATTGATTTTATTGAAACACCGCTCCATTCCGTTACGCCTTATATTGTATCCGTAGGTCCCTTTATTCCGACGACTTCAACAACCTTTCTTTCGAGAATTGTAAACCAGATAACCAAAATAAAAAAGCAAGCTTGTTTGAGCTTGCTTTGATAAAAATTCTATAAATATAATAAACAGCTTGCAATTAACGCTTAGAAAACTAGTTGCTCTTACGAGCTTTCTTAAGACCTAGTTTGAAAATATTTTGTTTCATTTTACTATGCAATTTAACATACATTCCATAATTTAACCTTTTAAACATTATTCGATATAGATTGCAAATCATATTTGACTTCTCCAAAAGAAGCCTTTTCATTATCTCTCCTAAAACATTTTGACATTACATCATAATTTAAAGGCTTTTATAATGGAATTAAAAAAAATTTTATCAAAAAATTCGTGTTTTTTAATTTCAAATCTACAACTTTATTTTCTCATTTATTCTCGTTATGTTTATTCCACTTGACTATACTCTCCAGTTTCATAAATTCTATATCTTGCATACAGAGCTTCTTCTTTGCTAGCACCTTCTTGCCTCTTTCCTTTATATGAGACATCAATAGTCATGGAACCATCTGAATGAATGACATAATCATCCACAAACAAATTTCCTTCCATTTTTTCATGCTCCCTGATATAACTTAACGCAATATCTGGTTCAAAAGGAACGATCACCGCTTCCTCATTTGTCTCAGCTTGACGACTTTGTCGAGAATCATCGTTTCGATTTATAGGGGCGCCACCAGGAGTAATTATTTCACCATCCGCAAAAACCCGATATTCCTCTCCATCGATGGTAAAGACATAGGCTCCTCCATCTTCGGCTACCTCTCCAGTATTGTAATCAACTTCCAATCCTAATGCTTTGACTAGAATAGTATAAGCCTCTTCTTGATCAAACTTACCATCCCTTAGCTCATATTCAGATTCCGCTAGAAGATGAGGGTCCTCTGAATCAGCTGGATATGAATCATTGCCCCATTCATAATTTTCTAAGTAAGGGACTTCACTTTGTTCTTTTCGTTGAAAATAGTCATTCGAAGCTTTTTCAATCTTCGGCAATAATGCTTCTATTAATTGGCTGTCATTATCATATTGATTCGATAAGTCACGATACCAATTTAAAATATCTTTGGGAAGTGCGGTATTCAATAAAGAAAAGGTCCATTCCGATTGATCCATAATAAGTTGAGCTAGCTCTTGATAGTCCTCGTAATCAGAATCCACTAATAATTCCAACTCCGGAAAGCCATCCGCTATATTGTTGTAAATCCCTCGCATTTGTTGAGCTAAGTCCATTGCTTCATCAGTTTTGTAAATTGACTGTAAATGATATGCCATTAAATGATGATCAGAGACACGCAATAACTGCTCCAAGTTGATTGGTTCTAAACCCGCTACTTTATCTTTTACAAAATTAATGATATTAGAGTCGACATGTCTCACAAAAATAACATCATCAATCATTATCGTATCTTCTGTCGTCTGATGCTTAATTTGCATCGAATTAGAATTCGTTTGATAATCTAGGCTGTCAAAGCTCAATTGATAATCACCGTTATCAATAGTTTGCGTTTCAACCACTTGATAGCCTTCATTATTAGTTGAGAAATATCCATTATGAGTCAAGGCAAATTGTGACTCTCCATCCTCAGACTGCCAAACACCAATCAACACTTCAGGTACCGTCCAAGAAACAGGTTCACTTTGGGCTAAGACAGTATTTCTAACCCTAAGATCACTCTTCCAAATCGTATTTATTGAAAGAACATTACTAAAAACCACTATACTGCAAAAGGTTAATATAGTTTTTTTTACTAATTTCATTTTGACGCCTCCATCAAATATATTTTTATACTTAATATCATATCAATAAATTGTTGATTTTTAATGAATATATGATAGTCATTCTAAACAATAATAATATATTTTAAAACTTTTATTATAATCAGAAATTGTTTCACTTCAAGGTGAAACTTCCGTCATAATCAACCACAGTTTCACTTCATGGTAAAACTTATGAGTGTTTTAGACAAATTTATCAACTCAAGTTAAAACATTTGCTAGAATATCCGTAAAAATCTCAATGAAAGATTCCCTCTCCCAAGATCATAGTATGAAATTTCTCATAATAAAAAAGCCAGCTGGATTGGCTGGCTCCTTCCACTATTGTTTAACAAACGTGACTTTTCCATCTTCAAGTTTTTCAATCATGGCTTGACTATAGACATCATAACCGAGTTCACGGTATTTGTTGCCACCAGGCTGGAAGCTCTTCTCAATGGCAATTCCAATTCCTTGAACTTGGGCGTTAGCTTGTTGGCAGAGATCAATTAAGCCCCCTAAAGCTTCTCCCATGGCTAAGAAATCATCAATGATCAGGACCTTATCTTGATCCGATAAAAAATTCTTCTGAACGCGAATATCAAAGGTCTTCTTTTTTGTATAGGACGTAACTTTTGAGGCATAGACATCTTCTGTTAGGGTTAAGGATAAGGACTTTTTGGCGAAAAGCACAGGCACCTTAAAATATGTCGCTGCCGCAAAGGCAATCCCAATGCCAGAAACTTCTAAGGTCAAGATTTTCGTGATTTCCTTGTCTTTGAAATGATCATAAAAATCTTGCCCCATCGCCATAAACAAGTCAGGATCTATCTGATGGTTCAAGAAAGAATCTACCTTTAAGATATTACCTGGTAGAATCCGTCCGTCTTGGAGAATACGTTCTTCTAATAATTTCACTGCTTATTGGTCTCCTCTCTTATCGACTAAAACAATATTCAAAATTAAAGCTGCCAGTGTTCCCGTAGAAATTCCCGAAGAAAGAATCATTTGGATGGCTGCAGGTAAACCTGCTAAGATTTCGGGTTTGACTGTGACACCGATTCCTAGAGCAAAAGCCACAGAAATAATTAAGAGTTCCCGGTCACCCAAGTGAATCGTAGAAAGCGACTTAATACCTTGAGCAGCCACCAGGCCAAACATAATCACACCTACCCCGCCTAAGACTGGTTGAGGCATGACTGAAATTAAAGCAGACAATTTAGGAAAAACCCCTAATAAAGCTAGAATAATTCCAGCAATCACCATCACATGACGGCTTGCCACCTTGGTCAGCGTAATCAAGCCAACATTCTGTGAGAAAGCTGTATTAGGACCCGCTCCAAAGATTCCAGAAATCATGGACCCGATTCCGTCACATAAGACACCAGCAGCTGCTCGTTCACTGGAGAGTTTAAGATTAGAGGCTTCACCAATCGCCATCATAATTCCCATCGTCCCAATTGTTGATACAAGGTAAGCAGGAACAAAAGATAAGGTAGAGGCTAGATCAAAAGTCACCCCATAGCGGAAGAAACTTGGTAATGCAATCCAGTCAGCATCAGCCACTGATTGCAGGTCCACCATACCTAAAGGGATACAGATCAAATAACCAAAGACCATCCCGATAAAGACAGAAGCGGTACTCAACATCCCTTTGCCATAATGATTAAGGAGTAAGGTGAAGACCATAATCACAAAGGCGACAGTCAAATTCTGCATTGACCCATAGTCCGGCGCTCCATAGCCACCCGCTGTCCAATCGATGGATACTGGAAGAAGAGTGATTCCAATTAATGAAACCACAATCCCCGTGATAAGGGGTGGGAAAAACTTCATCAAAGGTTTGATAAAACGAGAAAGAATAATTTCAGTAAATGATCCAAAAATGGTCGCACCCACAATGCCGGCCACGCCAAATTTTGATCCCACTGCGATCGATGGATTCACAAAGGTAAAGTCGGTCCCCATCATGCCAGAGACACGAGAACCAATTGGGCCTAAACCACGTGATTGGATAACAGTCGTAATCCCAGAAGCAAAGATAGTGGCAGACACCATAAAGGAAGTCTCTTCAACGCTTAAACCTAGCGCAGAACTTACGACAAGAGGAACTGCAATAATCCCAGCAAAAGCTGCTAAGATATGTTGAAAAGCGAGAACAAGCGAGGTGCCAATCGGTGGGACATCATCGTTTGTATAAAGCATGGTATGGTTTAATGTTTCTTTATCTATTTCGGTCATAGGGCCATCTCCTTATCTAATCTGAACCTATTATACAAAACATCTGATAAATTAGTCTGAAAATCCGTAAATTATATATGAAAACTTGTTTAATGTTCGGATAAATGAAATAAACAGGAAAATTTCTTTATAAAAAAACTTCCTAAAGCAATTGAAACCCTCTTAAAAATAAATGAATTCAAATATACAAGGAGTCAATTCGCTACAAAATCCTTTTTTAAATAGACCGACCCCAAACGTTAGTCCGAAAATCTAACAGTTGAGGTCGGTTTTTATCAAAACATTCTTACGAATTCAATAGAAAATGATGTCCTACAATATTTCTTGTTCATTTATTTGTGTCATTAAAAACCCAAATACCGGTTCATCTTGAATGTTTTTCTCACAAACATCTATTAAATACTTATACTTTTTTCTTAGATATCTTTTATTTTCTTCACTGGAAAGTGAAAAAAAGGGTGCCGTATCAGCTACATCAAGACATTTAATAATCAGTGCCTCTTTACCAAAATCCTGACAATTATCAATCATGTCGATATTTCTTTGTAGTTTATCTTTGGTTGCAAAATTAAAAGATAATGCCCTTACAAGTTCTCCCATATATTCACCAAAATTATCAGAAATTTCTTTTGGTGTGCAGGCGGTATCTTCTAATAGATCGTGCATAATTGAACCTAGGATAATAGTTTCATTATAACCAAGCTCTATTGCTTTATAAGCTACATTTAAACAATGAAAGTAAACCGGCTTCCCAAAATTATGATTAGAATTATTGAAATGATCCGCAGTAAACAATAAAGCTTTATTTATTAAATAATTATCCATTTTACTCCTTAATGTTTTATTGATTAAATTGATTTAATATCCTTATACATATTTATAAAACGAAAAGTTGAACCATTGGTTTTCATATCAAATTCGTCGTCTTTAATGAAACCGACTTTTTCATAACATTTAATGGCTCGCTCGTTAAAAATAGCCACCGACAAAGTAATTTTATTAACGTGATAATTTTCAATAATATAATCTAGCGTTGTATTAATGAACCAATTACCTCTACCTTGCCCCGTCAAATCAGGCTTCATACCCAGGCCATAATTGAACACTCCAAATTCTAACTCATCAATTACAAAATAACCAACTAACTTGCCATTCTCTAACACTTCAAAATATTGATCTCCTCGTTCATCAGATGAAATTAATTCCTTATAATCCTCAATATCTTCAGTTGAATCATAGAATCGATATATCCCATTATACTTCCAATCATTCGCAATTTCCTCCGCATGAAGTTGCGAGAGCTTTTGGACAGTAATGTTATCCATCTCATCACCTTTCCTTTAATGAATTAAAAAAGTACAGACTGATCCCTTTTCAATCATTCTAAAAGAAAATAGCAATGCTAAATCCATATCCCATTCCAAGTGCTTGAATTGATCGTTTCTTCATATGGATTTCCTCCTGTCGTCTATTCATTATAGCATGTATTTTGGTTAAAAATTAAGTCTGATTGGTGGTATATTTAACGCCTAAATTTCCCACCAACATACTGATGCATAATGATTAAGTTCATCACTCCTACCCCAAATATTAGAGGCGTAAATCGTAATAAAACCTCCTAATATTTGATTCTATCAAATGCGAATATTATCAACGTTTCTCCTTATTCCTATTTTCGTGGTTAATAATTGACTGAATAAAGGCTGCTTTCGCTTCGGTGTATTTTGGCCTATCTTTTGAGAATTCTTCTGATAGCTTCATTTTCAAATCCATATATTCAGCTCGACTCTCTTTATGTGATCGTAGAAAATCTCGAAATGCTATAAGATCAGAACATTTTTGCCCACCTAAGTTTACTAAATGAACAAAATGTGTATGCTTTTGAAAAGACTCATCTTCAAACTTGGCTAATACGATTTCATCCTCTTTTTCAACTCTTAATCTATAAATACCAATTGATTTCAAAGATTCAAAAAAAGATTCAGGCATCTTTTTATAATCATCCACACCTATGAGGATATCAATAATCGGTTTTGCACACAATCCATTGATTGAGGTGCTCCCAACATGCTGAATATATTCAGGCTTAATTTCTAATACTTTTAAAATTTCATTCTTGACTTTATTAAAGTCTTCAACCCAGCTTTCTTGATATTCACTTAAAACAACCTCTCCACGTTGAACACCTAACGGCATAGCCTTTCCCTCCTTTATCTGTATCATTCGAAAATGGAACTTTAATAATATTTCTGACTTCAAAAAAACTCTTTCTTTAAGTTTTCAAATACTTCATACCAGAAAGTCTTACTAAACCTTTTATTTTCTTTTTATATCTAATTTTTCTAAAAATTTAATCTGTGTTCGTCTACATTTTCTTTTTACGTTATAAGAGACATTAGTATAAATAAAAGAAATAACAAAATACCTATTTTGGGGGTCACATCATCCTGGAAGGTGTTCATCAGAAATCTTTTGACTACCACTTTCTTACAAGCTTAATAAGCTGAGATCATCCAAGTAATGCCGAAGGGGGCGTTGAACATAGCGTAGAGGTTGGTCCATTCGGTCTCCCCTAGAGGCATGGTGATTTCGCAATCGGTGTCGAGGGCCTTTTGGTAGAAGGCTTTAGCTTGCTCAACTTCTGCTTCGTTCTTACCATCAAAAGTGAAGCAAATACTGGCTCCCTCGTTATTCACTGGCTTTTTGCCCCATGAATCGGACACCATAAAGGTTTGTCCCATCACCTCAAATTCCGCATTCATGACAAAGTCCTTCACAACTTCTTCCGGCATTTGAAATTCTTCAGCAGAATCTTTGAACATCTCATCATTTCCCATGGTTTTGCTCTTAATCACCGCTCCAAAGTGTTCTTGGTAAAAATCCAACATTTCATTGGCTCGATCCGTACATAAATAAGGTATTGCTTTAAACATTTTTATCTCTCCTTTTCTTCGATTAGAGCGATTCTCTCTAAATCTAAAGTTGACATGTCACACCTCAGAACTTATTCTAGCTAAAATTAATATTTCATTCACTCATTCGAAAGGCTTTTTAACATTCTCTCCATCCACCAATGACTTCTCATCTTATTTAAGTGTAGTATAGCGCTTAATCATCGCCTCGTCACTTCACAAGCACTTGATCCACTCTGCACTATGGGTCACAAAATACTAATAAAAAATAAGCAGCGCCTTCTGATAGCTGCTGCTTATTTTATAGGATTTACCTGCCGCCTAAGGCCTCTATTTCTTGCTTCAAGGCTCTAATCTCCTCAAGTGAGGCTTCCGGATCAGCCACTAATTGTTCCAAACGAAAGGTCAATAATTGAAGCTGCTTGTCAGATGAATCTTCATAGTTGGCTTGGTAAACCGGTGTAATCAGTTTTTGCTCTTCGATAAAGTAATGCTGCTCTGCCGTCGCTTCCACAAATTCTCGATCATGCGAAACCAGGATAAAGGCACCTGGGTAATCCTTCAGAAAACCTTCTACCGCTTCCAAGGTAGTAATGTCGAGATAGTTGGTGGGTTCGTCGAGGAGGAGCAGGTTGTGATTCCCAAGGAGTACCTTGGCGAACTGTAATCGCACCCGCTCTCCACCGGATAAAGTGGCCACTTTTTGATCCACGCGGTGAATATCAAAGCCCAGCGCTGCCAAGACATTACGAATCAGATAGTCCTCCTGCAAACTAGTGGCTTGAACATTGGCTAAGAGACTGAGTGAATCTTCCAATTCATCAAAATTCTGGGCAAAGTAACCGATATTCAAATCAGCCGTATAATAGCCCGCGAGTTCCTGGGCCAACAATTGGCGGAAAAAACTGGTTTTTCCAGCTTGATTAGGACCATTAATCGAAACCTTCTCCCCCTGTAGTAGCTTAAAAGACTCGAGATGAAATAAGAATCGACCCGCCACGCTGACCTCATTTGCCCTTAAATTCAGCAGGGTTTGCTTCTTATTCGAGAGATGGCCGACTTCTTTAAAGAAATAGTGTGGTGCTTGATTCGGAGCCTCAACCTCTTCTAATTGTTCAATCCGCTTAGACAAGACCTTGCTGGATTTGGCTAGAGACTTCTCTTGCGCATCGTACTTTCCCATCCGAGACATGACTTTGTAATCCGAAACAGAGACATTCTTCTTCCGCTTCTTAAAGCGATTGGCCCGCTCCATTCGTCTCTTCGCCTCTTCTTCAAGTTGGCTCACTTTCTTCTGGTAGGCTTCATATTTAATTTGCTGGCGGTGTTGCTCTTGAGCCTTATGTTCTAGATACTGACTATAATTCCCTACATATTCTGTGACCTGTTGCTGATCAATCTCCCATATTTTGTCGACCAATTGATCCAGGAAATAGCGGTCGTGACTGACCACGAGAAAGGTCTGTTGGGAATCCTTGAGAGCTTGAATCAAGTCCTCTAGATGGTCACGATCCAGATTGGAAGTGGGTTCATCTAGGAGTAACAAAGGTCGGTTTGCTTCAAAGGCCTGCTGAATCGCGGCGATACTCTGCTCGCCTCCCGACATCTTGGAACTTTCTTTCAACTGAGGCACATAAGACCAGGATCGCTGAACCTCGATCCGCCCTTCATAATCTGAATCCTCTCCGACGATCATGCGCAACAAGCTTGATTTGCCCTTTCCATTCCCTCCTACTATACCGATCCGTTCTCCTTGGTTCACGACTAAGTGTTCAATTTCAAATAACAGTGTGGTTTCAATTTCTTTTACAATCTTTCTTAATTCTACTTCTTGCATATTCTTTCTTCCTTTCAAGCCAGGCGTTGGTGACCGTCAAAAGAATAGCCAAGTAAAAAATGTACACAAAAAGACATAAGTCCTATTCTAAACGAATGCCTAAGTACACACTGATCCCTTGATTGTGGGAGGTGTTTTTACTTAGCTAAATCGTTTAAAATAATCATTATGTCTTTAAACCTCTCGTTTCTATCAATTAATACCAGTATAACAAAAAATGCAAGTCGCTTCCAACAAACAGAACCTTTACTAAAGGCGAGCCAAATAAACTACCTGGGTCAAGGGTTGGAAGCCAAGTTTCTGATTAATAATTAGGGGCAGAATTTAAAGCGAGGTCATCAAAAGAAAATAACAAACAATCACGGTAAATGTGACAATAATCATTCCAACCATCGTATGAAAAGAAACATCAACCCTCACACCTTTCTGATAAAGGGTGAGCTTCGGTAAGACCTTGAGATAAATAAGAGTCGCTAACACCAAGTAACCGAGCCAAGTCAGAGCCTTCACTAAAAAGTCTTCAAACGACAGGATCAAAGTTTCGCCAGTCATCCAATGGACGATATCTTTCGCAAAAAGCCCTGACCCAAAAACCAATACAGCTGAAATGACTAACGCAATCTGCTGATTCATTGGAATTCTTTGCACTCGAACAGACTTCCCAGTCTCAAAAAGAATCGATCCTAGTTTTACAAACGAAAGAATCGTCCCAAGGTTTATTAATTCGATCACCCACTGGAAGAACGTATTTTTGTAATCGTAAGCAATTAAATACTTGGAAGTAAAACCGTTGAACAAGGGGGCTCCTGTAATCCCTAAAATGCCAACTAATAAGCACACTCCTAACAATGGATAGTAGCGGAAAACCCCTGAAATATCTGAAATTCTTCTACTTTTATATTTCTCAACGATTAAGCCAATCGTCAAGAATAGTAAACTCTTAAAGAAAGCATGGTTGACGATATGTAAAAGCCCACCATAATACCCTTGTGGTCCAGAAGACACAATTCCAATTAAAATCAAACCAATTTGTGAAATCGTATGATTAGCTAAAATCAGCTTTACATCTTTGGTTAGAATAGCCAAGACAATTCCTAAGATTGAAGTAATCGTCGCTATCCATAGAATAAAGGGCCTTAATGGAAGCACCCCTTCAAACAATCCAATATACCGAATCAATAAGTAGAGCGAGATCTTAATGAATACACCTGACAGCATCGCTGAGACTGCTGAATGAGCCCCAGGCGTTCCATGAGCCCTTGGCAACCAGAAGGATAAAGGAAAACACGCCGACTTAAACAATAAACCCGTTAATATAAAAGCCACAGCCAATATTAATTCTTCGCTGTCAACTTCAGCCACCTGCTCCTGGATAAAACTTAAATCCAGATTGCCAAATATCTTATAGAGAAGGCCTACTCCGATTAAATAGAACATAATCGCCACAGTATTTAGAAGGATATAAGTCAAGCCATCATAAGCGGAACGTTTCTCGCGGAGATACATAATTAAAATACCACAGATTAACGTTGCCAATTCTAATAAAACAAATAAATTAAAAATATCAATCGATAGAAAGGCCGTATACAGGATCGCCTGCATGGTTAAAAACAAAAAATGAAATGTATTATCGAGTTCTATTTCTCGTATGATATACAATCCGATGACAAAAAAGATCAAACTGGTCATCAATAAAAGGACAGAAGAGACCCGATCACTTAACAAACCAATCCCTAATAAGGCTACATCTTTCATTCGGATCGAAATGGTTCCATGATTTAATACTTTATACAAATTATAAGAAGATAGAAGCACCAGTATGAACCGGCCACCATCACCGACTCTTTGGAGCGAACGATTTGAAAAGAGCGAAATAATCAGCCCAGCGACAATGGGTAGCAGAACCATGATGATTAAGTGCATTCCGTCACCTCATCTTTTTCTTCCTGCAAAACATGCCATAAAGAAGTGTTATATTTGCGATGAACTATGTTCACCAAGGCTATCGTCACCGACAGCACTGCCACTCCAATCACAATCGTCGTAATCATCATGGCTTGTGGTAAAGGATCTGCTAATAAATTAGGATCATTCGATAACATAGGAGCTTTCTGTTCGGGCCGGTAATTAATTGAAAGGATAAAAATCACCACCCCTAATTCTAGAATTGAAAGAGAAAGAACGGACTTCACAATATTATTCTGTGTCAAAAGCCCTGATAAACCCAAAAAGAAAAAGATAATACCAAATATTTCAATACTATTAACCACTTCTAGTCCCTCCCAACAAATCTTAAAAACAATGCCGTAAAAGCAGCCGCCACTTCAAAACCAATAAAACTATTGATCAGGAGAATAGACCCTCGACTATAGGAAGCAGGCACAAAGCCCCCAATCACAAATCCAATTAAGAGAATTAAAACCAAAAATAGCCATTTTTCTATTCGATATGGGATATATGGATTAAATAAGTACTGCTCAGAAACAATGTATCGACTCATAAATAAGGCGGCTAGAATCGCTCCCCCTTGAAAGCCACCCCCAGGCGAATCAGCGCCATTCACAATGATATAGATACCTAAGATCACAAAGAAGGGATAGATCATACTTAAAATTTGTCGAATGAGTGTAAAGACAGGTTCTTGATGAAATTCAAATTGATACAATGCCTGTTGATCTTCATGATGGGCAACATTTGTTAAAAGAAAGACTCCCTGGATCGAAACGAGTAAAAGAAGAGCTTCAAATAAGGTGTCAAACAAACGATAATCAAGGTAAATAGCACTCACCAAATTATTAACTTCAATCTTGTTGATTCCCTCTTGAATATACCCCTGAAAGACCAAGTCTTCAGAATGACCTTGTTGGATCAACAAATACAGAACGAGAAATCCACTCAAACCGATTAAAAGTAAACGATAGTAAATAGGTTTAATCATGGCGTTCCTCCCCCTTATCTTTCCGAACACAAAACTCAACATCCCTGAACTCAGAATGTAATGCCTGATAAATTTGTTGACGATGGCCGTCTTGTTCCAGAGCATAAATATAGAGCTTGTCTTCTTCCACAATATAATAATCTGCAAAACGGTAGCGACTCAAATTTTCTTTAAGGCTTAAATGATTATTAATGAAATGAACATCAATATGATCTGGACTATAAATATCGTTAAAAAGCATCTGCAGTTCTTCTTCTTTAATCGTTTCTACATTATAGATAACATAGACAATCTGATGGTGTTTCAAGGCGACTAAATAAATAATCGTTGACAAGGTAGAACCTATAACGGCCTCAGCTAATGCCACATCTGGGGCCGCAAGAATTAAAAATAACAGACCACTCAGAACCGAAATCCCACCATTCAAAATAATGGACCGACGAATACTATTCCCGTAAATGCACAAAACAGCCAAGGTAAATAATAGACACAATAAAAAATATAGACTAAACCTTTCCATTCGATTTTCCTCCGGTATCTTCTTTTTGACCTGTTTTCCAAGAAGAAAGTAACAAAAAATGCGTCAGCATTGGATTAATTAATGTGATCACAATAAGGATAATCCCCAACTTTAGAGAAGTTGGATTAAAACCGATGTGTAGCATAAGGCCAATAATTAATAAGATTGCCCCCGTTGTATCAATTAAAGTCGATGACATCACACGAGCATGAAATGTTTTCGAACGATGGAGCCCTAGTGTTCCCAATAAAACAAAAAGAATCCCTAAGAGTAAAAAAATTGAAGAAATCATAGGTCCCCCTTCCGGTATAAGTAAATCAGAATAAAGAAACTACCAATAAAACTTAAAAAAGAAAAAATAATCGACACATCAAAATAACTACTATTTTCTTCTTTAATGGCATAAATAAGAATTAATATCACAATCAAGTTCATGATATTGTTCGAAGCCAAGATTTGATCCCACATATTATTATGAATCACAATATAATAAATCAAGTAACTAATGACAAATAGAATAAGAAGCCCAACCCATTGTATGATCATTAGCGTTTAATCCCCTTCCACATTTGTTGAATTTCCAAGCTTAAATCTTTTTCAGGTACATTTCTTGGATTCAAAACAATGATTTCTGCCCTGTCTTGATTGATCTCTAAGGTGATCGTTCCAGGTGTTAAAGTAATTAAATTACATAATAAAGCATTAATAAAATGATCATTTGAAGGGAGTTCCACTGCTACTCGACTGATGATCATCTTATCAGATAGAATTGCTTTGATGACGGTTAAGGATGAGGGAATAATGGATAAGATGGTCTTGATAATAATAATGGCACAATTGAGTAAAGTGCGAAAATCAAAATCTTTACCTTCTGTTTCTAGAACATAAATCTGAACTAAAAATAAGGTGGGGACTCCGATCATAAACCCTATTCCTAAAGCATGAAAACTAAGCGCTTCATTTAATAATATCCAAAAGAATGCCATCATTACTAATAAAACCAGCACAAAATTATACTGTTTCATGACTCAACACCTTCTCTCCTATCAAAAATCACAATTTCTCTATCTCCGCTAGCCCTCTTATCAAAGGAGGACTTATTAGAATAATAAAATTAAAATTTCTATCAAAAAGTTGTTCTTATTTGCTATTTTACTGACTTAACGAAAATTATTGACCCATCATTTTATCTATATACTTTTCCTGATAAATTGTAACAAATAATAAAATGTTTTTAAACCAAAATATCAATCCATTTCGATCATTGGCAAGGAAAAAAGGCCCAGTGTTTCAATACCTCATCCGAATACTTCTAACCACTCTAGTAGTAGCCCTTCGCTCTATTCTGTCCTTATTGTGGGCGAGGTGATGAAGGTTTTCAAATAACAACCTCACTTAATACTTTGGACTAATCTATCCGTGTGTTTGATCCTTACAGAAGTCATCAGTATACAAAAACCCCCTTCACTGTTGTCCAGTGAAAGGGGGACATATCAATCTTAGGGAGCCCTTCAAAATGGGGCGCACTGAATGATTCGCTATGAAATTTCGTCTAAATAAACCACCTGGGTCAGAATGTTAAAGCCTAATTTCTGATAAAGAGTTCTAGCCACGTGGTTGTCATCATCCACGGCTAAACGACAATCGCGATCGTTCAAGTCGTCCAAGTCATTGATTACCTTTTTGACCAGGTAAGAGCCAATCCCTTGATGCTGATACTCTTTCAGAACCGCCAAACCATAAAGATAATTTTCCGCATCAGAGAGCTCGATGGTACAAGAGGCAATGACTCGACCGGCTCGCTCGATTACATACAGGTGATTCTTAGGATCCTTTAAAGCTTCATCACAATAAAGGAAGGCTTCGGAATAAGGGCTCTCAAAAGCTTCCATCTGTAAACGAGTAATGCCCTCGACATCTTCAGCTTGAGCCAAACGGAAATTCAAAGCCTCATTCTTGTCAAAAACAAAACGCTCCCGTTCCCTATCCATTAAGAATTCGGTCGATTCATCCATTTGTAGCCCTGTTTGACGCAAAAATTCAGGGTGTTGGTCAAGAAATGCTTTCTCACTCACGAAGCAAGACTGGTCAATCGGATAAGCACCGCATACTTGCCGGTATTCCGTAATTAAAGCGGAGGCGATACCCTGACGACGATAATCAGGATGGACATAGACACTTAATTCCACTTCCGGTGAGTCGGCATAGACCGATAACAGACCGACTAATCGTTGACCTTCATACGCTAGAAAGAAAGCCGGCATCTCTTTATCAAAATTAAACAAATTGGATAAATAAGGCATCCGAAAACTACTATCATATTGCTGACACCTCTTAATTAAAGCTCGGGCCGCTTCTAATTGACTTGCCTTTAACATGGGGACACTAATAATTTCCATACCGAATCCTACTTTCAATGATTTGTGTAAATTCACTTGCCCATTATACCATGTTAAGCGTTTTCTTAGAATGCCCGTTTACAAAAAAAGAAGAGCTAGCGCCCTTCTTCCTACTTCCAACTATTTATTATTTTTATAATTATAAGGTTTAACAAAGAGATTGTTTAAGCGACGGACTTTCTCACGTGAAGATAAGCCTTTATGACGTGAAAGATTGGCACGATCGTACCATCCTAATTGTGGTAACATTGACATAGCACATCACTCCTCTTTTCTAATTTTTTGGACAGACTTAATATATATCAATTCGAGCAAAAATTCAAAATGTTTTTCATAGAAAACGTTATTAGAAAAGGCTTTCTGAGCAATTTCTTATTTTCAAAATTCTTTCTCATCACTTTCTATCTTGTAAACCTTTTCGATTTAATCTGCCCTACCATTCGAGACCCTCTTTGATTATTTTTCAACAAATCGGTCACTCTCATTTGTCTCTTTAAAATTATCTGTTAAAATTAATACATAATGAGTGAAAACTCCTTAAAATTAAAATTTAATTTGATTCTATTTTTTTGGAAAGGAATAGATGTATATGATGAAAACAAACGATATCATCTGGCTCGTCGGACGTTCTGGCCGCCTAGGTTCTGCAATTGAGGGGATTCTCAAACGTGACTCCCACCATACCATTATTGGAACAGACGAAAAGGATGTAGATATTTCAGTGCTCAGCCAGGTCGAACAATTTGCTGAACAAATGAAACCAAATATCATTATTAACTGTGCCGCCACTTCGCATAAACTATGGTACGAGGAACATCCGGAAGAAGCGTATGCCCTTCACAGTCTGGGGGCTCGTAACTTAGCCATTATGGCCCATAGTTTAGACGCTCACTTAATCTATCTATCGAGTGATTTTGTCTTTGATGGGGCGTCTACTCAAGCCTATACAGAATTTGATACCCCCAACCCTCAAACGGTTTACGGGAAGACCAAGCTGATCGGTGAAGACTATGTCAAATCCTTCTGCAATAAATACACGATTATTCGCAGCTCTTGGCTCTATGGCAAGCGTTATTTATATGAGATTATTGAACAGGCCAAGCAAGGTCAAGTTACCATCCATAAAGATATCATTGGAACTCCGACCTCTTCCCTCGAATTAGCTGAAGAAATTATTCACCTCTTCAATACCAATGGTTACGGTACCTTCCATGTGTCATGTGAAGGCGAAACTTCCATCCGAACTTTTATTCAAAAGATCTTAGATACCGTCGGCTTAGAGGCCGAAATCATCGAAAGCGACCAACCAAGTCGCTTCGAAGAACTGAGACCCCGTTATTCGGTCCTAGACAATATGATGTTACGCATGACCCATCAACCCCCAATGAAAAATTGGGAAGATGCTCTAGAACGCTTCATTTCTGAAAGGAGAGTGAAAAAATAATGACCAGCAAATTCAAAAAATTATCCCTCACCAAGCAGATTCTCCTAGGTCTCTTCCTGGGAGCCCTCTTTGGTCTAGCCATTCATTTCTTACTACCACAAGGCAATTTCCGCGATAAATTCCTCGTGGATGGTCTCCTCTATATCGTAGGAAATGGCTTCTTGCGTCTGATTCAAATGATTGTTGTTCCCCTCGTCTTCTTCTCGATTGCCTCGGGGGCTATCTCGATGGGAGATACGGGGGCTGTTGGAAAGGTCGGAGTCAAGACTTTAGCTTTCTACTTCTTAACCACAGCCGTTGCGATTGTCATCGCCCTCTTCTGGGGACGTCTGATTAATCCAGGTTCAGGCGTTGATCTCTTATCGATTGATGCTTCTGGTTTTGAAGGAACGGAAGCCCCTAACTTTGTCGAGACTATCCTGAATATTATCCCTTCTAACCCGATTGCCGCGATGGCCGAAGGTGAAATGTTGCAGATCATTGTCTTTGCTATGGCGACCGGAATCATTGTGGGGCAGTTGCCTGATAAGCTTTCCCTCCTTACCCGAATCATTGAAGAAGGAAATACCTTTGTCTTCAGTCTAACGGACAAAATTTTATTATTGGCACCTTATGGGATCTTTGCATTAATTGCCAGAACCTTTGCCCAACTTGGTTTCGATTCAATTATGCCTTTAATTAGCTACATGTTTGCGGTTATTTCAGGCCTGTTCTTGCAATTTGGTCTGGTCTATCTGCCATTAATTTTCCTATTTACTCGCTTGAATGTCATGACCTTTATTAAGAAATTCATTCCGGTAGCGACCTTTGCCTTTTCTTCGGCGAGTTCCTCTGCTACCATACCAGTCTCCCTTCAAGCCACCGATGATATGGGAATTTCGCGTAAGGTTTCAGCCTTCTCGATTCCACTCGGTTCCACCATCAACATGGATGGAACAGCGATTATGCTAGGAATTGCGGTTATCTTTGTCGCCAACTTGTATGGCATTGAGCTCGACATGGCCGACTATATTAACGTCATCTTAACCGCTACCCTCACTTCCATTGGAGCAGCAGGTGTTCCCGGTATTGGGGCCGTTCTCCTCTCCATTACCTTTACCTCTGTTGGTTTACCATTAGACGGCGTCGCCCTCATCATGGGGATCGACCGCTTACTCGACATGGCTCGGACCGTCACCAACGTAGCCGGCGACATTGCTTGTACCTTGGTCATCGCTAAAACAGAAAAAGCCCTTGACCTTGATCAGTACAACTCAACGGTTCAAATGGCGAGTGATGAATTCTAAGTTTATTCTTTACTCGTATATAAAAAGCCTTGCTTCATGCAAGGCTTTTTGTGTGGAGGTATTTAATCATTTAAATCGAATCCAGATATTTTTTTATAAAATCAAAACAAATCTTATAAATTTCCTTTCAAATAATCCACGGCTGTTTGAGCAAAAATCGCGGCAGTTGGAGCCATCATTTCTTCATTCATAACGACTTTAGAATTATGAACATTATATTGATATAGATCAGAATCTTTATGTGCTGAAATGAAGTAAACGGAAGGTACCTCTTTCGAGAAGAATGCAAAGTCTTCAGAACCATTCTGCTGCGGGAAATCAAAAATTTCATAAGCATCTCCAACCGTTTCCTCAGCAACTTTACGAACTCTCTCAACTAATTCTGGATCATTAAACAAGACTGGCACATCTGCAATCCATTCAATTTCCATTTCACAACG
This sequence comes from Facklamia lactis, assembly GCF_015863205.1. Classification (GTDB taxonomy): domain Bacteria; phylum Bacillota; class Bacilli; order Lactobacillales; family Aerococcaceae; genus Facklamia; species Facklamia lactis. The sequence goes on along the minus strand of NZ_JACBXQ010000007.1, from coordinate 16,571 downwards.
AAATGCTTTAGCCAATAGTTCAGCAATTTCCGGTATACGCTCTTTCATATACTTTAGCGTTTCATTAGTAAACGAACGAGCAGTTCCTTCCAAAACAGCTTTATCCGGTATTAAATTCATTGCGCCATTACCATCAAACTTCCCAAAGGTAATTGATCCCCCGCTAGTAAAATCAACTTCACGAGCTAAAATACTTTGTAAACCATTGAATATAAAGGTCGCTGCATACACGGGATCAACCCCTCTAGATGGCATAGCACCATGCGTTGATTTACCAATTAAAGTAATCTTGAAGTTTAAGGCCCCTGACATTGAATGATCCTTCATAAATCCAATTCCTTTAGGTGCAATCGGCCAAACATGACTGGCAAGTGCAAAATCAACTTTTGGATTTTCTAAGACCCCTGCCTTGACCAATGTTTCCGCCCCATTTAATAACTCTTCTGCTGGTTGAAATAATAACTTTACAGTTCCTTCAAGCTCATCTTCTCTTTCTTTTAACATTCGAGCTACGGTTAAAAGCTGCGCTGTATGGATATCATGCCCACATGCATGCATTTTTCCATCAATTTTAGAAGAAAACTCCAATCCTGTATCTTCTTGAATCGGTAGAGCATCAATATCAGCACGTAGCATAATGGTTTTACCAGGCTTACCAATATTCACTACCACACTGTTCTCAATGGGTGCTTCAAATGTTTCAGGGTCATAACCGTACTCTTCTAATTTACTTCGGATATAGGCCGATGTTTCGACTTGATCGTACCCTAATTCAGGATATTGGTGTAAATGGCGTCTGTTCGCAACCGTTTCCTCTTGAAGTTCTTTAGCTCTTTCATAAAAAGACATAATATTCTCTCCTTTTTAATTCATAATACGAAGTAAAATTTCAATTTTTAAACGCTCATCAGGATCTTCTAAATTTAAATTTAATTTCTGTGTCACTGTATCAATTCGTTTACGAATCGTATTAATATGCAAAAATGTTTCTTTAGCAGTCTGACTATAATTGAGATTGTTCTTTAAATATATCCTTAAAATATGCAACAACTCTTGGCACTCTTTTTCATTAAAATTCATTTCTAATTTTCTACGCATTTTATATAATTCTTCTTTATTAATACTCATCCAAGCAAAAGGACCTAGTTGTGAATATGAAACCACTAATTCATTGGGGAATAACACTTTTCCCATTTGAATCGCTTGTACACATCGCTCATAATTTCTTTGTAACTCAATAATATTAATCGCTTCATCTGAACAGCCAATTCGGATATCATATCGGTTCATTAATTTCACATAATTTTCTACTAATAAGTGAGTAACGGTATCTAATAACCTTTTATTATCCAAACCCGTCTCTCGATTTTCTTTGGGAACTAGAGCTAAAATACTTTTAGAATCTATGACTGAAATACGAATATCATTAATTCTTAGGATTGCAGGCCCCATTAATTTTCTAACTAACAAACGATCTTCTTTAAAATTATCGCTTTCTCCATTAACATTGACCAAAAAACCGTAAAAGTGTTCCTCTTTACTTAACGTGATATTTGAAATTGCTTCATCAATCTGTTGATCACTCAACCGATTATTAATTAAATTATAAACCAGTTGTTCAAACTTATAATTTTCGGTTAATGATAAAAAAGATAATTGTTCAAACATCTGTGCTAGCAGAATAAATCCAATGCGCATGGCAAACTGATCAAAATAATCAATTAAATTTTCCTTTTCTATTACTACAAAGTATGCTTTCACTTCGTTCCCTATTACGACCGGTACCGTAATCCACGAGAAAGGACGATCAAATCGATCATCTTTATAACGGTATCGCGTCATCTTTAACGTTTGACAAAGTACCTCTTTAGAAGTTTCAAATGAAGGATTCCAAAAATCATCAAGCTTCAAATGTTTGGAATACTTGATAAATTTATCTGAACTAAAGTAGGATAATCCTGCTTCCACATCATACAGCATAGCGGGGAAATCTAACTCCTGCTCCATATTAGTAAGGATTTTATGGACTTTCCTCTTTTGAAACGAATATTCTAAGAGGTTGTTTGGATTGATATTGGTAATGATAAATTGTTGAATATTTTTATTCATCACTAAAATATTTAGATCATTAATAATGGTCATCCAGGTAATTTCTTCTGGCAAAACAATTAAAGGTACCTTAATTTTATTGAAATGATCAATCGTATTTTTTGAAACTTCTTTAAAGAATCTTAATTTTATTCCCATACACGACACAGACTTAAAAGCATCACTATTGATTAGCTTTTCAAAATAATCTGGATGTTCTGTAAATATATAGCCAGAAGTCAATATAAATTCTTTCCCATTATTCCACAGATGTGCATCAGGTGAATCACTAACCGAAATCCCTTGAACTTGATTATCAAGTCCCTCTCTACCAGCAATTACTTTAAAATTCTTAAAAGGTTTATGTGCTAGTATTTGTCTCACTGTAACTCCCATAATAAATACCTCTCTATAAAACTCGTTTTTCTCTTTCTGAGTATCATACTATACTTCGATAAAAGAGACTCTAATATAGAGACTAAAATGTTATTTGTTAGTAAGTAAAGCAAAGGCAATTGAGGCAAAAACAGCCACAATAAGTATCACAAAAACCGGTAAATATTGCGCTAAGCCAAATATCATGATGGCCACTATAGTCAAGGAAAAGGTTCCTATTTTTAAGCTTTTTAGCCAATACATCCCAAACATCGCACCAAAGATTGCGGGCGAAACATAGGTAAAGGCCTCAATTACGATCGGAGGAAAGCTATTCATAAGAGCAGCTCCTCCAAATGCCGCAATCGTTACGACCGCTAAATTAGTGATAATAGAGCCTGCAATTCCTAAAGTCGAAACTAATTCTGCTTTCTTAGTTCCTGGTACCGTTCCAACCACCTCTTGTGCAATTGAAGAACAAGGGACACGCATGTTTCCAATATTCCCAGATAGAAAGGACATATAGGTTCCAGGTGTTCCTAAAATAGGAAAATAAGAAATCGGTTCAACAACAGCATAGATTAAATAAATAGAGGCTATCAAAACCCAACCTTTGAATATATTTCCCACACCTGGGAAGGCACCCCATACAAAATAAATAGTAATAGCAGGGATAAAACATAGAAAAAATGCTGCTAAGTTAGTAATGCGTCCTAGTTTAATAATCGGACGAGTAAATTCCTCTTCATACTTCTTTTGTAAATCTACCTGATTTTCCATAATTTCTCTCCTTCATTTCTCATTTCCTATTTAAACAATACGGCGGAGAACATCCCTATTAGCATCGCAATCCCTAGATTATACTCTGTTAACTTCGGAAATTGTTTCGCCAATCTTTCTAAAATCATCATCGCCACTAAAGCTGAAAGAGCTGCTATAATGGCTGATTTATTTTCTGCACCTATGCCTTTTTTGATTTCATTGAGAAATAAATAAGCAAATGATCCACAAATAGCACCCGCAGAAATTAAACCTAATGTTTTTGAATTTCCTCTTGCTACTTTGTCAGTAGCAACTTGTAATTTATCGGTAAATAATCCCGTAAACAGCAACCAAGCTCCTCCATTAAGTGCCATGACCCAAGCTGCATTGGAAAAATGAACAATATTATATCCTTCCCCACCCAAAGTAACATCCATTGCGGTAGCTGCTTGTGTCGCTGCAGCGAGTTCTGTTGGTGCTGCGCCTATAATGGCCAATCTCTGCCACGATATAGGCCCTCCAATAGCGGCCATTAAGCCTAGCATGACAACAAAAACTCCTAAAGCGGGTCCAACCGCTGAAGTTACTCCGACTCTAAACGCTTTATTGGCCTCTTCTTTAGAAAGATCTACTAAATGACCTGCTTTTCTTGCTTTTTTCGAAAAAACATACGCCTGATACAGAGAAACTAATAAAACGGGAGAAACTGCCAACCACATAATCCAACTATTGGCAATCGTTAAATATTCTTGTTTCATAACGAACCTCCTTTTTATTCAAAAAATATTATTTAAAATAATGTTCTGTTATATATGCGACAATCGAGATCATGTCATAAAATTTATCAATTTCTACAAATTCATTCGGCTGATGAGCCATTTCTGCAATCCCAGGTCCAATAATGATAATCGGGAAATTCTTTTCTGCTTGTGTAAAAATAGAAGCATCTGTATAGTAGGCAGGATTATTAATTTCACCTTCATAATCAGTCGTTGCTTTAACTGCCTCTACCACTAAGTGAACAAAAGGATCATCGCTTGATGTTTTCATCGCAGGTAAATCATTAATAAATTTAATTTCAAAATTAAATGTTTCATCATCTTCAGCTAATCTATTTAACACATCATGAAATTCTTGTTTAATCTTTTCATGTTCTTGGGATGCAATCGTCCGAATATCATACCTCACCACACATTTATCTGGAACGACGTTTGTACCATTACCACCTTGTAATATATTTAAAGATGACGTCGAATGTCCAACTGCTTCATCTTGTTCTTTTGTAAAATCAAAATGGCTGTCAATTACTTCTACTGCTTTAATGGCTTGTTTGATAGCATTAACACCCTTATGAGGCATTGATCCATGGGCAGTTTGACCATAAAAAGTAATCTCTGGCCATAAAGCTCCTTTATGTGCAATCCCCACTGATAAACTGGTCGGCTCTGCAATGATCATTGCATCTATATCATCAATTTCTCCCAGTTCAAGTAATTGTTGGGCCCCAATACTAGAGGTTTCCTCGCCCATGGTGATGGCAAATTTTATGACTCCTTTGAAATCCGTATCCTTACTTAAGAATCGAAATACTCCCGCTATTAAGGCAATTAATCCCCCTTTCATATCACAGGTTCCTCGCCCAAATAACTTCCCATCTATTTCGGTCGCGCTAAATGGATCGGTCTCCCACGATACTTCTCCAACTGGAACCACATCCAAATGACCCGAGTACGTAAGAACGGGACCACTTTCTTTTCCTTCTATCGTTGCAATGAGTCCACTTCTTCCTTCTGCATATTCAATCTGCTTAGTTCTAAAACCTTGTTTTTTAAAAACTTGTTCAAGAAGATTCGCTAATTGTTTTTCATTGCCTAAAGTGGTATCGATATTGACTGATTGTACTAATAAGTCTAAAGCCTCTTTATTTTCCATAAAATCCCCTCCTTTTTTGCTGTCAAAAGAAAAATATTTCCTCCACCTTAGTAAGAAAGCGCTTTACATAGTTGGAGTATAAAACATTGTAAAGCGTTTACATATGAATTAATTTCTGTTTTTTTATTACTAAAATGAAAATTTTTTCACTTTTTAATTTTATTTAATAATTTCAATAAGAGTAGAAGTGAATTTCTGTATACAATTAAAATTTATTTCACTTGAAGAAATAAATATTTTTTCAAACAAAATAGCTCATTCAGCAATAAATCATGGCAAATTAATCGTAATGTAGCTCCCTAAATATGATTGAAAACCAAATAATTTATCGCAATAGTATTTAAATATAATTATTAATTAATTGTAAAAAAAAAAAAGATGACTCTCTTTTTTAACCTTGCGTATTCAATTTCTTCATACTGTTACACCTACAAACTAAAAAAGCCCCTCTATCCAAAACTGGATAGAGGGGATACTTTATTTGGCCACTCTTATTAAGCTTTAGCCTTTTTCAAACAAGACTTTTACACGAATCAATAAGTCATCTAACAATTTTTCAGGAATATCTTCAATATAACGATAATCTCTAGCATTAAAATCAATCGTTACTAACTGATCCAACAGCACTTTTCCAGACGTTTGGGTCGCTTTTAAAGGGACATAGAAGGGATAATCTCTACAAGTCGAACTGATAGGGGCAAAAATAGCAATATTAGAATATTTCGTCACGACACTATGACTCAAACAAATGTAAGGTCGATATCCTTTTGGTTCATGCCCTTGTTTAGGATCAAGTTTTATTTTAATAATAGAACCTTGCTGGATCCTTACCATTCTTCATTCCCTATACTCTCAAAAATTACAGGCGTGACTTCCACCGGTTCTCCATGATAATCTTTAAACAATTCTTGCACTGTCATGTCTGGACTTAAGGAAGATTTTTTTAAAATGATTTTATTTCCCGAAACTTCACAATCTAATCGATCATTTATTTTGATATTTAGTTGTTGTGCTAGCTGCTTGGGAAGTCGAATAGCAGAGCTATTCCCCCACTTATTCACTTTCATCTGCATCATAAAAACCTCCTTAAGTTTAAACTCATATACCAAAGATGTATCACTATGTATATACTTCCATCTTTTAAACAAGGATAAAAATTTTAACAGGCAAAACCACTCATCTAATCCCCTTCAAGCGCAAATGATCAAGGCCAGGTTAATATTGGCTGGTCCCATCTTGATAGTACCATTGACCAAAGAGATCACGTAAGTCTGGATTCTGAGTTAACTGAAAATTAATCGGTTGACTTGTATCTGTTTGTTGGCTGACCCAAACTTGTGGAGTCCCATCATAGGTCCCCATGAGATATGTGATCGGCTCAAAACGTCCATCTGTATTCTGACCAGCTGTCGAATAAACCGCATGCAACTGGTAGTTTTCTGAAGCTAAGGGGTTGATCGTCTCGCCATTATAGGTCATGTAGCCCATTAATTCATTGAAATTCAACCCACCATGATCCAGATCAATCTTATTCGGTGGGTAAATTCGGTAGTAGCTTTGTCCCATCGTTTCCTGCCAGGCTACCACCTTCTCATCTAAATCATAAATATCTAATCCGCCCTGATCTGGAGCTGGTTGCGGTTGACTCTCCTCATTCACTTGTGTCATCATCTGATAGTTTTGACGTTGCGATTCTCCATAAATCGGAATCATCAATTGTAACTGTCCTTCAAACATAGGTATATGTGTTAAATAAATCATTCCCTCATAGAAGGGTTCGACCTCCGTCATAAAATCAATCTGAACATGCGCCATATACTGACTCGTATCTGGCAATACCGAAACTGGTGCATTCATTGTTTTTTGATATTGAATAGGAAAAGTTACATCTTGACTCGGGTCTTCTAAATCCCACATCATTCGAAGCATCGGCTGAGCTCCATGAAGACCTTCTAACCGAATTCGCTCTGGGACATTCTCAATCGCTGACATTCTGGCATTTTCACTAAAAAATTCAAAGTCCATCTGACCATCTGCATCTTGGTTAATCAAATCCATGGCATTACTAATCGCATGGGCGGTAGGTGTCTGTAGAAATACAAGCATCACAATCAAAGCGGTCACACATGGTCCAAACTTCTTCAACAATAACATCGCCTCCCAGTTTATTTGTTGGAATTCATTCCTAGCTATAGGATACCACAGCTGGACAGCTAGCCAAATTGTTATGCCGGTTTAATTAACCGCTTGCAATCCTATCCTGCCCTCTATTCTCCTTCTATAGACTAGGGCTTAACTTTCACTGCCTCAAGCAAGCAAAACCACTCACTTAGGCCCCTTTCTAGTTGGTCGAGTGGCACTCCACCCAAGCCAATCATAAAATGGTCTTGGTAGTTCTTCCCTGAGTGGTAGCGGGCCAGACTATGGATCATAAAGCGCTGGGCTTCCGCAAGTGACTCAATTCTGTCAAAATCCCAGAGGGTTCGATCCAGTCGGATCACCAGATATAAGCCAGCATCACTGTTGATCACTTCTACACCTTCCTGAGTCCGGAGCAAGTCTAGGATCACTTTTTGCTTCTTGCGATAATAAGTGTTCATCCGACTGATATGCTTATCTAAGTAACCTTCCTGCATGAAACGAGCGAGGGTCAGCTGACTGAAGATGGAAGGCGTCAATTTAATTCTTTCTCGTTCGTGATAGAGATCGAGTAGACGATCCGGTAAGACTAAATAAGAGATTTTCATAAATTTACCGAGTATTTTAGAGAAGGATCCCGACAAGATGACTTGGTCGGTCTGATCCATACTTTTCAATGCTACAATGGGATGACCGCTGTACTTATAAACACTATCGTAGTCATCCTCAATGATAAAACGAGTGGGATCTTCTTGTGCCCACTTCAATAGACGTTGCCGTCTTCGAATTCCCATCATAATGCCACTAGGAAATTGATGGTTCGGTGTCACGAGGGCAATATTGGCCGGACTCCTTTCCAGGTCTTTGACAGAGAATCCATACTGGTCAATGGGAATCCTTTGAATGGAGTGCTTGTCATAGAGAATCTTCATCTGGCTAAAGGGATAACCCGGATCTTCAATGCCATAAATGGGATGGTCCCATAATTGATCTAACACAATCAAGTTATTCTCAAAGCCCCGCGTAATGACGATATTTTGAGCCGAAGTCGTCACCCCACGAAACTTATACAAATAAAGGGCGATTTCATTCTTGAGCGCCCTTTCACCACCATTGGCTGGAGCAGAAATGGACTGGCTTTGCAGCATGCCCTCATGAGCACATTGAGCCAAACTGGTTCGAGCTAACTTCGTCAAATCAACTTGAGTCGGACTGAAATCATACAACCAGCCTTTTTCCTCATCGTTTGGCTCCTTCAATAAATCCGGTAAGGTCTCTTGTGCTTGGGGCATTAAATTCAATTGAATTTTATCCACAAAAAAGCCCTGGCGCTCTTTGGCCACAATATATCCTTCATCCATCAATTGCTGATAGGCATGCTTGACTGTATTGATGCTGACACCTAAATGATCGGCAAAAGTTCGATAAGAAGGAAGCTGACTTTCAGCCGGAAAGAAGCCTTGAACAATCGCATCTCTCATCTTCTCATAGACTTGAACATATAATTTCTGTCCCGGTTCAAAATGAATCGATAACATCCCACACCTCTGTATCTATAATTTATTCATTAACTGTATCTTTTAATAGATACAATTATAACATACAATAAGGACAATATTTCAGAGGAGGATGTATATGACAAAATTAAGCCGTGAACAAGTGCATGCCCAGCTCAAGGGGGGCGTGATTATGGATGTGACGAATGCGGAGCAGGCTCGAATCGCAGAAGATGCCGGTGCCGTCGCCGTCATGGCCTTAGAACGAGTACCCGCTGATATCCGCCAAGCCGGTGGCGTGAGCCGCATGAGTGATCCTAAGATGATCCAAGAAATTATCGAAGCAGTCAAGATTCCCGTGATGGCGAAGGTTCGCATCGGGCATTTCGTTGAAGCCCAAATTCTAGAAGCCCTCGAAGTGGATTACATTGATGAATCAGAAGTCCTTTCACCCGCTGATGCCCTTCACCATATTAAGAAAGATAGCTTCCAGGTGCCTTTCGTCTGTGGCTGTCGCAATCTGGGCGAAGCCTTACGTCGGATTAGCGAAGGAGCGTCCATGATTCGAACCAAGGGAGAAGCCGGTACTGGTGATATTATTCAAGCGGTGACCCACCTGCGCACCCTTCACCGTGAAATAGCTGAAGTGGCAGGATTGAAAGAAGAAGAGCTTTACCATAAAGCCAAAGAACTCCAAGTACCGTTTGACTTAATCGAATACGTTCACCAAAACCAAAAATTACCCGTCTTGAACTTCTCTGCCGGAGGAGTCGCTACCCCTGCCGATGCTGCACTCATGTGCCAACTAGGAGCCGAAGGCGTCTTTGTCGGATCCGGTATCTTCAAGAGTGGCGACCCAAGCAAACGAGCTCAAGCCATTGTCAAAGCCGTCGCTCACTACAATGACCCGAAAGTTCTAGCGGAAGTCTCCTACAACCTCGGTGAAGCCATGGTCGGCATGAACGAAAGTGAAATCGAAGAACTCCTATCATTGAGATAACACAGTCCAACTTATAAAAACCCCTATAAAAAAGAGCAGCCACTAAAAAGTGACTGCTCTTATACTTTCTTATTGATCTAACTTTGCTTTTAAAGCCTCAAAAACTGCATCAGCGCCTACGCCCGTTAATAAAGGCACTCCATTGATGACCTTATCTTTGACCTTATCCGAGACAGCGGTGGTAGTTAAGACCGCATCATAATCATCCAGATGATTGACTTCTGAAGCAACTTTCGATTGGGTAATCTTAACTTCCTTACCCAAGCCGTTCTCCTTCAACCAGGCTTCCACTTTCTTAGTGACAACCGTCGATGTTGCAATCCCTGAACCACACATAATTAATAATTTTTTCATTTAATCTTCCTACCCTTCTACTACTTTATTTTTTAATTTAACTTTGTTGACATAATACAAGCCGGCCAAGATGATCAGGAACAAGGCGCCCACAATCAACCATGGCATATTCTTTGAAGCGAAGACGAATAACCAGGTTGGCCAGAGTCCTCCTTCAATCATGGCAGTAATACTATTATTACCACCCATATCAAAATTAGCAGCTTGAGCGGCTGAGGTTACCACCGGTGCCACCCAAGAGGTAATATATAGGATACTAGCCATATAGAAAGTTCCTGAAATAACCGTCCGAATGATATTTCCACGGAAGACCGGTGCCATTAAACAAACTGCATAAGGAATCGTTGCTAAATCCCCAAATGGAATCGTCTTATTTCCTGGTAATATAAAGGCTAATAAAATCGTAATCGGAACCAGCAATAAGGAACTGGATAAGACAGCGGGGTGTCCAACCGCCAAGGCCGAGTCCATCCCAATGTTAAGATCACGACCAGGGAAACGAGTATTTACAAATTCATTCGCCGCTTCAGAAATCGGTGTTAAACCTTCCATCAATAAGGCCACCATTCTTGGTAATAAGACCATCACAGCCGCTAAGGTGATCCCCAGATTTAAAATACCTTTAAGATCGTAACCAGCCAGAACCCCGATCATAATACCAATCAACAGCCCCATCACCGTAGTTTCACCAAAAATACCAAATTTGTCTTGAATGGTATCTGGATCAGCCTCAATTTTATTAAAACCTGGAATACGGTCGAACAACCAATTCATTGGCAAAGCAATCAAGAAACCAGGAGCAGAAGTCCCATGCGGGAAGGTAATATTCGGAAAACCATAGAAATCATTAATAATCGGTGCAATGATATCAGCCAATAAATACATTAAACAGAGATAGGTTACCATCCCAAACAAACTTAACACAAAGTTATTAGTCACAGCATATAAGAGTGACGCCACAAAGGCTGCATGCCAGAAGTTCCATAAATCCACCATCAAGGTTTGCGTCATTCCCAAAAATAGCAACAGTAAGTTGACCCCAATTCCGACCGGAATCGCCAAACTTCCTAATAAAGTACCATAAGAAATGGCGGAAGCAGCAGGCCATCCCACATCAATCGTGTTGAGCTCTAAACCGAAACGCTCTACCATCTGTTGAGCAGCAGGTCCTAGGTTATTACCTAAAAGTCCCGTTACTAAATTCAAACCAATAAAGCCAATCCCAACCATGATCCCCGCTAAGAATGCTTTACGAGGGGGTGTGCGCAAGGCCAATCCAAAGATGAAGATAATAATTGGCAACACAATGGAGGGGCCTAAATCAATAAATCCTTGTATATATTCCATCACTTTTCCTCCTAAATCACTTGATTTTCTGCTAATAATGATAAAATCTTTTGTCTGTTTTCTTCAGTATCTGATAGTGCCATGATCCTTTCAATCACGTCCTCATCTTGGAAGAATTCCATCAACTTTTGTAACATTTCCAAATGGGCATGTGCTTCATTCAAGGCCAACATACACACCATCGAAACCGGCATTTCTTGATTATCTCCCATTTGTTTAAACATTACGGGCTCTTCTAAGGTCACAATCGCCATCGTAGCTTGATTAACATGTTCAATATCTGTATGAGGAATGGCAATGCCATGATTCCCAATTCTTAAACCAGTAGAGAATTCCTCTTCCCGATTCAAGATCGCTTGGTTAAAACTCTCTTTCACCACTCCTAAGTCCTGCAAGGTCTGAGCCATATAGGTCAGTATGGCCTCATTAGAGTCAAACCCTTTCATTTTTAATCCCAGTACTTTTGCTTGAGTCATTTATCGATCTCCTTTCTATCCTTATTCTTCCAATTCATCTAAGAGCCTCTGCACATGAAGAATTAAGTACAATTGCTCAGACTTCTCAACCGTTAATTGATACTGGTCTGATAATAACTGCATAAATTCTTCCACAATCCCCTTGGCTCGCGAGAATTTAGCCGAGATATAATCAAATAGCTCCTCTAACTCAGAAGCTTTACTCTCATTATTGTTGAGCTTCCGCATCAGAAAATACCTTAAGTGAACAATAAATCGAGAATAAAAAATATTATTGGCATCAAATTCGTGCATTAAATGCCGATTGAGAATGTTTAAAATATCATTGATAATATTGCCTAATTCTAACATTGTTTCCATATTATCAATCTTCTGTAAACCATTAAGGAAGTGCATGATGAAAAACGTTACTTCAAGATCATCAATTTGGATATCATGCTCTGATTCTAAATAGTCAATAGCGAAGATAGCAGCCTGATATTCCTTAGGAAAAATATGCTTAAATTCATGCTGCAAAGAAATATTGGCTGTTTTGAATTGTTTGGTCCTTTCAATGGCATGATGCAAGTGGCTAGCAAAGGTAATAGTGGTAAAGGGGGCAAAATGATCATTAAGCTGATCCTCCACCTTATCTAACAAATCTTCCGTAATCAGAAGGATATCTTCTGGCACCTCTTTGATTGAATCAACAATTAATTTTTGTTGCGAGGTATATTCGAATTGATAAATCTTAGAGATTTTACTGGTATCAACCTCATCCCCAACCTTCTTACCAAAGCCAATTCCCTTCCCAGTCAGAACCACTTCTTTCCCTTGATCCAAGACAATAACAGCATTCTGATTCAGTGACTGAACGACTTTCATTTTTACCCCCTTTCACAAAAAATAGGCATAATGAGCCCCCATAGTATAGGAGCTTCATTATGCCTAATTGAATAGTTACACTTGAATACGTTTTCCTAATTATATTATAATTTCTGCTGCCTCATTTGTCAAAGTAAATTTACTCACCCAAGATCATAACTTTAAACTTGCGCTGGCGTTCCCGTGTGGTATCAAAATCGGCGAAATAAATATACCCCGTATTCCCAACACCCAACTGATGATTCTCCACATCGAGCGTAACACTCGATCCAATAATAGTCGCCTTAAGATGGCCGTCCCCATTCCATAAAGCACGGCGGTCACCACCAGGTAAATAGCTGTCCACATCCGGCCAAGATTCGACCTCTTGGTAATGAGCTTCACCGGGATACTTATAAATAGAAGCATCCGTATGATCAGGAATGATTTTCCCTAAGACATGGTTGAGATCTTCTTGCAAGAATTCATCGCCCTCTTCATTGAAATCATGAGAGAACTCTTCATAGAAGACCGAACAAGTGGTATGAGCAGTCGTCACAAAGAGAACACCCGTTTGAATGTTACTTTCAGATATCGCTTCTTTGACCTGGTCTAAGATATTAAGATAGGTAGTTTTGCCTGCTTCCGTTTCCACCGTGAATTGTTTCTTAAATAATTGCATTAGGCTTCCTCCTTTGCATGATACGCTTCATAAGCAGCATTGACCATCTCGACTAACATTGCCTTCGGATTGTCCGCTTTCACAATACCAGAAGTACAACCTGTTCCTTCGGCGCCAAGTGAAATCGTTCGGTAAACATCTTCCGCTTTACTAATCCCCGCCGCCTGCATCACCAAGACTTGATCATCAATCGACTTGATGGCTTGGTTGGTTGATTCAATATAAGCCTCATCACTGGTTTGACCGGTTCCAATCAGTTCCGTCGGTTCGCAGAGAATGATATCAGGACCCAAATGAGCCAAAAGTTGAGCTTCCTCCAAGGAATCAGCGCAGACAATACTGATTAGATCTAGTTCTTTACAGCGATTAATCGCACTCACTAATTCAGCAAATGGCATGGGATGTTCGGCATGATTCAAGAAGGTCGCTCCTACCCCAATGTTCTGTAAAGATTCGCCAAATATATGCCCCATTCCTCTTCCCGGCTTGAGTCCATCCATATGCTGGGCACTAACGATAATATGTTCGGTCTGATCCCGAATCGTCTGCAAATCAGTAAAAGGTGCCGTCACCATCAGGGTCATCTCTTTCTCGGCAGCTAATTGATCTGCCACTTGGGCCAATTCAAGCAAGGCTTCACCATATAAATAAGACTTAGGATTAAAAATAAAAAATGGCAATTTAATCGTTTCTTTCGTCATGTTATCCTCCTATTTAAGATATGCCTCCGTATTAAAGACATCGTAATACGTATTCAAGACCTCTGACATGGCATGGTTGGCTAGCCCTTTTAGGGCAATATAATCGCTAAGTTCTGCCTGATTGATCGCCTCCATCGCCGCTTTAATAAAGTCGGAATAGATGTTAATTTTCGAAATACCGGATTTCGCACAACGGTTCAAGTTAGCATGCCCAGTTGAAGAACCGCCATGTAAGACGAGAGGAATGGTCACCAATTGATGGATCTCTTCCAGACGCTCAAAGTTCAATTTTGGAGTGCCCTTGTAGATTCCATGCGCTGTTCCAATCGATATGGCAAGAGAATCCACATTCGTCTGATCAACAAATTCAATCACATCTTCGACCTCGGTATAAATCGAGGCTGTCATTTGATCCGATTCAGACGTATCATTCGCCCCCACGTGACCTAATTCTGCTTCAACAGTCACACCTTTAGAATGGGCATAAGCCACCACTTCACGGGTTATCTCAATATTCTCTTCAAAAGCTTTCTGCGACGCATCAATCATCACCGAAGTAAAGCCTAGATCAATCGCTTGTTGGATCGTTTGGAAATCCTCCCCGTGATCCAGATGGAGTACCACTGGAACTTGAACCGATTCAGCCATTAATCTCCCAATCGCAGCCGCCTCTTCAAGAGACAAAATATGCTGATGAGATTGGGCAAAAGGTAAAATCAGGGGTAACTGACGCCGTTCTGCGACACTGACAAAAGTTCGCGCTGAATCAAGATCAATAAAGTTGGTAGCCGGAATGGCAAAGTGATTCTCTTTTGCGCTTGTTAGTAAATCTTTGGAATTGACTAGCATCATCCTTCTCCTTTACAATTGAAAACGACAGTAAATTTTGTTAAGTCCATTATAATAAAGAAACCATTCCCCCACAATGGAACTTCGCAAAGACTAACCAAATTTACGAAAGCTATCACCCATTTACAAATGAAAGGTTGAAGACCATGATTGATGATATTGACTTAATCGTCTCCGTTGCCATTGATTATTATCAGAACAACATTAGCCAAACCGACATCGCTAAGAAAATTCATGCCTCCCGTCCCACTGTCTCTAACCTGCTGAAACGAGCTAAAGAATTAGGCATTGTCAAAATCTATATCCACCACCCCCAATATGAGAAACATAAACAACAATCCATCATCAAGGAGAAATACCAACTCGATACCGTGATTATCACCAGTGATGGGGGTGACCCTAACCATCATAAAGAACTGGTAGGAAAAGCCTGCGCCAATTATCTGAAGAACCACCTCCCCAACCTAAAACAAATCGGTATTGGTTGGGGAACCACCCTCTATGAGTTCGTGGAAGCCATGCCTCCCCTCAAACATCCCGCTATTGAGATTGTGTCACTGATGGGCGGCTTTGGAATTGAGAATGTCAAATTTCATTCTAACCACCTAACTTATAAGTTAGCTGAAAGACTCCAAGGGACCCCGATCTTCTTCAATGCTCCGGCCATTGCCGAATCGCTTGAAATTAAGCATATATTCAAACAGAGCCAACTTTTCTCTGACATGATGGCTAAAACCGATCAATTAGACGCCATTATCTTGGGCGTAGGCAATCCGACCGAATCCTCCACCTACCGCAAATTGGGCTTTATCGATGAAGATAATGCCAAAGACTTGGAGAGAAAAGGAGCAATCGTGGATATCCTAGCTAATTTCTATAATCAAGCCATGGAAGAAGTCCCTTCAGACATCTCTGACCGAATGATTGGCCTTCCCCTCGACCACATCAAAAAAGCCAAGAAACGGATCATCTTAGCTTCCGGCGAAGAAAAAATCCCCGCCCTCCGCACTCTGTTAACCTCAGACTTCGTCACCGTTTTAATTATTGATGAAGCTATAGCAAACGGATTATGTTAATTACCACAAATTAAAAGAGCAGCCACTGATGGGCTGCTCTTTGGGATTTTATAAGGGGGTTGTGAAGTTTTAAACATATTACTTATTTATCATTATAAATTAACTGATCTAATTAAACTACACTATGTATTATTTTTAATATGAATCGTCTACACTTAATTGGACAAGTCTCCTGAGAGAATGTATTGTTAAATTAAGAAAGTAGGCGATTTATTTATGGCTAGAACAAGCAGAACCTTTACTCCAGAATTTAAACTTCAAATGGTCCGTTTGTTTGAAAACGGAAAATCTAAATCTGATATTATTGGAGAATACGATCTAACCCCTTCGGCCTTAGATAAATGGATTAAGAATCATCAAAATAGTGGTTCATTTAATGTTGTTGATAATCTAACTGATGAGGAAAAAGAACTCAGAAAATTGCGTAAAGAAAATCAACAATTAAAGATGG
>NZ_JACBXQ010000006.1 GCF_015863205.1 Facklamia lactis | reverse complement strand
CTTACACATTTTGGTGTTTGTCTTTGTTCAGTTTTCAATGAGCTTCGTTGCCTGAAACGCTTTCCGCTGTCTCAGCGACAACTTCTATATACTACCATGTACCTGCTTAAGTTGTCAAGAACTTTTTGAATGTTTTTTTAAGTTTCCTCAAAAAATTTCTATTAAGTTTTTAACGCTTTGTTGACAGGAACTATACTATAGCATCTAACTCTTTCTCGGTCAAGTAATTTTTTTATCTTTTTTAATACATTTTTTGACGCAATCAGAAATTATTCTACTATTTATAGTGTGAGGTGATTAGTTGATGTATTTTTTTGTCTTTATTATAGGATCTATTATCGGAAGTTTCTTACTTTGTTCTGTTGACAGATATCATACCCCAATTTTATCAAGAAATTCTCGGTCTGTTTGCAGCGCTTGTCAACATAAACTTGCTTTTTGGCATTTAATACCTTTATTTTCCTATATCATTCTAAAAGGTCATTGCTTCTATTGTCAGCGTAAATTACCTTTTTATTTATTTTGTGCTGAACTGTTTGCTTCTATTAATTTAGTAGTACTATATATTCATCACAGTTGTTTATCGATCAGTGACATATTCATATACCTAATTATATATCTTATCCTCCTACTAATGTCTTTTTTTGACTATTTGTACTTGTATGTACCTGACTTTTTGCAATTTTGTTTTCTTATAATAGGAATATTGTATAACCACATAAATGGTACGACCTATTGGTCTCACTTTTTCATGTGTGCTTCTTTGTCTCTAGTACTATTATTCTTAGACAATCCTTGGATTGGAGGAGCTGATATTAAATTTATTTGTATCTCACTATTGTACTTGCCCTTAATCAAGTTTCCAGAATTTATTTTTATGGCTTCTAGCTTAGCAATCTTATTTATCTTTTCCTCGCTCCATAATAATAAAAATCGACAAATTCCTTTTATTCCTTTTCTTTGTTTTTCACTTATCTATTATATTTAAAAAGCAAGCTACGTATATACAATATACGAGCTTGCTTTTTAAATATTATTTCATCTGTTGCGGTTCTTCTACCGTTGTTTCGTTACCTATTAAATCATCTACTGGTGATGGAACTGTATCTTGTGTTGTTTCAATTTCTAGGTCACGATAATAGTTCATACCGGTTCCTGCAGGAATCAGTTTTCCAATAATAACGTTCTCTTTCAGTCCAATTAAATAATCTCGATCTCCACGAATGGCAGCATCCGTAAGAACCCTAGTTGTTTCTTGGAAGGAAGCAGCTGAAATGAATGATTTAGTCTCTAAGGCCGCCTTAGTTATTCCTAATAAAACAGGTCTTGCTGTTGCTGGAGTTTCCCCGCTTGTAATAGCTTGCTGATTTGCTTTAGCAAAATCTGCAATATCCATTAAAGCACCTGGTAAAATTTCCGTCGATGCTGGGTCCATAACTCTCACTTTTCTGAGCATTTGACGAACCATCACCTCAACGTGCTTATCACCAATTTCTACCCCTTGTCCGCGATAAACCGCTTGAACTTCACGCATTAAATACTTCTGAACAGTTAATACATCTGTAACTGCCAACAATTCTTTAGGGTCAATCGAACCTTCTGTTAAAGCTTGTCCCCTCTTGACAGTATCACCTTCATTAACTTTGAGTCGAGCAGCATAAGCTACCTTATAGGTACGTTCATCAGTTACACCACTTACAGTAATCTCTTTAATCCGCTCACTTTGTTTTTCTTCTATTGAAGTAACTGTCCCTGCTACCTCTGTAATTGTCGCTTGTCCTTTAGGATTTCTTGCTTCAAATATCTCTTGAATACGCGGTAAACCTTGGGTGATATCACCCCCACCTGCAACTCCACCAGTATGGAAAGTACGCATGGTTAACTGAGTACCAGGTTCTCCAATAGATTGAGCTGCGATGGTTCCAACCGCTTCACCAACTTCAACTTCTGTACCTGTTGCAAGATTACGTCCATAACAGTGTTTACACACGCCATGATCAGTGTTGCATGTAAAGACAGAGCGAATAGTAACAGACTCTACACCTGCTTTTACTATTTCTGCTGCTTTAGTATCTGTAATTAACTCCTGTGCTTTAACAATAAATTCTCCGGTTTCAGGATGTAGAACCGTTTTATGCGCATACCGCCCTTGCAAACGTTCTTCCAAGGACTCAATAACAGAATTTCCATCCGCAATTTCATAAATTTCGACTCCACGGTCAGTTCCACAGTCCTCTTCACGAATAATAACATCTTGTGCCACGTCCACTAGACGACGAGTAAGATATCCTGAGTCTGCCGTTTTTAAAGCCGTATCGGTCATCCCTTTACGAGCACCATGAGTTGAAATAAACATTTCCATAACATTTAGACCTTCTCGGAAATTTGACGTAATTGGTAATTCTATAATTTTACCAGATGGTGCGGCCATATTCCCACGCATACCAGCCAATTGCGTAAAGTTTGAAATGTTACCCCTCGCTCCTGAATCAGACATCATGAAAATCGGATTCAATCTAGGTAAACTCTCTTGAAGATCAGATTGAATTTGATCTTTTGCTTGTTCCCAAGTACGAATAACACTTTCATATCGTTCATCTTCCGTTAAAAGTCCACGTCTACGCAAGCGCGTAATTTCATCAACTTTGTTATGAGCTTTCTCCAAGATTCCAGGTTTACTATCTAAACGGAGAACATCTGCCACACCGACAGTAATACCGGCACGGGTTGAATATTTATAACCTAAATCTTTAAGTTTATCTAGCATCATAGAAGTTTCAGTAATTTGAAATAGCTTGAAAACTTCTGCAATAATATTTCCAAAATGCTTTTTCTTAAAAGGAGGGACAGGATCCATAGCAGCAATCGCTTCAGCCACATTTACTCCCGGTTCTAGAAAATACTTATCTGGAGTCTTCTGAGTTAAGTTTTCGTTAGATGATTCATTTAGATAAGGAAACTCTTCTGGCATTATACCATTAAAAATCAATTTCCCTACCGTCGTAACCATTAAACGTTCCTTTTGCCAATTAGTAAATGGTTTGTTCCCCAAAACTTTAGCAGGAATCGCTATCCTAGAATGTAAATGAACATAGCCGTTTTGATAAGCCAGTTCAGCTTCTGAAGCAGAACTCATGATCATGCCTTCTCCAACTCGTCCTGGTTCTTCAATAGTTAAATAGTAATTACCCAAGACCATATCTTGCGATGGAGTTACCACAGGTTTCCCATCTTTTGGATTCAAAATGTTTTGCGCCCCAAGCATTAAAAGTCTCGCCTCAGCTTGCGCTTCTTCAGAAAGGGGCACATGGACAGCCATTTGGTCCCCGTCAAAGTCAGCATTATAAGCCTCGCAAACTAGAGGATGAAGACGGATTGCTTTCCCTTCAATTAATACCGGTTCAAATGCTTGAATTCCTAAACGGTGAAGAGTAGGTGCTCGGTTAAGTAATACTGGGTGTTCACGAATAACTTCTTCAATCACTGGCCAAATAGCATCATTTTGTGTTTCAATCATTCTCTTTGCATTTTTAACGTTACCAGCTATTTCACGTTCCACAAGTTCTTTCATCACAAAAGGTTTAAAAAGCTCTATCGCCATTTCTTTCGGAATTCCACATTGATACATTTTTAACGAAGGGCCAACCACAATTACTGAACGGCCAGAATAATCGACACGTTTCCCTAATAGGTTTTGACGGAAACGACCTTGCTTCCCTTTCAGCATATGTGATAAAGATTTTAATGGGCGATTACCCGGTCCCGTCACTGCTCGTCCACGACGACCATTATCGATCAGAGCATCTACAGCTTCTTGTAACATGCGCTTTTCGTTTTGAACAATAATACTAGGTGCTCCAAGATCCAGTAATCTTTTCAAACGATTATTACGATTAATAACTCGTCGATATAAATCATTTAAGTCGGAAGTTGCAAAACGTCCTCCTTCAAGCTGGACCATTGGCCGTAAGTCAGGCGGAATGACCGGTAAAACATCCATAACCATCCACTCAGGATTATTTCCTGATTCATTGAACGAGTCTAAAATATCCAACCGACGAATAGCTCTTGTACGTTTTTGGCCTGTAGAGGTTTTTAATTCCTCTCGCAACATTTCGATTTCGCCTTTTACATCGACAGCCTGTAACAATTCCTTAATGGCTTCTGCTCCCATTTTGGCATAAAATCGATCGCCAAATTCTCGCTTTTTCTCTCGATATTCTGTTTCTGTCAAAAGCGATTTTGTTTCTAGCCCTGTATCTCCTGGATCGATGACTACATAAGAAGCAAAATAAATAATTTCTTCTAACAGACGGGGACTCATGTCTAGCACTAACCCAATTCGACTTGGAATCCCTTTAAAATACCAAACATGTGTAACAGGAGCAGCTAATTCAATATGTCCCATTCGTTCACGACGAACTTTTGAACGGGTCACTTCCACACCGCATCGATCACACACACGACCTTTATAGCGTACACGCTTCAACTTACCACAAGCGCATTCCCAATCTTTCGATGGTCCAAAAATACGTTCACAGAATAATCCGTCTTTTTCTGGTTTTAAAGTTCGGTAGTTAATAGTTTCTGGTTTCTTCACTTCACCATAGGACCAGCTACGAATTTTTTCTGGGGATGCCAAACCAATTTTCATGGAATCAAATTTATTAACATCTATCAAGGGGCCGACCTCCTTCTTGATTTAAAGCTAGAGAACTTCTAGCCTTCTATGGAGTGCCTTTTCTCCATTGGCTCCAAGGCATTTAGTCCTTTTATACTATTATTTTTATGCTATTTACTAGCTGAACTTTCTTTTTGTTCAGCTGCTTTTTGATCTTCTTTGTACTTTTCAAGAGCATTGAAGTTGACTACATCATCATCATCATCATCATCTAATAGTTCAATTTCTTTGTCATCAATGTCTAGTACCTTTAAATCTAAGCCCAAAGCTTGTAGCTCTTTTACAAGTACACGGAAAGACTCTGGTACTCCTGGTTGAGGGATTCCTTCTCCTTTGACAATTGATTCATAAGTTTTGACACGTCCTACTACATCATCTGATTTATAGGTCAAAATTTCTTGTAATGTATAGGCCGCACCATAAGCTTCTAATGCCCAAACTTCCATCTCACCAAAACGCTGTCCTCCAAATTGAGCTTTACCACCCAAAGGCTGTTGAGTAACCAATGAATATGGACCTGTCGAACGAGCATGTAATTTATCATCTACCATGTGAGCTAATTTCAGCATGTACATAACGCCAACTGATACTTTACGATCAAACGGTTCTCCTGTTCGACCATCATATAAGATTGTTTTTGCATCTTGCTCCATACCAGCCTCTTTGACTGTTGACCAAACATCTGTTTCATTTGCTCCGTCAAATACAGGAGTGGCAATTTTAATTCCAAGTTGTCTGCCCGCCATTCCCAGATGAAGCTCAAACACTTGTCCTATATTCATCCTTGAAGGGACACCTAATGGATTTAACATGATATCTACAGGCGTGCCATCCGGCATAAACGGCATATCCTCTTCTGGCATAATTAAAGAGACGACCCCTTTGTTACCATGACGACCAGCCATTTTATCTCCAACTTGAATCTTACGTTTTTGAACAATATATACGCGGACTAATTTATTAACACCTGGAGCCAGTTCATCTCCATTCTCACGAGTAAACACTTTAACATCATGGACGATTCCTCCTCCACCGTGCGGAACTCTTAAGGAAGTATCACGAACTTCTCGAGCTTTCTCTCCAAAAATAGCATGTAATAAGCGTTCTTCAGCAGAAAGTTCAGTTACCCCTTTCGGTGTTACCTTACCTACCAAGATATCTCCGTCTCTTACTTCTGCTCCAATTGAAATAATGCCATCCTTATCTAAGAACTTAAGAGCATCTTCCCCAACATTAGGAATTTCGCGAGTAATTTCTTCAGGACCTAATTTGGTATCACGCGATTCAGACTCGTATTCTTCAATGTGAATAGAAGTATACACATCATCTTTAACTAAACGCTCCGACATAATGATCGCATCTTCATAGTTAAAGCCTTCCCAAGTCATAAATGCTACAAGAGGATTTTGCCCTAGTGCCATTTCACCATTCTGCATGGATGGACCATCCGCTAAAATTTCTTGAGCATCCACTATATCACCTAATTCAACGATTGGACGCTGATTATAACACGTTCCCGCATTTGAACGAGCAAACTTTGTCAAACGATATTCATCTGTTGTCCCATCTTCTAATTGGACTTTTATCTTATTCGAATCTACATAAGTCACTCGACCAGGACGTTGGCAGATTAACGCCGCTCCAGAGTCATGAGCCGCTTTATATTCAATGCCAGTCCCAATGATCGGAGACTGCGGCTTAATAAGTGGTACTGCTTGCCGTTGCATATTAGCTCCCATCAGAGCACGGTTAGAGTCATCATTTTCTAAGAAAGGAATAGAAGCGGTCGCAACCGCTACAACTTGTTTTGGTGATACATCCATATAATCAACCGTTTCAACAGCAACTTCTAAGTTTTGATCCTTATAACGAGCCATAACAGTATCATTTACAAAGCTTCCATCCTCATTTAGGCGAGAGTTTGCTTGTGCAATCGTATATAAATCTTCTTCATCTGCTGATAAATATACAATATCTTTAGTTACAACTTTATTTTCTTTATCTACCTTACGATAAGGAGTTTCAATAAAACCAAAGCGGTTAATCTTTGCATAAGACGATAAGGAGTTAATTAAGCCAATATTTGGCCCTTCTGGTGTCTCAATTGGACACATCCGACCGTAGTGAGAATAGTGAACATCACGAACTTCATACCCAGCGCGATCTCGAGTCAAACCACCCGGCCCTAGAGCAGACAGGCGTCGTTTATGCGTAAGTTCTCCCAGTGGATTAGTTTGATCCATAAACTGTGATAATTGAGACGAACCAAAAAATTCTTTGATAGATGCTACCACAGGTCGAATATTAATCAATTGTTGAGGTGTCATGGTTGAAATATCTTGTAAAGACATTCTTTCACGAACCACACGTTCCATTCTAGATAGCCCAATTCTAAATTGATTTTGTAAGAGCTCTCCTACAGACCGAATACGACGATTACCTAAGTGATCGATATCATCAGTAACTCCTATTCCATCATCCAGCAATAGATAATAATTCATTGAGGCAATAATATCCGCAGGAGTTAAGTTGTGTACTCCTTCAAGATTAGCATTTCCTACAATGTTTACCACCCGTTCAGAATCTGCCGGTGAATAAACTTTAATTACTTGCAAATCAATCGGATCTCCTACAACCCCTTCTGGAGATGGGGTGTAAGTAAAGACATTTAAACCATTATTTAAATGCGGGATCAAAACTTCTAAATTCTCATTGGTTAGCTCTGTTCCTTCAGTAAAGATGACTTCTCCTGTTTCTGGATCCGCCAATGTCTCTGCTAATGTCAGTCCTAATAAACGATTCTTCAAATGTAGTTTTTTATTTAATTTATAACGTCCTACTGGCGCTAAGTCATAGCGACGTGGATCAAAAAAACGTGCTGTCAATAAATTACGTGAAGAATCCGCTGTTTTTGGTTCTCCGGGGCGGAGTCGTTCATAAATATCCTTCAGCGCTTCTTCTGTACGTGAATCAGAAATATTTTTATGAACGTCTTTTGTCAAAGTATCATTTAACAAACTGGTTTCAGAAAGAATCTCAACTATTTCATCATCTTCCCCAAAACCAAGTGCGCGCATTAAGGCAGTAATAGGAATTTTACGCGTACGATCAATTCTTACATACGCAATACCTTTAGCATCTGTCTCAAACTCTAACCATGCCCCGCGATTTGGAATAACTGTCGAGGTAAAAGTATGACGTGATTTTTTATCAACCTTATCGTGGAAGTAAACACCAGGCGAACGAACAAGCTGAGAAACAATTACTCGTTCTGCACCATTTATAATAAAAGTTCCCATGCTGGTCATGATAGGGAAATCGCCAAAGAACACTTCTTGTTCCTTTACTTCTCCTGTTTCCTTATTAACCAAACGTAAACTTACATAAATAGGCTTCGAATAATTCGCATCATGTGCACGCGCCTCTTCTACTGTATACTTCGCCTCCTTAAATGAATAATCGTGAAAATAAAGTTCTAAATTTTCACTATGATCGACAATCGGTGAAATATCTTCGAACATTGTCTTTAATCCCTCATCAAGAAACCATTGATAAGAATCCGTTTGGATTTCAATTAAGTTGGGTAATTCTAAAACTTCATCGATACGAGCATAACTACGACGTTCTGCTTTTTTACCGTATTTTACAACATGATGATTTTGACTCAAGCGGTTCACCCCTCTATATTATTAACGCAGGAAATGATAATTCTAGTGGACGTCTTTAAACCAAGGAATAACATTAACGTTTTGTTACAAAAATTACTTTTCGATAACATTTTGTTTTTTTTCGTTATTTTGGGCAAAAAAAAGACAAAAGAATTGATTTCATTCAGCCTCAGCTATCTCAATCTTTTGTTTTAATTGCCAAAATTGCGAACCGGACAATATTTCGGCGCTATTTTGAATTCAATATCCACTCTATGCGTTCATATACTATATAACACAAATTATCTCCTGTCAATGATTATTACTAAAAAAGCAGCTTTACACAAAGCTGCTCGGTTCCTTATTTTGGCTCTAATAAATATTTGGCTTCATTACTATGAGTCAGGCCAACAAACAAATTTCCTTCTTCTATTTTAAGATGGGGTTCAATATTTACATTAAAACCTTCCATTTTTCTGTTTTTAACTGCAATAAGATTAATATCATAATTTTTACGAAAATCTACTTCTTCAATGGTTTTACCAATCCAGTGTTTACGAGCGCTGAATTCCACAATATGACTCGACTCATCTAACTGGATTAAGTCTAATACTGAGTCACTCGTCAATTCATTCCCAAACCGTACACCCATATCCGCTTCTGGTAATATCACTCGATCAACACCTAACTTAAGTAGGATTTCTTTATATTCAGCTTTCCGAGTTTTAGCAATAATCATGGGGATATTTAGCTTCTGCAAAGCAATTAATGTAGTGATCGTATTATCAAACTTTGCTGATGAAGCGATAATTGCAATATCCGCTTCTCCTACTCCTGCTTCAGCTAACACTTCATACTTAGTAAAGTCTCCTTGTACAGCAAAATCAACATCATCTGCAATTGCTTCAACCAACTCCATCTCACGATCAATGGCTATTACTTGTTGGTGATTTTCAGCCAAAGTACGGGCCAATGCAGTTCCAAATAGTCCTAAACCCAAAACAGCAATAATTTCTTTTGACATAATTTCTTCCTCTTTCCACTATCCGATCATCATCTGGCCAGTTGGGAATTTAATTTTAGAAGGTTTACGATTCATATTTGCTGACCAAAAAACGGTTAATAAACCTATACGACCAATTAACATCAATAAAATCAAAACCATTTTTCCTACAATTGATAAATTAGGAGTTAAACCCATGGTTAATCCAACCGTTGAAAAACAAGAGATCACATCAACTAAAATATATTCCACTCCATAACCTTCTGGGATTGTTTCAGTGTTTAATAAAATAAACGTTACACTTGTAATTAATAACATACCTGAAATCATAATAAAAATAGATTTGACAACTGCTTCTTGCGAAATTGTGCGTCTGAAAATGACGGTCCCTTTACGACGAATTGCCGATAAAGCTTGTATGATCACAACAGCTAAAGTAGTTGTCTTAACGCCACCCCCCGTAGAACCGGAAGAAGCCCCAATAAACATTAAAACTAAAGTTAAAAAAATCCCTGCAGGTGATAACAACGTATAATCAATATTGGCATAACCGGCAGTTCTAGGAGTCACAGATAAAAAGAAATAATTTAACCAGCGCATTACCGTAGGCTGATCAGAAAACAATCCCATATTGCGTTCTGTTACCGCAAATAGTAAGGTTCCCCCTACTATTAAGATCACAGTCATCATCACCACAATTTTTGTATGCCATAATAATTTGCGCGAGCGGTGATAAGTCAATAGATCACGCCACACAATAAATCCTAAACCACCTGTTATAATTAAACTACTAATCGTTAATAATACGATTGGGTTACCTTGATGGCCAATTAATGAGTCACCAAAAAGATCAAAGCCTGCATTACAAAAAGCAGAAACACTATGAAAAACAGCAAAATATATCCCTTTTAACCATCCCATACGTGGAATAAAATCATACGATAAGAAGATCGCTCCAAACAATTGAATGATAAATGAAAAACGTATAATATGGATCAAAATATATTTAACTTGTGAAATATCTGAGATATTTAAAGATTCCAAAAGGACTTTATGGGATCTTAAATTAATCTTTTTACCTAACAGTAAAAAGATAGTCACCCATAGAGTCATAAAGCCTAAACCTCCAATTTCAATTAAAATTAAAATCAGCGTCCAACCCCAATAATTCCAATGTTCCATCGTATTGACTGTAACATTCCCTGTCACACATACAGCAGAAACAGCTGTAAATAACGCATCGATAAATGGTGTTTCTTGCCCTGAATTAGTCACAAACGAGCTCTGCAACACTAAACCACCTAACAAAGAAATCAATGAAAACATTCCAATAATAACAAAAGGAGCCGTTAACCGATTTCTGAACTTCTTAAGTTTTGTTAACAACTATGGGTCGCTTCCTCTCCTGAATCAAAATAAATCTCAAAATAATAAATGTAATTTAGCATATCCATTTACGACTATCAATCAATTTATTCTTAACAGACCTGTTAAAATGAAAAATTATTTCATTCTTATCGATCTTAAAATCCAATAGCCTTTAGACCTTGTCACCATTTCCACATTGTCAAAAACTGACTCCATATACTTTTCCATTGAAGGCGCTCCCTGTTTTTTTTGAATCACTAGCCATAATTCCCCATCACTTGCCAAACTATCTTTGGCCTTATCAACAAAGGTCTGAATGACTCCCTTCCCCGCTCTGATAGGAGGATTCGTCAATACAAACTGAGAATCAGGGATAGAATCTATACTAGTAACATCTTGCTGGATGAATTCAACATTCGGCGTCTGATTTAATCGTGCATTTTGTTTAGCCAAACTAACGGCCCTACCATTCAACTCATAGCCTTGCACGGATATACTTGGATATAGACTTCCGAGAATGATACTAATTGGCCCGTATCCCGAACCTAATTCAACAATCGTACTAGAAGAATTAATCGACGAATATCTTTCACTAAAACTCTCAATTAATAAGCGAGAACCAAAATCAACCCGCCCTTTTGAAAAGACACCTGCGTCCGTATAAAAACTAAATTTTTTCCCACAGATTTGTGTTTCAACTAACTGCTCCTGATGCTGACTATTAGGTACTTCACTGAAATAATGATCTGACATCTGATCATTCCCCCATCCTTAAATTTCATTTCATATCTTATCATTATTAAGAAAAAAGTGATACACTAGTGTTAATTCTATGAGGAGGTTTTTCCATGATTAAACTCTTTGCATCAGACTTAGATGGCACACTGTTGGACGCCAATCACCAAATCAGTCCAAGAACAGCCCAAGCTATTACAAACATGCAAAATAACGGCATTGAATTTATTGTAGCGACTGGGCGTGACCGTTATTCCACTCAAAAAATACTAGAAGCTGCTAAAATAAAATGCTACACCATTAACCACAATGGCGGTGCTATTTATAATTTATCAGGAGAAATAATTTTTAGTCAGCCTCTTGATCCAGATAGTCAAAACATCATACTAGAAGACCTCAATCAAAGAAAGATGGAGTATTCCATTATGGGAGAACATAGCTTCTATGTCGCTGATGTCCAAGCGTTCTATGAACGAGTAAGCCACTATATTAGCAAAAAAGGGCACAAATCTAATGGCGAAGATATCACTAACGCTCAACTAGCTGATCAATTTGGGAATATCAAGAGTCTCGCTGACCTCAATCCAGCAGAAGAAACTATCTATAAAATCATGGCAATGTCTACTCAACCACATGAATTATCCAATTTTAAAAAAGTTTGGGAAAAAAATCCCACTATCGATATTACCTCTTCTGGAAAAGATAACATAGAGATCACTCACAAAAAAGCTCAAAAAGGAATGGCTATTCAAAAGTACATTCAAGAAAAAGGATTTTCAATGAATGAAGTGGCTGCCATAGGGGATTCTCTTAATGATCGATCCATGTTACAAATGGCTGGCTACTCTTATGCCATGTCCAATGCCAGTGACCAGGTAAAAAAGCTAGCAAAATTTATTGCCCCTCCTAATGATGAAGAAGGAGTTGCTCAAATTATTGAATCGATCCTAGAAAATAATAAGGAGTATTAAGATGAAGCGGCTAATTTATTTTATCTTTTTTTGGGGATTCTCTAGTTTATTCCTTACTTCTTGCATAAATCACACTGAAGAAAATAATCAAACTAACCAAGTAACAGACGTTAACAAAATGGAGAAAGACGAAAAGGAAAGTCTTTATGAAAGTTACGATCAAATTGAAATTCAAAACGGAAAGGACTTTTCCTCTCCCTCTCAAATGTCACAGTTACAAGAAATTGACACACAAGATCAATATGAAGAGATCATTGAAACTTCCAATCAAGAAGCTCAAGTGATCTATGTCGGCTTTAATGATTGTCCCTACTGTAGAGCTTTTCTTCCAAAATTAGATTTACTAGCTTCTTCATATAAAGTCAACTATCATTACTATAATACTGATCTACGAGCTAAAGATATGAACTTTTCTTCCGTTATCAATGACTTTTTAAATATTACAACGGTTCCTCATGCCTTTGTCATTAAGAACGAAAAAATTATTGCAACAATTGATAATTCTTCTTCTATGGAAGAGATAGAAAATTTTATTAAAATAGCCAGCAAAAAATAAATAACCCCTTAGCTCAATGCTAAGGGGTTTTATAGCTTTAGTTTACCGTCTCATCTGATTCAGTTTCATCAACTGACTCTTCACTTTCAGATGAAGAATCGTCTTCTGTTTTCACAGGCGTCATTGTTACTTCTATTTCATTTTCACTAATTTCTTCCGATGTAAAGGTAAACTCTCCTGGAAATTCAGCCTCAACAGCTGGCTGAATTGGGTCAATAAATTCTCCAGTGACTGGATCTGCTTCAACAATATAGGTATATTCTTTACGATCAGCTTCATATTCAATTTCAAGTGTCTCTTCATCATAGGTAACAGCTTGAGTATCGGCTCCAGGTCGAATACCAAAAATAATATCAAATTTACCATCCACCGTTATCGTTTCACCCGCTACAAAAATATCAGGATAAATATTTAAGTAATGATCTATATATTCTCTGGCTTCATCCTGATTACTAAATTCACCTGCCACATAAAAAAGAATATAACGTCCATCTTCCTCAACATCTTCCGCATAAGTTACTCGAACAAGAACAAAATCATCCTCTACGATTTCTTTTTCTGTTTTAAACCGATCCTTGGTTGCTTCATCATTCTCGATCATTTCGATAAATTCATCCGCATCCTTTTCTGAGGTGAAGACATTCGCATTAAAAGTAATAAAATCTCCCTCTAATAAATCAATCATATCTTCATCTTCTAGAACTTCCTCGGTAGAAACCACTTCCAAATCTTCTGGATCATTAGAAATCGTCGTGGTTGTTGGTTCAATCGTTGTTTCCTCTGTATAGGTAGATTCTTCATAAGTAGTAGAGGTATACCAATTATCTTCTGTAGTTTCCCATGTTTCTTCAGTTGTATAGGTTGTTTCCACAGTAGTAGTAGTGGTGGTGGTAGTGGTGGTGGTGGTAGGATCTTCAGTGGCCGTAGCCGTTTTCAATACTGAGCAAGAGCTTCCTAAAGTCAAAGCTGTAAATAACATTAAAACATTTTTTTGGGTTTTCATTTATAAATCCTCCTTTTATCGTCTACTCAACACTATTAATAGTAAAACTAATAATATAATACTCATCACTAAACCAATTCCTACAATCCCTACATTTTCCTGAGGAATTCCTACAGCTACCATACGATCTTTTAATTTAACTTTATCCATCAAATTACTAGAAGCTGTCTTTATCTTACCAAAAATACCTGATGACTGTCTTTCTTTTTTTGTTTCTTCTGCTTTCTTTTTAATAGTTTCTTGTTCCGGATTTTCTGCAATTTGCTTCATCGTTACTTTCGTAACATTTCCATCTTTTTTTTGTTCAAAGTTAAATTGCCCAGGAAATGCTTTCTCAATGGCTTCCTGATAAGGATCTTCTTCTCCAATCTCTATTTCATAGGTATAGTCTGATCGTTCTTCACTATAATAGATTTTTTTTGCTTCACGATCATTAACAAAAGCTAAAGTGTTAACATGTGGTCTAATACCAAAAGCAACATCATAAAGTTGTTTCTGATCCCCTTCAATTAAATAGGGCTCTCCTGTAAAGAATAGGTCTGGATAAATAGATAAGTTATGCTCAATAAACTCCTCTGCTGCTGCTTCACTTTCAAACTCAAAAGGAGCATATAAGACAATTGGCTGACCCGATTCTTTAGCGGTATCTGAATAACTAACATTTAATAAAAAACGCTCATCAGTAGAAATATCTTCAGTCACAAATTGGTCTTTAGTCGATTTTTCAATTTCAAGATACTCTACAAAAGCCTTTAAATCTTTCTTACTACTAAATTCATTAACAGGATAAACAACAATTGGTGTTTCAAAAAGTCCGGCAGATTCATCACGTTTTTCTTTATTACTTCGAGACTCAGGATCCTCAGATTCTTCAGATTCTTTACTCTCTTCTTCTGTATCTTCTAAGCTCCCTTCCCTTTCTTCAACTTGCTGCCCTCTTTCTTCATCAGTAACTTCACCCTCGCTTGTCTCTTCTGACTCATCAGTCTGCGAACTTAATTCTGAAGGTCTAGCAGGACGCGGAACATAAATCGATTCTTCTTCCTGTCCCGAAATTGATTGCATTGAAACTCCTAATAAAGATAATATTACTACTATACTACTAACGCTTTTCATTAAATCTTTCATCGCTTATCTCCCAAAGTTTTTATTATTTAAACTGTTCTCTATTTATAAATTGTACATTAAATTGTTCAAAATTAAAGGAATATTTTACTAAATCCCCTCACTGTTATTCAAAAACTTATAATAAAGATTTTTATCAAGTCAAACCTCTTATATTATACCGAATTTTAAGAATAAATGTAAAAGTTTAGCAACATATTTGCCTAATATACCTTTATTATAGATAAAAAAATCCTAACCAGTCAAATAACTGATTAGGATTTAAACTTTTATTTAGATAAAAAGATTATTTAACTTCTACTGAACCGCCAACTTCTTCAATCTTAGCTTTTAATTCTTCAGCATCTTCTTTAGATAATCCTTCTTTAATCATCTTAGGAGCGTTATCAACTAATTCTTTAGCTTCCTTCAAGCCTAAACCAGTTGCTTCACGTACTGCCTTGATAACTTTAATCTTAGCGTCTCCTACTGATGTCAACTCTACGTCAAATGAAGTTTTTTCTTCCGCTGCAGCTTCTCCACCAGCAGCAGGTCCAGCAGCTACTGCAACAGGAGCAGCAGCAGAAACACCGAATTCTTCTTCAATTGCTTTTACTAAATCGTTCAATTCTACAACAGTTGCTGATTTGATATCTTCAATAATTTGTTCAATATTTAATGCCATTTTTTGTTTCCTCCAAATTTTTTTATTTTAGTTTGTTTTATGAGACCCATCTTTTTAAAGGACTTAAGCAGCGCCTTTTTGATCGATGACTCCGTTTAGTGCATACACCATTTGTTGAGCAGGGTTTGCTTGAGAAAGAACTGAAGCAACATTGCGCATTGGTGCTTGTAATACAGATAGTAACATTGAAAGTAGTTCTTCGCGGCCAGGCATTTTTGCAACTTGTTCAATTGTTTCTTTAGAGGTTGCAACACCTTCTACGATTCCACCACGTATTTCAAGAGTTTCATTATTCTTAGCAAATTCAACAGCAATCTTAGCTGGAGCTACTACATCATCTGAAAAAATAATTGCAGAAGGACCTTTAAATAAATCTTCCGGTACTTCAATGTCTGCTTCAGCAACCGCACGACGTAGCATTGTGTTCTTAACAACTTTCATTTGAACACCTGCATCACGCAATTGTTTACGCAAATCAGTTACTTCTTCAACTGTCAAACCAATATAGTCTACTACAACTGTGGTTGCAGCGTTTTTTAATTGCTCTGCTACTTGAGAAACTTCCTGTGCTTTTGCATTAATTACAGCTTCTTTAACCATACTTATCATTTCACCTCCATAAGAATGATATAGAGATTTTTTTATAAAAAAACCTCTATGTCACCTAGACATAGAGATAGATTCCTAAATAACTGGAACTTCCTCGGTAAGAAATTAAGGCTTACACCACTTACTGTCTTAGGTCGTTTAAAATACTTATATATAATATGAGTTATTTTTTTGTTTGTCAACTTAAAAATAACTATTTTTATAAACTATCTACATTAATTTTGATACCTGGTCCAAAGGTAGTAGATAATGCCAAATTAGTAATATATTCACCCTTGGCAGTTGAAGGCTTGATTCGCATAATTTGTTCGTGTAAAGCTTTAAAGTTTTCAAGCAATTTCTGATCATCAAAAGATACTTTTCCGATTGGAACATTCACAATACCAGCTTTGTCAGCACGATATGTTACTTGTCCGGCTTTAATATCATTAACTGCTTTCGTAACATCCATTGTAACAGTCCCTGTTTTAGGGTTAGGCATTAAACCTTTAGGTCCTAACACACGACCTAAACGTCCAACTTGTCCCATCATATCAGGTGTTGCAACCATCACATCGAATTCTAACCATCCATCATTAATTTTATTAATGAGTTCCTCTTCACCAACAAAATCAGCTCCAGCTGCTTCAGCTTCAGCTGCTTTTTCACCCTTAGCTATGACCACAACTGTTTGAGTTTTACCTGTTCCATGTGGTAATACCATTGCTCCACGGATTTGTTGGTCTGCTTTTTTAACATCAATATTTAAATTGTATGATACTTCTACGGATGCATCAAATTTAGCAAAATCAATTTCTTTTGCTAAGGCAATTGCTTCTGTTGCATCATATTTTTTTGTACGATCTACTTTTTCTTTAGCCGCTACATAGTTTTTGCTTTTTTTAGCCATTAAATTTCCTCCTATATTTGTGGTTATTCGGGGTTTCCCTCCCACACCCGATAGAAACGGGGCGAGAAGCTACGTTTACGATTAGTCTTGTACGGTAATTCCCATTGAACGGGCAGTACCTTCAACCATACGCATTGCAGCTTCTACATCGGCTGCGTTTAAATCTTGCATTTTAATTTCAGCAATTTCGCGAACTTGGTCACGAGTCACAGATGCTACCTTATTTTTATTAGGTTCACCTGAAGCTTTTTGAATACCCGCTGCTTTTTTAAGTAAAACTGGAGCTGGCGGTGTTTTAGTTATAAAACTAAAAGAACGGTCTTCATATACATCGATTACAACTGGAATGATCATTCCTTGTTGTTCTTGTGTCCGAGCATTAAACTCCTTAGTAAAGGACATAATATTCACACCGGCTTGACCTAATGCAGGCCCCACTGGTGGAGCTGGACTTGCTTGTCCTGCAGGAATTTGTAATTTAACTTGAGTAATAACTTTTTTAGCCACGAAGATTCCTCCTTATTTCATTTTTCGTGATGTGGTAATTGGAGTAATCAGACTCCTCCCACCCAATGCACATAATCTTTTACATGCACCGTGATATTATAGAGGAAGTCCATTTGAAATGCAAGCTGTTTTGGTAATAACTATTTAAAAATAAAGCTTCTTATTTTAATAGTTTCAAATAAGAAGCTTTAGAATCTAAAAATATTTATCTAATCTATTTTACCGGCTTCAAATGTTTCACTTTCGAAAGAAAGAAGAAACACGAAATAACCAAGATGACTGTGACGACAAGTCCCCCTTCAAATCCAAACTCAGCTCCATTAATTAAGGCATGTTGCTCATGCGCCTTAGTCACCAAAATAGAACCCGGAAGCACAAGGCCACTTACTTGCACTCCAAAAATTACTCCCATAATAAAGTTCCAGAAAGAATGTGCAGCGCCAGTTAACCAAAGATTGTCCGTGATATAAAATAGTAGTGAAAAAAATATGCCCGCAAGAATCAAGTTGACAATGGCTATCCAAGAAATTCCTGGGTTTGCTAAATGCATTAAACCAAATAAAATAGAATTAATTAATATTGCGGCAAGAACCCCCCAGCGAACAGCAATTCCATTCATCATATAGCCTCTTAATAATACTTCCTCAGACAAACCTTGAATCATAAAACCGATTAATAAAAGCATAAAAGCCATCCCATTTTGTTCAGGATTCATCTGGCTTGAAATGGTGCCTAACAATAAATTAATAAGGTAGGTCAACCCCATGGTTACAGCCGCTACGAGAATGCCGATCCCATATTTCCTAAAGAAATCTTCTGAAGTAAAACCAAAAGAATTACTCTTCCGACCTTGAAACCAACGTGCAAATAGCAAGGCTATTATAATCATAATTAGGGTTAGAAACAGGCTAACATAAGTCATTGATGAGCTTAGGCTCATCTGTTCTTGAATTTGTGAACTAGCCGATGGATCCGTGAAGTCAATGTTTTCTTTACCCATAAATTGAAAAATAAAAGGAATAGATACAATTGCAGTTACAAATATATTGGCAATATACATGATGAACGTTAAAAGTATTGTCATCCAAGGACTGGAGTCTGCTTGTTCTTTTGTTAATAGCATCGAATGATTTAAAGGCCACTTCATAAAATTACCTCCACTTAATTTATTAATTGTTATAAGTTAATCTTAGCGAATTCATAAAAAATTGTAAATATTTAAAAGTCCCTATTTGAATAAAATTCTCCTCTACTTTCTACCATAAACAGACCCTTCCCTTTTCAATACTTTCAGCTACCTTAATGATTCTTTGATTATTAGACCCCCGAAATCTAAGAGACAGATTTCTTTTTTCTTGAAGATACCGACCATCTACTAAAATATCGATTAAAGAAAGTAATTCTTTTTTATCATCTGATTCTTTCAATAACTCTTCCCAAGTATAACCTGTCCAAGTCCAAATATCCTTATCAGCTCCATACATTTTTCTAACCTTCTGACATAGCGGTATTAGGATAGTTGTATTCAGCATGGGTTCTCCTCCTAATAAAGTTAAGCCCTGGCAATAGTCTGCAGATAAATCAGAGATAATCCGATTTTCCAGCTCCTCAGTATAGTCTATTCCGTAATTAAAATTTTGTATTTTTTTATTATAACAACCTGGACAGGCAAATAGACAACCGCTAACATATAAAGAACACCGTACTCCTTCTCCATCCACAAAATTATAAGGCTTATAATCCGCTACTTTATTGCAAGACCAATCTTTCGCCAACCACTCTTTAGCCATCGGGTTTTTAGGTCCAATTATTCGTCTACTGTCCATTTACCCTCATCCTTTTCAAAGTCTGAATGACTTATAGACCGTTTAAAATGTTTAACACGAGCACTAATCTCCTTATGCCTTCCTTCCACCATCGGTCTTAATTGAGGATTGCCTAAATAGCCACAAGTTCTTTTAACAACATCACAAGTTTCTGGATCATTATTCCCACACTCAGGACACATAAATCCTCTATCCGTTGCTTCAAATTCCCCTGAAAAAGTACATTTATAACATTTATCAATGGGAGTATTCGTGCCTAAATAACCGATTCGATCATAGGCATAGTCCCAAACAGCTTCTAAAGCTTTGGGATTTTGTTGCATATTAGGATACTCACAATAATGTATAAACCCTCCAGAACAAAACTTAGGATAGGCTTTTTCAAAGTCAATCTTTTCAAAAGGTGTTGGACTTTTTCTCACATCATAATGAAAAGAATTAGTATAGTACCCTTTAGCTGTTATATGATCAATACGACCAAATTTCTTGCAGTCTAATCGACAAAATCGATCAGTCAGACTTTCTGAAGGTGTTGAATAAACACTAAAATGGTAGCCATATTCATTGCTTAAATCATCTGCTTTTTCTTTTAATCTTTGCATAATTTCCAAAGTAAATGCTTTCGCCTTTGGATTAATTTCCCATTCAGGTCCATAAAAGTGGCACGCTACCTCGTACAATCCAATATAACCTAGCGAAACAGTTGCTCGTTTATTTTTAAAAACCTGATTAACTTCCTCTCCCTCTTTTAATCGAATTCCAAATGCTCCATGTTTAAAAAGAATGGGGGCTTGATTAGGATCGGCTTCTTTCGCGCGATTAACACGATAAACTAAGGCATCCCCCACAATCTTCAATCGTTCTGAGAGAATCTGCCAAAATTTTGACGGGTCTTTTTCAGCTTCTAAAGCAATACGAGGAAGATTTAAACTCACCACTCCAAGATTCATCCTTCCATCATTTACTTCATCTCCATTTTCATCCTGCCAGCCTTGTAGAAAAGAACGACAACCCATTGGAACCTTAAATGAACCTGTCAAATCAATGATACGATCATACATCAAAACGTCGGGATACATTCTCTTAGTTGCACACTGTAAAGCTAACTGCTTAATATCATAATTCGGATCCTTTTTCGTAAGATTCACACCTCTTTTCAAAGTAAAAACCAACTTAGGAAAGATAGCCGTTCTTTTTTCTCTACCTAGTCCTTCTAATCTTACTTTTAAAATGGCTTGTTGAATTTCACGTTCAATCCAAGATTGGCCCAAACCGAAGCCTAAAGTAGTAAAAGGTGTTTGCCCTTGCGAGGTATACAACGTATTAATTTCATATTCAAGGCTTTGCATTGCATCATAAATTTGTTTCTTCGTTTGTTGAATCGCAAACTTGTTTCTTTCTTCCTCATTTTCTATCCACTCTTCAGCTATTTGAAGATTTTTTTGTAAATTTTTTTCAGCAAAAGGGGCTAATACCTCATCAATTCGATTAGCCGATGTCCCTCCATATTGGCTACTCGCTACATTGGCAATAATTTGTGCCATTTGAGCCGTTGCTGTATTAATCGATTGAGGAGATTCTACCTGAGCATTTCCAATTTCAAATCCATTAGCAAACATTTCTTTAAAATCAATCAATGAGCAATTTGTCATCGGAGAGTATGGATTATAGTCTAAATCATGGACATGAATTTCACCTTTACTATGAGCATTGGCAACATGAGCAGGCAACATCTTTAAACCTATTGACTTAGCAACAATGCCCGCTGTTAAATCTCGTTGAGTATTATAAACTCGACTATCCTTATTAGCATTTTCATTAACAATTTGACGATCTTTCTTTAATAACTGCTGAATCCTAAAATTAATATTAGTTTGCTGAGATCTTTCTAAATCACGGTAGACCCGATATGAAATATAAGCTTCTGCAATTGAAATGAGATTTGCCTCTATTAAATAGTGCTCTACAATACTTTGGATTTCATATATTTTTACATCCTCAACATGGCGCTGATAAATTTCTTCTATAATTGCTTGTTCAACATCATTCAAAACTTTTTCTAAAGGTTTCTTAATAGAACCTACACTCGCTAAAGTTGCCTTATTAATCGCTTCTCTAATTTTATGACGATTAAATAAGACTTCCCTTCCATCTCTTTTAATGACTTTAAGTCCTTTTAAAGATTCATTTATCATTTGATATTTTTTTAACATTCTTCTGCCTCCTACACAATATGTTGTGCTACAAATGAATATTATACATATATATTGTGTTAGTCAAGGTTGTAAACAAAAATTTTAATTATTTAATTTTTAAATAATTACAAAATAAAAAAAAGCAGCCTCTTACCTCTCAGACTGCCCTTCTCCATGTCGCTATTTACGTTGATAACGTAAAAGACGAATATATAATGCTAGTGCTAACAAAAAAATTAATGCAACCACCATATAAAAAATAGGATGTCGCAAACTAAAATTGGAACTTGGATGATGCTGGGTTAATAGACCCATAAAATAAATAAGAGGTGCTATCATAATCATATGATTGCCATACATTATAAACAAATAACAAGCAAACGCCAGAATACTCAATAAAACTCCAATACCTGTTAAGAACATCCCCGCTCTAGTAGGTGCGAACCCAAGACTCACCAAGTAACTATAAAAAGTCACTAAGCTTACAACCAGTATCCATCCTGTATAGAGGCCTACCGGGTATTTTAATATCCATACATTATCTCTCAATGTCAAATTTGAGGATACTAATTTCATTAAATCAATCAACTTTCTCAAATAAATTAAGCTCAATATCATCGAAAAAAGATGAGAGCCTCTACCCCATAACATCACCAATACAAGATGATATAAAAACAACTCAACGTATCGTGGTGCTACTAGATTTTTATAAGAAGTAATCATTCGATCTGACCCAAGGGAATGGCATCCAATGAAGATACAAGCAGAAAGCCAAATAAAAATAATGGGCCATAGTATCAATACATAAGATGACGGAACTAATATGTGAGAATTTTTAAATATACTTTCAAATAAATTCATTCGAAGCTTTGGAACTATTATCATTGATAAATGAAAAATAGTCGTAATAACATACATGATCTGTGCTACATAATAATATAGAGGATATTTCTTTCCCCCCATAAAACCAATCCTCTCATCAATGATTAGTAATTAGCCTTATTGACCTGAGAAAATTCTAATTCTGCAACGGTTTCCCGTCCAAACATTTCAATCACAACTTTTAATTTTTGAGTGTCTTCATTAATTTCTTCAATTTCACCCGTCATTCCTGAAAAGGCTCCATCAGTTATTTCCACATGATCCCCAACTTCAACTTCTAATTTAACTTTTTCAACAGGAGTCTCACCTAAAATACTAGCAATTTCATCCTCCAATAAAGGGGCTGGTTTAGAACCTGCTCCATGTGAACCGACAAACCCGGTTACACCAGGTGTATTTCTAACGATAAACCACGATTCATCAGTCATAATCATTTCGACTAATACATAGCCCGGAAACGTTTTTTGAATTTTAGTTTTCTTTTCCCCATCATGCATCTCTGTTATTTCTTTCTCAGGAACCGCAACATTAAAAATATAATCTTCCATATTCATACTTTCTGCTCGCATCATAATATTTTCTTTGACCTTATTTTCATAGCCTGAATATGTGTGTAATACAAACCATTCTTTTTCCATATTTCTTCCTCTCCCTTTTACTAATCAATATTTTTAATCAAAATAAAAAACCTACCTATAATAAAAGTAGGTCTGCTTCTACTGAGCTAATTATACCACGAATACCAAAATATTAAACAATTTTATCCTTTTGCCCCTAATCTAACAATCCAATTAACAAATTCATTAAAAGCAAAATCTGTCACTGCAAAATATAATGAAAAGAAAACCACCATTGATATAACTGTCCATGTAAATTTATTCGTATCTTTAATTGAAGGCCAAGTGACCTTTTTCATTTCAGAAGCTACTCCACTAAAATAATTCATCATTATCCTTCTTTCGATCTTTATTTCGTTTGCTTATGAACCGTATGTTGATTACAATTTTTACAAAATTTCTTAATTTCAAGTCGGGTACTTTGGCCCATTTGTGTGGGTGTCATCTGATAATTGCGATTGCCACAAACACTACAAGCCAACGCCGCTTTTTTTTGAGCCATGATATTCCCCCTTTAATAGACGTCAAATCTAATCATAAATTTTCACCTATTGCTTGTCAAGCTTATTTCTATAATACAAATGGTTCTTTAAAACATTGATCTTTTATCAAAATAATATTTTACACCTTTTTAAACCTTTGAATACCAACAAAAAGCAAGATAACGACTTGCTCTCAAAAATTATCTATGCTTATTAATAAAATCAATGCGACCTGAAGCTCTTGCATAATTTTGATAATGGTCTGGGTTAGTTCGATAAAAATCTTGATGGTATTCTTCAGCTCTATAAAATTCTTGTGCAGGTGTAATAGGAACCACAATAGGTTTCGAAAACCTAGCAGATTGATCTAATAATTTTTTAGATAATTCTGCTTTTTCCTTTTGTTCTTTATTAGTATAGAATATTTCTGGCCGATAAGAAGATCCTCGATCACCAAATTGACCCTCAGCATCAGTTGGATCAATGGATGACCAAAATATATCTAATAATTGATCATATGAAATTTTTTCTACATCATAGATAATTTTTACAGCTTCGGTATGTCCTGTTTCTCCCGTACATACTTCCCTATAAGTTGGATCCTTCATATGACCACCTGTGTAGCCGGATTGAACGGAAATAACTCCTTCCCATTGGTCAAAAGGATGAACCATACACCAAAAACAACCCCCTGCAAATATTGCAATCTCTTGTAACATATTATCACTCCTCTATCCTAATATTATAGGTATTTTTAAGCTAATGTTAGCAATATGCTCTGCCTCCTTAGCTTAAGAACTCTAACAGACTACTCCTAACTATATAGAAATCATACAGCTTTAGTCCCGAGATTTTTTGAATATTATAATATATAATAAAGCATAAATAATATAGATGATGACATAGGAGGAATATTAATGAAAAAATATAAACACTTATTTTGTTTTCTAATGACTTTACTCGTGTTCTCTTTATCGTCAAATTCTTCGGAGATTATTGCTACCAATGAAACCATCAATGACCCGATCCATACAATTTCAGCCGATTTGGCTATTTTTCCCTTAGAAATTAGCTCTTCATCTCAAAAAGAAATTCAAATCGATATTCCTGAGTTACCTCAAAAAGTCAAAGAAAAAATAGAAATAAACTATACAATAGAAGATGGTATCCTTACTCTTACAAGTTCCCCCATTAAAAACTTGATTTCTTTTGATTCCTTTAACTTGTTTAATACCAAAAGTCAGCCCATCCGTATTACTTTACCCCAAAATTTTGTTTTAAAAAACTTGACTGTTCATTCTAACCTAGACAGTGTTTCTTTAACTGATATTAAAATTCAAGAAGCAACTATTCATCTTGATATGGGGGAACTTTCTCTGACAAATTCTGAATTTGAAAATTTAACGGCTAATTTAAATATGGGAAATCTAAAAGCTAAACAACTCACAGCCAAAGGATCAGACATTCAATTAGATATGGGAAACTTTACAGGAACGGCAACATTAATAGGACAACATAATTTAGATGTTTCAATGGGTAATATTGAATTAGACTTGCTACAAAAAAAATCTCTTACTACTGTCAATTCAGATGTATCATTAGGGTCCTTCAAGACTGATGAAACTTTAGATGCTCAATCATCAATTATTACAGAAGATCCTTCAACAATCACTCTTGAAGTGGATATGGGAAACGTCACACTAAATTTTAGCAAATAAATTAAAAAAGGAAGGCCTAAATCTAGGCCTTCCTTTCTAATTAAATAAGTCTGTAAAATACCTTCTTGTTGAATCCCAAAATTTCCCTATGTTTTCTTGAACTGCGTGCCACATCTGATTAACTTTCGTAGCAACTTCAATATCTTCTCCAGTCATTACCGTTACTGCATTTCCTGAGCCTGACGGAATAACGGGTAAGGTATAATCCGCTATATTTACTTGAACTTTTCCTACTTCTATTCCAGAAGAAACAGGTGCCGAAATATACCCAGATTCTTTAACATCTTCATTAGGGTCAAATGTATAAGTAAGACGAGGTGCTGTATCAATAATAGGTACCACAAGATTTAAGTCTCGTTTATATTCTAAATCTACGTGGTCCTTTGTTCCATTTTCTACTAAAATCGCATCTACTTGGCTAGCAGAATTATTTTTTTTGATAACTGTTTCAACACGATATGCATTAAAACTGTAATCGACTAAATGCTTATTTTTCTGATAAATAGCTGATTCTTCATCTACCCCTAGTATCACTACAATGGTTCGAAAATTACCTCTTTTTGCACTGATAACCGAACTATAGCCATCCTTAGGTGAAGAACCCAGTACCATACCATCGATAATATCATATGCGTACTTAGAGTCTGCCTCGCTAATCATTTTATTAGGATTATTGATTTCAAATTCATCCGAGCTTCCTTCTTGAAATAACATTTTTGCGATACTACTATTTTCAATAAATTGTGGGTAATCGACACTTAAGTGATAAGCAATTGTCGCCACAGCTTCTGCATTTAAACGGTTAAATTCACCTGCTAAATTTGAGTCTTTATCATTAGGATCATATTGGGAAGATAAGCCCGTTGCATTGACAATGTTATAACTTTCTATTTGCCACTTATCAAGTTGATCTCGCATGATCTTAACAAAGTTTTTTTCTGTCCCTCCGACCAACTCCGCCAAAGCTAAAGTGGCACTATTTGCGGATGAAACGGTCGCTGCTTGTAATAGATCCTCTATTTTATAAGGGATATCTTGTC
This sequence comes from Facklamia lactis, assembly GCF_015863205.1. Taxonomy (GTDB): domain Bacteria; phylum Bacillota; class Bacilli; order Lactobacillales; family Aerococcaceae; genus Facklamia; species Facklamia lactis. Next base: position 186,399 of record NZ_JACBXQ010000006.1, on the reverse strand, counting down.
TAAGAGGAACATTCGGAATATCGTAATCTTGACTCATTTCATAAACCCGATCAGATATCCAAACCTCTTGACTCAGTTCAATCTTATTTTGATCAAGCGCTTGATAAACAAGATAAATCGTTAATAATTTACTTACGGCAGCGACTTCTACCTCCTGATCTGATAAATGAGAATAAAGAATTTGTCCATTTTCACCATCAATGATAAAAGCACCTTTTGCTTTTTCCAATACTGGCATCCCTGCTAAAAGGGTCTCCGGTATATTTTTATTCCCTTCATCTTCAGCTTCTTCAGGATAGATAGAACTAGGATCGTTAAATGAATTTACTTGGGCTCGGACTCCTTTATAGCAAATTGCTAAAATCAACAGTATCAATACACTGCTTATCAATATTTTCATTAATCTCTTCATTGTCCTCACCTATTAATTATTTTTCATTCACTTCATAAATCACGCATTTTTTATTATACCTAATAACCTCAATCTTTTGTAGGTTAGAGAATATTGATGTAGAGCCAATCATTAAAAGAGTCACAAAATAGATTAATTTTTGATCTCTTGTTCCCGTAGATCGGTTACCTTATATCCAAATAAAAAAGCCTCGCTAAAACTGATATGAACCCCAAAAGTTAGAGTAAAACTCACCTTTGGGGTCACTTTAAATACGAGGCTATTTTATTAACGAGAATAATTTGGAGCTTCCTTAGTGATGTGAATGTCATGTGGATGAGACTCAATTAGTCCTGCTCCGGACATTCGCACAAACTGTGCCTCTTCACGTAAATCCTTAAGATTAGCAGAACCTGTATAACCCATACCAGATCTAATTCCGCCCACCATTTGGAAAATAATATCAGAAACACTTCCTTTGTATGGAACGCGCCCTTCAATTCCTTCAGGAACTAATTTATTGGCTTCGGATTTTGATTGGAAGTAACGATCACTTGATCCTTTTTTCATTGCTGCAAGTGATCCCATTCCACGATAAGATTTATATTTACGTCCTTGATATATTTCCATCTCTCCTGGAGACTCATCTGTTCCAGCCAACATAGATCCCAACATCACCGCATGCCCACCAGCAGCTAAGGCCTTCACTATATCACCTGAATATTTTATGCCCCCATCAGAAATAATCGCTTTATTAAATTCTCTTGCAACCGATGCACATTCATAAGTAGCTGTTAATTGAGGAACGCCAACTCCTGCTACCACTCGAGTTGTACAAATAGAACCTGGCCCAATTCCCACTTTTACTATATCTACTCCTGTTTCGAATAATGCTCGTGTTGCCTCTGCAGTCGCTACATTTCCCGCAATGATTGTCACATCTGGGTATTTTTGCCTAATTTCAGTAATTTTTCGGATAACCCCTTCTGAATGTCCATGAGCTGTATCAACCACTAGGGCATCAACTTGTTCTTTAATTAAAGCCTCAGCACGCTCAAAACTATCATTTGTAATTCCAATCGCTGCAGCCACTAATAATCGGCCGTGAGAGTCTTTTGCAGCAGATGGATATTGAATCACTTTTTCTATATCTTTAATTGTTATTAAACCAGATAAATGACCATTGTCATCTACAAGGGGTAACTTTTCTATTCTATTCTTATATAGAATAGCTTCTGCTTCTTCTAAAGAAGTTCCAATCGAAGCCGTTATTAAATTTTTACTGGTCATATGATCTTCAATTTTACCTGAATAATCTTCGATAAAACGCATATCACGATTAGTAATAATTCCCACTAACGTACGATCATCTTCACTTTTAATAATCGGAACACCTGAAATGCGATAACGTGCCATTAACTCTTCCGCTTCTTGTAATAAATTATCAGGAGTTAAATAGAAAGGATCTAAAATCACTCCGTTTTCCGAACGTTTTACCTTACGCACTTCGCCGGCTTGGTCTTCTATACTCATATTCTTATGAATGACACCCAACCCACCTTGACGAGCCATTGCAATTGCCATATTTGCATCAGTGACAGTATCCATACTTGCCGAAATAATTGGAATATTTAATTTTAAATTTGGAGCTAATTCAACAGATAAGTCAACATCATTAGGCAAAACTTCACTATGAGCCGGTACCAATAGGACATCATCAAAAGTATATCCTTCACGAGTAAATTTTGTTTCCCAAGACGACATAAACATCCTCCTATATTAATTATATATTTCATACTTATTATAAGTTAGATAAGCAGATAATTTCCACCTAATTTATCATGACAAAGTACCTTAAGCAAGTAAATCCTGAATAATAAAAAAATTATTTACTATTCATTCGGAAATAAAAACATCTGAGTGTTCAGGTGCCAATTCACCTAAAAGAGGCCGCCTTCAATTTTCCACTTATTTTTTAAATAAAAACGCAGTAATAATGATATTCCCCCGATAATAAGATAGACTAATGCTGGCAAAATAGGATTAATAATCCTTGGTAAAAAATACTGGCTGAACATTACAAGTCCAATCCATAAAACCATCGTAGCAGTTGATACTAAAAAGTACTTAGCATATCCTTTCTCACCTTTAGGCGCATCTGGGTTTGGCAATACTTTAGCAGTCTCCATCATTGCATAACCAGCAACCAAATAATTAATGATTAAGGTCAGTCCACCCATTAAAAATCCTTGCTGAGCTGTTCCTGATTTTCCCATCATTACTGTAAATCCCGTAATTATGGTAAAGATTGAACCAAGCATTAGCCCTCCATCAATTGCAATTTGCCAATCAGGAGATTTTTCAAGTTCCTCACTCTTCGTACTATGAGTTTGTCTAATAGCATCAGCAGTCTCAGTGGGAGTTCCATAAATTTGACGTGCAGTGTGACCCGTTCTTTGCCCTTCAATAAGCGTCTGAGCCATCTCTGAAAAAGCCATTGATTTCACACTAGCATCAATATTTTCTGTTGAAAGATGTTTATCAATATCAAATAAAAACTGGCGATTACGTTTTGTTAACTGATCCCATTCGGTATTAGTTACCCCCGCTATAACAGTATTTTGATTTTCATCTTGATCAAATGGCATCTGATTATTGCTTTCATTTGCCATTCTTTCTTCCTTTAATTTTTCATTTTGTTCATGATTACCCATTAGAATTCTCCTTTAAACATTAAAACGAAACAGCATTATATCGCCATCTTGTACTATATAATCTTTACCTTCAGAACGATATCTTCCATGTTCTTTTACAGCCGCTTCGGATCCATATTGCATTAAATCATTATAAGACATTGTTTCAGCCCTAATAAACCCTCTTTCAAAATCAGAATGAATAACACCTGCTGCTTGAGGAGCTTTCATCCCTTGACGAAAAGTCCATGCTCGAACTTCCTTTTCACCCGCTGTAAAATAGGTAGCTAAGCCTAACAAAGAGTAGACATGCTGAATTAAACGGTCTAAGCCCGATTCCGCCATCCCATAATCTTCAAGAAAGATTGCTTTTTCTTCGTCATCTAATTCTGCGATCTCTTCTTCTAATCTTGCTGAAACAGGTACAACTTCTGCGCCTTGTTCTGAAGCCAAAGCTCTCACCTGCTTTAAATATGGATTAGATTCTGAGTCACTTACTTCTTCTTCACCTATATTAGCAACATATAGCATTTTTTTACGTGTTAACAAAAATAAATTATTAACCATTGGCAATTGTTCTTCATAAAATTCAATAGAATTAGCTAACTGATTATTTTCTAATCCTTCTTTCAATTTTAATAATACTTCATATTCTGCAACAGCCTCTTTGTCTTTTGACTTAGCTAATTTTTCAACTCTTGAAATTCTTTTATCAATCGTTTCCAAATCAGCTAAAATTAATTCCAAATTAATCGTTTCTATATCGTCAATAGGATCAACTTTTCCAGAGACATGTGTAATATTTGAATCTTCAAAACATCTAACCACATGACAAATTGCATCTACCTGTCGAATATTGGCTAAAAATTTGTTTCCTAACCCTTCTCCTTTACTAGCTCCTTTGACAATCCCTGCTATATCAGTAAATTCAATAGTAGTGGGTATGGTCTTCTTCGGTTGAATTAACTGAGTAATATCCGATAACCTTTTGTCAGGAACTTCTACTACCCCCACATTTGGATCAATCGTCGCAAAAGGGTAGTTAGCTGCCTCTACCCCTGCTTTAGTAATTGCGTTAAAAAGTGTAGATTTCCCTACATTAGGTAATCCCACAATTCCTGCTGTTAATGCCATACTTTCACACTCTTTTCTTATAAATCATTTTTTTCTGATTGATGCTCTAATACTTTTTTTAATTTCTTATCAAAATCTCGTCGTGTCATTGTGACAATATGCTGACAGTGTTCACATCTTATTCGAATATCCATTCCCATTCTGATAATTTGCCAACGATTTGTTTGGCAAGCGTGAGGTTTACGCATTTCGACAATATCATATTTATCATAGGCTTTTGTATTCAAAATAAGTCCTCCTTCTTTTACACGTTATAACTGAATACCTAATAAATCTAAAATACGTGTCAAATCAGAATCACTAAAATATTCAATTTCAATTTTTCCTTTGTCACCTTTGCTTATAATATTAGTTGTTGTCCCAAATTTCTCCTCCATTTGTTCTTCAAGGGCCTTGAAGTAAGGAGGTTTCTGATTATTTTTCTTCTTCTTTGGTGGTTTTACAACTTGGCTTTGATTAGTTTGTTGGACCAAATCTTCTAATTGTCTGACTGTCAAATGTTCTCGGATTACCTGCTCAGCTATTTTCACCATTTGTGTTTTATCTTTTAATCCAAGTATCGTTCGAGCTTGACCCATCGATAACTTTTCTTGATTAACAAAATTTTTGATTTTGTCTGGTAATTGCAATAATCTCAAATAATTAGCAATATAGGGACGACTTTTACCTATACGATCAGCAACTTCAGCTTGAGTTAAATTCAAATTTTCCATTAACATACTATAGGCTTCAGCCTCTTCCAATGGACTAAGATCTTCACGCTGTAAGTTTTCAATGACAGCTATTTCAATCATAGCCTCTTCATCAAGATCTCTCACTATTGCTGGTATCGTTGTTTTTCCTGCGAGCCTTGAGGCCCTAACTCTCCGCTCACCTGCAATTAGCTCATAACCCTTGATTGAAGACTTCCTGATAATAATCGGCTGGAATACACCAGATTGCTTAATCGATTCTGCTAATTCATTTAATGCAGACTCATCAAAATGCTTTCTAGGTTGATATGGATTAGGTCTAATTTCTGATAAATTAATTTCAGATACAACCTCGCTATCAGAAGGATTTTCTTCATATACGCTTGAAAAGAGTGCTTCCATTCCTCTTCCAAGCCCACCTTTTTTGTTTCTATTCGTCACTTCCCACCACTTCCTTTGCTAAATCCATATACATGATAGCGCCTCTAGATTTTGGATCATAGTCAATCACTGACAAACCATAAGAAGGCGCTTCAGAAAGACGAATATTTCTTGAAATAACAGTATTATAAACTTTTTCTTGGAAATATTTCCTAACCTCATCTACTACTTCATAGCCAAGGTTTGTTCTAGCATCTAGCATCGTAATCAAAACACCTTCTATTCGGAACTGAGGATTATAGCTCTTTTGAACAAGTCGAATCGTATTTAATAACTGACTCAAGCCTTCCAAAGCATAATATTCTGCTTGAACAGGTATTAAGATCGTATCAGAGGCTGTAAAAGCATTGATAGATAACTGACCAAGTGAAGGAGGACAGTCTACTAGGATATAATCATATTCTTCAATCACTGGTTCAATTGCTTTCCTTAACCGAAATTCTCGTTGCTCAATACTAACCAACTCTATCTCTGCAGCAGCTAAAGAAATTGTAGAAGGAACTATGTCCAAATTATCACGAGAAGTAGATAAAATACTTTCTTCAATTGGTATTTCATTTACTAAAACTTCATAAAGGCTATTTTTGACATCTCCTCTTTCAATTCCCAATCCCGAAGTAGCATTTCCTTGAGAATCTGAATCAATAATTAAAACTTTCTTATTCAGAAAAGCTAAAGCTGCTCCAAGGTTGACAGTAGTTGTTGTTTTTCCTACTCCGCCTTTTTGATTACCGACAGCAATCATTTTCCCCATCATATACCTCCTTATTCTATTGGTGATTTTGCAGGTTTTCCTGCTTTTCTTGGATATTTTTTTGGAGTATCTAAAGTCTTCTTCATCAAAATAATTGTTCTTTCCCCTTCATCAAAAGGGAGTTTCGTTTTTTTCACTTCTACAATTTTTGCGCCCAGAACATTAACCGCTTTTTGAGCAATACGCAATTCTTCCTCGGTTTGTTTATGGCCACCTTTTAAAACCCAAAAACTCCCACCTTTTCCTAAGAGGGGTAAACAAAATTCTGCTAACACATTTAAAGGGGCCACTGCCCTTGCCATTACTAAATCAAACTGGCCACGATAGTTAAAATTCTGACCCGCATCTTCTGCTCTTGAATGAACCAATTGAATTGAATCCAATTCTAACTCACCTCTCAGAGTATCTAAAAACTTGATTCGTTTATTCAGTGAATCAATGATAGTTAAATTAAGTTCAGGATGTATTATTTTCATCGGAATACTAGGAAATCCTGCCCCAGCACCTACATCGCACACTTTAATATCGTAATTTTCTAAGGGGACTTCCCAAAGAGGTAAAATACTATCGTAAAAATGTTTAAGGTAAACTTCCTGCTTGTCTGTAATTGCCGTTAAATTAATTTTACTATTCCATTCTATTAATAACTCAAAATAACGTTCAAACTGTTGTATTTGTTTAGAATTAAGAATAATACCATATTGAGCTAGACTTTGTACAAATTCTTCAACGGTCATCTAAATGCTCCTTTATCTTAAAAAAATTGTGAAACAATTGTTTCACAGCTCTCTTACTTTACTAAAAATTCCTACAATTATCAATCTTTCTATCTATAAAATTGCTGCTCTTAATTAAGATAAGATCTGGATCATTTAAACTTAATTTACCTAATTTTTACCATATTCCTTTATGGTTAAACTATGGGATAGATAACTCAAAGCCTTTTCTTCTAATAAAATTCTTGATAAAAGGACTCCAACTAGTTCACATGGGTAAAAGAGTGGAATACGGTTACCTCTATTGAATTAATTTTTTCTTTTTGCTCTGACTCTATTTCTTTTTAAATATTAATCTCTAGCACCCTCTCAATAAATTTATCAGAATATTCTTTAGCTTCGGTTACTTCATATATTCTTTTCAAATTTAAGAGAGAAATGAAAATAAGAATCGTAAACATAGCTATTTTCAAATACCAGTCCTTCTTATCAATATTATACGTTATTGTTTCTCTTATGTCTGCTGACCCAATACTATTTAATAGCATTTCTGTATTAACTTAATTTTAAATTAGAACGAATTCCTTGAATAATCAGCGAATCCATTTTAACTTTATATAAATTTTATTAATAAAAATTTCGTTTAATTTCTTATGGATGCTTGCAGATTAAGGATAGGATTGCTATAGTAAAAAAAGTCGATTAAAATTTATTCTTGCTAGGAGGGACTTCCATTTCTGTTTTTATGTCAAAAGCCAAATTTAGGCGAATCAAGTTAATTGAATATTTACATAATGAGTTACAAGCTAAAAGCTATCGAGAAGTAGCAAAAAAGTTTAACACGAACCGAAGATCAATCTATGAAGATTTAAATTATTTAAGAGGTAAGTTCCCAGACATGGTAATTCAAACCGATTCCGATACCGTCTATTTACGATTACCAGATAATATACGAATTGATTATTTTTATACCTACATGATTCGGGAATCTGTTGCTTTCGATTTGTTAGAATCACTCTTTCTTTACAATGAATTTGAACGGTCTGAAATCATTAAAAAAATTGATATTAGTCAATCCACACTGTATCGTCTAGTCCATCAAATTAATATGGAACTGCTTGAACAATATGATCTTGAAATTAAACTAACACCTGTCAAATTAATTGGAGAAGAAGCCAATATCCGTACATTTTATAATCAATTATTTTCAGAAGCAGGTAATGTGATGGACTGGCCTTTTGAAATTGATTTGTATAAATTAGAAGAGTTCTTACAATTAATTGCACAAATCTTTGACTTCAAGTTAAATTTTGGAAACAAACATTATTGGGCCAATATTATTGCCATTAACATGATTAGAACCCGGTTAGGCAATAAATTACCAAATTCAGATAAAGCAAATTATTATTATCAAATGTTTGACAGCCCTGAGCACTCATCGTTTAAATCTCTTTTTCATCAGGCAACTGGTTTTGAATTTAGCAAGGATAGCCTTCAACAACTTTTCTATCCTTTTGTCCAAGAGAACTACATCGCAAGTTTATCACATTTTATAAGCAATGATTTGAATCAAGATAATGAAAGAAAATCGATCTTATATCTTAATACAATTATTGATGACTTTATCCAAGAGTTTGATGTTATTTTAACTAATAGAGATACACTCCTTTTTGAACTACATGATACTTTGCTGATCAACAAAAAAATTACGGTTAATACAATCCATGTTAATCGAAAGGGAAATTTCATCAAATTTCTTAAAAAGAATTTTCCGAAAGAATATCATTATATCAATGAGCGAATGACTAATTTCTATTTAAATTTTCACACTGAAAATAACCAATCAGTTGTTGATCAATTTGTTTATACTTTCTTCCTTAAATTCGATAATATTCTAGAACAGCTTCAAAATAAAAAAGCTAAATTAAAAGCTACAATTATTACAGATTTAGAATATGAACATGCAGTTTTTGTTTATAATTGGATTAAACAACGAGTTGGTCCCATTTTAGAGCTCGACATCTATGAAGAAAGTTCTATTTGCATAGAAAGACTCAATTCCCTTGATTCACAAATTTTAATTAGTAATTTTTATATAGAAGATATTGCAGATAAGCATATTCTTTGGATTGAAGATTATCCCACTCCACAAAATTATCAATCCTTAACAAAAATGATCAGTCAACTAGAATTTTAAAAATAACACGTCTCTAATGATTAGAGACGTGTTTTCCATTGTATGTATAAACTATAAAATTCCTCAAATTCTATTTATCTAACACTTTACAAGCGTTAAATAGTAAATAATTAAGAAATTTTTTCGCTATACTTACTTAAATTAAAACAAAATAGGTTATTCTTGAATTCGCACAATTTTTCCTTGTTGTATATAGACGGATAAAATAGCAATATCCGCAGGATTCACTCCTGAAATACGACTAGCTTGCCCAATGTTTGAAGGCTGGATTAATTTTAAGCGTTCACGAGCCTCCGTTGCTAAACTATCAACTGCATCATAATCAATATTTTCAGGAATTTTTTTCTCTTCCATTGCCTTCACTTTATCTACTTTTTGCAGAGCTTTTTTAATATAACCTGCATATTTTATTTGAATTTCAACCTGTTCTGCTACTTGACGATCAATTGACAAATTAGATTCAGGTAACACTTGTTGCAAATCCTTATATTTAATTTCAGGTCGCTTGAGTAATTCACTAGCTAAAATACCATCTTTTAAAGGAGTAGAACCGACTTTTGAAAAGTATTCAGCTAATCCAGATGTTTTAGGTGTCAAACGTATTTTTGTTAAACGATCCAATTCTTTGTCAATCATATTTTGCTTTGTTCTATATTTTTGATATGCTTCTTCTGATACTAGCCCAAGTTGGTAGCCTTTTTCTGTCAAACGTAAATCAGCATTATCATGTCTTAAGAGTAAACGATATTCTGCACGAGAAGTTAACAAACGATAGGGTTCTGTTGTTCCCTTTGTCACTAAATCATCAATCATTACCCCAATATATGCCTCAGATCGTTGTAAAACAAATGCTTCTCTACCTAATGCTTTATGAGCAGCATTAATCCCAGCAATAATTCCTTGTCCAGCTGCTTCTTCATAACCACTGGTTCCATTCATTTGTCCTGCAGTAAAGAGTCCAGGTATTTGTCTAACCTCTAAACTTAAAGTTAATTGATGAGGAACCACCACATCATATTCAATCGCATACCCTGGTCTCATAAGTTCTGCTCTCTCTAAACCTTTTACACTATGTAACATCTCTATTTGAACATCTTCTGGTAATGATGTTGACAAACCCTGAATATACATCTCCTTTGTATTTCGCCCTTCTGGTTCAATAAAAACTTGATGACGAGGTTTGTCACTGAATCGAACAATCTTATCTTCGATAGAAGGACAATATCGAGCACCTACCCCTTCCACAATCCCAGAAAACATGGGAGCACGATGTAGATTATTTTCAATAATTTCATGGGTTAAACTATTTGTATGAGTTAGCCAACAAGAAATAGGATCAGTAATATAGCTTTCATCAGAAGTAGAAAAAGAAAAATGATTAGGATTTAAATCACCTGGTTGTTCCTCTGTCTCCTCAAAATCAACAGAACTTTCATGAACTCTTGGTGGTGTTCCTGTCTTAAACCGTGCTAATTCTACTCCTAATTCTAATAAATGTTCTGATAATTTTACCGAAGGCAAAGTATTATTGGGGCCTGATGAATAATCTAATTCTCCAATTATGATTCGTCCTCTAGAATAAGTTCCTGCTGTCAAAACAACAGATTTAGCTCGATAAGTCGCCCCCGAATTGGTTATCACTCCTTGACACTGTCCCTCTTCAATTAAAAGTTGCTCGACCATTGCCTGTTTTAAATCCAACATTTTTTCGGCTTCCAAAGTATTTTTCATCGAGTTTGAATAGTAATGTTTATCTGCCTGAGCTCTTAGGGCTTGAACCGCTGGACCTTTTCCAGTATTTAACAATCGCATTTGAATATAACTACGATCAATGTTACGACCCATTTCTCCCCCTAAGGCATCAATTTCTCTTACTACCACACCTTTTGCTGGTCCCCCAATAGAAGGGTTACAAGGCATATAAGCAATCATTTCTAAATTCATTGTGATGAGTAATGTTCGACAACCAATGCGAGCGGAAGCAAGTGCTGCCTCACTTCCCGCGTGTCCTGCCCCTACAACAATCACATCATAATTTCCTGCTTCGTATGTATGCATCACTTTCCTCCTCTATCTTCCATAAATTTTACAGAATGATGGAATAACTTACCCTTAACATCATATTCAAATTTTGCCCAAAAAAAAGGCTTATCAGATAAGATCCAGTCTAAGTAAACATAATCACCCTCCCAAGTAGGTTTATCCATAATTTGATCATAATCAACCCACTCTAATGTTCCCTCATCACAATCCTCAATTATTTCTCCATCAAAATCTTTGACACGATAGACAAATGAATACCAATCGATTGAATTATGAGTAAAATCTGGAAAACTAATAAAACCAACTGGAATTAAATTCTTTGCATTCAATCCTGTCTCTTCTTTTATTTCTCGCTTTGCACATTCCTCAGGAGTCTCACCAGGCTCAAATTTACCTCCTACGCTTACCCACTTACCTTCATGTATATCATTTTCTTTTTTATTTCTATGTAAAAGCAAAAATTGTTTACCATTATCTAAATAGCAAATTGTTGATAACTGTTGCATTTTTTTCACCTATTTTCCTAAACAAAATTGGCTAAATAATTTATCTAATAGCTCATCTTGAAAACTGTCTCCAATAATTTCTCCCAATATTTCCCAAGCTCTTGTATAATCAATTTGAATCAAATCTACTGGTACTTGATCATAACTTGCTACTATTACCTCATCGAGTAATTTAATTGCTTGTCGTAATAAATTTGTATGACGAGAGTTTAATAAATAGTTGACATCTGTCGACTGTAGATTGCCAGCATAAAAAAGATTTACTATTTTCTCTTCTAATTGGCGAATACCATTTTCTGTTAACATAGACGTCAAAATCACTTCATTTTCTTCAGCATAATTAGAAATATCATGAGGAACAATTTTAGCGACCAAATCTTCTTTATTAAATAAAATTATTCGCTTTTTACCTTGCGTCAATTCTAATAGTTCTATATCGATCTCTGTCAAAGATTCTGTTTGATTTAAAACAAGTATAATTAAATCTGATTTGTCAATTAATTCACGACTTTTTGTCACACCAATTCGTTCGACCAACTCATTTGTTTCGCGAATACCTGCTGTGTCTACTAAATGAAGCGGTACACCCTGAATATTAATGTACTCTTCAATGGTATCTCGAGTAGTTCCGGCAATATCAGTCACAATTGCTTTGTCAAAACCTGTCAAACGATTTAAAAGGCTTGATTTCCCTACATTGGGGCGACCCACAATAGCAGTTTTTATCCCATCCCTAAATAAACGTCCATTTTGCGCCATTTGTAAAATGTCCTCTATTTTTGATTTGACATTCTTCGCTGTTAGCACCAATTCGTTTGTTGAAATTTCCTCAACATCATCATATTCTGGATAATCAATCGTCACCTCTACTTGTGCTAAGGTATTTAACATTTCTTGCCGCAATTCTCGAATTTTTACTGAAAGAGAACCTTGTAATTGATTAATTGAAGCATCCATCGCTCGACTAGTTTTTGCTTGTATCAGATCCATTAGTGCTTCTGCTTGTGATAAATCAATCCTACCATTCAGAAACGCACGTTTAGTAAATTCACCTGGTTCAGCCATTCTTGCTCCAAGCAATAGACATTCTTCAAGAATTCTTTGAACTGCCATGACACCCCCATGACAATTTATTTCTATTACATCTTCACGTGTATATGTTTTGGGTGCTTTCAATACTGTCACCATCACCTCATCAATAATATTATCTTGGCGGTCAATGATATGGCCATAATGAATAGTGTGACTATTAACTTCCAAAAGATTTTTTCCTCTAAACATTTCCGAAGCAATATTAAGTGATTCTGGACCGCTTAATCTTACAATACCAATAGCACCTTCACCTAATGCTGTTGAAATAGCAGCAATTGTGTCCGTTAGATACATTGTTTTCCCCTTTCAAAAATTTCATAAAAAAAGTGCCCAACGAAAAAACCTCATAAAAGGTTATTTTTTCGTAAGCACTTTGACTGCTACCTATTATCGATGGTATTGTATCAAATACATAGTGGAAGAGCAAGATTTTTGAAAAAGTTATTAAACAATTTTTAGTTACGTTAGCTTGATAAAAAATGGTAAAATACATAGGAATAGGATGTGATTTAATGCATAAATTTGAACAAATCTATCATGATCTAAAAAATAAAATTAAAAATGGTTATTATCCAATCGGATCATTAATTCCTAGTGAGCCTGACCTTGCTATATATTATCATGTATCTCGTGAAACAGTCAGAAAAGCTCAAAAACGTTTAATTGATGAAGGATTTATCCATAAACAAAAAGGAAAAGGAGCTATCGTTTTAGACTATGAACAATTTTCGCTTCCAATTTCTGGTCTAGTTTCATATAAGGAACTCATACATGATCAAAATTTAAACAGTCATTCACATATTATTTTAAATCAAACTACTGATGTTCCTAAAGAATTAATTGGACTCTATGATATTAATGATGATGAAAAATTTATTCATTTAATACGAGCCCGTCAAATTGACAGTGAAATTTTAATTATTGATGAAGAGTATATTCGCACTAAGTATGTCAATGAAATACCCAGCGATAAAGCATTATCTTCTATTTATCAATACTTTGAAGAAGAACTTCATTTAGAAATAGGTTATGCTATTAAAGAATTTTATGCTGATTTATCTAATGAATTGGATCGACAATGGATGAACATCTCAGAGACAGATTACATTATGATGGTTGCTAGTCATGTTTTTCTCGCTGACACTTCTTTTTTTCAATTAACTAAATCTAGACATCGTATTGACAAATTTCGTTTTAAAGAAATTGCGCATCGCCGTCAGCATAGATAAAGAAAGCGAATGATGGAAATTCCCCATCATCCGCTTTCTTTATCTCTATCTACATAGTGGTCTCTGTTATCTCCTCCGTAGAAGGAGTCGAATTTGTCTGATTCAACCACGTAGGGTCAATCGTGTATATTCCATTAGGTGGATAATCAATCGTAGCCGGAAGCATTCCATTACCATAAACTTCCAATCGTACTTTATCCACTTTTAAAAATTCTGCAGTTGTTGATACTAAAGCAGCTATAACTGCTTGTTCTCCTGCAGGGTGTTTATTGAGATCAGCAACAACTCCTGATGTAAAATCAACCTCTCCAATGTCTTCTTCTTTTGAGATATCTAATATATCTATTTCTTGCCCTATCCATTTTTGTTCCTGGAATAGTCGTTTAAGAGCACTGGCTAGCGTGTCATCTGTCTGCCAAGAAAATGGAACAACTTGTTTTTCAATTAAAGAACCATTTTCATTTTCAACTGGAACATATATATCAATATTATAAACCAGCATCACATCAGTAGAGTATTCTTTTAAATAGCTAGACAGTTTATTTTGCTCATCCCAAGTAGCGATTAAGCCATAATCTTTAGCATATAATTGATGAACTTGCTTGTCATTAGTATCCGTCGTCACTTCAACCACTTGACTGAATTGTTTATTATCAATTTCAACATTTTCATATATTGCAGTAATCTCACTTTGATTCTGTCCATCATACGTCCATCGGTTACCTGTTACTATCGGTGCTGCTAATAAAACAAGAGGTTGAGAAAGGGTATTATCATATTGTTCCGAATCTAAATAGTTCCGTAAAACATTCTCTGGCTGAAAAGAAGCGAATTGTTTGATTTGATTACCATCCCACTGGTAAAGACTAGACATAGTTTTATTATCTTTGATTTGACGGACTTGCATTTGCCCACTACTCTCATCATAATGGTCCACATAACTAATCATATCATCTGAAAATTTTTTAATCTGATTTGCTCTAAAAGGAATAAAATCCATAATCGAATATTCCGTTCCTTCAGCTGCTTGCTCCCATTTAGAAGTATCAATAGTAATGTTAGGATTTTCTTTATTTGGCGATGCCTGAGTCTCTTTAGTGGATTCGTTTGGCTGAGTTTCTATGCTAGACTCTATTTTCTCTTCCGTAGTTGTTTTTTCTGCTATTTTAGACTCTATTTTTATTCGATTTTCTTCACTTAGTTGAATCATTGGTTCTCTACTGCAACCTACTAATATAAAAATAACACCCAAAAATAACAACTTTTTAACGACAAACATTTTAGCCACCTCCCCACGATAAAATCAATTATAGCACAGTTCAGCAGTCATATAACAATAAATTAGTTAATAAAAAGGATTTCGTTTTTAAAAAATCGAAATCCTTTCAAATAATTATTCAAATAGGTAAGCAACCGTTTCATACGGACCAAAAATTAATGTTTCTTGTCCCTCATATATATTAGACAATTTACCGTTGCCGATTAATTTAGTAGCCTTACAATGGGTAAACTCTTCAGGCATTCTAAATTCACAGTCTGCTTCATAAAAATGGCTAACAACCAATAATTTTTTAGAATTCTTCGATTCTCTTACGTATACCATAAAATTAGGATCATCTAACATTAAACCACGATAGTGACCTTTTTGAATCAATTCATTATTTTTTCTTAATTCAATTATTTTTTGATAATATCGAAATATTTTCCCTTTTTTTAGCTCATCTTCAACATTTACTTGTAAATAATTATCTGCTACATTAATCCAAGGTTCTACCTTACTAAATCCTGCATTTTGACTTCTATCCCATTGAATAGGCGTTCGACTATTATCCCTAGATTTAGCTTGAATAATTGCCATAATTTTATTTTTAGTATAACCTTTCTCTTTCATAATATGATAATAATTATGGGTTTCAACGTCATGATATTGCTCAATAGATTCAAAATTAGGATTAGACATACCAATCTCTTCACCTTGATAAACATAGGGAGTTCCTCTTAAAAAATGAATCGTTTGTGCCAGCATACTTGCAGTTTCAAAAGGATAGTTCTCTGGATCACCGAAACGACTATTTGCTCTTGGCTGATCATGGTTATTTAAGAATAGAGCATTCCAGCCATTGCCATCAGACATTCCCTGTTGCCATTCATTTAAAATTCTTTTTAATTCAATAAAATCAAAAGGTGGGTTAGACCATTTCTCTCCATTTTCATAATCTACTTTTAAATGATGAAAAGAAAAAATCATAGAAAGTTGATTTTGACATGGATTAGTATAAAGAATTCCTGAGGGAACAGAAGTAGAAGACATTTCGCCTACCGTCACAAAATCTTGATCCTGTCCAAAAGTTGCCTGATTTAATTCTTTAATCCATTCATGGACAATCGGAGTATCTGTATAAAGAGCTTTCTCCTCTTTTGAACCTGGTTCCGGACTATCAATTAATACTTCCGATTTTCCAATAACATTTAAAACGTCAAATCGAAAGCCTTTAACCCCTTTTTTCATCCAAAACTTTACAATCTCATGTAGTTCTTTTCTAACCCTAGGATTATACCAATTTAAATCTGCTTGTGTTTTATCATATAGATGCAGATAATATAGGTCTGTTTCACCAAATTGTGCCCATGCAGGACCACCAAATTTAGATTCCCAATTAGTCGGTAATGATCCATCTTCTTTTAAAGATCTTAAATAATAAAAATCTTGATACTTTGGATCACCTGCTAACGCTTTTCGAAACCATTCGTGTTCGATCGATGTATGGTTAAATACCATATCTAACATCAGATCTATTCCACGAGTTTGTGCTTCAGCCACTAGGCAATCAAAATCATTCATATTTCCAAACATTGGATCTATCTCTAAATAATTACTTACATCATATCCATTATCATTTTGTGGAGAAGGATAAAAAGGACTTAACCAAATCATATCAATCCCTAATTCTTTTAAATAATCTAGACGTTTGATAATACCAGGTAAGTCTCCGATTCCATCCTTATTACTATCCTGAAATGATCGAGGATATATTTGATAAATAACACGTTGGCTTAAGTCCATAAATCCTCCCTAATCTTTACTTATTAAAAAATGGAATATCAAAATCTAGGCCTGCTTCTGTTAAGAAATTAGCTTTCTTAAAAGATAAAGTTAAAATAATTGGTACCACGATCGCTACAAACATCGCAATAAAAAACCAAAGCATTGATTGTTGTTGAATCACTAAAAATCCTGGTAAGCCACCAACACCAATAGAATTAGCTGTAATATTTGTAACTGTGGAAATAAATCCAGCAATTCCAGAGCCAATCATTGCTGCAACAAAAGGATAAACATATTTTAAAGTGACTCCGAACATGGCAGGTTCAGTCACACCTAAAAAAGCTGAAATATAAGAAGGAACCGTAATTTGTGATTCTTCATCATCTTGGCGTGTCATCCACCAATACGCCACTACTGCTGAGGCTTGAGCAATATTTGACAAAGCGATCATCGGCCAAAGAACCGTTCCACCATTTGACGCAATTAATTGAGTATCGATCGCATTGGTCATATGGTGTAAACCTGTAATCACAAGTGGCGAATACAAGGCACCAAATAAGAAACCAAAAATAGCTTTTAATGGACCTGTTAACCCCCATGTAACACCTTTAGCAATTAAATCACCAATCCACCAGCCCACAGGACCTAAAACCGTATGAGCTAATATAACAGCCGGCAATAAGGCTAAGAAAGGTACTAAAATCATCGATAAATATTCTGGTACATGCTTTCTCCAGAACTTTTCAAACCAAGATAAAGTAATTCCTGCAAACATCGCAGGGAGAACTTGAGCCTGATACCCTATCATATCTAATTTAACAAAACCAAAATCCCACTGAGGAACTGTTCCATCCGCTAAAGCTTCAGCTGCACCATAAGCATTTAATAATTGTGGTGAAACTAAAGTAAGCCCCAATATAATTCCAAGAATTTGAGTGGTCCCCATCTTACGCGTTACAGACCAAGTAATTCCAACTGGTAAAAAGTGAAAAATCGCTTCAGCAGGTAACCATAAGAAATGATTAACACCATTCCAGAAAGTTGACACATCTACAATCGTATTCCAAACTGGACTTCCATCTGCATTAGTCTGAGCTACCCCTTCAACAACTTTTTGTCCTAAAGCTTCAAAACCAACACCTTCTAATATGTTACGGAAACCGAGGATAAGGCCTCCCACAATGATAGCTGGAATTATAGGTGCAAACACTTCTGCTAAAAATGTCATAATTTTTTGCCACCATGACTGATTCGTCTCAGAAGCAGCTTTTACATCTTCTTTACTGGACTCAGTAATCGATGTGTTTTTTGCAAACTCTTTATAAAATTCTGAAACTTGATTACCCACAATGACTTGAAACTGGCCTGCCTGTGTAAAAGTCCCCTTAATTGATGGTATCGCTTCAATATTTTTTACATCTGCTTTTTCTGGATCTTTTAAAGCAAAACGCATACGAGTTGCACAATGAGTCATCGCATTAATATTTTCTTCGCCACCAATCAGCTCTAACAGATCTTTAGCATCTTTCTCAAAATTCGCCATTAAATCCCTCCTATTTCTAGATCATGTCTATACAACTTGTTAAATGCATATTATCATGAAACCGGTTTTAATGCAACGCTTACATATTCACATTTTTTATTTCTTTCATTTAATTAAAAAATTAAAAAACCAGCCAATTTGGCTGGTTTTTCATTATGCTTCGTAATCTACGACTAAATAACGATTAGGGTCTTTTCCTTCAGAATGAGTGGAAATATGCTCAATTTTACTTAAATAAGCATGAATTTGCTTTCGTTCATAAGCAGGTAAAGGATCTAAAATAACTGTTTGCTTAGTTTTTAATACTTGTTCAGCTGTTCGCTGTGCCATTTGTTCTAATACATTTAATCGACGATCCCGATAGTCTCCAACATTCAACATCACAGAAATCCGACGACGATTACGGCGATGAATCATAACTTGAACTAATGTTTGCAGAGCATTAATAATTTTGCCGTGTTTACCAATAACAAGACCAGATTTATCCGTTTCAATATTGAAGATAATTTGATTACCTTTCATTTCATAATTTACTTCTGCTTCTGCACCGTATTCCCGAATAACATTTTCTAAATACCTACAAATTGCATTTCGTTCCTGATCTAGCTCACTTTCACTAACTACTTCGTTTTTTACTGGCTCCATTGTTGAATTTTGTATATTATTAACCAAATTAGTTGCTTCTTTTTGATCAAGAGAATTCTGAACGTCATCTTGTTTCTTTTTTTCTTCTATTTCTAAATTATTTTTTTCATTACTCTGCTTTATATCAGCTTCTTGATTGAATGTTTCAACTTCTTCAATTTCATTCACTTCAGATACACTTTCTAACGCTTCTTGTTCATTATTTTTTCTAATGTAATCAGCTGTTTTAGATTGTTTTTTTGCTTTAGGTAAATCAGAAGAAATTCCTGCTTCCTTTTCCAACTGTTGAGTAATTTCTTTCATTGATAATTCCGTTTTTGCAGTAATATTTACGACTGCTTCTTGTTTTCCAAAGCCAAAAAAGCCTTTTTTCCCCTCACTAATAATACGAATCTCTGCATCTTGTTCACTAATATTTAATTGTTGCAAACCTTGTTGAATCGCTTTATCCACGCTTTCTGCTCTTACAGTTAATGTACGGTCTAACATTTTGACACTCCTTCTCGATTTTAACGACGACTTTTTACTTTTTTCAATGCTTTTTTCAATTGACGTTCTTTCTCTTTTTCTACTTGCTGCTTTAATTGTCTTTCTTCAATAATTTTATTTGGATTATTAAACGCATAAGTAGTAAGAACTGAAAGTAAATTTGAGATCACCCAATATAATGAAACGGCACTTGGTAAACCTAATGAAATGAAAAAAATCATAATTGGCATCATATATAACATCGATTTAGTACTAATATTTTGCTGAGGATTAGCTTTCATATTTAAATAAGAATTCCAGTAAGTCAAAAGAGCTGCTAATACTGGTAAAACAAAAAATTTATCCGGTTCCCCTAAGTTCATCCATAAAAAATGGCCTTGTCGAATTGTTTCATTTCTTGATATGGCCTGATATAAAGCCATTAAAATTGGAAATTGTAATAATAAAGGAATACAACCTGCAAATTGATTAACACCTCGTTCTTCCATTAAGGCTTGTTGCTCAACCTGCATTCTCTCTAAAGAATCTTTATCTTTATTTGGGTATTTTTTCTTTATAGCTTCTATTTCAGGCTGTATTTCCATCATTTTACGCTGAGACTTCATTTGCATAATATTTAAAGGAAGTAATAAAAGTCTAATAATAATTGTAAATAAAATAATACCTAAAGCAAAATTTCCACCAAATAGATTACTTAACCAAATAATAAACTGTGACAAATTATACAGAATTATACCATCCCAAATACCTGTAGAGTCACTTGTAATAGGTTCATTAATATTACCGCATGCGCTTAATAATACCATCAAAAAAGCTAATATTACTATTCGATTCAATTTAATTTTTTTCTTCATTATGACCTCCCTAAATATTACTCAATAAAATTAATAATTCCTGCAAGTTTCATGACATGAATCATAGATTTTTTAACTTCTTCAAATGACTTATCATTGATATCTTTTCTGGCGATTAACAAAAAATCAATATCAGATCTAATATTATTCTCCAATTCATGTAGAGCTTGTCTCAAATAACGTTTAACCTGATTACGATGAACAGCATTTCCTAACTTTTTACCTACTGATAATCCGACCCTAAAATGATCCTGTCCAGGTTTTGAATACACATATAGAATAAGCTGACGATTAGCCACAGAATTTCCTTGATGAAAAACGCGTTGAAATTCAGCTTCTTTTTTTACTCGATATTCCTTTTTCAATACTATACCTCATTTAACTTGATAAAGTCACTCATTACATTATATCAAAAAACAAGTGAAATGAAATTGATAAATAAAATAATATAAAAAATAAAGGCTTCCTCTCGGAAACCCTTATTTAAGTAAATTATGCAGATAATTTTTTGCGCCCTTTAAGACGGCGTTTGCTTAAAACTCGACGACCATTCTTAGTGCTCATGCGCTTGCGAAATCCGTGCTCTTTACTACGTTGACGTTTCTTTGGTTGATATGTTCTCTTAGACATGCAATACACCTCCTCATTCACTGTATATAAACAATACTAGAATAGTTTATAAGACTTTGATAGATAAAGTCAAGTATTATTTGGATTGAACATTTATTTACTTATCCACAACTCCATTTTATTTTGTGGATAAGTTAAAATAGAAGTATTTTATTCTTCCCCAAGATATCCACAAGTTACAAAAAGTCTGTTTATATAAATTTTGAAGATTTTAGTTAATCACAAAAAAAAATAATACTTATAAACAGTTTACCCCTTGTTTATATAGTAATCAACAAGCAATAATTTAATTGTTGATAACTTTTATAGACAGCTTTATAATAATGTTTAAGGTTATCTAATCATCAACAGAATATTGTCAATTATTATTTTAGAAACCAGTTATCCACTGTTTTTTTAAACTTGTTTATAAGTTAAATGAGTAAATGTGAATTATATCTCTTGCACAATTTTAAGTTTGTGGAAAACTTTCTTTATGCTACAATAATTTTAACCAAATAAATATTAAAGAGGTGATCAAATGGATGAAAAAGACCTCTTCTGGCAGGGAGCTCTCAGTTATTTTAAAGATATTCTTTCTGCATCTTCTTATCATTCTTGGGTTGAACCAGCAAAACCTACTCGTATTGGAAATCAATCGATAACAATTGCTGTCCCTAATCCCATGACTAAAAAATACTGGGAAAACCATTTAGCAAATTATATGCTTCAATACAGTCGGGATCATTATGGAATGGAATACGAACCTATTTTTGTAATTTATCAAGATGAAGAATTTAATTCATCAACACTTACTAAAAATATTAATGAAGAACCAGATCTTGAATTGCCAGAATTTAGTGATTCAAAACTGAATCCATCTTATACTTTTGAGAACTTTGTTATTGGAGAAGATAATAAAATGGCAGCAGGTGCGGCATTAGCCGTAAGTGATGGTCCAGGAAAAACCTATAACCCATTTCTGATTTATGGAGGTGTAGGCTTAGGTAAAACTCACTTAATGCAAGCAATAGGAAATGAAATTTATAGAAAAGATCCTTCCATTAAAATTAAATATGCCACCAGTGAGTCCTTTGTAAATGATTTTATTACCAGTATTCAGAATGGATCTCAAAAACAATTTAGAGAAATGTATCGAGAAATTGATGTCTTGCTTATTGACGATATTCAATTTCTTTCAAAGAAAGATGCTACTCAGGAAGAATTTTTTCACACTTTTAATGAACTATATAACAATAATAAACAAATTGTATTAACTTCTGATCGTTTACCCAATAATATTGATAATCTAGAAGAACGATTAATTTCTAGATTTAAATGGGGATTATCCACAGATATTACTCCTCCAGATCTCGAAACACGAATTGCTATCTTACGCAAAAAAGCTGCAAATGATCGGTTAGATATTGATTCTGAAACCCTTACTTATATTGCTAGTAATATTGACAGTAATATTCGAGAATTAGAAGGAGCCTTAATGCGAGTTATTGCTTTCGCAGCAATTGAAGGTAAAGAAATAACAAGTAATTTAGCCTCAGAAGCTTTATCAAGTATTTTTGGAAATAATACTGAGCGTATCATTACGGCGGATAATATTATTGAAACTGCAAGTCAATTTTATAGTGTTTCAATTGATGAAATTAAAGGAAAAAAACGAAATAAAGAAATCGTTCATGCAAGACAAGTTGCCATGTATTTAACGAGAGAATTAACCGAACTCTCTTTTCCTAAAATCGGTGAAGCTTTTGGGAACAAAAACCACACAACAGTCATTCATGCCTATGAGAAAATTTCAGATGAAAAAAATGAAAATTCAGCTCTTAATCATGATTTACAAATTTTGAAAAAATCACTAAACAGATAACCTGTTAATAACTTTCAACAAAATATCATTTTTATTAACTGGTTAAGAACAAGATAAATCCCATTACCTCATAACTTTAAATGATTTTTCACCAGAATTAACAGCCCCTACTATTATTACTTATATATAAAATAATTATTTATAAAGGAGTACATCAATGAAATTTACAATTAATCGAACAATTTTCACTCAACAAATAAATAATGTTCAACGAGCTATACCTTCAAAAACAACTATTAATATTTTATATGGAATTAAATTAGCTGTATCTGAACAAGGTATTACTTTAATTGGAAGTGATGCTGATATTTCTATTGAATCATTTATAGCTACTTCAGATGATATTGCTAAATTAAATATTGAAAAAACAGGTGAAATTGTTTTACCAGCTCGTTTATTAAGTGAAATCGTAAAAAAATTACCAACAGATGAAGTAGAAATTGATGTCGATGAACGCTTTACTGCCACTATTACTTCAGGTAATGCCGAATTTCAAATTATTGGAATTAATGGAAATGAATACCCACGATTACCTGAAATTGATATTGAGAATCAAATTGTTTTACCGACTTTAACCTTTAAAAAAATGATTAATCAAACTATTTTTGCAGCATCTAATCAAGAATCTAGACCAGTATTAACAGGTATACATCTGGTTTTAGGGGAGAACTTTTTGACAGCAGTTGCAACGGATAGCCATCGTCTTAGTCAAAGACAAATACCTCTCCAATTAGAAAAAGAACAAACTTGTTTTGAAGCAATTACCATTCCTAAAAAAACAATGAGTGAATTAGCAAAAATTGTTCCAGATGAAAGTGAACTTACCATGAGCGTAGCAAACCAACAAATTATCTTTCATTTTGACCAAATAACTATATATTCTCGTTTATTAGAAGGTAATTATCCAGCAACAGATCGATTAATACCTACTACTACCGAAACAGAATTAGTTGTGAATGCCTCTGATTTTTTACAAGCTATTGATCGTGCATCGTTATTATCACATGAAGGAAAAAATAATATTGTACATTTAGAAATAGATAATAATAAAGTTGAATTATCTGTAAAAGGAAATGAAATTGGAAATGTTGCAGAGGAAATTAATTATGAATCTGCTGATGGAGAAGCTCTTAAAATTTCGTTTAATCCTGATTATATGAAAGATGCTTTGAGATCTTTTGGCGATATCTTAGTTAAAATTCAATTTAATTCTCCAGTTAGACCGATGCTTTTATCTAGTTTAGAAAAAAATGAAAGTGCTCATAATGAATTAATACAACTATTAACCCCTGTTAGAACACATTAAGATAGATCCTCTTAGGTTTTTATTCCTAAGAGGATTTTCTATTTAACCAATAAATTAATTCTAAGCTCTTTTTTTGTATAAGTATCTTTTTACCTTAAAATAAATTAAAAACGTTAAAAGTGCTAAAATTCTTCAAAAATTTGAGTTTCTAGCTTAAGAAGGGTATAATTAATATGAAATAATTAAGGTAAGAGGTGACCTATGCAAAAAATAGATGTCACAATTGAAGAAGATTTCATAACACTTGGTCAATTGTTAAAAAATGTGAATCTAATTTCTAGTGGTGGTATGGCTAAATGGTATTTAAATGAGTTTTTTGTATTTGTCAATGAAGAAGAAGAACAAAGAAGAGGAAGAAAATTATATCCAAATGATGTTATTTTATTCCCAAATGAGGAACTTGAGGTAAAAATTTTGGCACAGGATGGCTAAGTGATAGGATATGCAAATAAAGCATTTAGAACTGACTCATTTTAGAAATTATCATACCCTTTCACTTGATTTACACCCAGGTTTAACAATTGTAACTGGTGAGAATGCCCAAGGAAAAACGAATCTCCTTGAGGCGATTTTTTTGTTATCCTTAGCTAAAAGTCATCGAACTAATCATGATCAAGAAATGATTCAATGGACTCAGGAGTTTGCAAAAATTTCTGCTGAAATAGAAAATAATCTTTTCACATTTCCTTTAGAAATCATTTTAAGTTCAAAAGGTAAAATAGCGAAATATAATTATATTGACCAATCAAAATTAAGTCAATTTATTGGAAAATTAAATGTGGTTTTATTTTCTCCTGAAGATATGCAATTAGTCAAAGGTTCCCCAGGGATTCGTAGAAAATTTATAGACAGTGAATTAGGACAGTTTCATCCTGTTTATCTTCAAAAACTATTAAAGTATAATCAAATATTAAAGCAAAGAAATACTTATTTGAAACAAATTAAACAAAAAAATATAAAATATGACTCTGTTTATTTTGATATTATTACGGAACAATTGATTGAAACTGCTACTTCAATTATTCATTATCGAATAAATTTTATTAAGGAATTACAAGAATTTTCTCGCCCTCTTCATTTTTCTCTCTCAAATCAACGTGATGAATTACGAATTGAATATAAAGCTTCCTCTTCTAAATTAGATTACTCAGAACTTGATAATTTAAAAAGACAGTTAGAAATATTATTTAATCAAGTAAAAGCAAGAGAAATTGATCAAGCAGTTACTTTATATGGGCCTCATCGTGATGATATATTATTTTATGTCAATAATAACTTAGCCCAACAGTTTGCTTCACAAGGTCAACAAAGAACAATTGTATTAAGTATTAAGTTAGCAGAATTACATCTTATTGAAAAATCAACAGGAGAATATCCCGTTTTATTATTGGATGATGTTCTTTCTGAACTAGATGATCATCGTCAAAATATTTTAATGGAACAGATTGAAAATAAGGTTCAAACCATTTTAACAACTGCAACTATTGAAAATATAAATTTACAAAATCTAAATAATTCAGAAATTATATGCATCAATCAAGGGACATTAAAGAAGGAGTCGATTCAGAATGTTAGAAAAACCAAATAATTCACAATATAATGCAGATCAAATTCAAGTTTTAGAAGGACTAGAAGCAGTTAGAAAACGACCAGGTATGTATATCGGCTCCACTTCTAGTCTTGGATTGCATCATTTAGTATGGGAAATTGTGGATAACTCAATTGATGAAGCATTAGCTGGATATTGTACGCATATTGAAGTAACAATTGAAAAAAACGGCTCAATTTCGGTAACGGATAATGGTAGAGGAATTCCAATTGATATCCAATCTAAAACAGGACGTCCTGCTGTTGAAACCGTTTATACTGTTTTACATGCAGGGGGAAAATTTGGTGGTGGTGGTTATAAAGTTTCAGGAGGACTTCATGGTGTAGGAGCTTCTGTAGTAAATGCTTTATCTTCTGAATTGACTGTAGAAGTATCACGTAATGGAGAAATCCACCAAATCAAGTTTGAACGTGGAGCTATCGTTAAAGAATTATCAGTTATCGGAGAAAATGAGGAGACAGGAACTAAAGTGAATTTTGTTCCTGACCCGACTATCTTCACAGAAACTACAGATTATAAATATGAAATATTAAATGAAAGAATTCGAGAATTAGCTTTTTTAAATAAAGGACTTAAAATTACTTTAGAGGATTTACGTGAAGAAAGATTAGCTAAAGATACTTATCAATTTGAGGGTGGTATTAAATCCTATGTCTCTTACTTAAACGAAAATAAAAAATCTCTCTTTGAGGACCCCATTTATATCGAAGGAGAACAAGATGGGATATCAGTTGAAATAGCTATACAATATACCGATTCTTATCATACAAATATTGTGTCTTTTGCAAATAATATTCATACTCATGAAGGTGGAACTCATGAATCTGGATTTAAAACAGGATTAACTCGTGTTATTAATGAATATAGTCGTAAAACTCATATTATTAAGGATAATGATGATAATCTTACTGGTGAAGATACGCGAGAAGGATTGACCGCCATAATTTCAGTAAAGCATCCTGATCCACAATTTGAGGGTCAAACCAAGACAAAATTAGGAAATTCAGAAGTAAGAACTGTGACAGATCGATTATTTACTGCACATTTTGAAAAATTTCTTTTAGAAAATCCAAAAGTCGCACGCTTAATTATTGAAAAGGGTATTTTAGCGGCTAAGGCTAGAATGGCAGCTAAACGTGCGCGAGAAATGACACGTCGAAAATCTGGCTTAGAAATTGCCAATTTACCTGGTAAATTAGCTGACTGTTCTTCTAAAGATGCAGAAAAATGTGAATTATATATTGTTGAAGGGGATTCGGCAGGAGGTTCAGCAAAACAGGGCCGTTCACGAATGTATCAAGCTATATTACCGATTCGAGGTAAAATTTTAAATGTTGAAAAAGCTTCAATGGATAAGATTTTAAATAATATTGAGATTAGATCTCTTTTTACAGCTATGGGGATTGGTTTTGGTGAAGATCTTGATATTTCCAAAGCTAGATATCATAAATTAATTTTAATGACAGATGCTGATGTAGATGGGGCTCATATTAGAACTTTACTGTTAACTTTAATTTTTAGATATATGCGCCCATTACTTGAAGCAGGATACGTATATATAGCTTTACCTCCTTTATATAAAATTAAAGTTGGTAAGAAAGAGTTTTATTTAGATACGGATGAAGAGCTATTAGAATGGCAAACGCAAAATCCCGATACAAGATTTTCTTTGCAACGATATAAAGGTCTAGGAGAAATGAATCATGATCAAC
Source organism: Facklamia lactis (assembly GCF_015863205.1). GTDB lineage: Bacteria > Bacillota > Bacilli > Lactobacillales > Aerococcaceae > Facklamia > Facklamia lactis. The sequence goes on along the minus strand of NZ_JACBXQ010000006.1, from coordinate 158,813 downwards.
TGTGGGAGACGACTATGAATCCCATAAATAGAAGAATGCAAAGAGTGACTGTCGAGGATGCTGCTGAAGCAGATCAAATAATGGAAATGCTTATGGGGGAAGAGGTTGAACCTCGTAGAGAATTTATTGAACAAAATGCAGTATATGTACGCAATCTTGATGTATAGATAAGAATAATTAAGAGATAGTTTTAGAAAGGATATTAAAATGACAAAAGATAATTTTGATATAGAAAATCAAACTTTTGAGGAAATTAATTTACCAGATGAGATGCGTACCTCTTTCTTAGATTATGCGATGTCTGTTATTGTAGCAAGAGCTTTACCAGATGTAAGGGATGGATTAAAGCCTGTTCATAGAAGAATTCTGTATGGAATGAATGAGTTAGGAGTAACTCCTGAAAAACCACACAAAAAATCAGCACGTATTGTTGGAGATGTTATGGGGAAATACCATCCGCATGGTGACTCTGCAATTTATGAAGCAATGGTTAGAATGGCTCAACCTTTTTCTTATCGTCAAATGTTGGTGGATGGGCATGGAAATTTTGGTTCTGTGGATGGTGATGGTGCGGCAGCAATGCGTTACACGGAAGCTAGAATGGCAAAAATTACTTTAGAAATGCTTAGAGATATCAATAAAGATACGATTGATTTTCAAGATAATTATTCTCAAGAAGAAAGAGAACCGGTTGTTTTACCAAGTCGTTTTCCTAATATTTTAATAAACGGTGCATCGGGAATTGCTGTAGGAATGACGACAAATATCCCACCTCATAATCTCAAGGAAGTAATTGATGCATTGCAAATTTTAATGAAGGATCCAGAGGCACCTGTTGAAGAATTAATGGAAGTCTTACCTGGTCCAGATTTTCCAACAGGAGGTATTATTGTTGGTAAATCTGGCATTCGTCGAGCATATAAAACAGGTAAAGGGAAAGTTATTGTTCGTGGAAAAGTTGAAATTGAGAATTTTGGTCAAAACATGGATCGAGAAAGAATTTTAATTAAGGAATTACCTTATGGTGTTAATAAAGCTAAATTAGTAGAAAGAATTGCAGAATTAGCAAGAGATAAAAGAATTGAAGGTATTACTTATATTGCTGATGAATCTGGTCGTGAAGGTATGAGGGTTGTTGTTGAAATAAGACGGGATACATCTGCGCATGTCGTGCTTAATAATTTATATAAACAAACAGCCTTACAGACAAATTTTGGAATTAATATGTTAGCAATTGATTTTGGAGTGCCAAAAATTCTCAATTTAAAAGAAATTCTTGAAAAATATTTGGCTCATCAAGTAACGGTTATAACAAGAAGAACAAAATTTGAAAAGAGAAAGGCAGAAGATCGGGCTCATATTCTTGAGGGATTACAGAAAGCTTTAGATGTTATCGATGAAATTATTAGTATTATTCGTTCGTCTAGAGATTCTGAAATGGCTAAGCAAGAGTTAATTAGTCAATATCAATTCACAGATGTTCAAGCTCAATCAATCCTTGATATGCGTTTAGTAAGATTGACAGGACTTGAAAGAGAAAAGATCGATCAAGAACTATCTGATTTGAAAGAGTTGATTGCTCGATTAACTGAAATATTAGGTTCGAAAGAGCGTATTTATGAAATAATTTATGATGAGTTAAGAGATATTCAAAAACGTTTCAATGATCCTAGACGTACAGAAATTCAAGCGGGAGAAATACAAAGTTTAGAGGATGAAGATTTAATTGATGAAGAAGATATTATCATTGCTTTAACTACTTCAGGTTATATTAAACGAATTACTGAGGATGAATTTCATGTCCAAAATCGTGGGGGGCGCGGGGTTAAAGGTATGGGAGTTTCAGACGAAGATTCTATTCAAAGTTTAGTGACAGCTACAACTCATGATACTTTGCTTTTCTTTACTAATCTTGGAAAAGTATATCGTACTAAAGGATATGATGTTCCTCAGTTTGGTCGAACTTCAAAAGGTTTACCGATTGTGAATTTATTAAATCTTGAAGAACATGAATATGTTCGTGAAATTGTAAATGTAAAACGAGAAGCAGGAGAAGATGAAGAGTATTTATTCTTTGTGACGAAAAAAGGCATCGTTAAACGAACAAAGACGAGTGAATATTTTAATATTAGGACAAACGGCTTAATTGCAATCAAATTGCGCGAAGAAGACGAACTTATGAATGTTTTGATGACAGATGGCTTGCAAAATATAATTATTGGATCTTCTAATGGTTATGCAGTCACTTTCAAAGAAACTGATGCAAGATCGATGGGAAGAACGGCATCCGGAGTTCGAGGGATGAAGTTACGTAAACAAGACGACGTAATTGGAGCCAGCATACTAGATAATAATAAACAAATATTAGTTGTAACTGAAAATGGATATGGGAAACGGACAGATGCTGATCAATATACTGTTAAAAATCGTGGTGGAAAAGGTGTCAAAACGGTTAATGTTAGCGAGAAAAGTGGTAAACTAATCGGTCTTGTTTCCGTATCAGGTGATGAAGACTTATTAGTAATGACAAACGAAGGAATTATGATCCGTATTCATGTCAAATCTATTTCTGTGTCTGCACGTGCTACTTTAGGAGTAAAAGTGATTAAATTAAATAGTCAAAGTTACGTGAGTAAGATCGCTATTATAGAAAATTCTCAAGAAGCGGAAGAAACAGAAGCTATTGTCGAGAAGGAAATATCAAACCATATCCAAGAGGAAGAGCTGATGACACATTCTGAAAAGGATTTGTCACAAAGTCAGCAGGATCAAGTTGAAAAATTATTAGATCGTTCTATGAATGAAAATATTGAGGAAGAAAATAATAATAATTAAGGAATAAAAATGAGCGGTTTTAAAACCGCTCATTTTTATTATTTTCTTGCATATATTTGAGCTAAGTGTTAAAATAAAGCAATGTGAGTTAATAGCATTTTGCTACTTACTCCTTGCTCATAAGAGCCAATAGACCAAAAGGAGGTGCAGTCATGAATCAAGCAACACAATATGAAATCTTATACATTATTCGTCCTGATATGACCGATGAAGCTAAGCAAGAATTAATTGCTCGTTTCGATCAAATTTTAACGGATAAGGGTTCTGAAGTTGTAGAATCAAAAGACTGGGCTAAGAAACGTTTAGCATATGAAATCAATGATTACCGTGAAGGTATATACCACTTAATCACTGTAAACGCAGATAATGCTGACGGAATTAACGAGTTTGATCGTTTAGCGCGAATCAACCGTGATATCTTACGCCATATGATAACAAAAATTGAGGATTAGTTGATTGTTTCACGTGAAACACTTGTAGGAGGTGCGGATTATGAATACTGTACAATTAGTTGGTCGATTAACTAAGGAAGTCGATTTACGTTTTACTTCTTCTGGAACAGCTGTTGGTAGCTTTACTCTAGCCGTTAATCGTAGTTTTACTAATCAGCAAGGTGAACGTGAAGCTGATTTTATAAATTGCGTGATCTGGCGAAAAGCTGCTGAAAATTTAGCAAACTTTACACGTAAAGGATCACAAATTGGAATTGAAGGAAGAATTCAAACTCGAAATTACGAGAATCAACAAGGTCAACGAGTTTATGTGACAGAGGTTGTTGTAAATAATTTTCATTTGTTGGAACCTAAGTCAGTTACCGATCAAAGACCTGTAGGAGATACTCAAGCTTCATTCAACTCTGGTAGCCACTATCAGAATGATAATAATGACACTCGAGAACCATATTCTAATAGCAATAGCAATAGCAATCGGAATCAGCAAAATTATCAACAATCTAATAATTCAAATTTTGATTTTAATCAAAACTTCAGCCAAGCTGATACAAATCCTTTTGGTGCTGATAGCCAAAAGGTAGATATATCAGAGGATGATTTACCGTTTTAATCTAATATTAAGGAGGAAATAGAATGGCCCAACGTCGTGGCGGAAGACGCAGAAGAAAAGTATGTTATTTCTGCGCAAATCATATTGATCATCCTGATTATAAGGATACTGAATTACTGAAACGTTTCATTTCAGAAAAGGGTAAAATATTACCACGCCGAGTAACAGGTACTTGTGCTAAGCACCAACGTACTTTAACAGCAACAATTAAACGTGCTCGTATAATGGCTTTATTACCATTTACAGTTCAAGATTAAATTTTAAGCCATCTCATTTGAGATGGCTTTTGTTTAATTTGTTTCACGTGAAACATTTTGATGCTGATTTTTGTTGCATAGAAAAGTATGATAAAATAAAGACTAATAGAATTAAGGGGTGAGCCATGTTTAAATCAAAAAAAATAAAAGAATTTTTTAATTATTTTCATTCTTTAGAAATATCATGGCAAATCTATAGCTTGTTTATTGTCTATTTAGCGATAACCATCATGGCATTTTATTCTGATTGGCGATTAGGTCTATTATTGTTATTCTTGTTGTTAGCCATTGTCTTTTTCTTTACGTTCAATATTAAAGGTTTTATCAGAGATTTAACACTTATCGCAAGTCAGATGTCAAAAAATGTTGCATTAGCTCAAGAATATGCTATTTATCATGCTCCCATTGGGGTATTATTATATGATCCAAATGATCGAATTACTTGGGTGAATCCCACTATGCAGGTGATCTTTTCAGAAAAAGAATTGATTGGAGAAGACTTAAATAATCTTGATCATAAACTTCAAGCACTTTTAAAACAAACGAGTACTGAACAGTGGCAGGAAATATCTTTAACGAATGGTTATTACAGAGGACTACATCATTCAGAGTATCGAGCATTATATTTATATGACATTACACATGACATTGAGATGCAACAAGTAACAAGTGAATCGATTGTGGTAATGGGGCACCTGTTATTGGATGATTATGATGATTTGTTATATGCGATGGATGATGAAGCGAGTGCAAAATTTGAATCTGATCTTATCAGTGAATTGAATAGATGGGCTGACCAATATCAAATTTTTCTTAAGCAAGTTGATGAAGATCAGTTTATTCTACTTCTCAATCGTTTATCATTATCAATTTTAGAGGAGGAAAAATTTAATTCTTTTGAACGCATTAGACAAAAATATTATGACAAAAATATTCCAATTTCAATGTCATTAGGATTATCTTATTCAAACGATATTAAACAAGATATTTTAGGTGTGGCCAAACATGTTCGTGCAAATTTAGATTTAGCTTTAGGTAGAGGCGGGGACCAAGTGGTAGTTCGTCCAATTGAAGGAAAAGCAAAATTTTATGGTGGTAAAACAAGTTCCACTGAGAAAAGATCTGACATTCGTGCAAAAATGTTTTTTCAAGCTATGAAATCAGCAGTTGTCACTGCATCGAATGTAATCATTGTCGGCCATCGTTTTCCTGATACTGATTCAATTGGATCCGCTCTAGGGATATATCACATAATAAAAAATTATGGCAAAGAGGTTCATATTTTAATTAATAAGGAAGAACTCAACCATGATGTGACAGAATTATTGGCAACAGATTATTTTGAAAATGAAAAAGTTGAAATTTTTATCCAAGAACCGAATCTAGATGAAATTTTAAAAGAAAAAACTTTGTTTATTCTGGTAGATCATCATCGCCCTTCTATTTCAGAAGCGGAACAAATGATGGAAAAATATGATAAAGTTGTAATAGATCATCATCGTAGATCTGAGGAGTTTCCTAATAATACTGTATTGACTTATTTAGAACCTTCAGCCTCCTCCACTTCAGAATTAGTTACAGACTATTATGTATACGCACAAGATTCACATCTTAAAATGGATACCATGACTGCTACTGCATTGATGGCTGGGATCGTTGTAGATACTAATCAATTTTCATTAAGAACTGGCTCTCGAACCTTTGAAGCTGCTGCTTTCTTAAAAGCGAATGGAGCTGATACTATGAAAATACAGTATTTATTAAAAGAAAGTTTAGAAACAATTAAAGAAAGAAATCGCTTAATTGAAAAATTAGAAATTTTTTCAGATGGTTATGGTATTACTTTGGGTGAAGAGGATAATAGTTTAGATAATGTGACTGCTGCTCAAACTGCAGATGAAATGTTAGGTATAGAAGGTATAGAAGCATCATTTGTCGTTTATAGAAGAAGTCAGAAACAAGTGGGAATTTCTGCTCGAAGTTTAGGAAAAATAAATGTTCAAACCATCATGGAGTCTCTTGGTGGCGGTGGTCACCTTTCTAATGCGGCCACACAGCTTTCTGATATATCTATTGAAGAGGCAAAACAACAATTATTAGAGGTAATTAATCAAAAGGAGGAAAAATAATGAAAGTTATTTTATTAGAAGATGTTCGGAAAAAAGGAAAAAAGGGACAAATAATAGAAGTATCAGATGGTTATGCTAATAATTACTTAATAAAAAATGGTTTGGCTAAAACTGCCGATTCAGGTGCAATCAGTGAATTAAAAGCACATAATAAAGCCAAAGAGCGTATGGAAGCAGAACAATTAGAAGAAGCAAAGATCCTTAAACAAAAGATAGAGGACGAAGGTACAATTGTGACAATTCAAGCTAAAACAGGCGAAGACGGAAGATTATTTGGAACAATTCCTTCAAAACAGATTGCAGAAGAGTTAAATAAACAATATAAAATATCGGTTGATAAAAGAAAAATAGATCTTGAAAATAATTTATCTGCTTTAGGTTTTTATAATGTTGAAGTTAAGTTACATCCCGAGGTTGTTGCTAATATTCGGGTAAAAGTAGAGAGTAATAGTAAATAATTAGGGGTGAATTAATGGAGCTTTCACAAATAAATCAATTAAAACCACCTCACAATATAGAGGCAGAGAAGTCATTATTAGGGGGTCTTTTACTTGATCCTGTGAAGCTTGCTTCTATTCAGCCGATAATAACGGAAGATGATTTTTATTCAGCGGCTCACCAGCAAATCTTTTCTGCTATGGAAAAAATATTTGATCGAAATGGAACAATTGATACAGTAATGCTGATCAATCAATTAGATGCTTATGGTCAACTAGAGAATATTGGAGGCTCTGAAAACATAATTGATTTAGTCAGTTATACTCCTACAACTGCTAATATCGAACAATATGCTCAAATTATTAGAGAAAAGTCGGTTCTGAGACAATTAATCCAAGCTTCGCAACAAATATCAAAAGCAGCATATGAAGAATCTGATGAAATTGAAACGATTGTTGATAATAGTGAAAAATTAATATTATCAATTGGAGAAGGATCACAAAGCAATCGACCTCAAGAGATGCGAAAACTAATTGTAGAAGCTTTTGAAAGAATTGTAGAATTATCTGAAGAGAAAAGAAGTATAGTAGGTTTACCTACGGGTTATATTGAATTAGATAAAGCAACCAATGGATTTCATCCGGATCAGCTCATTATTATTGCTGCGAGACCTTCCGTTGGGAAAACAGCATTTGCGCTCAATATCGCTCAAAATGTAGCGACTAAATCTAAAGTTCCCGTTGTTGTTTTCTCTTTAGAAATGGGCGCTTTAGATTTAGTCAATCGTATGATATGTGCAGAAGGAAATATACACGCTTCAAATCTTAGAACAGGTCAATTAACTGATGATGAATGGAAAAGCTTTACTGTTGCGACAGATATTTTAAAAGATGCACCGATCTATATTGATGATTCAGCAGGAATTAAGGTTTCAGAAATTCGAGCAAAATGCCGAAGATTAAAACAAGAAAATCCTGATTTAGGATTAATTGTGATTGACTATCTACAATTAATTGACGGAAATGGTAAAGAAAATCGTCAGCAAGAAGTGTCAGAAATTTCAAGGCAATTGAAACGATTAGCGAAAGAATTAGGTGTTCCTGTGATCGCTTTATCACAATTATCAAGGGGACTAGAACAGCGACAGAATAAACGACCAATTTTAAGCGATATTAGAGAATCAGGTTCTATTGAACAAGATGCGGATATAGTAGCTTTTCTATACCGAGAAGATTATCATCAGCAAGAAGGTGATCAACAAGAACGAGAGGATGACTTACCAGATAATACTGTTGAGGTAATTTTAGCAAAAAACCGTGCGGGTGCTCGAGATACAATTAAGCTATTATTTAAAAAAGAATATAATAAATTTTCAAGTTTATCACTTAATAAAGAACCTTTTACGTAGCAATTGTAAAAGGTTTTCTTTGTCAAAACACTTGCTATCGATCAAGGGAACAGTGTAATATAGAGAGTAAGGTTTTACAGAAAAGGAAATAGAAGTGGAGAGGGTTATATGTCAAAAGATTTGACAGCTCAACAGTTTGCTGATGAATTAGATGTGACACGCCAATTAATATATTACCATGCCAAAAAGATTCCACCTGAGTCAAAAGTTTATAATGATGAGAGAAAATTAGTTTTTACACCAGATCAACAGAAATTCTTAAAATCTTTTATGACGGATACACCTCTTGACAGAGAAAAGGATTCAAATGAATCTTCTTTACGAGCGACTAGTCAAATAGAGGATAGTCAACTTGCTGATAATCAAGAAAATCAAAACAAGATTCTCACTGAATCTGAACTTGTAAAACCAGAATTTACCTACGATCCAGAATTAGCAAAGCAAATTGCTCTCGTTCTTCAAAATGAAAAGCTTGCTAAAGTGGATGGGAAAGAGACTGTAAAAGATTTGACAGATTCTGACAAGGATAGCACTGGTCAAAATAAAATAGAAAAGATGAATGAAGAATCTTATGAACATGAGGAGCCAGGGGAGGAAAAAAATAGTTTGGCTAATGAGGAAGCGATCAAGGAATATATTAAAGAAATTGTACAAGAACAATTACAAGAAAAATGGATTCAAGATGAAAGTGAAAGAAATTTATTAATTGAAGAATTGAATGCTAAAAATAAGCAAATAACAGAATTGCATCAGTTATTAGATCAACAACAACAGCTAATGTTAATGACTGAGCGAAAAAATTTGAAGGTAATGGAAACAATGAATTATAAAATGATACATAATTTTGAAAATCCAGTGAGTGAAGATAATACAGAAGAAGAGGAAAAAACGGTTGAAAATATTAATCCTGTTATTAATAAAACATGGCTTCAGCGATTATTTTCAAAGTAAAGTTAATTATCATTATATTAAGAATTATGGAGGTTTGTATGCCTGGGAAAGATGTTGTGATTGTTTCAGCTTTTCGCACCTCTATCGGAAAATTTGGTGGCAGTTTAAAAGATATTTCTGCTGTTGAATTAGGTTCGAAAGTTCTTTATGAAGCATATTCTAGAATAAGTTTAGATCCTGCAATGATCGATGAAGTCATTATTGGGAATGTTCTTTCGGCCGGTTTAGGTCAAAATATTGCAAGACAGATTGCGATTCAAAGCGGAATTCCTAACCAAGTTTCAGCATATACTGTTAGTCAGGTCTGTGGCTCAGGAATGAAATCTATTATGCTAGGTTATCAATCAATTTTAACAGGCGAAAATCAGATAGTAGCAGTAGGTGGAACAGAGAATATGAGTCAGGCTGCTTACATTATAGAAAATGCTCGATGGGGAACACGAATGGGGCATAGTCAACTTTTAGATACAATGATCCAAGATGGACTAACGGACGCTTTTGAAGGCTATCATATGGGAATCACGGCAGAAAATATTGCAGAAAGTTATGATATTAGTCGAGAAAGTCAGGATTTATATGCGCTTCGTAGTCAGCATAAAGCAGAACAAGCCTTTCATGCTGGAAAGTTCAAAGACGAAATTATTCCTATTAAAGTACCACAACGAAAAGGAGAAGAGATTGTTTTTAAGGAAGATGAAGGAATAAGATTTAATCAAACAAGCGAAAGCTTAGAAAAAATGCGTCCAGCTTTTAAACAAAATGGGACGGTAACAGCTGGAAATTCTTCAACAATAAATGATGCTGCAGCTATATTGATTATGATGACACGATCTAAAGCGAAAGAGTTGGGTCTTGATATACTTGCTACTATTATTTCAACTGGAAAATCAGGAGTAAATCCTGAAATAATGGGGATCGGTCCTATATTAGCAAGTAAGAAAGCACTTGAAAAGGCGAAATTATCGATTGAAGATATGGACTTAGTGGAAGCTAATGAGGCTTTTGCGGCTCAGGCTATTTGTGTTCGAGATCAATTGGGAATCTCTGAAGAGAAAGTAAATGTAAATGGGGGAGCCATAGCTTTAGGCCATCCAATTGGATGTAGTGGCACTCGGATAGTAGTTAGTTTAGTTCATGAGATGATTAAACGTCAGGTTGACTATGGTCTTGCTACTTTATGTATAGGTGGGGGCCAAGGAAATGCTATTATTATTAAAAGATAAATCAGAACGAATATAATGGAAAGTTGAATGATATATTTTGACTTTTTATTTTATTCATAAAAAACAGGGCTCTTAAATAAATTTTAAGAGCCCTGTTTTTAAAATATTTATACGGTGATTATCTAAATACTCCAGACAGAATTATTGTTTGATTGCGATCAGGTTCAACCGATAGGATAGAATTTTTTACTCCTACAAGTTCACTAATATGGCGAGCATAGTTTTGGGCATTTTGTGGTAACTCCACAAAAGTTGTTGCTTTAGTAATCTCTTCAGTCTATCATGGTAATTCCTCATAAATAGAGGGGTACAATCTTTTATATTTTTAAGCGAGCTGGGTAATATTCAATCGTATCTCCACTAGAAGTACAGATTTTTACAGTTTCAAGGCCACTAAGAGCTTCAATAGAGTTCAATGAAAGATTAGTAATACCTGAGTCCCTCTGTGAATGACGCATTACCACACTATCAAATCAACCACCACGACGAGGACGGCGTATGGTAGTACCATATTCTTTTCTAATATTGCGAATCTATTTAAAAGTTTGTTCATCAAATTTAATCGTATGACCTGCATTATCGCTACCCTGATAACGTGCAATAACTTCTACATTTTCACTGAGAAAATAAGTGATTTTTACTTTACTTTCATCGCTCCACTGGGTTCCAACAACAACTACAGAACTCATATGTTTTCCTCTTTCTGATTATTTTTATCAATAATTCATTATGATATTGTTATTCAAAGGGTTCAACGTGAACATCGATATCTCTTAATTGATGATTGATTAAAAGAGCTTTTTCTAATTCTTCAGTGACTTTATGAGATTCAGCCACACTCATGTTTGGATCCAGACCGATGGTGACATCAAGATAAATTTGTTGCCCTCCCATTCTAGCTCGGATGTTATTAATGGATTTGACTGAAGAGTGCTCGAGGATTGTTTTTTCATATTCTAATAATAATTGCGGATTAAAACCATCTGAAAGTGTAAAAGAAGAGGCTTTTAGAATTTCAACTGCAGAAGATAGGATTAAGATACCCACAACTAAAGAGATAATTGTATCAAGGATGGGGTAACCATAATGGATACCAATAGAGCCTAGTAAAGTACCGATAGAGATAAGCATATCATTCCGCATATCTTTAGCAGTTGCTCTTAAGCCAATAGAATTAGTTTTTGTGGCAAGTTTATGAAGGAATGATTGAGTAAAGAATAGAGTGATAATGGAGAAAATCGTCACTGTTACCACAAGAATACTTGTTTGACTCGCATTATTGTTGATGATCTGAATCAATCCATTGGAAATAACTTGCATACCTATGATCAACATTAATAAAGCAACAATAAAACTAGATAAAACTTCGTATTTTTCATGGCCAAATTTATGGTTCCGATCGGCAGGCTTCTGGGCAATCTTTAAGCCAATCCAAACAGAAGCAGAAGCAATAATATCAGAAAAGTTATTTAAACCATCGGCTTGTAGTGAAGTAGATTTGAATAGATAACCAACCATTAATTTACTAATAGCAAGTATTATGTATACAAAAATTCCTAAGCTAGCACCATGAGATGCATAGGATAATGAATTGTTGGATTGTTTGTTCATAATTTTCCTCCTAAATAGAATATAATATGATAAAAAAAGACATCATGATAGATGTCTTTAAATTTATTTTGAGTATGACCAGTAATTAACTCCCTCTTCAAGAAAGACTTGTTCAGGAATAGCTTGAATACTATACATTTTTTCAGGATCATCATTTGGATCATTGACATAGACGTTACCGTCTTTATATCCACGAATCACCAAGATATGACCCACTTCGGTAAAGTATCCCGGTTCAACAGAAGCAATGACGATTTGATCATTTTGAAGGGCGGTTATTGCTGAATGAAAATCGTTTCCATGATTTTCAAAGGTTAAGCCATGGTCTACAGCATACTCGTGAAAAATTTGCCATGAGGTACCTTCGTTATCGACATAGTAATCTTGCCCTGCCCAATCTAGCACATCTTTTGGGTCTATTTTTTTATTACTTAAATAGGAATCCATCATAGCTAAGGAAACGATCGCACATCCATTTTCAGCTAGTGACTGACTACCGTTAGATCCATAATGGAGTTCTCCCCATTGGGGAGAGTTTTGTAGATAAAGAGGAACATTTAATTGGTCGTCGTTGTCATTTGTATATTCGGCTGGTTTGGTGGGTAAGAAATAATCCCCCATTGTTTCAGGATTTAAATTTTCTGATTCAATCGCCTGAACAATATCTTTTTGAGCATCAAGGAGGTCATTATTATATCTGGTTTGGAGAATATCTTGAATAGAATCAGAAAGATCAGCAGGTGAATCTTGTTCTATGTCTACATTTTCTAATAAAGCAAGAAAATTGTCCTCTTTGATTTGTGGAGCTTGATTAGGTATTGCGTGGTTGCTATTTAGCTCTTCATCTGGATCAGACGATTCTTCACTAATCTGTTCTTGAGCAAGTTCAGTTGAATCGTCATGACTAACAGTAGGATTCTCATTATTATTATGTTGATACTCTGTAATAATAGCATTATTCTCTGCGGTTAAACGCCCTAGATATATAATTAATAACACCCCGCCAATGATCACTGCAAATGAAATGATTGTTGCAATGCGATTGATGAGTTGTTGATTATTTCGCATACCTTTCCTCCTATTAAGATCTAATTCAGGAATTTCTTAACTATAATAGCATATCTTATAAAAAAAGCACATAAAAAAAGTTTTAAAGTTAGGTTACAGCAAATTATAAAAAAATGTTAGATTATGTCACATACAATGTAATTAAATGTTTGACGGTTTTTCCTAATTTTTTTTATAATATAAACACATGCATAGGGAGTGAGGGTATGGTAGCAAAGAAAATTCGTAAATCATTGGCTGTTTTTCCAATTGGGACTGTAATGGAAATTACAGGGTTGACCGCAAGGCAAATTCGATACTATGAAGAATACAATTTAATTGAACCTAAAAGAAGTGAAACGAACCGTCGATTGTATTCACTGAATGATATTGATCGAATTTTAGATATCAGTGATTTGATGGAAGAGGGGATGACATTAAAAGGTGTACAAAAGAAAATGATTCAAAATCAAATGAGTCAAGGAAAATTAAATAGTCCATTGACAGATGCGGATGTGAGAAGGATTTTGCATGATGAGATGGAAGCTCAGAATCGTTTTATGAACGATGTTGATCTTGAACAGCACTTATAAACGTTAGATAGCCAAGAATTGAAAGGACAGATTGATGAAAAAATGGACGCGTGAATTAATTTTAAAAGATGCTAAGGAACAGAATGTGCGTTTCATTCGTTTAATGTTTACTGATATCAATGGAATGATAAAAAATGTAGAAATACCTTTTTCGCAATTAAATAAGGCAATGGATAATAATATGATGTTCGACGGTTCATCGATAGAAGGTTTTGTTCGTATTGAAGAAAGTGATATGTATTTAGTGCCAGATCTCGATACATGGCTAGTTTTTGATTGGAAGGAAACAGAACAAGACGCGAAAATTGCACGACTTATTTGTGATGTAGAGTTACCACATCGTCAACCTTTTCCAGGAGATCCGCGTTCGAATTTAAAGCGTGTGTTAAAGAGGATGTATGAACTTGGTTTTACTCATTTTAATCTTGGACCTGAACCTGAATTTTTCTTATTTAAGTTAGATGACAGTGGTGATATGACAAAAATTTTAAATGATAATGGCGGATACTTTGATTTAGCACCCACCGATTTAGCAGAGAATTGTCGACGTGATATCGTATTAGAATTAGAAGATCATGGCTTTGAAATTGAAGCGAGTCATCATGAAGTAGCTCCAGGTCAACATGAGATTGATTGGAAGTATCTGGATGCTGTTCAGGCTTGCGATAGCATTCAAACTTTTAAATTAATTGTGAAGTCTGTAGCTAGACGGCATCATTTACATGCTACTTTTATGCCTAAACCAATCTATGGTATAGCAGGTTCAGGAATGCATTGTAATCTATCGTTGTTTAACCAGAATGGGAATGCTTTTTATGATGAAACATCTGACTCAGGCTTATCCGAAATTGCCCATTATTTTATAGGTGGAATGATGAAGTACGCTCGTGCATATACGGCTATTTGCAATCCTACTATTAATTCCTATAAACGATTAGTTCCTGGCTATGAGGCTCCTGTGTATATTGCATGGTCAACTCAAAATCGTTCTCCATTATTACGAATACCAGCTTCAAGAGGAAATTCAACTCGTGTTGAGATTCGTAGTGTGGATCCATCTGCTAATCCTTATTTAGCTCTAGCTGTTTTATTGCAAGCAGGGCTTGATGGGATAGAAAATAAAATTGAGCCCCCTCGTCCAATTGATCGAAATATATATGCGATGAGTCATGAGGAGAGGTTAGAAGAAGGAATTGAAGATTTACCGGGATCTTTAAGAGAAGCTTTACAAGAGTTGAAATCTGCTCCTATTATATTAGAAGCGCTTGGTGAACATATCGCTCAAAATTTTATTACGAGTAAAACAATGGAATACAAATCTTATCAAAAACATGTTTCAGAATGGGAAATGGACAAGTATTTTAAAACATATTAAAAATAGCCCTTTTTTGTTTTATATGACAAAAGAGGGCTTTTGTGTTTTGATATAGATAGATGTATCTGATAAAGGAGATAATTAGAATGGAAAAAAATTCCTTAATAATGCAATATTTTGAATGGTATCTTCCTAATGATGGACAGCATTGGAAAAGATTAGCAGATGACGCAGAGCATTTAAGCCAAATTGGAGTTAATAATGTATGGTTTCCACCTGTATTTAAGGCTACTTCCACTGATGATGTCGGGTATGGTATTTATGATTTATGGGACCTCGGCGAATTTGAACAAAAAGGCGATATTCGGACAAAGTATGGAAATAAAGAGGAGCTCTTGCACGCAATTAAAGCTCTAAAAGAAAAAGGAATTCGGCCTATTGCAGATATTGTCTTAAATCATAAAGCAAATGCAGACGGTAAGGAAAAATTTAAAGTTTTAAAAATGGATCCAAATAATCGTCAGCAGTCTGTCTCAGAACCGTATGACATTGAAGCATGGACGTATTTTAATTTTCCAGGAAGACAACAAACCTATAATGATTTTGAGTGGCATTGGTATCATTTTTCAGGCATTGATTATGATGCGGGAAATGATGAGATGGGCATTTATATGATTTTAGGAGATAATAAAGGCTGGGCAGATAATGAAGTTGTTGATAGTGAATTTGGTAATTATGACTATCTAATGTTTGCGGATGTTGACTTTAATCATCCAGAAGTTGTTGAACATTTGAAAGAATGGTCAAGCTGGTTTGTTAAAGAGACTGGTTTTGAAGGCTTTAGACTCGATGCGATTAAACATATTGATTTAACCTTTATCAGTGAATTTATAGAAACATTAATTAATGAATTTGGTCCAGATTTTTTTGTCTTTGGAGAGTATTGGAATCCTGATTTTACAGCCAATATGGAATATCTTGCTTCTATAGACTATGAATTTGATCTTTTTGATGTTTCTTTGCATATGAATCTGTATGAAGCAAGTAAAAGTGGTAATTCATATGATATGCGAACAATTTTTGATAACACGTTGGTGAAAGATAATCCTATGGTGGCTGTTACCTTTGTAAATAATCATGATACCCAATCAGGACAATCACTTCAATCACCTGTAGAAAATTGGTTTATTCAACATGCATATGCCTTGATTTTATTACGAATGGGGGGCATTCCTACTTTATTTTATGGTGATTATTATGGTGAAGGGTATGGAGATCACCAAGATGCCTTTCAAGAACAACTTGATCCACTTTTACAACTAAGGCTTCGTTATGCTTATGGAGATCAAGTGGATTATTTCGATCATGGGAATACAATTGGCTGGACTCGGTTAGGGACTGATGAGCATCCTGACGGTTCAGCGGTAGTGATGACAAATGGAGAAGAAGGATTTAAGTCGATGAGTATGGGAAGTTTAAATGCCCATAAGAAATTTGTTGATTTTTTGGGCAATCATGATGCAGTAATTGAATTAGATGAAAATGGAAACGCGAATTTTCCAGTTAGAGCTGGATCAGTATCTGTTTGGGTTAGTCAGGAGAGTATTTAATAAGAGCTATTAATTTTATTGTTTATTGAGAAACCAATTCACTTTGAGAATCGGTTTCTTTTTTTAGATGTGAAAATGGATGATTAAAAGAATAATCTTTACATTCATTTGATAGGTCAATTAAGTCTAATAAATAATAATAAATAAAGTGGATATTTACCCTGTATTATTACAGAAATCTAAGTATAATATAATTGAAACGCTTACAAATTAATTATAAATATATATGATTTTTTTATGAAAAACATAAACTATCTAGGGTTACAAGTAAAAATTTGCTATGATAAAGAAGTTAATGTTAAAGAGGAGGACTTCGATGCATAAAAAGAGAGGTTTTGAAATTATATCAAGTTATCAAGACCACGATATAGAGTTACCAAAACGACAAACTAGATTATCGGCCGGTTATGATCTTGCTGCAGCAGAAACGGTCGTCTTGCCTTCTTATTGGGAAAAATTGTTGGTCTATTTTTTGAAAAAAATAGGAGTTAAAGCCCTTATTTCTGATGAAAAAGCTCTAGAAGACGCATATGATGACCAAATCTGGCATGCTACATTAGTTCCGACAGGATTAAAAGCATACATGCAAGAAGATGAATATTTAAAAATTGTGAACCGTTCTTCTGGATCTTATCGTCATTTTACAAGTTTACCGAATGGTATTGGTATTATTGATGCAGATTATTATGGTAATCCGAATAACGAAGGACATATTTATGTTCAATTAATTAATTATGGGATTAAGAGTAGAACCATCAAAAAAGGAGAACGGATAGCTCAAGCTATTTTTACTAAATATTTATTAATGGATAACGATCAAGCATCTCAAGATATAAGAGTGGGTGGTTTTGGTTCCTCAGATCAAGAGAATGTTCAAGAAAATGGAGTCGAGTAATGGCAAAGATGAAAACAATGTATGAGTGCCTAGCCTGTGGTTATGAAACGCCTAAATGGTTAGGAAAATGCCCGAACTGTGGAGCTTGGAATCAAATGGAAGAACAGATCGCGCCAACCGTTTTATCTCAGAATTCGATTTCTGTCACAACTTCAGGGAATCATCAAAACGGTAAGGCATATAAGTTAAATCAGATTCCCACTCAAATCGAAAAAAGGTTATCGACAAAATTTGATGAATTTGATCGTGTACTAGGTGGAGGTGTAGTGCCAGGTTCATTAGTTTTAATTGGTGGGGATCCAGGGATTGGTAAATCAACGTTGTTGTTGCAGGTATCAGTGCAGCTAGCTAATCATGAGCAAACCGTTTTATATGTGTCTGGAGAAGAGAGTCTTTCACAGATTAAGTTAAGAGCAGAACGTTTGGAATTACATGGAGATGATTTTTATTTACTGTCAGAAACTGATTTGGCAGTGATTGCACATGAGATTTCGGTGATTAAGCCAGATGTGGTCATTATTGATTCCATTCAAACGATGTCAGTGCCTGATAATCAAGGAACTGTTGGATCCGTTTCACAATTACGAGGGGCAACGAGTGTCTTGATGAGGGCTGCTAAAGACAATCAAATCGCTATCTTTATTGTTGGACATGTTACGAAAGAGGGAAACATAGCAGGTCCTAGAATGCTTGAGCATATGGTGGATTCGGTATTATATTTTGAAGGAGAGCGTCATAATCGTTTTAGAATTCTGCGAGCCGTCAAAAATCGTTTTGGATCGACTAATGAAATTGGGGTTTTTGAAATGCAAGATAGGGGTTTGAAAGAAGTAGTAAATCCTTCTGAACTTTTTCTAGAGGAGAGGTTATCTGGTTCCACTGGATCAACAGTTGTAGCCGCTTTAGAAGGAACGAGAACAATTTTGGCGGAGATTCAATCGTTAATGACCCCTACAGTATATGGAAATGCCAAAAGAACAGCTTCAGGTATTGAGTATCAAAGAGTGTCATTGTTATTAGCAGTAATGGAGAAACATTGTGGCTTACTCGTACAGAATCAGGATGCTTTCTTTAAAACAACGGGTGGAGTTCGATTAGATGAGCCTGCGATTGATTTAGCGATTGCAGTAAGTATAGCGTCAAGTTACTGGAATCGAGAAACTAGAGTGGATGATGTTTTTATGGGGGAGATTGGACTCACTGGTGAGATTCGGCGGGTTTCTCAAATCGAAGATCGGTTAAAAGAAGCTAATAAACTTGGGTTTAAACGGGCTTTTATTCCGTATAATAATTTAAAAGGCTTAAATGACCTTGCATTACAACTTGAAATTATCCCGGTTAAAACTATTCAAAATGCAATTCGATTAATTTTTCCAAAATAAACAAAATTTTATTTAAAGGAGGTGATACAATGATAAAAAAGATAACAATATTGATTGCAGTGATTATCGGGTTAAGCTTTGGTTTTACTGTAGGACCGACTCTATGGCGTAGTTTGAATGTATATAATCAACTATTGGCCAATCCATTGTGGAATGCTTTAATTTTTGGTCTTATTTTTACTTTATTCGGTTTTCTTTTGGCACCTGTCATTAAACACTTTATTCAAAGAGTCGTTAAAATCATTGAGAAACAGCCAACTTCCAATTTAATTATCGGAGGAATAGGATTATTGCTTGGAGTCTTAGTGGGGTATTTAATTGCGCTCCCTATTGCTTCTTTGAATATTATTATTCTTTCCTCTATTCTTCCGCTTATTTTATCTCTTTCTGGGGGCTTAATAGGCTATCAGGTTACTATGAATCGGCGAGACGAAATTTTAAGTTTTTTCTCTAAATCTAACCAAAAAGTCGCTAAAAATAATAATGAGACTATCGTTCACAGTATAAAAGAAGATCAGCATGAACAAGTAGTGGCAAGTTCTTATAAAATTCTTGATACAAGTGTTATCATTGACGGAAGGATTGCAGATATTTTAAAAACAGGATTCTTAGAAGGTATTTTAATTGTTCCTCATTTTGTTCTTGCTGAATTACAACATATTGCAGATTCCTCCGATTCTTTAAAGAGAACAAAAGGTCGCAGAGGTTTGGATATATTGAATGGGTTGCAGAAAGAAAAAGCCGTGAATATTCAAATATTCGAGGGAGATTATGAGGATGTTCCAGAGGTTGATGCAAAACTCGTTAGATTAGCTAAAGAATTACAAGGATCACTCATCACTAATGATTATAATTTAAATAAAGTGAGTGAATTTCAAAATGTGCCGGTTCTTAATATTAATGAATTAGCAAATGCGGTAAAACCTGCCTTAATTCCGGGTGAAGATTTACGTGTTCAGATATTGAAATCCGGTACAGAACGTCGCCAAGGTGTAGCATATTTAGATGATGGCACAATGGTAGTTGTTGAAGAAGGACTAGATCATATGAATGAATGGCTAAATGTAACTGTTACTTCTTCCTTACAGACAGCTGCAGGACGAATGATCTTTGCTAAAATTATTGACTAAGAACAGCAATTGAATCAGTATATTTAAAGCGTTACAATAGAGTAGGTAATGACTAGACTATGATTAAAGGAGATTGTATTTGATGAGTGATAAGATTCGTGTGCGTTATGCCCCAAGTCCAACAGGTGAATTGCATATAGGGAATGCTCGGACTGCTTTATTTAATTATTTATTTGCCCGTTCACAAGGTGGGGAATTTATCATACGTACTGAAGATACAGATACTAAACGTAATATTGAACGTGGGGAACAAAGTCAACTAGATAATTTAACTTGGCTTGGAATTGATTGGGATGAATCAGCGGTCAATCCAGGAGAATATGGACCATACCGCCAATCAGAGCGATTATCTATTTATCAGCCTTTAATTGATAGTTTGATCGAAAAAAATCTTGCATATAAGTGCTATATGACTGAAGAAGAATTAGAAGCTGAACGAGAGGAACAAAAGGCTAGAGGTGAAATGCCTCATTATGGTGGGCAACACGCTCATTTAACGAAGGAAGAGCAGGATGCATTTGAGGCTGAAGGTAGAAAGGCAGCGATACGCTTTAGAGTACCTAAAGATGTGACGTATCAATTTAACGATATTGTTAAGGGGCCTGTTACTTTTGAATCAAAAAATATATCAGGTGATTGGGTGATTCAGAAGAAAGATGGGATGCCCACATATAATTTTGCTGTAGCGGTTGATGACCATTACATGAAGATTAGCCATGTGCTTCGAGGAGATGACCATATCGCCAATACTCCAAAGCAAATGATGATATATGATGCTTTCGGATGGGATTATCCAGAATTTGGGCACATGACTCTAATTATTAATGCAGAGACTAATAAGAAACTTTCTAAACGCGATGGTGGAATTTTACAATTTATAGAGCAATATCGTAATCTCGGCTATCTGCCAGAAGCGATGTTTAATTTTATTGCACTATTAGGGTGGTCACCTAAAGGTGAGGAAGAGATCTTTTTACCAGTTGAATTAATTGAACAATTTGATCCAGATCGATTATCAACTTCCCCTGCTTCTTTCGATAAAAAGAAACTAGAGTGGATTAACAATACTTACATGAAAGCAGCTGATTTGGACAAGGTAGTAGAGCTTGCATTACCTCATTTGCAGGAAGCAGGTAAAGTAAGTACTTCACCGAATCAGTCTGAATTGAGCTGGGTTCGAAAATTAGTGAGTTTATACCACGATCAAATCTCTTATGGTGCGGAAATTGTTGAGGCTTCTTCTTTATTCTTTAATGATACGTTGGTGTTGAGTGAGGAAGCTAAAGAAATTTTAGCTGATGAGACAGCACCGGTTGTTATTGAAGCAATGCTGGATAAATTGACCATTTTATCAAATGATGACTTTATGAGCGAAAATATCAAGCCCTTGACGAAGCAAATTCAAAAAGCTACTGGTATTAAAGGGAAAAAGCTATTTATGCCAATCCGTATTGCGGTTTCAGGTCAAATGCATGGCCCTGAGCTACCGGAAATGATTGAAGTATTAGGTCGAGATAAAGCGATTAATCACATTAAACAAGTGCTTGATCAAATCTAAAAATATTAATCGTATTAGAATAATAGAGATACTATTTTCTGTTCTTTGTTATTCTAGTACGATTTTTTTATATTAGAAGAAGAATCACATATACTAACAATTTATGAGTCTCTTTTTAATTTAATGTTAATTTTATTAAAAAGAGCTTCCTTTTATTTGTAAAATATGCCATAATAATATTCGGAAAGCGCTTTCGGTTATACTAATGTTATGGAAGGAAGAAAAATATGTCAAAAAGGAAAATAACAATCGGATTAGTTCCCCGTTTAATTATTGCAATAATTATCGGGATTATTATAGGTCAATTATCATTTATACCTGAATGGTTTATTAGAATTTTAGTGACATTGTCGTCTTTATTTAGTTCATTCTTAAGCTTCTTTATTCCTTTGATGATCATTGGATTAGTTACTAAAGGAATTGCTGATTTGACGGATGGAGCAGGTAAGTTGTTAGGAATTACAGCTTTAACCTCTTACATTTCAACTTTAATTGGAGGAACCATTGCTTATTTTGTAGCAATTAATTTATTTCCAAGTTTTATTACAGTTGATTTAGTAGAGAAAATCACCGAAGCAGGTGGAGGAGTTGAGCCACTTTTTACAATTCCGTTGGAGCCTTTTATTGATGTAACGGCTGCAATTGTATTAGCATTTATGATGGGGTTATCAATTTCGTGGTTACGTGGGATTGGATCAGGAGAAATTTTATATAAAGGAATTGATGAATTTGAAAAGATAATTGTTAAAGTTCTTGAAGTGGTCATTGTTCCTTTATTACCATTTTATATCTTAGGAAACTTTGCAAATATGTCTCGTTCAGGTTCAGTATTTGCGGTTCTTTCAATTTTCTGGAAAGTTTTCCTAGTTGTAATTATCATGCATATCTTATATATATCTTTAATGTTCATTGTGTTTGGGACTTACGCAGGGAAGAATCCATTTGCTTTAATAAAAAATCAGATTCCTGGTTATATGACAGCTGTGGGAACCCAATCTTCGGCTGCAACAATTCCTGTTAATATTGAATGTGCAATGAATAATGGAGTTTCAGAACAAATTCGTAATTTTGTTGTTCCTTTATGTGCTACAATCCATTTAGCTGGTTCGATGATTACAATTACATCTTGTTCTACAGCATTGTTGTTAATGTATGATTTACCACATGGATATGGAATGATTCTTGGATTTATTGCTATGTTGGGAATTGCAATGGTTGCAGCACCAGGAGCTCCGGGTGGAGCGATTATGTCTGCTCTTCCTTTCTTGCCGATGGTTGGAATTGCAACGGATGCCATGCAGCAATTAATGATCAGTTTATATTTAACTCAAGATTCTTTTGGTACAGCAGCGAATGTTTCAGGTGATAACGCGATTGCCGTTTTCATTGATAAGATATACCAAGATAAAATTATAAATAAATAATTTAGTAAACCAGCCCTCTAGGAATATTATAGAGGGCTTTTTTTGTCTCTTGAGTTAATAGAAAAAAATGTCATAATATAATTATTAAATTAAAGGAGGACGCGTATGTATTTTGTTGATAATGGTGATAATTATGATGCAAGTGTTAATATTGCTCTAGAGACTTATTTAGTTGAAAATCGTTTAGTTGATGAGCCTATTTTGCTATTCTATATTAACTCTCCATCCATCATAATTGGTCGTAATCAGAATACGTTTGAAGAGATCAATCAACCCTATGTGGAGGAAAAAGATATAACGGTTGTACGAAGAATGTCAGGTGGGGGAGCCGTTTATCATGATTTAGGAAACTTTTCATTTTGTTTTATCAAAGATGATGATGGATCTTTTCGTGATTTCAAAGCATTTACTCAACCAGTGATAGAGGCTTTACATAAGATGGGTGCCCGAACTGCTGAATTGCTTGGCCGAAATGATTTGTTAGTAGATGGCAAAAAGTTTTCAGGGAATGCAATGTATGCAAAAAATGGACGTATGACTGCTCATGGAACGATTTTATTTGACTCAGATTTAGACGAAGTTAACAATGCCTTAAAACCAAACAAAGCAAAATTTGAATCAAAAGGTGTCAAATCTGTTCGGTCACGCGTGACAAATTTGAAACCTTATGTGGATGATGAATATAAAGATATGACAACAGAAGAGTTTCGAGATAAATTATTATTGGAAATTTTTAAAGTTGACAAGCGTGAAAATGTCAAAGAATATCATTTGACAGAGGAAGATTGGAAAGCCGTATACAAAATTCGGGAAGAACGTTTTGGTAATTGGGACTGGAATTATGGTCATTCGCCTAAGTTCGATATCAAAGTTGCTAAAAAATTTCCATTTGGTTTTGTTGATATGCGCTTTAAAACGCATAAAGTAATGATTGAAGACGTTAAAATTTATGGGGATTTCTTTGGTCTGGGAGAAATCGAAGATGTGGAAAATGCCTTAAGAGGTGTAAAATTTGAGAAAAATGCTGTCAAAGAGGTTTTGACAAACATTAATTTAAAACAATATTTGGGCGATGTGACCGCTGAAGAGCTTGTAGAGTTGATCTTCTCATAAAGGCTAATCAAAAAAATAAAAAAAGGTAGGTTTTAAACCTACCTTTTTTATACTATTTAATAGAGTCCAGCACCTTTACCAGATAAATCGATATAAATATTTTTTGTTTGCGTATAGGCATCTAAAATCATTTTATGAGTTTCGCGGCCAATACCTGAATTTTTGTAGCCACCAAAAGGCGCGCCAGCCTCAAATTGTGTGTAGGTGTTGACCCATACACGCCCTGTTCTAACTTCTCGTGCTACTTTGAAAGCTGTGTTAAGATCAGATGTCCATACTCCACCACCGAGTCCATATTCATTATCATTGGCCATTTGAATTACGTCATCAGCATCTTTAAATTTGAT
Organism: Facklamia lactis; assembly: GCF_015863205.1. Lineage (GTDB taxonomy): Bacteria > Bacillota > Bacilli > Lactobacillales > Aerococcaceae > Facklamia > Facklamia lactis. The sequence goes on along the minus strand of NZ_JACBXQ010000006.1, from coordinate 134,485 downwards.
AATGGTACCTACTGGACCAAATATTTCCTCTTGTGCTACTTGCATCTCATTTGTGGCTTCTAGTAGGGTTGGTTGGAAGAAAGCTCCCTTAGCTAATGGCCCTTCCTGATATCTTTCGCCACCAATAAGAATTTTAGCTCCTTCCTCTTGTCCAATTTTAATATATTTTTCGATTGTTTCAATTTGCTTCTCATTGATTTGAGCTCCCATTTGCGTTTCTTTTTCAATTGGGTTACCAACTTTAACCTCTTTAAAAGCTGTAATTATTTTTTCCATAAATTGGTCATAGAAGCTTTCTTGGACAAATATTCTTGAACCTGCAGAGCACACTTGCCCCTGATTAAACAAGATACCTAATTGCACTCCTTCAATTGCTTTCTCAATATCACAATCTTCAAAGAATATATTGGCTGATTTTCCACCTAACTCTAAGGTTGCAGGGATTAGATTTTCAGCGGCAGAAATCCCTATTCCTCTTCCGACTTCAGTTGATCCGGTGAATGCAATCTTATCAATTCCTTTATGATGCTGTAAGTAATCGCCTGATTTGGACCCTCTTCCTGTTACGAGATTAAAGACACCTTTTGGTACTATTTCATGTAAAATTTTAGTTAATTCAAGAATTGAAAGAGAGGTTGAAGAAGATGGGCTAAAAACGATTGTATTTCCAGCTGCTAAAGCTGGGGCAATTTTCCAAGCGGCCATTAGAAAGGGAAAATTCCAAGGAACTATTTGAGCGACTACTCCAATTGGTTCTCTAAGAATCATCGACATGGTCTGATTGTCTAACAGTTTAACCTGATCCTCTTCGCCTCGAATGACCCCAGCAAAATATCGGAAGTGGTCAATCGCTAAGGGGATATCGGCTCCTAATGTTTCTCGAATAGGTTTACCATTATCTAAACTTTCAATCTGAGCAAAACGTTCAGCATTCTCTTCGATACGATCTGCAATCGCTAATAAAATAGAGCTTCTCTCCTTAACACTTGTTATACTCCAAGTGCTAAAAGCTTTTCTTGCGGCTTCGACCGCTTGATCAACATCCTCATTCGTTGCATCTATAAATTGTGATAACTCTTCATGGGTAGCGGGATTATAGGCAGTGATATAATCTTGTCCCGTCCCCTCAGTCCAATTACCATCAATATATAAAGGATATTTGTCATCTATAATTTGTCGAATGTTCACTATATCAATCCCTTCTTAAGAATAGTTAATGATATTATAATGAATCTTTCATTTTTTTGAAAGCGCTTTGCTTAAGGCCTTTAAATTTTAGGGGAAGGGTGTAGATAAAAGGATCACCTCCGGCGGAAAGCCACGCTTAATGAAATTGATTAAGCGGTTTGCTATTAAATTGTTTCCTCTATAAAAAGATAATAAGTCTTGATGAGAGGCGGAAGCTGTGCCCTGATCAAGACTTAGTGTATTATAATTTATTAACTTGTTAGCATGAGAAGCAAATGGGGTAAATAGAAGCTGCTTATTTTTCATCATAAGATCCTCCTTAAATTAACTATAAATACCAACTTGTTACATTTTTAATATACCAAAGATTTATTAAAAGGTCTTGTAATAACACTTTTTTCGACCATAATTCGAAAGCTCTGCTAAATGATGCTATAATAAAGCACAAGTTATTTGAAGAAAGAAGGTCGAGTATGGCACTTAGTATTTTTAATACCTTAACCCGTCAGAAAGAAGAGTTTATCCCTCAGCAAGCAGGAAAAGTTAATTTCTATGTCTGTGGACCGACTGTATATAATTATATTCATATAGGGAATGCACGTTCAGCTGTTGCGTTTGATATTATTCGCCGATATTTAGAATATAGAGGCTATGAAGTGAATTATGTAAGTAATTTCACAGATGTGGATGATAAGATCATTAAAGCTGCCAAAGAAGAAAAGCTTACGCCTAAAATGCTATCTGATAAATATATTGCTGCTTATCAAGAGGATACGCAGGCGATTAATGTCAAGCCTGCTAATATTCATCCGAGAGTTATGGATAATATTCCAGAAATTATTCAATATATCAAAGTCCTGATTGAAAAAGGTTATGCTTATGAAAGCCAAGGTGATGTTTATTTTCGTACGGACAAATTTGAAACCTACGGTAAATTGTCTGATCAATCGATAGCAGACTTACGTCAAGGAGCAAGTCAACGATTAAATGATGAAGAAAACCAACGTAAAGAGAGTCCTTTAGATTTTGCGCTTTGGAAAGCGACGAAGGATCAGAATGAAATTTCGTGGGAATCTCCTTGGGGTTTTGGGAGACCCGGTTGGCATATTGAGTGTTCTGTGATGTCAACCAAGTATTTAGGCGAAGTACTCGATATTCATGGAGGAGGACAAGATTTACAATTTCCCCATCATGAGAATGAAATTGCACAATCAGAAGCGCATTCGGACCATATTTTTGCTAATTACTGGATGCATAATGGCTTTGTGACTTATGGAGAAACCGATGAGAAAATGTCCAAATCATTGGGTAATTTTGTTTTGCTACGAGACTTATTAGAAGAAACTGATCCAATGGTTGTACGATACTTACTTTCAACCGTTCATTATCGCCGTCCGCTACGTTATGACCGCAATGCCTTAATAAATGCGGAACAATCTGTTAGTCGATTGAAAGAAGTATTAAGACGTTTGAGTAATCGAAAAGCACACTTAAAGGAAGATTCAGAATTTAATGATTTATCTCTTCACGTCATAAAAGAATTTGAAATGCAAAAGATGGTCTTTGAAGAAGCAATGGATGACGACTTTAATGCTGCTAATGGTATGACAGCTATATTTGAAATGGTAAAAATAGCGAACCGATATTTGGATTCTTCAGAGGTAGAAAGAAATATTCTAGATCGATTTTACTTGGAAATAGTAAAATTATTAGATATTTTTGGATTAGATTTAGAAGATAATGAGGTTCTAGATGCTGAAGTTGAAGCGATGATAGAGGAACGCAATCAGGCTAGAAAAAATAAAGATTTTGCTAGAGCAGATGAAATAAGAGAACAATTAAAAGCTCAAAATATCTTACTAGATGACACACCGCAAGGCACTACGTGGAAGAGAGGTTAAAGAGTGTCAGAAGAAAAAAAGATCAATAGGACTCCTTTCACTTTACTAAATGGAGCAGCACTCGCTTATCTGGGTGATGCTGTATATGAAACGGCTATTCGTCAACATGTTATTCAACAAGGTTTTACTCAAGTTAATAAATTACATAAGGCAGCTGTAAAATATGTGTCTGCTGAAGGACAAGCGCGAGTTATTCAAAGTTGGATCAAAAGGGATGATTTTCTGACTGAAGCGGAGATAGCGATTTATAAACGAGGAAGAAATCATAAAGCAAATACAAAGGCAAAAAATGCTTCTATTGGGGAATATAGACAAGCTACAGGTTTTGAAGCCATCTTGGGTTGGCTCCATATCACTAATCAAGAAGAACGTATTGCTATGCTTATTAAATATGCGATTGATTACATTGATCATGGGAGTGAAGAATAGTGCCGAAGAGAGTTAAACATCAAAAAGGTAAATTTGCTGAAAAACAAATTTTAAATCACGAAAAAAGAGATAACATTGAATTCAATGATGAGTTTATTTATGGTAAGCATAGTGTTTTAAGTTATCTGTCTTCTGGTAAACAGGTAAATAAACTTTTTTTGCAAAAAGGGCTTGCTGGTGAACAAATTGGGAGTATAATGGATTTGGTTCGGCGGAATGGAATCGTTTTCCAAGAAGTGCCTAAAAGTAAGCTGGATGAAATGTCAGATGGAGGGAACCACCAAGGAGTAGTGGTAGCAACACCACCTTTTGAATATTCTCAACTTGAGGATGCATTTAATCTTGCTAGAAGTCAAGATGAGGATTTGTTTTTAATCATTTTAGATGGTATTGAAGATCCACATAATTTAGGTTCAATTATTCGGACTGCAGATGCAGTCGGAGTCCATGGCATCATTATTCCTAAAAGAAGGGCTGTGGGCTTAACCAATGTAGTAGCTAAAACATCGACCGGAGCTATTGAACATGTTCCGATCATAAGAGTGACTAATCTTTCGCAAACAATCCAAAAGCTTCAGAGTGAAGGGGTTTGGGTCTTCGCAACCGATATGATTGGAGAGGATATGAGGAAGTGGAATAGTTCAGGTCCTTTAGCGCTTGTGATAGGAAATGAAGGTCAAGGCGTTTCAGATTTAGTGGCTAAGACAGCGGATGGAAAGGTTACAATTCCAATGATAGGTCATGTACAAAGCTTGAATGCTTCAGTGGCTGCAGCTGTGCTGATGTATGAAGTGGCTAGAAATCGTTTGAAGTAAGGCAGGTGATATAGTGAAATACAAGCGTCGAGAAATATTGTTTGTGGATGGATATAATATGATCGGGGCTTGGCCAGAGCTAGCCCAACTTCAGAAAAAAGATGAAATTGCTGAAGCACGAGATCAGCTGTTATTTGCACTTTCTGATTATCGGAAGTATCGAGATATTACGATTATAGTGGTATTTGATGCCCAGTTCGTTCCAGGTATTACGAAAACGTATAACCGATATCATCTGTCAGTTGTTTTTACTCAAGAAGGAGAAACGGCGGATTCCTATATTGAACGAGAAGTAAGTCAATGGATCAGTCCAGTGAATCGAGTAGTTGTGGCAACGAGTGATATGGCCGAACAATGGCTAATTTTTCAACGTGGTGCATTAAGAATGTCTGCGATGGAACTGTTGCTGGAAATTAATTATTCTAAGAAACAGATCCGACAAGAAGTTAAGGATTATTATTCTGCTCGACTTAGAAGGAGAAGTCCATGGGAAGTGGAGCAAATGAGGTTGTTAGATGAATTAAGAGACCAGCTTAATAAGAATGAATAAATGAAGGAGATGGAGCAAGAAATGGAAAAATTTGATCATTATACTAATGAAATGCTGATTCTAGCATTGCAAAAAGATATTCACAATGAAATAATTTTTCGATTACTGGTTCAGCGCTTTATGCCGTTATTTAAAAAAGTTGCCTATTCTGTAACAATTGAGGGTTGTTCGCCTGAGGACATTATACAAGAGGGAATGTTACAGCTATATTTATCTATTCAACGATTTGACCCTAAGATGGGACCTTACTTTGCGCCTTATTTTGCTTGTGTTTATCGAAACTATGTTTATAACTTAATCCGTGCGGATAAGCGACGAAAAAAAGGAAATGAATGGATAGAGTCTTCTTTTCAACACGAAAGTATGTCAGAAGCAGCAAAAAATGCAAAAAATACTTCTATCTGTTCAAATTATCAGATGCAGGAATCCCCAGAAGCACAATTTATTGTTCAAGAAGACTCTCAGCATTTTGTAGAAAGCCTCAGTCCACTTGAATATGAAGTCATGCATTATTATGTAGATGAAAACTTAAAAACACGAGAGATTGCCGAAAGAAAGGGAATGGATAGAAATCAAGTGCGACATGCCATTCGACGAGCAAAAGATAAACTTAAAAAAATTATTAATAATTAATTGAATGGATACTCTGAGATGACTTTCTGTGATATACTACTTCTTGCTCCTTCGGAGCACTATGATTCTTCGGTGGATATAGCCACCCAAAAGTCCTTTGGTCATAGTTATTAATAGAATTTTATTCTATAAAGGAGAATGTATATGAAAAAAGAAAGTCCGTCTGTTTCTACTCTGGCAAAGATTGCATTAGTCGCTAGTCTTTATATTGTGCTAACTCTGATTCTTGGGCCTCTGTCTTTTAAAGTGGGGTTAAGAATTAGTGAGGGTTTAAATTTTTTAGCCTTATATAATAAACGTCATATTTATGGAATAACGTTGGGTGTTTTTATTGTTAATTCTTTTTCTTACGGTGTCTATGATATGATTGTTGGGTCGTTATCAAGTTTTGTTTTTTTGTTTATGGGAGCTTATATCGCAGAGAAGCTGACTCCTTATATCAAGAAACGATGTTCTTATCAGATTAACTCCATGTTGATTCAGTATTTCGTGTTGGGCATTGTTTTCTCACTTTCAATGTTCACGATTGCTTTATTAGTTGTCATGTTAGGGGCAGGTTGGCAGGCTTTTTGGAGTATTTATTTGAGCATGGTTTTAGTGGAAGCCATTAGTTTGCTCGCAGGCGGTAGTCTGATATATATTGTGAGTTTTCGTGTTGATTTAACCAGATAATAAACTGATACAATACGATTAGTATGAGGACTATTAATCGAAAAGGAGTTCTATTACTTTGTGAAATCAACTATACAAATTATAAAAACTTTGATATAGTAAAATTAAATAAATATAAATGCTAAGTAAAGGGGAGCCAGATGGCTGAGAGTGGATTCGATCCTGACCCTCGAACCTGATGACGTTAAGGCGTCCGTAGGAATTACTTTTGTGGGATTACTATGCCCGCCTCTCTTTACTTTGCCAATAAGTAAGGAGATTTTTTTATGGGAAAAAATACAAGAGTTTTGGTAATGGTTCAAGCGGCCATATTTGCAGCTGTTGCAATGGTACTTTCTATGCTACCGACTACGATCGGGACATCTTTAACAATTTCGTTGGGAATGGTTCCCTTGACAATTACTTCATTACGAGCGGGTACAAAAGCTGGTTTACTAGCCGGACTTATCTGGGGGTTATTACATTTTGTAACCGGTAATGTTATGATACTCGGAGCTTTACAAGCTTTTATTGAATATATTATTGCTTTTGTGTTTGCGGGCTTTGCAGGATTAATAGCTGATAAATTTCATTCAAGTTCAAAAAGAAAACCATTGTATCTGATATTATCAGTTTTAATTGGAACCTTTGCTCGTTTCTTTTGGCATTTTATAGCAGGTGTTGTATATTGGGGCGAATATGCACCAGAAGGATGGTCGCCACTTTATTTTTCATTTGTGATGAACGGAGCCAGCGCACTTCTTACTGCAATTATTTCGGCGCTTGTTCTAGTGATTATTTATGCGGTGGCACCTATCATTTTTAAAGAGGATACAATAAAGCCCTCTAATATTTAAAGAAATATCGATTATTTATTGATTTATTTAATGGATCATTGTATAATATTTTTTGTTGTATTTTATTCAGCAAAGACTCGTTAGCTCAGTCGGTAGAGCAACTGACTTTTAATCAGTGGGTCGCAGGTTCGAATCCTGCACGGGTCAGTATTTTAAGCATCATATCCTTTGGGATGTGATGCTTTTTTTTATAACAATTTATTTATAAATCATAAAAATATTAAATGATTTGACAAAAAATAAATCCCGGTGTAGAATTTTGATTATCAAATAGTTTGATGTTCAAACAAACAAAATTGAGGTGATGCTTTGGAAAAAGACCTTCTTAGGGAAATCAATTTGTACCTAGTAGATATTTTTAATCAGGTACTGATTATTGAAGAAAGTTCTCTTCAATCGAGTGATTTTTCAGATTTATCGGTCAAAGAAATGCATACTATTGAAGCAATTGGACTGTTCGGCAATACAACATCTGGAGTAGCTAAAAAGCTGAGAGTGACTGCTGGAACCGTGTCTGTTTCAATTCGTAATCTTGTAAAAAAAGATTATGTTATCAGAGAGGCTGATCCAAAAGATCGAAGAGTGATAACATTAAGGCTGACAAAAAAGGGAAAACTACTTTATCGATTGCATGCTAAATTCCATCATAAAATGGTCGAACGATCCATTACTGGAATGAAAAATGAAGAAGCAACTGTTTTAATTAAAGGGTTGCAAAATTTATATAGCTTCCTACAAGAAATAGACCTTCAAGCTGAAGAGGAGCTTCAATAATGGGGCATATTATACAGACTGGTTCTTTCTTACCAGGTAACAAAATAACTAATGATAAGTTGATTCAACGAACTCAGATAGATTCTAATGATGATTGGATTCAGCAACGAACGGGAATCAAAAGTCGTTATTGGGCTGAAGAAAGTCTCATTAGTTTGGGAATTAATGCGGCTAAAAAGATTGTTCAGTCAAGCCAGCTTTCTGATATAAAATTAGTGGTTGTAGCCTCTATGTCGTCTTATTTACCGACCCCTTCTCTTGCTAATCAATTGATTGCGGCAATAGGTGCTGAGAACGCTTGGGGGTTTGATATTAATGGAGCCTGTAGTGGTTTTGTCATGGCTTTAGAAGTAGCTAACGCATTATCACAGCAGTATACGGAAGGTTATACTCTTGTCTTAGGAATTGAAAAAATGAGTCAAATCCTTAATCCCGATGATCGATCCACAATTATATTGTTCGGCGATGGGGCGGGGGGTTTGCTAATTGAAAATAATGGCAAAGCTTTACCCGAATTTTGTAGTCAACAATTGGCACAAGCAGATTCTGAAAGAGCCATTACTGTAGATGTAAGTTATTGCCAAAATAATGCTGTTATGGAAATGAAAGGTCGCGAAGTTTTTAATTTTGTCATGCGACAAGTGATTCCAACTTTGAAAGATTTTATAGAAGAACATCAACTTAGTTTTGACTATTTGATTGCTCATCAAGCGAACCAACGATTGTTAGATTTGATGGAGCAGAAGCTGTCTATCGAGAAAGAAAAAATCCCTTCTAATATAGCAAGTGTTGCCAATTTATCAGCAGCTAGTATTCCTGTTTTATTAGATAAACTTGTTCAAGAAAAGAAAGTTCGTTTAGAGGGAAAACAACAGGTTGTTCTTACAGGCTTTGGTGCAGGACTCGCCTGGGGACACCAATCATTTAAATTATAAAAATTTGGAGGAAAATATGATGTCAACATTTGAAACAATTAAAGGAATTATCGTAGAGGAATTAGGAGTAGAAGCAGATAAAATTTTATTGGAAACAAACTTTGAAAATGATCTGGATGCGGATAGTTTAGACTTGTTCCAAGTGATCAATGAGATTGAAGATGAGTTAGATATCACAATTGATACCGATGAGAATATCCAAACGGTATCAGATCTTGTCAACTATATTGAAGCACAAAAATAGTTAATCGCAATGAAAAGGAAATAATAATGAAAACACCTATTACAGAACTATTAGGAATTAAATATCCAATTGTTCAAGGTGCGATGGCTTGGGTGGCAGATGCTGATCTAGCTTCTGCTGTTTCAAATGCCGGAGGCTTGGGAGTCGTTGGAACAGGTCATGATCCAGTTGAACGTGTAAAGGATAAAATTGAAGCAATGTTTGCTAGAACAGATCAACCTTTTGCAGTAAATGTTATGCTACTGAATCCACATGTTGAAGAAGTAGTTGATTATTTGCTGAGCTCTGGTATAAAAATTATTACAACTGGGGCAGGAAATCCTGGGAAATACATGCAGCGTTTTAAAGAGCATGGGATATCGGTGATTCCAGTAGTGGCGTCAGTAGCTTTGGCCAAAAGAATGGAGCGTATAGGTGTTTCTGCTGTAATTATTGAAGGTATGGAAGCGGGAGGACATATTGGGAAGACCACCACACTTGCCTTATTACCGCAAGTAGTAGATGCTGTCTCAATCCCCGTCATTGCTGCTGGTGGAATTGGCGATGGTCGCGCAATGGCCGCCGCAATGATGTTAGGTGCTTCTGCTGTTCAAATAGGAACCCGATTTGTGGTGGCTCATGAATCGAATGCCCATCAAAATTTTAAGCGAGCTATTCTAAAAGCTTCAGATGTAGATACAGTGATTACAGGTCATATTACAGGGCACCCTGTTAGAGTGTTGCGTAATCGTTTAACCAAAACATATCTACAAGCTGAGAAGGAAGAAACAAGTAAAGTCTCCCCAGATCTAGAGCGTTTAGCCGAATTAGGTAAAGGGGCGTTACGTAAGGCGGTTGTTGAAGGAGATGTGGACGGGGGTTCGATGATGGCCGGCCAGATAGCAGGTTTAATTAATGAAGAGGCCTCAGTAGCGGAGACGATCCAGTTTTATATGGCAGGTTGTAAAGAAGCAATGAGTGATTGTTATTTAAAATATATTGCTGATTAATAAATTGGAGGACGTGTATGTCTTTAGGAATTATTTTTAATGGTCAAGGAGCACATTATCCGGGAATGGGGCTTGATTTTATACAAGAATATCCTGAAAGCTTGAGGGTTGTTGAGAAAGCTCAAGTCATTAGTCAATTGCCTTTAATCAATTGGCTGAAGGAAGGTGGTAATGTACTTTCCGAAACTAGAAATGCTCAACCTGCGATAGCAAGTGTCTCCATGGCTATTTATCAAGCAATTAGACCTCAACTGCCAGCCGTTTCTTATATGGCTGGTTTAAGTTTAGGTGAATATAGTGCTTTAATGGCTAGTGGAATGCTGACCTTTGAACAGGGAATTGATCTGCTTGTTAAGCGAGGAGAACTAATGTCTGCACATTGTTCAAAGATAGCAGAAAGCTATCCAAGTGGCTTAGTCGCAGTTGTGGGTATAAAGTCAGAGCTAGTGCAGAGACTTGTGGATCACACAGAATGTGATGAATTGTGGTTAGCAAATTTCAATGCTGCTACACAAACTGTTGTAGCGGGTAGTCAGAAGCATTTAAAGGTATTGAGAAAAGTGGCTAAAAAAACAGGTATTAAAGGGGTTATTCCTTTAAAGGTTGAGGGACCATTTCATTCTCCGCTGATGGCTCCAATACAGAATGAATATCACGAAATACTCCAAACCTATCACTTTGAATCATCTCAAATTCCAGTGATATCCAATACAGATTTATCTATTCACCAACCTGATAAAGTAAAAAAACTTTTGACACAGCATTTAGTGTCTCCTGTGCAATGGAAACAAACGATTGATTTAATGATCAGTAAAGGAATTACCCATTTGATACAAATTGGTCCAGGAGATACTTTAGTTAAAATGCTGAGCCGTGATCGAGTATCTATCAATACTCTGACAGTTGATAAAATTGAGGATGTAGCAAAAATCAAAGCATTTATACAAGAGGAGCAATCAAAATGAGTTTAGTTTGTTTGGTAACAGGATCCGCTCGTGGGATCGGTCTAGCGATTGCGAAGTCTTTAGCTAAACAGGGTCATCAAGTAGTGATGAACGGACTTCAACCTATTGAGTCATCTGTTAAAGAAGAATTTAAAGATGCAGAAAAAACGATAGACTACTTAATAGGGGATGTTAGTAATTATGATGAAGCAGAAAAAATGATAAATTTGGTACATGAAAAATACGGACGGTTAGATCTTTTGGTTAACAATGCGGGAATTACCCGAGATGGATTGTTTGTAAAGATGACTCCCGAGGATTTTGACAGTGTTGTCAAAACAAATTTATATGGAAGCTTTAATATGGCTAAGCACGCAGCAAAGAAAATGATTAAGCAAAAATCAGGCTTAATTATTAATATGGCGAGCATTGTTGGCCTCACAGGGAATGCAGGGCAGGCGAACTATGCAGCCTCAAAAGCTGGTATCATTGGAATGACAAAATCATTAGCTAAGGAATTAGCTCCTCGTACTATTCGTGTAAATTGTATTGCCCCAGGTTATATTGAAACAGAAATGACTAATCAATTGAGTGAGAAAGTTAAAAATCAAATGCTTGAATATATACCTTTAAAAAGATTAGGAACCGTTGAGGATATTGTGATCGCGGTTAACTATTTAATATCAAGTTCCTATGTGACAGGACAAGTAATTGAAGTAAACGGCGGCATGAGAATGTAAGGAGATAAGCGAAATGGAAAGAGTTGTTATAACGGGTTTAGGAACCGTTTCACCAATCGGCAATAGTGTGAATGATTTTTGGAAAAGTATGAAAAACAACCAATCAGGAATTGATTTTATCACAAAAATAGATGTTTCTGATTGGGAGGTCAAAGTGGCTGCCGAAGTAAAAGAGTTTGATCCTGAGCCGATTCTTAGTCGAAAAGAAGCGAAAAGAATGGACTGGTTTACTCAATATGGAATTATTGCAGCTCATGAGGCTACCGCAATGGCGGCTTATGATATTAAGGCAAACGCTTCTCGAGTTGGCGTTATTGTGGGGTCTGGAATTGGTGGGATAGTTGAAATTCAAAATGGGATCACTAAAATGTTAGCGAAAGGACATAAGCGGATACCTCCTTTATTTGTTCCGATGACAATTGGAAATATGGCAGCAGGGAATATTTCGATGCAATTAGGAGCGCAAGGATTAAGTTTAGATATTGTTACTGCCTGTGCATCGGCAACAAATTCAATTGGAGAAGCTTTCTTAAAAATTAAGTGTGGTTTACTTGATGCTTGCATTGCTGGCGGAACAGAAGGGACGATCAATGAAATTGGTTTAGGGGGCTTTGCGGCATTAACAGCTCTCTCGACTAACTCTGATCCAGAAACGGCTTCTCGTCCTTTTGATAAAGATCGTGATGGTTTTGTCATGGGAGAAGGGGCAGGAGTCCTTTTTATGGAATCACTAACATCCGCTAAAGCACGAGGTGCCAAAATATTAGCTGAATTGGTGGGATACGGCGCTAATTCAGATGCTTATCATATGACGGCTCCACGTCCAGATGGTTCCGGAGCCGGAGAAGCTATTAAGATGGCACTGAAACAAGCCGAAATTGTTGCAGAAGACATCGATTATATTAATGCTCATGGAACGTCTACTCCCACTAATGATTCTGGCGAAACAGTGGCAATAAAATATGCTTTAGGAGATCATGCTTATCAAATTCCTGTTTCATCTTCTAAGGGCCATTTTGGTCATTTATTAGGAGCTGCAGGGGGTGTAGAGGCTATTGCGGTTATTAAAGCATTGCAAGAAGGTTTTGTACCCGCTACACTAGGTTTAAAAGAGGCTGATCCAGAATGTGATTTGGATTACGTACCTGAACAAGGGCGTCAAGCTGAGTTGAGCTATGCAATGTCTACATCATTAGGATTTGGTGGACATAATGCGGTCTTAATTTTTAAACGCTGGGAGGAATAAGTAGAGTGGATCAGAAAGAATTACTAGAAATAGTAGAAAGAATTGATCAATCAAGTTTAGCATATTTGTCATTCAAACAAGATGGAACAGAGCTTATCTTAGCGAAAGAAGTTCCTCAATTGACGAGTCATTCAGATAATAATGTGGAACCCTATCATACTGAAGAACCGTCTTTAATTCACAATACCAATGGAGAAAAAGAGATTTTTGATGTTGAGGTTCAATCAAGTAATGAGCAAGCAGTCACCTCACCTATTGTTGGAATTGTTTATTTTCAAGCTAAGCCCGGAGAGCCAGCTTTTATTAAAGTAGGAGATCAAGTTGAAGCAGGGCAAACTATTTGTATTGTTGAAGCGATGAAAATGATGAATGAAATACCTGCCCCAATCTCAGGCCAAGTGGTAGAGATATGCGTGGAGAACGAAGAAGTTGTAGAGTATCAACAGGTTCTAGTTCGAATTCAAGCCTAGGAGGATAAAGATGACCGAAGTAATGAAAGAGCCAGTATTGACAGCCCAAGAAGTGATGGAGATTATACCAAATCGTTATCCGATGTTTTTTGTGGATCGTGTAGAGGAATTAATTCCAGAGGAGCGGGTTGTGGCTCGTAAGAATGTAGCCGCAAATGAGTCCTACTTACAAGGACATTTTCCAGGTAATCCGATTATGCCAGGAGTTCTTCAGATTGAAACAATGGCTCAAGTCGGATCGATTCCTTTACTCAAGAGTGATAATTTTAAGGGGAAAATTGCTTTCTTAGCAGCGTTGGATAGAGTAAAATTCCGTAAAAATGTAGTGCCTGGGGATTGTTTAACAGTGACAGTCGATATCGTTAAGCTGAAAAAAAGAATGGGACAAGGACAAGGGGTTATTACTAATCAAAGAGGTGAAGTAGTCTCTGAAGCCTTAATGACCTTTATCATTTCAGATTTAGATCAAGCATAGGAGTGTTAAGATGAGATTCCATAAAGTCTTAGTAGCCAATCGTGGAGAAATTGCGGTTCGAATTATCCGAGCATTACGAGAATTAGGGATTGAGTCAGTGGCCATTTTTAGTGAAGCAGATCGTGAAGCGATGCATACTGAATTGGCAGATGAAGCAATATGTATTGGTCCAGCAAAAAGTCTCGATTCCTATGCAAATCCTGTTGCGATATTGAGTGCTGCAATTGTAACGGGAGTAGATGCGATCCATCCGGGATATGGATTTCTATCGGAGAGATATGATTTTGTGGAAATGTGTCAGCAAGTTGGTATTACCTTTATTGGCCCTAGTTGTGAAGTGATGCGATTAATGGGTAATAAGTATAATGCTCGTCAAACCATGATCGAAGCGGGGGTTCCTGTGACGCCAGGATCTAAAGAACTTATTTATTCTGTAAAAAATGGTAAAGAGTTGGCTGACCAAATCGGCTATCCTGTGATGATTAAAGCTGCTGATGGAGGCGGCGGTAAGGGAATGAGAAGGGTCGATCAGGCTGATGACTTTGAGCGTTTATTTGAACAAGCTCAAAATGAAACTCAGAGTATTTATGGGAATCAAGATATATATATTGAAAAGGTAATTGATGCTGCTAAGCATATTGAAGTGCAGTTATTGGCTGATCACTATGGAAATGTGATCCATCTGGGGGAAAGGGATTGTTCTTTACAAAGAAAGCATCAAAAAGTCATTGAAATAGCTCCTGCCTTATCTGTTGGTGAAGATATTCGGTATCAAATTTGTCAGGCTGCTGTAAAGGCTGCTCAGACAATTGGATATCGAAATGCTGGAACGATAGAGTTTTTACTTGATCAAGCAGGTAACTTCTATTTTATGGAGATGAATACTCGTTTACAAGTAGAACATCCTATCTCAGAGATGATTACGGGAATTGATATTGTCAAAGAGCAAATTAAGATTGCTGCGGATCAAAAATTAGCCTATCAACAGGAGGATATAAAATTTTCAGGGGTATCAATTGAGGCAAGGCTTAATGCCGAAAACCCTTTCACTCACTTTCAACCTTCTAGTGGACAGATTAAGGCTCTTAATTTACCATCAGGAGGGCTAGGATTACGAGTGGAAACAGGTATTTATGCCCCTTCATATTTATCACCTTTTTATGATTCGATGATTGCAAAAATTATTGTTCATCAGCAAACAGAAGAACAGGCTTGGGCACTATTAAATCGAGCGCTGACGGAGTTTGTAATTGAAGGCGTTGAAACGAATGTCGATTTACTTGAGGCACTTGCTCAAGACCCACAAGTTCAACGTGGGGAATTTCATACTCAGTGGCTAGAAAATGATTTTCTAGAACAGTGGTTAGCAGATTTAAAGAAGGGAGACTAGCGGATGGCGTTATTTCGAAAAAATAAATATAAAAATAGTATCCGTTTAAACCCTAGTCAGCCTGATAATTACCAGCAAAGGATCAAACAAATACCTGATGGAGCTACTTTTACATGTCCGGGATGTAAGAAAGCACTAGTAAGAAAGGATCTCCCAGAAGATCGAACTTGTAGAAAATGCCATTATCCTTTACAATTTCCTGCCTATGATCGAATTGACTGGCTATTGGATTCGGAGACTTTTGAAGAATTGGATGCCGAAATAGATTTAGTGAATCCAATCAATTTTCCTGATTATATGGATAAATTGAAAGATAAACAAGAGAATACGGGTTTACAAGAAGCAGTTGTCACGGGATTAGGAAAAATTGCAGGGCAAACAATTGCTGTAGGGGTAATGGATTCCCGTTTTATTATGGCTTCAATGGGCCATATTGTGGGAGAGAAGCTGACTCGTTTATTTGAAAAAGCGATTGAGAAACGATTACCAGTGGTTTTATATATTGCATCGGGCGGAGCTAGAATGCAAGAAGGAATTATCTCTTTAATGCAGATGGCTAAAGTATCTCAAGCTGTAGCCAAGCATGATGCGGCTGGATTATTTTATTTGGCCGTTTTGACGCAGCCTACAACCGGTGGGGTGACCGCTTCTTTTGCTAACCAGGCAGATATTATACTTGCTGAACCAAAGGCAACCATTGGGTTTGCAGGGAAACGGGTTATTGAACAAACAATTCATGCCGAACTGCCGCATGGTTTTCAAGAGAGTGAAACGGTTTTAAAGAATGGTTTCATTGATTCGATTGTTTCACGTGATCTTCAAAAAGAAGTGATTAGGCAATTGTTAACTATTCATTCACTTGACATAAAGGAGGAGGAATAGATGGATGCTTATTCAATTGTATTGCAAGCACGACAATCTGATCGAATTAATGCCAAAGAAATAATTGATCATCTATGTGATTATTTTATCGAATTGCATGGAGACCGTCTCTCAGGTGATGATCAAGCAGTTGTTGGAGGAGTGGGTCTGGTAGAAGATCAAGCGATCACGATTATTGGTATTCAAAAGGGAGAGAATCTTTTCGATAATATGGAGCGTAATTTTGGTATGGCAAGACCAGCTGGATATCGCAAAGCTCAACGATTAATGCGACAAGCTGAGAAGTTCAATCGCCCCATACTAACCCTGATTAATACTGCTGGTGCAGATGCTACTCCTGAATCTGAGAATGCTGGGATTGGTGAAGCCATTGCTGGATCTCTTAAGTTAATGGCTCAGCTGACAGTTCCGACATTAGCTATTATTCTAGGTGAGGGAGGGTCTGGTGGAGCTATTGCATTTGCCTTGTCAGATGAGGTATGGATGTTAGAAAAATCAATTTACTCGATTCTATCTCCTGAAGGTTTTGCGTCAATTCTATGGAAAGATTCCTCACTAGCACCTCAAGCAGCAGAAATTATGAAGTTAACCGCAGAAGATTTACTTGATTTAAAAGTGATTGATCGAATTATACAAGAAAGTGCCCATACTAAGAAACAACTTCTTGAATATTTATCAGTAGAAATCATCAAAAAGTTTTCGTCATTAAAGCAGATCTCCGTACAAGATCGAATTATTAAACGATATGATCGTTTTAGAAAATTTTAAATGTGAATTGCCTTTTATAAACTAGAGGGATTTTAATTTAAATGAAAATAAAATCGAATGAGCAGTAAGAATAAAATATTAAAGAAAGAGGAGTCCTTATTTAAATAAGGGCTCCTCTTTTTAGTTTGCCTTTTAAGAAAATAAAAACTTATTGATGTATATTAATTTATAATAAATTAACATGACAATCTTGTGCAAGTTTTAACTCGCTTCTAATTTATAAAATTTTAAAGTTTTAAAATTCGTATAGTATTAGAATATGATTAGTTTAGCTGTGAAAGCGTTGACAAAACCTTGTGCTAATTGTAACATATGCTTGTTGAATGCGGTTACAATACAGGCGGAAAGGGTGAGTAAAAAAACATTTTATTGAAAATTTTGATCGATTATAAAATTTTAGGAGGAGACAGATGAAAAGAAAATTAGGTCTATTAGTCTTATTAGTATTAGCTATATTCAATGTTGCAGGATGCTCTGGTGCAGGTGGTGGAGAGACCTTAACGGTTGCAACTTCTGGAGACGCTATATCTTTAGATCCTGTTGCTACCAACGATAATCAATCAAGTCATATTATGAATCAAATATATGAAGGTTTAGTAAAAATTAATGAGAATGGTGAGGCAGAGCCAAGTTTAGCTGAGAGTATTGAGCAACCTGATGATTCAACGTATGTTTTTAAATTAAAACAAGGCATAAAATTTCATAATGGTGAGGAACTGAAGGCTTCAGATGTCGTTTTTTCACTTAAGAGGGCTATTGAAGCACCAAATGTGAAACATTTATTTGAAACAATTGATATTAATAGTTTAAAAGCAGTGGATGATTATACCGTTGAGTTTAAACAAACAGAACCTTTTTCAGGGATACTAGCAGCTCTTTGCCATCCAGGAGGATATATTGTTAATGAGAAGGCTGTTACAGATGCTGGAGATGATTATACTCGTCAACCAGTTGGAACAGGGGCTGTAAAATTTGTCAAATGGACAAAAGCTGATTCCATTGAATTAGAAAGATATGAAGATTATCACGGAGAAAAAACGGCTTATAAAACTTTATTATTCCGTGTCATTCCTGAACCAAGTAATCGTGTGATTGAATTAGAATCAGGTGGTGTTGATATTGCCTATGATATTGCTGCTAATGATATGGAAAAAATAGAAGGTAATGAAAAACTACAATTACTTAAATCGTTTGACTATGGAACAACATATTTAGGATTTAATACTCAAAAAGAGCCGTTCAACGATCCAAAAGTTCGTGAAGCTATTTCTTATGCAATTGATATAGATTCGATTGTATCGGCTGTTTTCCGAGGGTTAGGTAAAACAGCTTCTGGTGTAATGTCACCAACCTTACAATATTCGATTTCGGATAGCATGCAACCAAGAGCAAGAGATGTAGAAAAAGCAAAAAAACTTTTGGAGGAAGCTGGTTTTGGTGATGGCTTCTCAACGTCTATTTCAACCAATGAGAATAAGGACCGAATCGATATGGCAACCGCTATGAAAGAACAGTTAGCGGAGGTTGGAATCGATGTATCGATTAATGTATTGGAATGGTCAGCATTTAATGAGTTATTAAAAAAAGGTGAACAAGAAATGTTTGAGATTGCTTGGACGGCGGATTCACCGGATCCAGATACTTTCCTTTATCCATGTTTCCATTCATCTTCTGCAGGTGAAGGTGGAAATTATATCTATTTAGATGATCCAGAAATTGATAAATTACTGGAAGAAGCACGTTTTGCTAAAGAAGATTCAGAGCGGGAAGATTTATATCGGCAGGTACAAGAGAAGTTAATGGAAATAACGGCTTGGGTTCCGGAACATAATAAGGAATTAACAGTGGGTGCTCAAAAGGAAATTCAAAATTTAAAACTATCTCCTTTTGGTTGGTATCAACTCGCACCGGTTACTAAGAGTGCCGAATAATAGTAATTTTAGTAGAGGAGATGGGAACATCTCCTCTAAATATAAAAGAAGGTGTAAATGAATGATTAAATATATTATTAAGCGGTTATTATACTTAATTCCGGTTATTCTCGGGGTCAGTTTTATTGTTTTTGCCCTTTTATATATTACTCCCGGAGATCCAGCTAGAAATGCATTAGGTCCATCTGCATCAGAAGCAGCTGTTAAAGCTCTTCGACTTGAAATGGGACTTGATGATCCTTTTTTGGTTCAATTTGGAAGATACATTACAAACATTTTTACTAAGTTCGATTTAGGAACTTCTTATATCACCAAATCGTCGGTAGCTATGGAAATTTTAAATCGGGCAGGGGCAACTGTTCAATTAGCTTTTCTTTCGATAGCATTTGCAGTTTTATTAGGCGTTCCGATTGGGATTATTTGTGCGATCAGACAGTATTCTATTTTTGATAATATTGCCATGATATTTGCTTTGATTGGTATTTCTATGCCTGTTTTTTGGTTAGGATTACTTTTGATTATGTTCTTTTCCGTTTCATTAGGTTGGTTTCCATCTTCTGGTTTCTCTAGTCCAGAGCAAATGGTTTTACCTGCAGTTGCTTTAGGTTCTCAGTCTGTTTCGGTCATTACTCGGATGACTCGGTCATCGATGCTTGAGGTAATTCGACAAGACTATATTCAAACGGCTAAAGCAAAAGGGCAACGTGAGAATGTAGTTATTTGGAAGCACGCATTAGGTAATGCTCTTATTCCAATCATCACAATTGTTGGGACACAATTTGGACAGCTCATGGGAGGAGCATTAATGACTGAGGTTATTTTTTCCATTCCAGGAATTGGGCGTTTAATGGTTGACTCAATAAAAATGCGTGATATGCCAATGGTATTAGGGTGTGTATTATTTGTGGCGGTCACGTTTAGTATTGTCAATTTGATAGTTGATATATTATATACTTTTGTTGACCCTAGAATTAAGACTAAATACGTATAGGGGGATTAAGATGGAAAATCCTAAATTAGAACAAACTGAAGAAGAGTTAGTAGATATTGAACGAGACCATTTTGAAGCTCCTATTGAAGAAGAATTACCTGAGGTCAAAGAGGTTATCTCTCCCCCGTTAGCAAAGGAACGAGGTCGTTTTCGTGGTTTACAAGACATCTGGATAAGGATGAAACGCAATAAACTTGCAATGGTTGGCTTAGCTATTATAGTCCTATTAATAATTGTGGCGTTGTTTGCGGATCAGATTGCACCTTATGGTTTTGCGGAACAAAATTTACAAAATCAATTTGCTCGACCCAGTGCTGAACATCTTTTTGGCACAGACGATTTAGGTCGAGATATTTTTAGTCGTGTTGTTTATGGATCCAGAATTTCACTTAAAGTTGGGTTTATATCTGTATCCATATCATTGATTTTGGGTGTAGCAATTGGAGCGATAACCGGTTACTACGGTGGAAAAGTAGATAATATTTTAATGCGATTTATAGATGTTTTACAATCTATTCCAGACATTCTTTTGGCAATTGCAATTATGGCAGCTTTAGGTCCTGGATTAGCAAATTTAATGATCGCGGTGGGAATAGCAGCTATACCAGGGTATGCTCGCTTGGTGCGCTCATCTGTCCTTTCAATTCGTGATATGGAATTTGTAGAGGCTGCAAAAGCCAACGGGTCGAGTGATTTTAGAATAATTCTTAAGCATATCATTCCAAATTGTATGGCACCTATTATAGTTCAAGCGACTTTAGGGGTGGCATATGCCATTATTAATGCTGCTGGTTTAAGCTTTATTGGGCTAGGATTAGAGCCGCCTACACCGGAATGGGGGGCCATGCTCTCCGGTGGTCGCTCGTATATTAGAGATGCAGTTCATATGACTTTATTCCCTGGTCTAGCAATTGTTACTACCATTTTTGCTTTAAATGTTTTGGGTGATGGACTTCGGGATGCGCTCGATCCTAAGTTGAAACGATAGGGGGATAGAGATGGTTGAATTATTAGATTTAAGAAATGTGAGTGTTCAGTATGAAACAGATTCAGGCACCGTGTATGCTGTGAATAATTTAAACTTAAAAATAGGTAAAAAAGAAACATTGGGTCTAGTAGGCGAGACTGGAGCAGGAAAAACAACCACAGCTTTGGCTGTTATGCAGTTGATTCAAGACCCTCCGGGAAAGATTACCTCTGGTGAAATCATTTTAGAAGAGACAGACTTAATGCAAGTTAAAGAAAAAGATATGTTTAATATTCGTGGCAATAAAATTTCGATGATTTTCCAAGATCCTATGACATCGTTAAATCCTATCATGACGGTTGGCGATCAAATTAAGGAAGTA
Source organism: Facklamia lactis (assembly GCF_015863205.1). GTDB lineage: Bacteria > Bacillota > Bacilli > Lactobacillales > Aerococcaceae > Facklamia > Facklamia lactis. Next base: position 113,333 of record NZ_JACBXQ010000006.1, on the reverse strand, counting down.
ATTGAACTTCATCAAGATTTAGATAAGGATGAGCTCATAGCTAAAACAGAAGAAATGCTAGAGCTTGTAGGAATTAGAAAAGAACGCATTAATGACTATCCTCATCAATTCTCTGGGGGGATGAAGCAGAGAGTTGTAATTGCTATGGCATTATCTTGTAATCCAGAATTAATTATTGCAGATGAACCAACTACTGCTTTAGATGTGACGATTCAGGCACAAGTGCTTGAGTTGATGAAAGATTTAAAAGATAAATATGGGACATCGATGATCTTAATTACTCATGATTTGGGTGTAGTGGCAGAAATTTGTGACTTTGTGTCAGTTATCTATGCGGGATCAGTTGTTGAACATGCATCAGTAGAGAATCTCTATGCAGAACCACTTCATCCTTATACTCGTGGCTTATTCGATTCGATCCCAAGTATTGATGAGGATCTCGATCAACTAAGAGTTATTCCTGGGACTACACCCGATCCTTCTGATTTGCCTAGTGGGTGTCGTTTTCATCCGAGATGTAAACATTGTATGGAAATATGTAAGCATAAGTTCCCTGAGTTTAGAGAGGCTAGGCCAGGTCATTATGTAGCTTGTCACTTATATAATGATGAAGGGAATGAGAAGCATGAAAGATAATAATAAAGAGATTTTAATTAGTGTTCGTAATTTAAAAAAATATTTTCCTACGAAAGCCGGAGATTTACATGCTGTAGATAATATTAGTTTCGATATAAAACGTGGAGAAACGTTGGGACTTGTTGGAGAATCAGGTTGTGGTAAGTCTACTGCAGGTAGAGCTATCATTCGTTTGCATGAACCGACTTCAGGTGAAATATTTTTAGAAGGTAAAAATATACTTGAATATAAAGGTTTAAAGGAAATGCGAAAAATGCGTCAAGAAATGCAGATTGTATTCCAAGATCCATATTCTTCACTAAATCCACGAATGAGTACTTTTGATTTAATAGCTGAGCCTTTAAGAGTTAACGGTTTAGCAGGTAGTCAAAAACAATTAGAAGAAAAAGTTTATCGTATGATGGAAACAGTGGGGTTAGCTCGCAGATTAGCTGGATCTTTTCCACATGAGTTAGATGGTGGGAGGCGTCAAAGGATAGGGATTGCGAGAGCCTTAATTCTTGAACCAAAATTTTTAGTCTTAGACGAGCCTGTATCAGCATTGGATGTTTCTATTCAAGCGCAGATATTAAACTTAATGGATCGTCTGCAAGAAGAATTAGGATTAACCTATCTATTTATTTCGCATGATTTGTCGGTAGTCCGACATATTTCAGATCGGATTGCAGTGATGTATTTAGGCCAAATTGTGGAATTGGGGACTTATGAACGAATTTTTGAAAATCCGCTTCATCCCTATACAAGAGCACTATTATCAGCGATTCCTATACCAAAAGTGGGTGTAAAAAGAGAAAGGATATTTCTGGAAGGGGATGTACCAAGTCCGGTTAATCCGCCAAAAGGTTGCCGTTTTGCGGGTAGGTGTAAGTATTGTATGGATATCTGTAAAGAGACTCCAGTGGAATTAAGAGAGGTAGAGCCTGAACACTTTGTAGCCTGTCATTTATATAATCATATAGAAATGCAATCACATGTCGAGTTTCCTGAGCCCCAAAAAGTTTAGATAAAATATATTAGCCCTATTATAGCCTTTTAGCTATAATAGGGCTTTTAGAGGTACTATTTTATATATAAACCAAAGATAAAGTAAGAATTAAATTAAAAAATGACGAGTGATTCTAATTTTTTGTTGAAAAGACCTTTCATACTTTGCTACACTACTCTTATATTAATTTTGAGAAAGGGAGTTTATGATGAATTATAGTGAGAAAAAACAGTACACGCTATCGCAAAAAATAAAATTTTTTCTTCCATCCCTTTTAGGTTTGTTTTTATTTGTGATTCCGTTACAATGGGGAACAATTCTAAATATTGAAGCATTAGGTAGCAATTTTACGATTGGTGTTGGAGCTATGGCTGAGATGGGGAAAGTTGCAATTGGTGAGTCTTTGCCTTTCTTTATGACCTGGGTGATTGTTGTTAGTGCGGTTGTTACTATGTTTTGTACAATTTTCAAGCCGCAATTTATCAAAAAAGATTCTATTTGGAATAAATTATTTGTTGTTACCCCATTGTGGTTATTTTTTAGAGTCATAGGAGCAATTTTTGCAATAGTGACCTATTATTCAATAGGAAGTGAAGTTATTTATTCCAGAGCGACTGGTGGAACCATGATTTTTGATTTAATGCCAACTCTAGCAACATGGTTTTTCTTTAGTGGCTTTTTCTTACCGTTTCTAATGAATTTTGGTTTGATGGATTTCTTTGGAACCATGATAAGAAGAATAATGAGGCCTCTTTTTAGAGTTCCAGGCAGAGCAGCTATTGATGGGATTACCTCTTGGATTGGTAGTGGTCCAGTGGGGGTTGTTTTAACGGATAAGCAGTATAAGCAAGGTTATTATACTGCAAAGGAAGCTTCTATTATTGCCGTTTGTTTCTCTCTTGTTAGTTTACCCTTTGCGGTAGTGGTTGCTAATTTTCTTGATTTGGCTCAGTATTTCCCTCAATTTTATCTGACAATCTGTTTAGTAAGTCTGGTAGCTGCTGTAATTCTACCGAGAATTTGGCCATTAACTATAAAAGAAGATGTCTATCATCCTAAAGCAGGTAAACAAATTAACGAAGAGGTACCTGAAAACTATAGTCAATTCGAGTGGGCTTTGGCTAATGGATACGCTAAAGCAGAAACAGCTAATAGTCTTGGTGAGATTATTAAAGATGGGATTATGACAGTGATTGATGTTTATGTTACTCTGATGCCATTAGTAATGTGTTGGGGAACTTTCGCTTTAATATTGACAGAGTATACACCTATTTTTGAATGGCTAGCTGTTCCTTTAATACCTATTTTTAAGTTGCTGCAAGTGCCGGAAGCCAGTTTGGCTTCACAGGCAACTCTTCTAGGTTTTGCAGATATGTTTTTGCCGAGTGTTATCGTAAGCAGTGTTTCGTCAGAATTGACACGGTTTGTAGTGGGCGTTATGTCTTTTTCACAATTGATTTATATGTCTGAAACTGGAGCGGTTATATTAAATTCTGAAATACCTTTAGATTTAAAAGATTTGTTCATAATCTTTGTTGAACGTACGATTATTACTTTACCATTAGCAGTATTACTTGCTCATTTATTTTTATAGATTAATAGAAATTGAGATGATAAATAATGAAGAAATATATAGCAGAAAGATATCAAGAAGATTTTTCCACACCAATGGGTAATAGTGATTTCCTTTTAGATCGCTATGACGATGTGATTGACTTTAGTTTGGGAGATCCGGATATAACAACTGATGGTGAAGTGATTCGTAAGACCATGCAGGATGCCTTAGATGGACATACTCATTACACTAGTTTTCAAGGAGATATTGAATTAAGGCAAGCCTTAGTTGAAAATTTGGCAGATAATTATGGTGTGAAATATTCAACTGATGAAATTATGGTAACAACATCTGGATGTCATGCTATGTGGTTGGCTCTGGAATCGATTACCAATGATGGGGAGGAAATTATTCTCCATGAACCATACTTTACACCTTATCCCCAACAAGTTCTCCTGACTCGAGGAATCCCTACGACAGTTCCAACTTATGAGGAAGACTTATTTCAAATTGATCCCAAAAGACTTGAAGCAAAGATTACGGATAAGACAAAAGCGATTATCATTAATACTCCTAATAATCCAACAGGAGCCTGTTTTTCTAGAGAGAACCTTGAGGCTATCTCTAAGATTTGTCAGGACCGAGATATTGTTGTTATTAGTGATGATATCTACACCCTTTATAGTTATAAATCGTCTTTTGTTCCGATTGTTTCAATTCCAGGTATGAAAGAACGAACGATAGTAATCGGTAGTTTTTCTAAAGATTATGCTATGACGGGGTGGAGAATTGGGTTCATCGCTGCACCAAAATCCTTGATTGATATTGTTCGTAATATTAATGAAAATAATGTATTTACTGCACCTTCCATTTCTCAAAGAGCAGCTTTGCACGCTTTAAAGGATAAAGAACGAATTCAAGCACCCATGCTGGCAGAATATCGCTCACGTTTGAATATCCTCTATGAAGAAGTGTGTCAAACACCTAAGATGAGTATGTTGGAACCAATGGGAACGATATATGCATTTGTAAATATCAAACAAACAGGAATGACAGCGGAAGAGGTAGCTGAGTATCTGTTGGAAAATGCTCATATTGTTGTTCTACCAGGAACTGCTTTTGGAGAGGAAAGTGGAGAGGGTTATATCCGTTTTGCAATTACAGTGGATGATTCAGTGATTCGCCAAGCTTTTGCTCGAATCCGTCAGACAGAATTATTTAATGGCTAGTTGTTTATATAGAGTATATTTGAAAAATATTGATTTAATGTAAATGTATTGATCAGTAAAAGCAGATGAAAAAAGTATCTCATTGTTTAACTGTAAATAAAAAGAAAAAACTTTTACGATGCTATTTTTTAAGATCTTGCTTGAACAAAAATTAACAGTGAAGGATATGAGTTGCAATTTGTTATTGTGATCTATAACATCTATGTTTATGATAATAAAAGGGAAATGAAGTTCTTCCTTTCTATTGAAAAGATAGATAAACCATCTGATTTAGATTGATGACTTCTGCAGGCTTTTTTTGCTATGCAGAAGTCTTTTTATTTTGAGGAGGTTGATTATGTTATTAGGTTTAGGTTTGATAATGTTTTTGGGCTGGTTAAGTGGTTCGTTCATACAAAGGATAGGAATTCCAAGATTAGTTGCTTACTTGTTAATTGGAATTGTTTTAGGTCCTTCTATGTTGGATATTCTAGATGAAAATTTATTAAAGATAGCAGGAGAAGTTCGACAGATAGCGCTAATGATTATTCTTATTAAAGCTGGTTTGACATTAGATTACCGAGATTTATTAAAAGTAGGAAAACCAGCGGTTTTAATGTGTTTCATACCAGCTTTATTAGAAATTTTGGGCATTGGAATAGTAGGGCACTATATATTAGGGATCACTTATGCAGAATCTCTTTTGCTAGGAAGTGTGTTAGCAGCTGTATCTCCGGCTGTACTGGTTCCAAGAATGGTAGGCTTAATAGATCGAGAAAAAGGAACTGAGAAAGGAATTCCTCAAATGATACTAGCAGGGGGAACGGCTGATGATATCTTGATATTTGTGTTATTTGCCGCATTTATGCAAGTGAATCAAGAAGGAACTTTCTCTGCCAGTTTGTTATTATCTGTTCCGATTACAATAGTTTTTGGGATGTTAATAGGGGGAGTTACTGGAGGAATATTGAGTTGGATTAGTCGACGTTATAAACTATCGAATGAGATGTTATTAATATTATCAATAGCTATGTCTCTTGTCATGATGGGGTTAGAGAAACCGATAAATAATTGGATACCGTATTCTGGTGTGTTAGCAGTATTAACCTGTCATTTGTTTCTAAGAGAAAAGTGTCCGGATTCAGCTACTCAATTGGCTAATGTTTTTAATCGAATTTGGTCTTATGCAGAGATTTTTTTATTTGCATGCTTAGGTGTGACGGTTAATCCATTTTATATTTTAAAAGCTGGATGGAGAGTCTTGATGGTTATTGGATTAGGCTTAATATTTAGAATGTTGGGTGTTTTTTTATCTATTTTCAGAGCAGGTTTCAATAGGCATGAGATAATATTTATTATGGGGTCCTATATTCCTAAAGCAACAGTTCAAGCTTCGTTAGGAGGAATACCTTTAATGGTAGGCTTTGCGAGTGGGGAATTGATTTTGGTTGCAGCGACTTTAGCAATTTTAATAACCGCTCCTTTAGGCGCCTTATTTATTGACTTATATGCAGATCAGTTATTAGAGTGAGAAATTTAAAAGTTGATCTAAACGCCATAAATTTTCATTAAATGTTTGGCCAGATATATTAAAATTTTTTGTAGAGTCTTGTGGAAAAAGTCAGTTAATTTTTGAATCAATTACAACATCGATAAATAACCCCATCATCATTCTGATTACCATATTTTCGAAGAAATCCCAAAAAATAAACCAATAAGAGACTTCAAAAAGCTAATTAAAATGGTAGTCAACTAAAAAATGTTTCATTGTATTACCTTCCTTGGACATGTTGTTTTATTAAAGTTGTACATTACAATAAACAAAAAAATTTCCTTTTATAGTCGGATTTTATTTTAAAATAGCCTTGATTTTATACCTCGAATATTGTATTATATTTAATATTGAATCTGAACAGTTTTTATTGCCGGGGTGGCGGAACTGGCAGACGCACAGGACTTAAAATCCTGCGGTGAGTGATCACCGTGCCGGTTCGATTCCGGCCCTCGGCATTCACATTTATGTGATTTAATTTAATTAGATATTGCACCCGTGGCTCAACTGGATAGAGTACCTGACTACGAATCAGGCGGTTGCAGGTTCGAATCCTGCCGGGTGTATAAAGAAGATGGGGCATCCTTGATTATTTAAGGTTGCTTTTTTTATATAAATAGAATATCGACTAAATTTAATTAAGATTTTGCTACTATTGAAAATAATAATCAAGGGAATCATAATTAATTTGAAAGACTAAAAACGGTGCAGGTTACATGAAGATCCTGCACCGTTTTTATGAAAACTGATGTGAAAACGCTTGTTATGTTTTTGATTATAGCTATAATAATAGAATGTAGTAAAAATTTGATAGGAGTGAAAAAATGGAAGTCACAGTATCTGCTTTAGGAGCTATTATCGGGCTCATTATTTCAATTATTTTAATTTTTAGAAAAGTTCCAGCTTTTTATTCTCTTTTTATCGGTGCTTTAGCGGGAGGAATCATCGGTGGAGCTAGTTTGGTTGAGACAGTCACATTAATGACTGAAGGAGCACAAGGCATGGTTACTTCTATTTTAAGGATTTTAGCTGCTGGTGTTCTTGCAGGAGTACTTATTCAAACTGGAGCAGCTGCTTCAATTGCCCAAGCTATTATTAAATCATTAGGAAAAAATAGAGCTTTATTAGCTTTATCTATTGCGACAATGATTTTAACATTTGTAGGTGTTTTTATTGACATTGCAGTGATTACGGTTGCCCCAATCGCTCTAGAAATTGGTCGAGAACTTGGCTATTCGAGAATGTCGATTCTTCTAGCTATGATTGGTGGAGGAAAATCAGGCAATATTATGTCTCCTAATCCAAATGCAATTGCTGTGTCAGATGGTTTTGGAGCTCCTTTAACGCAAGTGATGCTGGCAGGTGTACTTCCTGCAATAATAGGACTCCTTGTGACTGCATTCTTGGCAAAGATGGTAGTGAATAGAGGCTCAAAAATTTCATTAAATATTGAAAATGAGGAAAGCCATACAGAGCTACCACTACTTTGGAAATCTTTATCAGGTCCGGTCATTGCTATTTTGCTGTTAGCATTACGTCCAATTTTTAATATAGTAGTGGATCCAATGATTGCTTTGCCTTTGGGAGGAATAGTAGGTCTGATAATATTAGGTCAATTTAAACATATGACAAAGTATATTGAATATGGATTAAGTAAAATGATCGGAGTCGCTATTATTTTATTAGGAACGGGTCTAATCGCGGGTGTGATTACGAATTCAAATTTAGGCGATTTGTTGGTTAGTAGTATTAATAGTTTAGGGTTGCCAGCTTATATATTAGCACCTCTTGCAGGAATCTTTATGAGTGCTGCGACAGCCTCCACTACTTCAGGATCTGCAGTGGGATCGGCTGTTTTTGGGAAAACAATCTTAGCTTCTGGTGTATCGCCGATTAGTGGTGCAGCAATGCTTCATGCCGGAGCCACAGTACTTGATCACTTGCCACATGGGTCATTTTTCCATGCAACTGCCGGCTCAGTAACCATGGACTTTAAAGAAAGATTGAAGTTGATCTCTTTTGAATCCTTAGTGGGACTTTCATTAACTATTGTATCCACTATTATTTATGGAGTATTAGGATTATAGGGGGAAATCATTATGAAAATTGTAATTGCTAGCGATTCGTTTAAGGAGGCTTGTTCAGCAAAAGAGGCATGTCAAGCGATTGAAAAGGGAGTACGACAAGTTTTCTCCGAAGCGGAAGTGGAGCTAGTCCCTATGGCAGATGGCGGTGAAGGGACCACTGAAGCATTGGTCGATGCGAGTGGCGGTCAATATTGTTCTACTAAAGTTAAGGGACCTTTGGGTAAAGAAATAGAAGCTCAGTACGGCTTATTAGGAGATGGAAAGACAGCTGTGATTGAAATGGCTGCGGCTTCGGGTATTCAATTAATTGATCGACAAGATAGAAATCCCTTAATAACCTCTACTTTTGGGACGGGACAATTAATAGCGGATTGTTTGGATAAAGGGATTACAAAGATTATTTTAGGTATAGGGGGTTCTGCTACCAATGATGGGGGAGCAGGGATGGCTCAAGCACTAGGTTATCGCCTCTTAGATCCAGTAGGAGAAGAAATTGGACTTGGAGGAGGAAGCCTAGATCGCTTATCAGAGATTGATAGTTCAAAAGTTCACCCTCGGCTAGCAGAGTGTCAAATTCAAGTAGCTTGTGATGTAACGAATCCGTTATGTGGTGAAGAAGGAGCTTCTGCTGTTTTTGGCCCTCAAAAAGGAGCAGATCCAGAGATGGTGGTAAGACTTGATCAAAATTTAAGACATTTTGCAAAGATCATTGAAGAAACATTTGATAAAAAAGTTGATCAAATCCCTGGATCAGGAGCAGCTGGAGGTCTTGGAGCAGGATTATTAGCTTTTACGAATGCTCATTTACAGCCTGGAGTAGAGATTGTAATTGAAACAGTAAAGTTACGTGAAAAAATGCAGAATGCTGACTATTGCTTTACGGGAGAAGGCCAGATAGATTTTCAAACTCAATATGGTAAGACTCCATTTGGTGTAATGAAAACAGCGAAAGAAACAGCACCACAGATGAAGGTCATTGCTTTGGCAGGTTCAGTTGGTAAAGGTATTGAAGATCTATATACTTTGGGATTTGACTGTGTATTAAGTATTACACCTGGCGCAAGTGAACTATCCGATTTGCTAAGAGATACTGAGGCTAATTTAGTAGATACGACCGCTGCTTTATGTCACTTGCTGAATTAGAAGACACTTTACTTGATAATCAGCTCTAGTAGCGTTAAACTTTATTTATAATGATTATTAATAAAGGAGTGCTTAAAATGAGTTTTGATTTTTCAGATCGTGGTAAAAATCCAGTAGTAGAGAACATTGAAGAGTGGACAAAAGCAAATGAAAATTTCCGTACTACAGTTTGGACCGGAGAAAAAATGCAAATGACATTGATGACGATTCAACCTGGAGATGATATTGGCTTAGAAGTGCACGAAGGAATTGATCAATTCTTGCGAATTGAATCTGGAAAAGGGCTATGTCAAATGGGACCTAGTGAAGATAAGCTTGATTTTGAAGCAGAAGTAGCAGATGATTTTGCAATATTTGTACCAGCGAATATGTGGCATAATGTAACAAATACAGGCGAAGAACCACTTAAATTATACACACTTTATGCAGGGCCAGATCATGTGCCAGGTACTGTACATCCGACGCATGAAGATGCTGAAAACGATCCAAATGAACAATAAATTAATATCGAACCAGAAAATAAATTATTTTCTGGTTTTTTTAATAAAAAATTATATTAACCTTGACTAACTTTGACTAATTTGATATATTAGCACTGTAAGGTAAACAGCCTTAAATAATAATTGAAAGGATGGATGGTTATGAATACTTATAAAGTGACAGCTAATGTAAAGAGTGAGAAATATGGACAGGGTCAATTGGTGGCTGAATTAACACATGAGGATTTTGTGACGTATGCAAACCTTTCAGATCAAAAGAAATTAAATTTTCTTAAGAATAAAGGAGCAAGCTTTCAAATTGATGTAGATCAACTTAGCGATGAAGAGGTTAGTGACTATCAAGTACAGACTGAAGATTCAAGAATGACCTCATCAATATCGAATCCATCGCGAGGATTAACGCGTAAAATGCGTGTGAATATTAATGGGCAGGATACGGGTTGGTTGGATGTAACGGAAGAGAACGAAGCACAATATAATCAACTTGTAGAACAGTTTAATGAAATGCATCAACAATTTAATGAACGATTTAATCGTATTTTTTCTCAAGGTCCCGGATCTTTGCTTGGATTTCCGAATACTTTTAGTTTATTGGAAGGTAATAGTAAGAATAAGCAAATGAAAGAAGAAAATCAGATCCTACAAAAATAGAAAAATAGAAGAATAGAAGAGCATATAGAAGCAACTACTGATAGGGGTTGCTTCTTATTTTTCTTGCTATTTTAAAAAGGGGTGGTAGAATAATCCTGTTATTTATAATTTAGGGATAAGAAGGAATGTAAATTGAGAACTACCTTACAAACGTTTATTCTCGGATGCTTGGTAATGTTGACAACAAGTGTTGATGAAATAGCGGTGCTCTTTATGTTTTACCATAAACAAAATAAACAGGCCTCAAGACATTTGGTCACTTTTTTGTATTTATTAGCGTCCTCGATTTTGACTTTAATGGCAATTATTACAACACTTGGGATTCAGTTATTTATTCCTCAGAATTGGATGGGATGGCTAGGAATATTACCAATTTTACTAGGATTGCAAGATTGCTTTAGTATTGAAGAAGCTCAACCGGTTATAGTTAAAGGAAAAAGTATCTTTACTATGCTGAGTACTTTTTTTGCTTTGGGTATGGATGATATTATGATGTATGTTCCTGTGTTATCAAATAATTCAGTGTCAAATTGGTGGCCACTATTATTGGCTTTTCTCCTAGTTGCTTTATTAATATGTTATTTGGCTTTAGAACTTGTAAGATTTAAGCAATTAACAGGATATCTGGATCAGTACGAAAATCAATTAGAAGGAACCATATTAATTATGGTGGGATTGAGGATCCTTTGGCAATCAGGAATTTTACAGAATGTTTTATAAAAAAAGGATGCTCTTAGAGCATCCTTTTTTAGAAGTATGATTAAAGAATTAGGCAAGTTTCATTCGGCGTTTAGATAGGTGTTTAGATAGGTGTTTAGATAAGCGTGAGAGAGCAAAGCAGACGATAAAGTATAAACAGGCCAGAGCTATGAACATAGGCAGGACATGTTGTGTATTTTGTCCATAGATTATTTTTGCATTATGAGTTAACTCGGGCAATGAAATAATGGTAGCTAATGAAGTGTCTTTAATTAAAGAAATTAATTGACTTACCACAGAGGGTAAAGTTTGTCTCCATGCTTGTGGAAGCAAAATATGGAACATGACTTGATTATGGGTCAAGCCAGAAGCAATTCCTGCTTCTGTTTGTCCTTTAGGTAAAGCAATCAAACCTCCTCGAATAATTTCTGAGATCATTGCTGATTCAAAAATAGTTAAAGCTGCAGTTGCAGACCAGAAGAGGTTAAATTGAATACCAAGTTGTGGAAGGGCGAAATAAGTAAAGAAAATGATCAGTAATAGGGGCAAATTTCGAATGGTGTCGATAATGAGGGCTAAAATTTTTGAAAAAATTGGAATATTTTTATAGCGCAGAATGGCGAAAAGAATTCCCAATATAATACTAAGGAAAATTGATACTCCTGCAATTTGGAGAGTTACCCAAAGTCCCTGAAGTAGGAAACGAATATTATTTAAGGAAAATGCTTGTATAAAATTCATATGTCTAGCTCCTTTCTAATAGCGTCTGTTTAAAAGGCGTTCTATTTTTTGACTAAACAGTGTTAGAGGGACTGTAATAAATAGATAAAAGATACCAACTAAAGTGTAAGTTGAAAGAGTGATAAAGGTTTCTGAAGCAACTAAATCACCATAATACATTAAATCTAAGCCTGCAACCATTGCTAAAATGGAAGAGTTTTTAACTAAGTTAATGACTTGATTGCCTAAGGGAGGGATGATTTTACGAATCGCCTGTGGCATCACGATTAAATTCATTGCTTGATTTCGGGTCATTCCTTGTGAAAGGGCAGCTTCCATTTGTCCTTTCTCGACAGAAAGAATACCTGCGCGCACGTTATCAGCAATAAAAGAAGATGTATAGATGGTTAGTCCTAATACTCCAGCCCAAAATCCAGAGATATTGAACCAATACATGGGGACCACTACATAGAAAAACATGACAATGACTAATAAAGGAATATTTCGAAAAAACTCAACATACCAAGTAGCTAGCGTACTCAAAATTTTAGAAGGATTAATTTGTAAAATTCCCATTAAAGTTCCAATTAGGAGGCTAAAGATTAAAGCAATTGAACTTGCAATAAGAGTATTGACAAATCCAGTTAGTAATTGGGGAAGATAATTTTGTATTAAATCAGCCATCTGCATTATGATTCACTCCCTTCTAATACTTCAGCAAACCATTTATCATAAATTTGATCATAGGTACCGTTACTTTTAATTTCAGTTAAAGCTTCATTCAATGATTTTAAAAATTCTTCTTGACCCTTATTAACGGCAATTCCATAAGGTTCGTCTGTAAAATTTTCTCCAGCTAATTTATAACCATCTGCTTGTGCTGCCAAACCTAATAGAATTGCATTATCAGTTGTTAATGCATCTCCTTGTCCTGATTGTAAAGCAACAAACCCCTCTGAGTAATTCTCGAATTCAAGGACATTTACTTGTGGGGCAAGGTCTCGTATGTTTTGAGCAGAAGTTGAGCCTTTGATTGCTAAGATGGTGTGAGCATTGGTCAAACTATCTACACCAGTAATATCAGTTGTTTTAGGTGTCAATAAGGATTGTCCGGCATCAAAGTAGATATCTGAAAAGTCAACTTGTTCTAGACGTTCCTCAGTAATAGTCATCGTGGCAATAATGCCATCAATGTTACCATTCTTTAGTAGAGGAATTCGTGTCTTAGAGTTTACTTCTACAAATTGCGCCTCAGCCTTGCCATCTGTCATTATTTCAGTGAGAGCCTTAGCTATATCGATATCAAATCCTTGTATTTCACCTTCAGAAAGATTATAAAAACCAAATAAATTGGTATCTGCTTTTACACCCCAGCGAATGATAGGTTTTTTATTAGTAGAAAGACGTTCCATTACATCTTGTCTAGCAATTGAAGATCCACATCCGATAATGATGAAAAGGCTGAGGAGTAAGATAAGCATTTTAAGATAAGTTTGCTTTTTCATTTTCTTGTCTCCTTTATGATGAATGTCCGATGACTTTAGATAAGAAACTTTTTGCTTCTTCTGATTCAGGATGATTGAAGAAATCTTCACTTGGTCGATCTTCTAATATTTCTCCTTTAGCCATGAAAATTGTACGGTCAGAAACCTCACGAGCGAATCCCATTTCATGCGTGACAACGACCATGGTCATTTTGTCCTCTACGGCTATTTTCTTCATAACATCAAGGACATCTCCAATGGTTTCAGGATCAAGTGCTGAAGTTGGCTCATCAAAGAGCATCGCATTAGGTTTCATAGCTAGTCCACGTGCGATAGCGACTCTTTGTTTTTGTCCACCTGAAATTTGACCAGGATATTTAGTTTTATGTTCAAGCATGTTTACTCGATCTAATAAGTGTTCAGCAGTTTCCATGGCTTCTCCTTTTGGAATACCCAATACTTTGATGGGGGCTAGAGTGATGTTTTGTAAGATCGTCTTATGAGGATAAAGTTCAAAGTGCTGAAATACCATACCGAGATGTTCACGAATGGCACGAATATCGGTACTGGGATCTGTGATGTCTTGATTGTTAATGTAAAGTTTGCCACTTGATATCTCTTCTAAAGCATTGATACATCGGATTAGGGTAGATTTCCCTGATCCAGATGGACCGATCAGAGTCACTACTTCTCCTTTGTTAATTTCTAAATTAATATTTTTTAAAGCATGATATTTTCCATAATATTTGTGAACATTTTGAAAGCGGATCATATAGTTCCCTCGTTTCTGTGATTATTATTAGTTATCGATTAGAGATAGTGATATTATATGGGAAGAAATATAATAAAATCAAATATCATGTTACACATTATGTTATGAAATATTACATAAATAGTTTTGTGGGATTCTCTTATCAACAATTTTCAACCAAATAGTGTCCACCCGCTTTATTTTTAAGGGCTTAAAAAAATTATAAAAAAATAGGCTTGTCATAATTCTTGACAAGCCTACTCTATAAATAATTTTATAAACCACATCTAAGTTGAGCGTTACAATTAGTACAAGTGTTACATCCTCCGATATCTTCAACAATTCCTTTACGGCAGATGGGACAGGTATCTCCAATCTCAGAACCGTAACTCACATCATCAGTATGACCGCTTTGTGCGATATGATCTTTCTCCGCAAGATCGACTAATTGCTTAAGTTCATCTGGTTCTTCGACAACTCTAATTTCTTGGTCTTCCATATCAAAAAGTGCAATATTCTGTTCAAGATCGTTTTCTTCGGCTTTGAGGGTAAGAACTTGTGAATCACGGGAACCATCGACATAGACCGTACCCCCTTTGGCCCCCCCACTATATAAACGTTCATATATTTTCTCAACTTGTTGGACAGTATAACCTTTCGGTGCGTTTACGGTTTTAGAAATAGAACTATCTACCCATCTTTGAATGGTCGTCTGCACATCGACATGTTCTTCTGGTTCTAACTCCATTGCTGAAACAAAAATATTAGGCAAATTATCAGTATCTGTTCCAGGGTGTTGTTCTAAATATTCTTGAACAATGGAAGCATTTACTTCAATAAATTTACCAAGACGTCCTGAACGGTAATATTTGAATGCAAAATAAGGCTCTAATCCTGTAGCAACCCCAACCATTGTCCCTGTTGATCCAGTTGGAGCAACGGTCAATAAATGGGAATTACGAATACCATGATCTAACACTCCTTGGCGAATGTGTTCGGGCATTTTTTGCATATAGCCGGTGTTAATAAAGTTTTCACGAAGCTGTTGAGTCTCTTCTTCAGAACGCCCCATTAAGAATGGGAAGCTTCCTTTCTCTTTGGCCAATTCAATAGATGTCTCATAGGCAGTGATGGCAATGGTTTCAAAGATTTTATCAATCACTTTATTGCCAGCAGGCGATCCGTAGCGATGGTTAGTATATATGAGTAAGTCTGCTAGTCCCATTACCCCTAATCCGATTCGTCTTTCACCAAGAGCTTGAACTCGGTTAGCCTCTAAGAAATATGGAGTAGCATCGATAACGTTGTCTTGCATTCTGACTCCCACTCGAACCGTTTCTTTTAGTTGTTCATAATTGACAGTTTGTTTGTCTTTATTGGCCATATTTGCTAAGTTAATGGCTGCTAGGTTACATACTGAGTAAGGAGCAAGAGGCTGTTCCCCACATGGATTAGTGGCGACAACTTTTTGTCCATATGCCTTAGCGTTTGTGTCATCATTCGCATTGTCAATGAAGAAGATACCTGGTTCAGCAGAATAAGTGGCACAAATATTAATGAGCTTCCAAAGCTCTCTAGCAGGAATGGTTCGATAGGTTCGAACGCCATAGCCCATCTTTTCCCATTCTCGGACATCTCCCACTTCAGGCCACTGAGTATTATAAGCATCCATTTCTTCTGGAGTGTAATTTTCAACATCAGGGAATTGTAATGCCCAATCTGATTGGTTTTCTACGGCTTCCATAAAGTCTGAGGTGATCGTAACAGAAATATTAGCCCCTGTCAGGAAGTTTTCATTATGAACTTCATAGGTTCCGCCATCACGAAGAATCGATTTGCTATTGGCAATAATATCTGGGTTGAAACCGCCTAATTCAGGTTCATTGTGATGCGAATAAATTTGCTCATGCATTAATTGCTCATTAGTAGTGAGCGGAATAAATTTTAACTTTTCTTCTGCTAATTGTTGAATTTGTTCATCTTTTGTTTGTTCGATTAAGTAGCGAAGAATGCGTGGATTTTGCATTTTAGAGATGATAAATTCAATAATATCTGGATGCCAATCAGCCAACATAATCATTTGAGCGCCTCGACGTGAGCCGCCTTGTTCCACTAAATGAGTTAACTGTGCAATATCATTTAGCCATGAAACTGAGCCCGATGATTTCCCGTTGACCCCACGAGCCAGTGTGTTACGAGGTCGCAAGGTAGAACCGTTTGTTCCAACTCCTCCTCCACGAGACATAATTTCCATTACTTCTTTTCGATGTTCGGCAATTCCTTCACGTGAGTCGGGAACGAAGGGCATGACGTAACAGTTAAAATAAGTCACATCGGTTTGTGAACCTGCTCCGTATAAAACGCGACCCGCTGGGACAAAATTCATTTGTGATAATTGCTGATAAAAAGCATCGAATGCTTCTTTAGCTTTTTTTGGCTCTGCTTCAATCTCTGATAATCCAGTCGCATTTCGATGTGCTATTTGTTCATAATAAATTTCAAGCGGCTTATCTAGGCTATCAATGGAACGTATCACTAAGCCTGTTTCCTGTTCTTCTTTATCTTCAAGAGGGCCACGGTAGGCTTCTTCTAAATGAATCAAGGCTTGTTTATTTTCCCAGTCTAATTTTTGAACGATTCCAATGCCTCTAGCGGGATAGGAAGGATCAGCTTTTACTGTTAAGACGACTAGATCTCCTTCTTTGAGTGTTTTTTTAGCATTATCTTTGAAAGAATAGCGGTCCAACATTACCATTCGTGAAACACCTTCGTGCGTAATATGCATATCATCTGTAATGGGTGTTACTTGAGGGAAAAGTTTAATTGCTTCATTGAGTTGTGATTGGTTCCATTCAATAATTTCTGATGGTTTTGTTTTGATTTCCACTGTTTATTCAGCCCTCTCGATAATTTTCTTATATAAGTTGTAATAACTAGAAGGTTACTACATATAGATTCCGGGTTTATCGGAAACACAACATATTGTGCCTATAATAGTTTACCCTAGTAAGTATACTTTGTCTAGAAGAAAAAAACAAATGAAATTATTGATGAAATTATTGATTAAGATAAATAATTAATTAGGACAAGTTTTAATAGCGATACAAAGTTAAAATACTTTTCAAAGGTGAGAAATTTGTGTATAATGGTCAAAGAAAGTCAATGTTAATTGATTGCTGGTTGGAAAAGGAGGGGTTGACTTGGCACACCGCAATATGTCCGATATAATTGAAGCTTATTTAAAGGAATTTTTAAAGGATTCTAAACACATAGAGATTAAACGCAGTGATATTGCTGATCATTTTGATTGTGTACCATCCCAGATTAATTATGTGATTAATACGCGATTTACTCAAGAACATGGATATCAGGTAGAGAGTAAACGGGGTGGAGGAGGTTATATTAGAATATTAAAAATTCAATTGACTTCCGAGGCGGATCAAATTGATCAAATGCTAGAATTGATAGGGGATCAACTTTCTTATCGTAATGGTGTAAATATCATTGAAACTTTAATTGAACAACAAATCATTACTAAAAGAGAAGGTCGTTTGATTCTTTCTGTGATTGAAAAATCAGTTTTACATACTATTTCAAATCAGGATCAAGTTGCACGAGCTATGCTCTTAAAGACTTTCCTTCATCAATTAAAGTATGAACTTAGAAGTAGTATATAGAGATATTTAATAGAGGTGAAATATATGTTTGAAGAATTATTTACAGATAGCGCAAGACAAGCAATGGTGTATGCAGCTGAACATGCTTATTTTTTACGTCATCAAGCGGTGGGAACAGAGCATGTGTTATTAGGATTAGCAAGAGAGGAACAAGGAATCGCAGGTAAAGTACTCCGTGACCATGGAGCGGAGTATCAGCCTCTTTTAAATGAATTAGAAATGATTCATGGAAAAGCTGTGCAAGCCCGTACAGAAGGAGAAGTCGTCATTCCGTATTCTCCAAGGGCTAAGAAAGTTATTATGAATGCTTCAAGTGATGCGAAGCGATTGGGTGCTTCTAAAGTAGGAACAGAGCATTTATTATTGGGCTTATTAAAAGAAGAAATTCTTGCAACCGTTCTTTTGAAAAATTTAGGGATTAATTTGGGTGAGCTACGAAAAGCAATTTTCGAAGAAATTGGTGTGAGTCAGCAAAGACGTTCTGATAATCAGAGTCGACGTGGCAATCGTCAGCGAAATCAAAAGAATAGTCAGTCTGCTACTCCAACATTAGATTCAGTATCACGCGATCTAACCCTTTTAGCAAAAGAAGATAAACTCGATCCTGTTATTGGACGCGAAGACGAAATTCGTCGAATGATTCAAATTATTTCTCGACGCACCAAAAACAACCCTGTTTTAGTTGGAGAACCGGGTGTGGGGAAAACCGCTATCGCTGAAGGTTTAGCCCAAGCGATGGTTTCTGGGGAAGTCCCATCTGATATTGCAGTTAAAAGATTAATGATGTTGGATACTGCTGCATTAGTAGCAGGAACTAAGTATCGTGGTGAATTTGAAGAGCGAATGAAGAAAATTATCGAGGAAATCGCTCAAGATGGGAAAGTTATTTTATTTATTGATGAACTGCATACCTTAATTGGAGCGGGTGGAGCAGAAGGTGCTATTGATGCTGCTAATATTCTAAAGCCCGCATTGGCACGAGGAGAAATCCAAACGATTGGTGCCACCACTTTTGATGAATATCAGAAGCATATTGAAAAGGATACTGCACTTGAACGTCGATTCTCTAAAATTATTGTAGAAGAACCTTCATTGGCCGAATCAATAAAAATTATCCATGGATTGAGACCGAAATATGAATCGCACCATCAGGTGAAGATTTCTGATGATGCGATTGAAGCATCGGTAAAATTAAGTTCACGGTATTTAACAGAAAGGAAATTACCTGACAAGGCTGTAGATTTAATTGATGAGGCGGCTGCGAAAGTTCGAATTGAAGTGAGTAAAAAATCGAATACCATTGCCGAGTTTGAAATAAAATTAAAAGAGCTAATTCAACGTAAAGAGCAAGCGATTTTAGATCGCAATTTTGAAATGGCTGCTGATTTAAGAAAAGAAGAACAAGAACTTGAAGGAATGATACAGAAAGCTGTCAATACTGAAAAAAATAATCCTGATGAAACAAATGCTGATTTTCCTTCAGTAACGGCTGACCATGTTGCAGAAGTCACAGCTTTAGCAACAGGAATTCCAATTTATCAAATGAATGTAGCGGAAGCTAATCGATTAGTTCATTTAGAGGCAGAATTACATGAACGGGTGATTGGGCAAGATGAGGCTGTTAGCTCAGTAGCTCGGGCCATTCGTCGAGCTAGATCAGGACTTAAATCCCCCCAAAGACCCATTGGTTCCTTTTTATTCCTTGGGCCGACAGGTGTAGGAAAAACTGAGCTAGCTAAAACTTTGGCTAATTCAATGTTTGGTTCGGAGGATAATATGGTGCGAGTCGATATGTCTGAGTATATGGAGAAACATTCCGTATCGCGTTTAGTGGGATCTCCTCCAGGTTATGTAGGGTATGATGAATCGGGTCAATTGACAGAAAGAGTCCGTCAGAAACCCTATTCTGTTATTTTGTTAGATGAAATTGAAAAGGCACATCCAGATGTCTTTAACATCTTGTTACAGGTATTTGATGATGGTCATTTGACTGACGGAAAGGGACGGACAGTTGACTTTAGAAATACGATCATCATTATGACTTCTAATATTGGAGCAACAGCTCTTAGAGATGAGAAATCAGTTGGATTTGGAGCAGTGGATTATTCCGATGATTTCGATGCGATGAGGAAACGAATTCTTGCAGAACTGAAGCAAGCTTTTCGTCCAGAATTCTTGAATCGTATTGATGAAACCATTGTATTCCATCCTCTATCTAAAGAACAAATCCGTGAAATCGTTAAATTACATACTGCAGATATTGTGAAGCGTTTAGGGGACATGGAAGTAGAAGCACGAGTGACAGATACTGCGGTTGATATTATTGCAGATGCAGGTTTTGATCCAGAGTATGGTGCGAGACCGATTCGTCGGGCTATTCAAAAACAGATTGAAGATGAACTCAGTGAAATGTTACTAAATGGGGACATTGAATTGGGAGATCAGATTACGATTGGTGGACGTGCAGGAGCGATCAATATTAATAACCGTTCCAAATAGAAATAAAAGACTCCTCTAATAAAAGAGGAGTCTTTTTCTTAGAAAACCGTATCGATACCTTTTATTTTATTGACATGTTATAATTAAATTATGGAAAATGGTATCAAGATACGTTAAAGAGGAGGCGTTTTTCCATGAGAAAAAATAGAGGGATTAGTATAGGAGCTATTATTATTGGAAGTGCAGCTTTAGCGACAGTGGTTGGGGTTGCTCTATATGCATACTTAGATGAAGATACTCGTCACCATGTTCAAGGTGTTGTTAATAGAGAGAAAGTAAAAGCTTATGTACGTCATCAATTAAATGGATCCGATAAATTAGTTTCAATGGTTGATGAATTATCTGATAATGAAGTCAACACATTAGTAGGATTAGCTAATAAAACTAATGAAGCTGGTAATCGTATGAGCGATGGTTTTAATGAAATAATTAAAAGAGCTAAAGAAGTTGCTAACAATGCGAGTGATAAAGTTCAGGATTTAATGGATAATTAGAAAAATTGACTTATAATATAGGGCAGGAACTTGTTTCCTGCTTTTTATTATGGAGTTAAGGTGGACGTATGAAGGGGACAGATATGAATCAAATTAGTAAAAGTAGCTGTTCATTGCATGTAAAATGGATGCAAGAAGCGATTCGAGAAGCTAGAAAAGCTGAGAGCTTAGGGGAAGTGCCTATTGGAGCGGTAATTGTTAAAGACGAGAAAGTCATCGCAAGAGGCTTTAATGTGAGAGAAAGCCAGAAACAGGCGACTGGTCATGCTGAAATTCAGGCGATTCTTCAAGCAAATCAGCATGAACAGGCATGGAGACTAACAGGAGCGACACTTTATGTCACTCTTGAGCCTTGTCCAATGTGTGCAGGCGCTATTATTATGTCACGAATCGATAAAGTAGTTTTTGGGGCAAAAGATCCTAAGGGGGGCTGCGTTGGATCACTTATGAATCTGTTATCGGATGATCGGTTTAATCACCAACCAGAAGTTATAACTGGGATTTTAGAAGAAGAATGTAGTCAATTAATGATTAATTTTTTCAAAAAATTGCGACAAAGAAAGAAAGCAGGTTATTCGATTAAGCAGGAATGATGAACAGATTTCTTGTAAATTGACTATTTATCCACAGATCGTGTGATTTTTTAAAAAATAAGTGGATAAGTTAGCTCTTTCTTTACAAAATATTCCATTAGTGGTATGATAACTATAAGGCAATGATGGAGTCACGAACCGAGTCAGGACCGGAAGGTAGCAGCTATAAGTGACGAAGTCATGTGCCGTATTTTTTTAAGAAAAGTCTTATCGGAAATGTTAAGGCTATTTTTTTTGAATGGGAGTGCTAGAAATGACACAATTGATTGCGCATCGTGGGTATTCTGGTTTGTTCCCTGAAAATACCATGTTGGCTTTTAAAGAGGCAGCTAAATACCCTATTAAAGGCATTGAGTTGGATGTTCATTTAACAAAAGATAATCAAATAGTGATTATCCATGATGAGTCGATTGATCGTACTTCTAATGGTAAGGGGTATGTTAAGGATATGACTTTGGAAGAGTTGCGTCAGTTTGATTATTATGTAAATTTTCCTGAGACTCAAAAGGAACATCAAATTGATATTCAATTACCAACTTTAAGAGAATTCTTCGAATGGTTTGTAGACCAAACAATAATGGTAAATATTGAACTTAAAACAAATATTTTCCGGTATGAAGGAATTAATCAGGAAGTTTTAAAACTTATTAAAGAATTTTCTATAGCGGATAGAATTTTGATTTCTTCTTTTAATCATCACAGTGTGAGAGACTTTATGGAGATGGCTGAGAATTTACCCATTGAATACGGTTTTTTAACAGCATCAGGACAATTAGAGCCGGGCAAGTACTGTAAAAAATATGGAGTTACAAACTATCATCCAGCATTTGTAACTTTGGATCCAGAAGATATTCTAGATTGCAAGCAAACAGGAGTTCAAATCAATACTTATACAGTAAATGACGAAGCACATATTAAATTCCTAATTGAAGCAGGTATTGATTCTATCATTACTAATTATATCGAAAGAGCTCTGGAACAAATGAAATAAAAAAAAGCCCTTGTAGTGATCACTACAAGGGCTTTTTTTAATAGCCAGCTTTTTTTGGATGCTTATCAATAATAGCTTGATTATTTTTGAGAGCTTCTTCTCCTTTTGAGGTAAGGATGTAGCCTCTTTGGTCAAACTTTAGCTCCAACTCTTCTTCTGTATATATTTCTCTAACAGCTTCAATGAGTTCTTCCTTCTTCATTTTTGAGAAGCCTTTTATATTTGTTTCTTTTAAAAACTGTTTAAGGATGGGGCTGGTTACATAAATGAGAGATTCTTTAGGGGTTAAGATCCGAACATAACCTTCTTCAACTAGCCAATCGATATCGTGACCATCAATTCCATAATCATATTCAAAATATTTAGTAATCGAATGTCCAACCGTATAGTTTCCATGACTAACACGCCATAAAAGAATGATGTGGCCTGGAAGTAGACCTTCTTTTGTTCTAATCATATTACGTTTAGGAACAATTTTCTCAGTTGATAATTGAACCCCTTCTAACCATTTTTCTATATTTCTGTCAGGAGAAATATAAGGAAATTCTTCATGATCACGATAAAGGTGTTGAACTGCTTGAATTACGTCGTTTGAGGCCTTTAATTGGTTGGGATGTTGTGATTTCATTGTAACCTCCTTAGTTGTGGGTCTATTATATCACGAAAAAAATATAGGAAATAGAAAAAAGTATCTCTTTTAAGAGATACTTTTTACCCCACAGATCCTTCCATTTCGTATGCGATTAGTCGATTGAGCTCGACCGCATATTCAAGAGGGAGTTCTTTGGCAAAAGGCTCAACAAATCCCATAATAATAAGTTCTGTGGCCTTCTCTTCACTAATGCCTCGGCTCATGAGATAAAAGAGCTGTTCTTCAGAAATTCTTGAAACCTTGGCTTCGTGCTCAAGGGAAATATTGGCATTGTGGACTTCATTAAAAGGAATGGTATCTGATTTAGATCGCTCATCCATGATAATGGTATCACACTCTACGTGGGATTTTGCTCCATCAGCTTGTGGGCCAAAATAGAGTTGTCCCATATAATCGACATTTCCGCCATCTTTGGCGATGGATTTTGATACGATAGTCGATGAGGTATCTGGGGCATTGTGAAAAATTTTTGCTCCTGAATGTTGATGTTGTCCTTCTCCTGCAAAGGCAATAGATAGAACGGTTCCACGTGCTCCTCTTCCGTTCAGAATACATGAAGGATATTTCATCGTTTTATAGGAACCGAGGTTACCATCTACCCACTCTAAAGTCCCGCCTTCTTCAACTGTACCCCTTTGAGTGACAAGGTTATAAACATTATGAGACCAATTTTGGATGGTTGTATAACGGCAGGTTGCATTTTTCTTCACTACAATTTCGACTACACCGGTATGCATACTGGTAGTAGAGTAGGTTGGGGCAGTGCAACCTTCGACATAATGGACACTGGCGCCTTCATCTACAATGATCAGCGTTCTTTCGAATTGAGCAACATTTGCATTATTGAGACGGAAATAAGCTTGTAAAGGCATATCGACCTTTACTCCTTTAGGGATGTAGATAAAACTTCCACCAGACCAACAGGCTGAATTTAATGCGGTTTGAAAATTCTCTCCCGGCTTAATAACAGAAGCGAAATGCTCTCTTAAGAGTTCAGGATATTCTTGAACAGCAGTATCAGTATCGGTGAAAATGATCCCTAATTGGTCCACTTGATCTTTCATGCGAGAATAGACAGTTTCCGATTCATATTGAACGCTTGTTCCTGCTAAGAAGGCACGTTCAGCTTCGGGGACTCCTAAACGATCAAAAGTTTCTTTAATTTTATCAGGAACTTCTTCCCAAGTTCTTACCGGTTGATCACTGGCCCGTAAATAATAGATATAATCATCAAAGTTGACTTCGGATAGGTCCACTCCCCATTTTGCGATTGGTTTTTGTTTGAAGATTTCATACGCTTTTAAGCGGAAATCTAACATCCATTGGGGTTCGTTTTTTTCTTTGGAAATAGTTCTCACGACATCTTCATTTAATCCTTTTCCGGTTGAAAATAAAATTTTGGCATCATCACGAAAGCCATATTCATATTCTCCAACAATAGGTACTTCTGACATCTTTTACCCTTCCTTTCTAGTGATCCCATCTTCTTCTAGAGCTTGGGTATCTTCCTTTTGTGTGAGACCGTACTCTACGGCTCGCCATGATAGAATAGCGCATTTATAGCGGGCTGGAAATTTTTTAACACCAGCTAAAATAGAAGCGTCTTTAAGCATACGTCTTAGAGTATCTTCATTAATTGTATGATCCTGAGGTTGAGTTCCTCCAACTAATTGATTAAAAGCTTGAACTAATTGAATGGCTTCCTCAATTGATTTACCCATCATCAAATCGGTCATCATGCTGGCTGAAGCGATAGAAATCGTGCAGCCAATTCCTTCAAAGGCGATATCTTGAATGGTATTTTCTTTTACTAGCATTTCGACCGTAATAGCGTCTCCACATGTGGGATTTAATAGTTCCATCTGATGGGTAGCATTTTCTAGACGGCCACGGTGGTGAGGATTAGCGGAATGATCAAGGACGACTGCTCTGTATAGTTGATCTAGATGATTAAGGGCCATAAGTGAAAAACTCCTTTATTTCTTGTGTGGCTTGAATGAAGCGATTGACCTCATCACTTGTGTTGTAGACCATTAAACTTGCTCTTAGGGTAGCAGGAACTTTTAAAAGTCGCATTAATGGTTGAGCGCAATGATGTCCTGCTCTCAGAGCAATTCCTAGTTGATCGTACGCGGTTGCCGCATCATGAGGATGGATATCTCCGATATTGAAGGAGATAATGCCGTGTTTAGCCATTGATTCAGGGGTGTAAATATTAATTCCTTTGATTGATTTTAAGCCCGCATATAATTGTCGTCCTAATTGCGCTTCATGTTTTTGAATATTAGTGAAGCCAATCGTTTGCATCCACTCGATTGCTGCTTCAAGTCCGACAATTTGTGCGATTGCTTGAGTTCCTGCTTCAAATTTCCAAGGAGCAGATTTATAACTCGACTGATCATCTTCGACTTGGTGGATCATTTCTCCACCAAACTGGGTAGGCTGAGCTTCGCGAAGATGTTTGGGATGAAGATAAGTAACACCTAATCCCATTGGTCCGTATAGTTTATGACTAGAAAAAGCATAGGCATCCACTTCCCATTTTGATAATTCTAATTTTAGATGGGGAGCTGCTTGAGCGCCGTCAAGAATAACTAAAATATTTCTGTCATGAGCCCATTGGATAAGATCTTGAATGGGCTGTTCAACTCCGAGTACATTAGAAATATGGTGAGTAACCAGCGCTTTAATGGGAGCTTTCTGATAGTGAGATTCTAATAAATTTAAATCAATTTGGAAGTCACTGTTCAAGTCTAAAAAGACAAGTTGACTTTTAGTGCGCTGACATACTTCTTGCCAAGGAACTAGATTTGAATGGTGTTCTAAGCGTGTGATTAGAATCGAATCATTAGCCTCTAAACGAGGTTCAATCAGTGACTTAGCAATATGGTTAAGGCTTGCGGTGGTTCCTGAACTAAAAGAGATAGCTCTATCATCTTCGACGCCAATAAAGTTGGCAATTGTCTCTCTCGCCTGTTCAAAGACATTAGTGGACCTTTGACCTAAGCTATGAACACCACGATGGACATTAGCATTATCATTTTGGTAATGATAGAGGATTCGGTCGAGAACCCTCATTGGAGTTTGAGAAGTAGCAGCATTATCAAAGTAGATAAGGGGTTCATTGTTGACGGTTTGATTGAGAATGGGAAAGTCTTTACGAATATTTTCTACACAATCATTAGTCATTTTTTGTCATCCTTAATGTCATTAATTTTTCATCAACAGCCTCTAGTAATATGTCACGTGCTTTTGCGTTTTTGAGTTGGTTCACTGCTTGCATTAAGAAACCTCGAATTACTAAATATTCTGCTTCTGAACGGTGAATACCGCGACTCATTAAATACCAGAGTTGATTTTCATCTACTTTCGCAACCGAGGCAGCGTGCCCTGCAGTTACTTCGAATTCGTCTATTAGAAGAATAGGGTTGGCATCGCCTCTCGCATGGTCAGAAAGCATAATTAAACGATTTTCTTGTTGCGCATCTGCTTGTTTGGCATGCTTAGCGATTCTGCCGATCCCGTTCATAGTGAGGGTACCATGGTCTAATGTAGCTCCGTGTTGATTAATATGCCCCATTGAGTGTGGGCCTTTATTGTGAATTTTGGAGTCTAAAATTTGTTTAGTTTGTCCATCAACAATGGCAAGAACGGATAAATTGGCATGAGACGCTTGCCCTTCTAATTGATTATCAATATCGGTTATGGTCCATGTGTTATTAAAAGAACCGATGGACCATAATATAGAACTATTGGTTCCGACTTGGCTATGACGACGAATATAAGATGCCGCTTGCCCTTGTAATTGGTCAAGTGCAATATAGTGTAAATGGGCGTTCTCTTCTAGAATAATTTCAACTGTAAAAGTTTTATTGCTTTTATCTTGGCTAGCGTTTAGTTTTTCTAAATAGTTTAAATGGGTATTTTTACCTAAAACTAATAAAAGGTATTGATGAGGAGCTGTGCTAAAATCATAGTTAATTTCAACTAAATCACTGACCTGACAGTTGTCAGGAACATAGATAAATGTTCCTCGGTTAAGATGAGCTAGATTGTGAGCGCTAATTTTATCTTTATTAGCTGGAATCGCCTTAAAAAGATAACGATTAAATAGGTCGAAATATTCAGTTGTGGCTTCTGACCAATTACAAACAACTATTTCATCTGGCCCCGTTA
Organism: Facklamia lactis; assembly: GCF_015863205.1. Classification (GTDB taxonomy): domain Bacteria; phylum Bacillota; class Bacilli; order Lactobacillales; family Aerococcaceae; genus Facklamia; species Facklamia lactis. The sequence goes on along the minus strand of NZ_JACBXQ010000006.1, from coordinate 86,280 downwards.
AGGTAGGGGGATCTGTTTGGTAGGGTATATCGATTAGAGAATGACTAAATAAATCCCAGTCTCTTAAGTTAGCTCTCTCAATTTTAGGGAGTGCGAGTTTTGGAAACAATTCTGATGCTTGTGTTAAATTATGATTTAAATTTTCAGCACTTTCAAAATGGACTGTCTGCAAGTTATTCACCTACTCTTCTATTAATTCGATGCCATTCTCTTGAGCAATTTCCTTGTAGCCCTTAGCCTCTAGTTCAAGAGCCAGCTGTGAGTCTCCTGATTTTACAACTCTTCCATCCATCATGATATGAACAAAATCAGGAACAACATAATTTAATAAACGTTGATAATGAGTGATAATTAAGGCACCAAATTTTGGTCCTCTTAAGGAATTAATTCCTTTAGAGACAACTTGGAGAGCATCAATATCTAAACCAGAATCTATTTCATCTAGCAGAGCAAATTTTGGTTCAATCATAAGCATTTGAAGAATTTCATTCCGTTTCTTTTCTCCGCCTGAGAAACCTTCATTTACGTAGCGTTCTGCCATGGAAGGTGGCATGTCGAGTAATGCCATTTTTTCATCAAGTTTTTCTAAGAAATCAAAGATTGATATTTGATTCTCTGTGTCTCTTTGGGCGTTCATTGCAGTTCTCATTAGGGTTGTATTCGAAACTCCAGAAATTTCACTTGGATATTGCACAGCCATGAAAAGTCCTTTTCTTGCTCTTTCATCAACTTCTAGTTCAAGAATATTCATCCCATCTAGAAGGACTTGACCTTGAGTGACCTCATATGCTGGGTTACCCATAATAGCTTGTGAAAGGGTAGACTTTCCAGTTCCGTTTGGTCCCATGATAGCATGTACTTCGTTTGTGTTGAGAGTGAGGTTTACACCTTTCAGTATCTCTTTATCTTCAATTGAAACATGTAAATCAATTATTTCTAACTTAGACATAAGACAACTCCTTTATTAGCGTTTTCACTAAAATCCATTCTAACATAAAGCTTCACAATAATAGATAGATTATTTAGAATTATTATGAATAATTTACTTTATGCTTTGTAACAAATTCCCGGTCTAAAAATTAGAGAAAGCGGATGAGAGCATTCGCAAATACTGGTTTATTTCGCTATAATAAACATACAGATTAGAGGAGGCGAAGGAAGAATGAGTTATCAAGCCCTATACCGCGTGTGGCGACCGCAATCTTTTGATGAGTTAGTTGGCCAAGACATGATTGCTCATACATTGCGTAATGCTATTCAATATAAACAATTGAGTCATGCATATCTATTTGCAGGACCACGAGGAACAGGGAAGACTTCTGCAGCAAAAATTTTAGCCAAAGCGGTTAATTGCCCATATGCTGATGATGGTAATCCTTGCAATGAATGTGAGATATGTCGTGGAATTACAGCAGGGGAAATTAGTGATGTGATCGAAATTGACGCTGCCTCCAATAATGGTGTCGATGAAATTCGAGATTTGAGAGATAAAGTAAGGTATGCACCGACACTCGCTTCTAACAAAGTCTATATTATCGACGAGGTACATATGCTGACGACCGGAGCGTTTAATGCGCTTTTGAAAACATTAGAAGAGCCACCAGAACATGTCGTTTTTATCTTAGCTACTACTGAACCTCATAAAATTCCAGCTACTATTCTGTCTAGGACTCAGAGGTTTGATTTTCAACGGATTTCAGATCAAAATTTAATTAATAGAATGAAGTATATTTTGGAACATGACCAGATCGCATATAGTAGTGAAGCGTTGGCTATTTTAGCTAGAGCGGCGAATGGAGGTATGCGCGATAGTTTAAGCTTGTTAGATCAAAGCCTTTCGCTTAATAACCAAGAAGTTTCGGTTGAGGTTGCTTTGCAAGTATCAGGTTCTTTTGCTCAACAGGTCTATGTTGAGTATATTTTAGCCCTTTACCAAGAAAATGTGGCAGAAGCACTTGATTTGCTTGAGCAACAATTGATGCAAGGGAAACAGGCTCATCGCTTTATAGAAGAATTGATTTTGTTTGCACGAGATGTTTTATTAAGCTTATTTTCAAGTGAGAATCTCACTTTATTGACAGATCAAGAAATTCAACCGCTAAGAGAGACCGTTCCTCCGGAATTTTATTATCAGTTAATTGAAGGTTTGAATCAAGCGCAAGGACAGATGAGACTGTCTGTTCAGCCAGAGGTTTATCTAGAAGTTATGACTGTTCAATTGGCCCAAGGGAAAATCTTTAATGGTCAAGCAAAACAAACCGACATGGGATCAGAGCTCAGTGAGGTTCCGGATAAAATTCGGGAGTTAGAAGAGCAAATAGCGGCTTTAAATCAAAGAGTTGAAGGGCAGAAAAAGTTAATTGATGATTTAATGCAACGTTTTGATGAAGCGAAAAGTACAAAGGAACAATTGACCATTACAGGAAAACAAAATCCAGAGCCAAAGGTACTAAATCCAAGGGAAAAGCCTATTTTTGCTCAAAAAGAGTACTTAATAGATTTGCATGATATTTATCATGTTTTGAATCGTGCGACGCGGGAACATTTGAGGAAACTCCGGGAAGCATGGCCGTCTATTTTAGCTGATTTAACACCTCAACAGCGAGTTAAATTAAAGGAGACCTCACCAATCGCTGCAGGTGAAAATTGTGCTTTGATTTCATTTGAGGGGCAAGAATTTTGTGCATTAGTTCAACATGATAGTCTTTTGGTTAAGCAACTTAATAACATAGCGAGTAAATATTTAAATGAGAACAGTCAACTTTGTTTTGTGGCGACTGAGGATTGGCCAGGAATCAGACGAAATTATAAAATACTATTTGATCAAAATGGAGGTAAACCAGTTGATTTGCCTGCTAAGCTTTCTCAATCTGGCGAATCCGATTTAGAAAATAAAAATCCAATAGCTAATCAAGAGGATGAGAATCATAAATTTGATCACATAAAGAGTGAAGAAGATCAATTTTCGAATGCTGACAATGATTTTCAACAGGAAGTAGCGGTTGAAAATAAAGAACAATTAAGTCAATCGACTGTAGAAATTGATGGAGAGACTGAATCAACGGCTTCATTACTTTTTAAGCGGAGTCAAGAGCAGTTTTCTAGTGAGGAACAGGAACCATCCGAATTCACTCCGGTTGAAGGTCAAACGAATTTTTTTGATGTTGAAGTGGAGGAAGATGGAAGTGAGGTACAGAGTGTGAGTCCTGTTGTTCAAAAAGCCATTGAATTATTTGGTAGTGAGAACATTAATATATACGAAAAGTAAGGAGAATGAGGATGCGCGGAATGGGAAATATGCAAAATATGATGAAACAGATGCAAAAAGTTCAGAAAGATATGGAAAAGGCTCAAACGGAATTAGATAAAACGGTCTATACGGTTGAAGACTCTAATCAATTGGTTAAAGTCGTTATTAATGGAAAAAAACAGATACAAGAGATAGAAATTCAAGAAGAACTGATTGATCCGGAAGATATTGAAATGCTTCAGGATCTGTTGTTGGCAACAGTTAATGAAGCGATTCAAAAAGTAGAGTTAGCAAGCCAAGAAACGATGGGTCGTTTTACACAAGGTTTAAATTTACCATTTTAATTAAGAAAGTAGGAACGTTACGTGGATTATCCTGCTCCAATTGCAAAGTTAATCAATAGTTTTACTAAGTTACCAGGGATTGGCAGCAAAACAGCTGCAAGGCTAGCTTTTCATGTGTTAGAAATGCCGGAGATGGAAGTTTCACAATTTGCTCAAGCCTTGATTCAAGTAAAAAGAGATCTTACTTATTGTAGTATTTGTGGGAATATCACGGATACTGATCCTTGTATCATTTGTTCAGACCAATCTCGAGACACATCCATCATATTAGTTGTTGAAGATACACGAGACGTGATGTCTATGGAAAGAATGCAAGAGTATCGTGGCCTTTACCATGTTCTACAAGGTGTTTTATCCCCAATGGAAGGAAGAGGCCCTGAAGAGCTCAACATTGCACAACTAATTAAACGATTACAAGATGAAGAAGTAAAGGAAGTTATTATTGCAACTAATGCTACCGCAGAAGGAGAGGCAACGGCTGTTTATTTATCTCGGTTGATTAAACCTGCTGGCATAAAAGTTACTCGATTAGCACATGGGTTATCTGTTGGAAGTGACATCGAGTATGCAGATGAAATGACTTTATTTAGGGCGATTGAAGGCCGAAGAGAATTATAGAGGTAAAGGAGAGCCAAATGACAAGGGGAAAGTTTGTTGCCATTGAAGGACCAGATGGTTCAGGTAAATCATCTGTGCTTCAAGCGCTAAGTGGAATATTAAAGAAACATGAAATTGATGTGGTTTGTACTCGAGAGCCTGGAGGAAGTCCAATTGCTGAGCAGATTCGTAAAGTGATACTAGAAGTGAATAATACGGCAATGGATGTAAGAGCGGAGGCTTTATTATATGCTGCAAGCAGACGACAGCATCTCATGGAAACAATCCTACCGAATGTTCAATGCGGTAGGTTAGTCATTAGTGATCGTTTTGTTCTCTCATCCTTAGCTTATCAGGGAGTCGGGAGAAAAATTGGTTTAGATGAAGTTTGGAGAATCAATCAGTTTGCGATTGAAGACCATATGCCAGATTTAACAATCATTATTGATGTACCAGCGGAAGTGGGCATTCAACGAATTGAGGCGGCCAAAGGAACTAGACAGTATGATCGTCTTGATCGTGAAAGTCTTAGCTTTCATAAAAAGGTCCGAGATACCTACTTAACATTAGCCCAACAAATGGAACAGGTTGTGGTAGTAGATGGTCAACGTTCGATTGAAGAAGTTAGTCAAGAGTGTTACGAAATTATCGCGAAAAGTGGTATGATAAAATTAACATAATGAAGGGGGAAGTCATATGAAGTTACTTGTAGCGATTGTCCAAGATCAAGATCAGCAGGTCTTAGGGAAGGCATTACTAGAAAACGATGTTCGAGCTACTAAGCTTTCATCTACAGGTGGATTTTTGCGTTCCGGAAATACAACTTTTTTATTAGGGGTTGAGGATGAACGAGTTGAGGAAGTACTAGATATTATTAAACGTAGCTCACAGTCTCGAGAACAGTATATTTCGTCACCTATCCATTTAGATATGAATCTAGAAGTTTCTAATACCTACCCATTAAAGATTGAGGTGGGAGGAGCCATTGTTTTTGTTCTACCTATTGAAAGCTTTCATCATTTCTAATCAGTAAAAGTCGAGGTTATGAATGGAAATTAAAGATGCGAAGGTTTATTTTTGGCAATTAATTCAGCAAAAGCAGTTATCACATGCGTATCTATTGACTGGCAAGTCAATAGCTGAAAAGCGTGAGTTGACTCAGTGGATTGTTCAATCTCTTATATGTGAAAAGCCTCATGCAAGTGGTGGGGCTTGTTTAAATTGTATGGACTGTCAACGGGTGGCTCAGGGGCAATTTGCAGATTGGATGACGATTCAACCTGAAGGTAAAACCATTAAAGTTGATCAAATTAGGGATTTGAAAGAGTGGTTGTCGACAAGTCCATTAGAGGCCAGCTTTAAAATAGCGGTAATTGAGCAAGCAGACTTGATGGGGAATGCTGCAGCAAATGCTCTGTTATTATTTTTAGAAGAACCTGCTGAAAATGTTTATATATTTCTATACAGTCAGCAAGCTGACCAACTGCTTCCAACCATTGTTTCAAGGACACAGGAGTTGCTAATAGTAGAGAGCAAAATCGAAGACCAATTGGATGCTTTAGTTCAAAATGGGATTCATCGGCAACATGCTTATCTGATGAAACAAATGGGGAGTGATGATACCTTAGTGGAAGCATATCAAGCTGAGGAATTTGAGCAATGGATTATTTCTTTAAATCATTTTTATGAGTTGATTATAAGTAGAGACCCATATTCCTTTGTCTGGGTTCAACAACAATTAAAAGGTTATTTGTCTTATTGGCAAGCAAGAGCGGGTATAGACTATTTAATTTGGTTAAATAGCTATTTATTACTAGACCGTTATTCATTATCGGAAGATGAAACAAATTTTAGTCCTAAAATGCTTAAAGTATTTGACAAAGTGAAATTAAATTCAACTTCTACTCTCCATCACGAAATTAATAACTTATTATTTGATAGCAAAATTTATTTAAATGCGAATGTTTCTCCACAATTAATATATGAAAAAATAGCTATATGTAGTTGTCGTTGGTAAAAAAATAGAAAGAGAGGTGCTACTATGGCGAACTCTGGCTTGGAAGATTTGCTAAATAAAGTTCAAGAAGAAATGAATCAATTGCGTCAAACTGTAGCACTATTAGTAGATGAAGTGGAACGGTTGACTGCTGAGAATAATCGCTTAAGAATACAACAATATAAGGCAGTAGAACAAATGTCTTTACCGACAGAGAAGCATCAAAAAATCGAAAATACAGCATCAAACAAAGAAGAGGATCATCAACAGGAAGAGCAAAGAATGTCAAGTGGGCAGGCGCGACTTCAAAGTTTCTATAATGAAGGAATTCATATCTGTCATCATTATTTTGGAAGTCAGCGAAACTCACATGAAGAGTGTATATTTTGTCAAGATATTATTGATTCGTTAGGGGATAAGGGCTAGTGAAAGAATCTTATCAAATTCCTAATTTAACTGATGAACAAATCTCCTTAATCAAAGCAGAGGAAAGAGTGGATTATCTTTTTAGAGAGGGTAAATATATCATTCAAAGTTCCTATTTCTTCCCTTTTTCTATTGATGCGATCCTGTTAGCAGATTTTGTTGTTTTCCCAAGAAGAAGAAAATTGAAAATTATTGATTTTTGTTGTGGAGGTGGAATTATCCCTTTACTATTATCAAATCGGACTGATCAGAAAATAGTGGGAATAGAATTTCAGGCTGATATTGTGGATATGGCACAAAGATCAGTAGCATTAAATGGCTTGCAAGAACAGCTGGAAATTATTCAGGGTGATATTAATGATCTGAAGAAGCCAGAACGATTATATGATGTGGTAACATGCAACCCCCCTTTTTTTACTGTGAATGAATCTTTTCAATTACGTGAATTAGATAGTCATGCGATTGCAAGACATGAGATAAAACTGACTCTTAAGCAATGGGTTAGTAAGGCAGCTTTAGTTTTACGAGAAAAAGGAAAACTTTTCATAGTTTATCGTCCTAATCGGTTAGATGATTTGATTGAAACATTAGTAGCTCATCAATTTGCGGTGAATCGTCTTCGCTTTGTTTATCCTAAATCAGACCTGAATGCTAATATGGTTTTGATTGAAGCAATTTATCGTGGAGGCAGACAAGGTGTTAAAGTAGAACCAGGCTTGGTGGTACATCAGGCAGATGGAAGCTATACGGATGTGATGAAAGGAATTTATTTTGGAAATAAACAATAATGTGCATTTCTTTTATGTTGTATATTGTAAAGATCATACCTTATATGCAGGATATACTAATGATTTGACTTCAAGAATCGAAACACATAACCAAGGCAAGGGAGCTAAATACACAAAATTATCTAAGAGAAGGCCCGTGCAATTGATCTATGCAGAGAAATGGATTAGTAAGTCACTAGCGATGTCGGCAGAAGCCCGTTTTAAGCGATTGAAGCGGCGGGAGAAAGAGCAATACTTACGAGATCATGGAATACGAGATTTACAGCAAAAAGAGGTTGTGATATATGATTATATGGATCGAGTGGAGCGCTTAGAGCAAATGTTGACTGGGAATATTAGGAAGGAGAATTAGATTGCAAATACAAAAGAGTTTTAATGAGACTTCTAATGGTGAAGGTAAATTGTATCTAGTTCCAACTCCTATTGGAAATTTGGAGGATATGACTTTTAGGGCCATTTCTACCTTGAAAGAGGTGGATAAAATTTTAGCAGAAGATACTCGACAATCACAGAAATTGATGAAGTATTATGAGATTGAAACTCCGATGCATTCTTTTCATGAATTTACTTCTGTTCATCAAGTGAAACAATGGGTGGATTATTTGAAGTCTGGACACAGTATTGCTTTAATCAGTGATGCAGGAATGCCGCTGATTAATGATCCCGGTCATCCCCTTGTTCAGTCAGCTCTGGAGTCATCTCTTTCAGTTATTAGTTTACCTGGGGCTAATGCCGCTTTAACTGCTTTGATTTCTTCTGGTCTTCCAGCTAATCAATTTAGTTATTATGGATTTTTCCCTCGATCTAATAAGGATCAATTAGAAATACTGGATCAAATCTCTCAAAGAAAGGAAACAGCTATCTTCTACGAATCTCCTTATCGTGTACATAAGACAATTAGTAAGATACGAGAAATTTTGGGTGATGATGTATTATTAGTGATCGCACGAGAAATTAGTAAGAAATTCGAAGAATACATTCGTGGAAGTGCGAGTGAATTGGAAGAATACTTAGAAAAACAACCATTAAAAGGAGAATGTGTCCTTCTTGTGAATGGAGGTTCGGAGATAAAACAACATAAGAGAGTGGTTGATGATAGTTTAAGCTACAAAGATCAGGTATTAGGACTAATGGATGAAGAGGGATTGAGCGCTAAAGAAGCAATTAAACAAATTGCACAGTATCATCAAGTTAGAAAACAAATCATTTATGCTGCTTTTCATGAATTAGATCAAGAATCGAAATAGAAGAGAGGATCTTTATGCTCTATGTTATCGCTGTTTTAATGGGGCTACTTACAATCGTTGTGTTACTCGTCAGATGGCGCTGGTTTTCTCCTATTGCCTTGGTATATTTTATTATTTTAAGCATAGTTTTGGGGATATTGGAAGATAGTAAATGGTCATTCATTGTGATAGTTAGATATTATGTTTATTTGTTTGGGTCAACATTCGCAATCTTAATGCCTTTTTTTCTATTATTTTTGGCATACTTGATGCTAAGTCGAATTGACCATGATCGTCAAATTTCCTTTTTAAGAATTATATTCAATATTTTTATTTCTCTAACTTTTATTGGAATTGTTATATATACTGCCTGGGTAGTCATAGAAAAAAATACATATTTGGCACGTTTTTTAAGCGTGTATACACTTACGAGTATTTATTTGATTATTAATTTTCTTTTGTTTGTCATAATTAATCTGGTTCTGTGCTTTTATCGTCCCTTATATAAAGACTATCAAGCAATTATTATTTTAGGGGCACGTTTGTCCGCAGATGGTAAGATTAGTAAAGTCTTGCGCAAACGTTTAGAGTTAGGAACAAGAGTGTATTTGAAGGCGACCAAGAAACCTATTGTAATTGTGACGGGAGGACAGAGCCAAGCGGATTTTCCTTCTGAAGCACAGGTGATGGCTGACTATCTTTATCAAAAAGGAGTTTCAAAAAAAGATATTATTCAAGAGAATCAGGCCCATTCTACACGAGAGAACTTAAAGTTTGTCCGCATGATGTTTAAGAATAATGAAGAGGTTACTAACAGTTTGATCATCACCAGTCATTTTCATCTCTTGAGGACATATTTTTATGCTTGGATGATGGATTTTCAGTTAAATATTGTAGGAGTGGCCGGTAGCGTGTCGCATGTTGTTTTTGCTACTTTACGAGAGTTTATTGCATTCTTTGTTTTGACAAAAGAATTGAATTATTTGTTTATTATCGGATTTTTAATTCGAGGTATCATTCAAGTTTTGGACATCTATCGATAGGAGGTTAAAATGGAAGACCAAGTTAAGCGCTGTGGCTGGGTTGAGGGAAAACCCAATTACTATTTAGATTATCATGATCATGTTTGGGGAAAAGCAGAGCATGATGATCAAGAGCTTTTTAAGTGGTTGGTTTTAGAAAGTTTTCATGTAGGGCTATCTTGGCAATTGGTTTTATCGAAGCAGAAAAATTTTGAACAAGCTTTTGATGGATTTGATTATCATAAAATCGCTAAATATGGGCAAAGTAAGATTGAAGCATTAATGCTTAATAAGGGAATTGTACGTCATCGAGGTAAAATAGAAGCGACGATTGAGAATGCAAAAGCATTTCAGAAGATTCAAATGGAATATGGCTGTTTTGATCAATATATATGGTCTTTTACAAATGGAGAGACTATCTATCGTCAAAATATGGAAACGATATCTAGGTCTGAGCTCAGTGATGAAGTAACCAAATCGATGAAAAAAGATGGATTTAAATTTATTGGGTCAGTTACCATTTACTCTTATTTACAAGCAATTGGCATTATCAATGATCATGAATTAGATTGTCATTTTAGATAAAAAAGCTCCTCAATATTGAGGAGCTTTTTATAGTACATTATAAGCTGTTATTAGTTTTAATTTCACTTAGAATTTCTTGAAGTAATTCAACTTCAGTTGGACCAACAGGTTCTGGATCGGGTGCTACAATTCTTTTCTTCTGAACTTTCTCTAAAGCTTTAAGAGTAATATATAAGAAGAAAGCGACCAAAATAAAATTAATAATGGCTTGAAGAAATAGCCCATAATTTAATGTTGTCCCACCAATTTTTGCAGCTAGACCAGATACATCCGCTTGACCAGTAAAAGCAACAATAATAGGCATAAAAATATCATCTACTAATGAATTGACAATAGCTGTAAATGCAGAACCCATGATAATACCAGTTGCCATAGTAATAATATTATCATTTGAGATAAAGCCTTTGAATTCTTTCCACATATTCATGACCTCCTATGAAGTTGAGTAATAACAGTATTAGAATAACATGATTTTATGAGAAAGCAAATTTTTTCGCTTAAAACAGGTTTATTTTCTATTTTTTCTAATAAATTTATTTATTGGGAAGTGTTCAGGATCGATATCCCAAGCACCATGTGCAAGTAATGAATACCATTGATAGCCAAGGTAGGGGCCATTTGTTAAACCTGAGGCACCTAATCCTGAAATAGCCCATAGGTTATTGAAATGAGGCACTTGTCCAATTAGAACATCTGATGTAGGAGTATAGGCTCGGATTCCAACAGCTGTTCGATGGATAGGTAATTCTTTTAGACTAGGAAAGTAAGGCAAGGCTAATTGCTTTAAATTGTTGATAATATTAGGATCAAGCGATAGGTCAAAGCCTGAATTTTTTTCATGTGAGGCTCCTATGATAATTTCACCTGTTGGGAAAGGAATAATATCAAAGCCTCCCGGTGGCATGACGACCGGCCAGTTATTTCCTTGCCATTCAGGTTGGAAGACGGAAAATAGTTGTCCTTTCTGAGCTTCAATATCACACTCAAGTCCAAGAGGAGTTAATAGTTCAGCTAGCCATGCGCCAGCAGCTAGAAGAACAAAGTCAAAGCATTCTTCTTGATTTTCCCATTGAATAAGAATCTGATTCTGTCTATATTTTCTTAACTTGGCGTGCGCAGAAATATACTCTCCCCCATGGTGAACAAAGGCCTCTTTTAATAGATTTATGAGAGCTTTTCCGTCAACGCAGGCTCCTCCTTTTACCCAAGTGGCATTGAGGTCTGTTTTAAGCAATGGAAAATAGTCTTTAATTTGTTCATGGTTTACAGTTTTAATTTGTTGTATAGAGGGAGAATCTGTAATTTTTTGAGTAAATATTTTTTGATCCCTGATGATTTCTTCTGAATTTTTTCTGAGAAGAAGGGCTCCGTTTACTTGAAAGATTTGTTGACTATCGAAACCATCGGCTTGAAGATCCTCCATGAACAAACGATAGAATTCAGCTCCCTTTGAAACGAGAAAGTTCCAATTTTTATTTCTTCGCTTTGAGAACCATGGACAAATAATACCAGCAGCAGCTTTACTTGCTTGACCTCGATCAATATTAAAAAGCGTTACTTGATGGTGATTCTTAGCTAAATAGTAGGCAGCTGTGCTTCCCACTATTCCTCCGCCAATAATAGCAATCTTTTTTTGAGTCATTTCTTACCTCCTTTTGTTTTACTGGTGAAAACTTTCTGTTAATGTTATTTTAAAGGAAGAAATCAAAGAATAAAAGGAATGATAGAGTGAATTCAACCATTGAAACAATACAGAACCATCGATCGATCCGCTTTTTTAAGGATCAAAAAGTAGAAGAAGAGAAACGATCCTTATTATTAGAAACAATGAATCGGGCAGCTACTTCAACTGGTATGCAAACCGCATCAGTTATTCGAATAACTGATGGAAGCATTAAGCAAGAAATTGCGAAGATAGCGAATCAACCTTATATTAATCATGTGCCAGAATTAATGATCTTTGTGGTAGATTTGTATCGAAATAGTCAGATTGCGAAAGCAAAAGGCTATACAGGAGAAAAATATCGCTCGATGGATAATTTTTTTCAAGGAGTAGCAGATGCCTACATCCAAGCTCAAACTTTCACAATCGCTGCTGAATCGTTAGGTTTTGGTGCTGTTTATTTTGGCTCTATTTTAAATGATAGTGCAAAAATGATTGAATTATTACAATTGCCTTCGCTAACTTTTCCGATTGTAGGCTTGGGTTACGGTTATCCGAATGATAATCCAGAATTAAAACCAAGAATTCCCGTTGAGTATAAAGTTGGGGAAAATACCTATTCTGCTTATTCTGATTATTTAGAATTGTTAAAGGAATATGATACTGAGATGACGCAGTATTATGATACTAGAGAGAAAAATCAACGGTCAGATTCCTTCACAGATCAAGTGAAAGATAAAATAGAGTCCGGTAAAATGTTGAGATCAAAAATGATGCAAGTTGTAAAAACACAAGGGTTTGATGTGATGTTGGAGAAAGAAGAAATGTTTGAAGAATAAAAAGTAAGGCGGAAAAGTCCGCCTTACTTTTATTGACTGATGTGAGTAAAATTTTTAATTCTGTGCATGGCTTCTTTTAAATTTACCATGCTAGCTGCATAAGAAAGTCTAAAATAGCGGTAACCGGCTGGTCCAAACGCTTGACCAGGTACTAAACCGACTTTTGCTTTTTGAGCTAATTGAAAACAAAAGTCATAATCATCCCCTTCAAACCAATCTGGAACTTGCACAAAAAGGTAGAATGCCCCTTGAGGATTGCTGACTTGATAACCTAATTCTTTAAAATTATTCACCAAATAGTTTCGTCTTTCAAGATAAGCTCGACGCATCTCTTCGATGATTTCATCGCCTTCATTGTAGGCAGAGATGGCGGCATATTGAGCTTGAGTGGTAGGCGTATTAATGCAAGATTGATGGGCTTTAAAGATTTCAGATAAGATCCAGTCTGGTGCACAGATGAAGCCCATTCGCCAACCGGTCATGGCATGGGATTTTGACGCTCCATTGATTAGTATTGTTTGATCCGGTAGATAATTAGCCATCGAAATGTGTTCACGATCGTAGGTGAGCTCAGAATAAATTTCATCGGAAATAACTAATAATTGATGTCTTTTGATAACGGTGGCTAAAGCTTTTAGTTGATCAGCTGAATATGATTTTCCTGTAGGGTTGGATGGATGGTTGAATAACAAAACTTTAATCTGAGGTGATTCTTTCAGTGCTTCTTCGAGCTGTTCTGGTGAAAGGATAAATTGGTTGTGGGAAACGTCCAATTGAATAAGCTCTCCTCCGCAGATTCCCACTTGTGTCCCATATACAGCATAATTAGGAGAAGGAACCAGAACTTTGTCTCCAGGGTTTAAAATCCCCATCAGACTAGCAAATATTGCTTCTGTTGCACCATGAGTGACAATGATTTCTGAATCAGGGTCATAAGAGAGTTGATATTTTCGTTGTAAATAAGCACTGATTGCCTCACGAAGTTCTTTGAGGCCTTTGGAATGGGTATAGCCATTTCCCTGTTGATCCATAGCACGTTTACTGGCATCTTTAATGAATTGAGGAGTATCAAAATCAGGCTCGCCAAGTGTTAAGCGAATGATCCCTTCAATATCGGAGATTTGATCATTAAAGGCACGAATAGGGCTAGCTTGAAGTTTTTTGAGACGTTTATTCAATGTGATTTCTGTCATATTCTCTCCACCTTTACAGATTTGTAATAATTATTGTAGCATAGTTTTTGAAGGTTACCATCTTCTTATGAGAAAAATAAGTTGACAATTAGAAAACTACCTATTAAAATGAGTTTAAAATTAAATTAAACACATTGAAGTGGAAAGTAGATTTGTTAATCGCTATAAAGAGAGTCCATGGTAGGTGAGAATGGATAGTGAGCGACAATTGAAAATGGCCATTGAGTGGTTGTTCTGAATGCGTAAGCAATAAGAACAAACGGTAGCTTCCGTTACAGAAGCAGCAGTATTATACGTTTATTTAAATGTAAAGTAAGTACTGGATAAGGTAATTATAGCGATATAGTTACGAAATAAGGTGGTACCACGCGAATTCGCACTCTCGTCCTTTAAACAGGAGGAGAGTTTTTTTGTTTGGGTAAAAGGAGGGATCATTTGATCGATTTAAAGAATATTGAGGTTGTGTTTGAAGGTGACGATGGAAGATTAGTGAAGGCTGTAAAAAATGTCGATTTGCATGTTGAAGCAGGGGAAATTTATGGAATAGTAGGTTATTCAGGTGCAGGAAAGTCAACATTAGTGAGAACGATTAATTTATTACAGAGACCTAGTAAAGGAAATGTTCAGGTAAATAAACAACACATGTTAGACTTGTCCGCCAAGGAATTAAGAAAAGCTAGAAAGAAAATTGGCATGATTTTTCAGCATTTTAATTTAATGGAATCTCGAACGATTGCCGAGAACGTTGCCTTTCCTTTAAAAGATTCAGGCCTAAGTAAAAAAGAAAAAGACGAAAAAGTTCAAAGCTTATTAGAATTGGTGGGAATATTTGATAAAAAAGATGCCTATCCGAGCCAAATATCGGGCGGTCAAAAGCAAAGAGTGGCGATTGCTAGGGCATTGGCCAATGATCCAGATATACTGCTTTGTGATGAAGCCACATCCGCTTTAGATCCCAAAACAACGCAGTCTATCTTGGATTTATTACGAGATTTAAATCAGAACTTAGGTTTAACCATTGTGATTATTACTCATGAAATGGCAGTTGTAAAAAAACTTTGTCAGAAAGTAGCTGTTATGGAGAATGGACAAATTATAGAAAAGGGCTCAATCGTGAATGTTTTTACCAATCCTCAAAATAATTTAACCAAAGAATTTATTGATACAGCCACTCATTTTGATCGAGAAATTAAGTTGGTCTTAGATCAGAGAGGCCAAAGTAACTTCTTGGAAAATCAAAAGATTGCTCGCATTTCCTACGTTGGTCGAGATACAACGCAACCATTAATTGCTCAATTAGTAAAAGACTTTAATGTGGTAGTGAATATTCTCTATGGTAATGTGGAAGTACTTCAAGGCGTTCCTGTAGGAAACTTGTTAGTTGCAATTGAAGCAGAAGAAAAAGCATTAGAAGAAGCCATAGAATATCTCCACAAACGTAAAGTAAGTATAGAGATTATCAATGACAGAAGGGAGGGAGCTTATGAATAATTTAAAGTTGGAATGGTATGATGCGGTGACAGATTCTTTTCCAGGATTTTCAGCAAAAATGGAAGAATTATTGCCTAATGCCTGGCCTTTATTAGATGAATTTGCAGTTGCCTTTGTTGAAACGCTTTATATGTTATTATTAACAGTCGTAATTGCGGGAGTTATTGGCTTAATAGTGGGAATTATGATGACTTTAACCGGACCAAAGGGACTTTTGCCTCATCGTGGTTTTTATAAAGCACTCGATACATTAATCAATATTTTTCGCTCGATTCCTTTTGTTATATTATTGGCGCTTTTAGTCAATTTCACTCGAATTGTTGCGGGAACTTCTATTGGAGCAACTGCTGCAAGTGTTCCAATTATTGTAGGTACCATCCCTTTCTTTGCGCGACAAGTAGAGATTGCCTTATTAGAGGTTGATCCGGGAGTGATAGAAGCGGCAGAAGCAATGGGGTCATCCCCCCTAGATATTATCTTCAGAGTATATTTAAGAGAAGGTTTGCCTGCATTATTAAGAGTTTCCGCCTCAACAGTCATAAACGTTATTGGTTTAACAGCTATGGCAGGAGCTGTGGGTGGTGGAGGATTGGGAACAGTTGCGATTGCTCGAGGTTATCAGCGAAGTCGTATGGATGTGATTGTGGTGGCAACAGTTCTTATCTTATTAATTGTTTTTGTGAGTCAAGCAACCTTTAATTTGCTAATTAAAATGACAGATCATAAAAAATGATGGGATATCGTTATTAAGAAATGGTAGGAATAATAGGGAAATAATTATATTTTAAAGGAGAGACTTAATATGAAAAAAATAATTCAATCTTTATGGGGGCTATTGACTGTTGGTTTGATACTGGTTCCTGGTATTTCAGCTCAAGTAGATAAAGACTGGGATGGAGAGACCGTTACTGTAGGAGTAGCTTCAGAGTACGAAGAAGAAGTTTGGAAAGACGTGGCGGAACGAGCTTTAGAAGAAGGAATCACGATCGATATCGTTTTATTTAATGATTATGTACAGCCTAATGTGGCCTTGGCAGATGGCTCTTTAGATTTAAACGCCTTTCAGCATGTTGAATTCCTCAATGATTGGAACGCTTCAAATGGTGGGGGACTTCAAGCTCTTGGATATACCTATGTGGCGCCAATGAAAATTTATGCGGAAAATATTAAATCTTTAGATGAATTGCAAGAAGGAGATCTTATTGCAATTCCGAATGATCCTACTAACGGTGGACGAGCCTTATTAGCGCTGGAGAAAGCTGGGATTATTGAGGTTGATGATGCATCAGGTGTACTCCCCACTGTACGTGATATAAGCAAGAATGACTTCCAATTAGAGTTTGAAGAATTAGATGCGGGTCAACTTGTAACAGCTTTACCAGATGTTGTAGCAGCCGCGATTAATAACAATTTTGCAAGAGATGCACAGTTGCCAGATGAACAAGCTATTTTTAATGATGCTGAAAAAATTGAAGACTTATCTGAAATATATAAAAATATTATTGCTGTTCGTTCAGAGGATAGAGACAATCCCCTCTATCATAAAATAGTGGAATTGTATCAATCAGAGGCGACTGCTAATAAACTAACTGAAGTATCGAATGGTTCCGATGTACCAGCTTGGTCTGATTCGGATCAGTTGCCGTTGGAACTTGAAAGTAAGGAATAATGGACTGTTTCTTACTTTTTGTACACAATATTTTTCAAATAGTTGTATTTTTTAGTTCGTTAGGCCGCTAAATTTGAAGGTGCTATGTTATAATTAAGCCAAGAAAAGTAGTCAATAAGGAGGAAGATCATGTTTAAACGAGTTGGATCATTAATACAGTATGGATTATTAGCTACCTTATTAGTGTATGGGCTCTATTCGAACTGGGGAGTTCCACAAATATATACTTTTTTATCGATTCTTATTTTAGGAGTAATCCTTGGATTGTTATTCTTAATTTATAACATTCGTTCGATGGCCTTTAGCCAAAAATTAGGAACTCATTTAGCTTTTTCTGCTTTAGCCATTCTAATTGTAGCGCTGTTTAATAATTGGATACAGATTAACTGGGGACAGGTCTTTACTTGGATATTGATTCTGAGTGGATTAGCATTATTAGCTTATATTGGTTATCAATATTTAATGAATAATAAAAAGAAATCTTCTCAGCAAAAAGAAGTGGTTGATCAACCAGAAGAATATGATGCGGTAACAGGGGCAGTTGCACATCCTGATGATCAAGTAGACGTGGAGAGAGATTCAATAGAAAGACAAGAACCTTTTATTGAATCAGAAGAAGTAGATAACGAAAAAATTGAATCAAGTCATGATGATCAGATTGTAATCAAAGAATATCATTATGAAGATGAGCCGATTGATGAGATAATAGATGATACAGAAGTGGATCATCAGATGGATTCTAAAAGAACAGATGCAAATAATGAAGAATATTAGATGATAAAAACCACTTATGAATCACTTCATAAGTGGTTTTTATTGAACGAGGTGTAAAAATGACGGAATTTGAACGAATGATTAGGGGTCAATTGTACGACGCATCAAAGCCAGAATTAAAGCAGCTGTCTTTAAAACAAAGAAATTTAATGAATAGATATAATCAGCTAACTGATGAGCAAGTTGATGAGAAACAGGGGCTTATGACACAGTTATTTGGTTCAGTAGGTAGAAATGTAACCATCCAAGCTCCTGTTTTTATCGATTATGGCGTGAATACAAGCCTAGGTGATAATTTTTATTGCAATTACGATTGCATTTTTTTAGATGTGTCGACCATTGAGATTGGTGACAATGTAATGTTTGGACCTCGTGTTAATTTGTATACAGCTACTCATCCGTTAGATGCAGGGGTCAGAAATCGTGGCTTGGAATATGGCTTGCCCATAAAGATTGGTTCAGGTACATGGATTGGAGGGAGCTCCACCATTCTTCCAGGCGTTACAATCGGTTCAAACACTATAATAGGAGCTGGCTCAATTGTAAACCAAGATATTCCAGATAATGTGATAGCCGTAGGAAATCCTTGTAGAGTCATCCGACCTCTGACAGAGAGCGATCAAAGTTATTGGCAACAACTAGAAGCTGACTATTTTAAGTCTAGCGATAGCAATGAAGAATAAATGTGGGTTAAGAAAGATTCAGAATGTTAGAAAATTTATTTTAAATATTTTCTAAATGCTGTTTAGCTTTAATTAAAATTTGTTTGTCAGAAGAGTAAGTTAAAGTGCTTAACGCTTTTTCAAAATTGAGCCAATTTGAATCTGTCACTTCTTCTATTTGTTGAATGACCTCTGGATTATTTGCACATGCTAGAAAATAAATAACATCTTTCATGACACCTTCTTTAGGCGAGAAAGTAGTGGATTCTCGGAAGGAGGTGTCTAATTTTACCTCTAACCCTGTTTCTTCCTTTATTTCTCTTAAAGCTGTCTCAACTTCACTCTCATTTGGCTCTACATGGCCTTTTGGGAAGGACCAATGCCCACCATTTTTGTGCTGAATAAGCAAGAAGTAGGGTGTTTTTTCTTTTGAAAAATAAATAACAGCTCCACACGATTTTTCCTTTTGCATGTTCTCACCTCTAGAATAGTCTTTCTTGTATATTATGAGTGACATCGTGGCGCTCATTGATGTAGGCAACTAGAATCATTTTTTGCCGTTCGGATAATTGATCAGCAGGTATCTTATTTAAATGATTAATTAATTCTTTAGGGAAGAAGATGCGATGGTCGCCTCTTACCTGTCCTGTCAGAGACTTAACGAGGCTGGAAACTTGAGAAAGTTCAACTACTTGATTAGTTTTGGTAACTAAATCAATTTGGACTTTTTGGCTATTGTGATAAGGACGGTAGTAATCATAAGGAAGATCAAAACTAGAATCTTCATTGAGATAGTAATTGCCATTGAAGCCTGCCTCAAATAATTCATTATAGATCGCTTCTTTTAAAGCGTCTCGCTCTTCTTCGTTGGTAATAATAGATTTAAAGGGTTTGCGATTCGAGAAACGATAGGCCAAGTCTGCGAGGATTACATCATCTTCTTCTGCCCACTGATTGAAGTAAGCATTCATAATATGATCATCAAGTTTTAAATAATCATTTAAGGTCCACTGATTATTAAGAAAGGGTTCTAACAATTTGATCGGTGTTTTCATTTTGGAACATTGATTTTTTTGATTATAACAATCTCGTGCTCGGGCAAAGAGACCTTTTAAAACTTGTTCCATCCCACGAGAAACAGGATGGAAATATACCTGCATATACATTTGATAGCGGCTCATAATATAATCTTCTACTGCATGCATTCCAGAAAAATCAAAAGCAATCCGGTTATTAAAGGGGCGAATTACTCTAGAAATTCTGGTTAGATCAAATTCTCCATATGAAACCCCTGCATAAAAGGCATCTCTGAGCAGATAATCCATTCGATCTGCATCAATTTGACTGGAAATCAGTTGAACAACTTGCTGATTAGGATAAGTTTTGTTAATGACACTCGCGACTTTTTGCGGGAAATCATTACCTAATCGTCTAAGTACTTGATTGACTTCCGTTTCTGGAGAGGTAATGATGAGTTGAGTTAAAGTTTCGTGATCAGTACTAAAAATGGTTTCAAAAGTGTGTGAAAATGGCCCGTGCCCAATATCGTGAAGTAGAGCTGCACAAATGGCGACCATCCATTCTTCAGGCTGCCAGAGGCCATCATAAGGAGAGGAAGAACGGTAATTGCGTTCAAATTGGCTAATAATTCTTCGAGTAATTTCATAAACACCTAGTGAATGATTAAAACGTGAATGTTCAGCTCCGTGAAAAGTATACGAAGAGGTCCCAAGCTGTTTAATTCTTCTTAGACGTTGAAATTCGCGGGTGTCAATGAGATCTATGATGATTTTATCTCGAATATGGATATAATCATGGACAGGATCTCGAAAAACTTTTTCACGACTGAGTTTTTGTTGAGCGAGTTTAGATTGAAATGATGTCATCATAGAGAACTCCTTGCTTATTGACTTTGGATCTTTTCGCTTCTTTGATATGCTTTTTGGTACAAAGGCTGAAATATTTGTTTTAATGTAGGGTCATGATAATTTCCTTTTTCTGTTGAGGAATATTGGTGAAGGGTATCTATTAGTAGTTGCATATATTCTTCCAATTGGATGTTGGATCCTAATATATTTTCCAGAGTTGTCATTGAATCAGGGTTAATAGTAGGGAAACGCTGATCAGCACCACCTTGTAGGTAAAATTCTTTCATTAAGTTTCCCCTTTGATTCTGGTCACCAGAGATCCCAATATAAGCAGCTGTGGTAACTGCGTGCTTGAATCTCCTTTGAGCAATACCTCCAACTTTTTTCCCTTCAAGTACAATATCATATTTTCCAGGACAGTAGGAATCTTCGATTTCATAGGCATCAACTTTTAAAGAGAAGTCTTTCAAAGAGTCTTGCACAAGTTCAATGATAACTTGGTAGGCTTCTTCAATGGATAAATTAATAATGCGATTATCTGTAACCAATCCAAAATTTAAGATGCCACTATCTTCGACGACGCCTAGGCCACCATGAGGTCTAAGCGAGACCGTATAGCCATTTTTTTTAAGGTATTGGATAGCTGCCGGAAAGTGAGGCAATAATTTATCTTTTGCACCTAGATAGATGGTGGGCTGAAAGATTGGATAAAAATGTAAGATTCCAAAAGGCGCTTGTGTTTGCTTTTGGTCATTCAGGGATAAGACGTAACGTAAAAAAGAGTCTTGATATGCCAGAGCAGAATCACGTTTATGACGATCGGGATTGTCTGATTCCGAAAAGATTAGCCATTGATGATCTGAGATAATTTTTTTGTGATTAATTTCTGCCATTGACGAGCACTCCTCAAATTGATATATTATAAAGGTTTCTAACACTATGATTATATCAAATTTTGTTTTATAATAGTATGAAAGTCTATAAATAAAGATAGAATGCCAATATGCACCAGTAGCTCAACAGGATAGAGCACTTGCCTCCTAAGCGAAAGATGATGGTTCGAGTCCGTCCTGGTGTATTTTAATATACGATTAAAATGAGGGATGGTATGTATCGGAAGAAAGTGAATTTAAATGTTGATCAAAGCATTAGATACATGAATGAAGAGGAGCATAATACTTGGCAGCACCGAAGTCATGCTGATTTAGTTGTTTTATCAACATACAGTCGAATTCAATATTTCGATAAGGATGGGCTAGAAATAACGATTAAGTGGTTTAGGGATACCATAAAGAATCAATATAAAGTTGAAATTCACCAACCACAGTATTCTCTTTCTTTTAAAGAAGGTGACATAACCTATACTTCCTATCAAACACCTCAAGGAGTCTGGGAATTAAAAGTTTATACTAAAGGGCTTGACGTTTGCGAGGAAGATTCATATCAAATTATTCACATTCAGTATCAAATTTATTTGCAAGACAAACAAATTGGAGAATATGATTTTCAATTGAAATATTGGGATTAAATGGTACTATAATAATGAGTATTAAGGGGGATAAGCATGGAATTGAAATGTTTTGAAGGACAATTAAAAGAGGAGCTTTCTTTAATCGAAGTAGCTCATGCTATATTAGAAGATCGTGGCGAAGTAGTGGATTTTACTGAATTGTTATTAGAAATCCAAAACTATTTAGGTTTATCCGAAACATATATTGAATCAAAAATGACTCGTTTTTATACAGATTTAAATATTGATGGACGCTTTATTTCTCTGGGAGATAATCGCTGGGGATTACGAGCTTGGTATGCGATTGATGAAATTGATGAGGAAATTATTACCTCATCTGAAGAGGAGACCACTAAGCGTCGTAAGAAAAAATCAGGTAAAGTTAATGCGTTTGCTGATGATTCAGATGACATGATTGATTACAATGATGATGATCCTGAAGACGGTGATCATGCTTATGATGAATATGATGGAGACGAAGAGGATGAAGAAGAGGAAGAGGAGCCAATCGAAATCTTGGTTGCCGATGTAGAAGAAGTGGATGAAGATGAAGAGCTCAATGAATATGCAAGTGATCTCTCTGAATTAGGTGATGATGATCTGGAAATTGATGAAGAAAGTGAATTTGATGAAGTCGATGAAGATCTTGATGATGAGCTTGAGGAAGAAGACGATTCATTCGAAGAAGATGTGGATGACGAGGATTAATTAATTAAATAAATCCCATCCTACTGATAGAGTAGGATGGGATTTTAGATTTTCTAATTATTAGATTACTATTTTATAACAAAGAAATGGATTTGTTCGAAAGTCATAGGGCAATATGATAGAATACGCCTATAATCTATAAACGAGGTGAAAGAATAGTGGCGCTTGAAAATGATCAAAGTGAAAGTGTTAATTTTACTTTGTTGAAGCATATGCTAAAACACCAACAATATTATAGCATGCTAGATTATATCCACATATATAAAGAGTGGAGCAATGATCGGATAGAGGGCTTATTGGAGTTGGGTCATGCCTATAAGCATACGGATTTAAAAACAATTAATTTGATCGCACCTCGTCTTCAATTGGACTTTCTAACTCAACCAGGAAAGCTAGAACAGAGAGTTTATTCTTCTGCTCAAAGTCTAGCTATTAAGATTGAATTGAGAGAATATGATGATTATTTAAGAGCTTTAACCCCTTTATTAGTTGATGTGCTACGCTTGGTGCTTGAAGCAACCGTTCTTCCAGATCTTGATCGCTATCTTTGTGAAGTGATTAAGGAAACTTCTGATGGTAACCCTCTCTATCGTGGACTACAGTGGAATGAGCCTTTGATTGAGGCTAAATCTAACTTGATAAAAAGTACTTGGAAACATTATTATGGAGATTTTTTTAATTATGATCATTATGTTTCTTCAAGTCACCTTGTCAAATTAATTACAGACCATGTAAAAAATCCACAAATATTAGAAATTGCTGATCAAATGCGCAAAATTGAAAAATATGCCCGAAATATTGTGGCACATGAATCTGTATATGTGAATGATGATTGGTTAAAAGAGCGAGTAGGTATGGAGGCTAAACAAATTCATCAGTTATTAGTAAATTTAATTAATTTAGCCGGCCTTACTTCTGCTAAGCAATGGCAAAGTATGGTTATAATAGATAATGAAATTGAAAAAGAACTAAAAAATTCTTATATTAAAATGACAAAATAATAAAAAGTGTTCATAAAGGAGTCTATGTTTATGAAAAAGTTGATCATTCGTGGAGGGAAACCTCTAAATGGGGAAATTAATATCAATGGAGCAAAAAATTCTACGGTTGCCTTAATACCTGCTGCTATTTTGGCAGACTCTGAAGTAGTCCTGGAGGGTGTTCCTGATATTCAAGATGTGCATTCTTTAATAGAGATTTTACATGAATTTAATGTCAAAACATCTTTTAAAAATAATGTTCTAAAAATTGATCCTTCAGAAATGCAGTCAATCCCGATGCCGACTGGTAAAATTCAAAGTTTAAGAGCCTCTTATTACTTTATGGGGGCAACCCTTTCTAAATTTGGAGAAGGTGTTATTGGTTTGCCAGGTGGATGCTTTTTAGGGCCCCGTCCGATAGATCAGCATGTTAAAGCATTTAAATCATTAGGTGCTGAAGTTGAAGACGAATACGGTGTCATAACGCTAACGACTCCGAACGGGTTAATAGCCACTCGAATTTATTTGGATGTTGTGTCCGTCGGGGCAACGATTAATACAATCTTAGCTTCTGTGAGGGCAAAAGGTAAGACGGTGATTGAAAATGCCGCTCGTGAGCCTGAAATTATTGATGTTGTAACTTTGCTCAATAAAATGGGAGCTAAAATTAGAGGTGCTGGAACTTCAGTTATAAGAATTGAAGGTGTTGAACAATTGCATGGAACGACACATACTATTATTCCAGATCGGATTGAAGCGGGCACTTATATCACTGCGGCAGTAGCGATGGGACATGAAGTGAAAATTAATAATGTGATTTTTGAACACATCGAGAGTTTTATTGCTAAATTAGATGAAATGGGAGCCAAAATGGAGATCGGTGAAGATAGTATCTTGGTTGGCCGATCAGATGATTTAAACATGGTTTCAATTAAAACACAACCTTATCCAGGTTTTGCTACTGATTTACAGCAACCTTTGACGCCTCTTTTAACGAAGGCAAAAGGGAAAGGAACCATTACAGATACAATCTATCCACAGAGAGTTAAACATATTCCAGAATTAAATCGAATGGGAGCTGACATTAAAGTCGATGGTGATATCATTCGGATTGAGGGACCGGCCGAATTAACTGGAGCCCCTGTTAGAGCGAGTGATTTACGTGCGGGTGCTTGTCTGGTGATCGCTGGTTTGATTGCTAATGGAGAAACTGAAATTACAGGTGTCGATAATATTCTTCGTGGTTATTCAAATATTGTCGAAAAGTTACAATCCGTGGGAGCAGATATTGAAATGATTGAAGACGATACAGTTGAATAAGGCTATGAAAGAAGGAAAAAAAGTGACGAATGCTTTTTCACTAGAGAGTTTGTTGAATAAAGAAGTAAAAGAACTTTATGCGTATGCAAGAGAGCTCAATATTCCTGACTTTAGTCAATTATCTAAAAAAGAGCTCGCTCTTGCTGTGATGCGAACTCAAGAAGAGAAACAGGGTTTTTTTGAAGTAGAAGGAATTTTGGATATTTCAGCGAGTAGTGAAGGAAATACATCGGCTTTTATTCGTCCCATTAATTTCTCGCCTAGCCGTGAAGATATTTATATATCTGAATCTCAAATCCGTCGGTTTTCATTACGAAATGGTGATCGTGTAGGCGGGCCTGCTCGTCCTCCAAAAGCTAGTGAGCGTTATTATGGGTTGATGCAGATTACTACCGTTAATGGGAAAGAGCCCGAAGAAGCAATTAGTCGGGATCACTTTGCAAGTCTTACACCGCTTTATCCTGATCAGCAAATAAGATTAGAATATAAGCAAAATGTTTTATCGAATCGTTTAATTGATGTTGTTTCTCCAATTGGCTTTGGGCAGAGAGGGTTGATAGTAGCCCCACCAAAAGCAGGAAAAACAACGATTATTAAGGAGATCGCTAACGGGATTAAAGCGAATTATCCTGATTCAGAATTGATTATCTTGCTGATAGATGAACGACCGGAAGAAGTGACGGATATAGAACGTTCTGTTGTAGCAGAAATCGCTTCATCTACTTTTGATGAAAAGCCACATAATCATGTGCGGATTGCTGATTTAGTTTTATCACATGCTCGTCGGCTGGTAGAAGACGGAAAAGATGTGATCATCCTTTTGGATTCTATCACACGCTTGGCTAGAGCATATAATTTAGTGGTGAAACCAAGTGGTAGAACCTTAAGTGGAGGTTTTGATCCAGCTGCCTTTTATTTTCCTAAAAAGTTCTTTGGTTCTGCTCGTAATATTGAGCGGGGAGGTTCTCTAACCATATTGGCTACAGCCTTGGTGGAGACAGGCTCTAGGATGGATGATATTATTTATGAAGAGTTTAAAGGAACAGGGAATATGGAGTTGCATTTATCAAGAGAGCTTTCACAGCGCCGCATTTTCCCCGCAATTGATATTAAAAAGTCTTCAACACGTAAGGAAGAGTTATTAATTCCAGAGCACCAATTGAACCAAATCTGGCAACTAAGAAAAATGATGCAAACTGATGGCCTAGAATATACTGAGCAATTGATTCAGATGATGCGACAGACTGATAACAACGAAACCTTTTTTGAACAATTATCTAAAGTATCAAATAAATAATTTTATTGTACGTCGTTTCATGTTGATGAAACGACGCTTTTTTGTCTAAAAATTTCACAGAATAGTCGTTAATCATTATAAGTAGTATCGTATAATAATAGTGGGAGTGAGGAAGTTGGGAAAAGTTAGTAAAACAAATGTCATGAGGTTATTAGAATTACATAACATTCCTTATCGAGCTTGGCAGGGTGATGATAGTTCGGGACAGACTGTTCAACAACAAATTTTACAAGAGGGAATGGAAAAGGAACAGATTTTTAAAACATTAGTGACCGTAGGAAAATCAAAAGAACATTATGTCTTTATGGTCCCAATCGAAGCAGAATTAGATTTGAAAAAAGCAGCAAATTCTGTAAAAGAGAAAAGTATTCAAATGATCCAACAAAAAGAATTGCTATCTTTGACCGGATATGTTCACGGTGGTTGTTCACCAATCGGCATGAAAAAAGAATTTCAAACGGTTATTGATGAGACAGCTTGTTTATATGAAATGATTATTTTCTCAGCAGGACAAGTTGGTCATTCAGTTGGAGTGAGGTTGGATGATATACAAGCTGTTAAAAAAATAGAAATAAAAGATTTAATGAGTATGGACTAGGAGGTGGCATCATGAAGCAATGTTCTCAGTGCTTATATGAAAATTATGATGAAGCTAAATATTGTAGTGAATGTGGGCGATTAATAGAAGACGATGCTCTTAAAATAGAAGAGCCAGTAAAAGTTGATCAAAATAATCAACAAGTGGAACAAGAGGGACAGGAGTCCCAGCGAAAGGAAGAGGAATTAGTGGTTTCTCGGATGGATCGCTATCACAAGGAGGAAGATGTGGAAACTCCTTCAATAAATAATGTAAAAGTTAATCGACAACAATTGATAGGGATTTTATTGATGGGGCTATCATTTGTTATGTTAATAGGAAATTATTATTTCAATCACTCTCAGTCTGCGGTTAGTCAAAGATTTCTTAAAGCCATGGAAAAGCAAGATTATGACCAAGCAGCTACTGTGGTGACGAGTCCAATTTCGACATCAGCTTGGACTGGAGAGGATATTATAGCGAGTATTGAACATTATAAGCAAGCTGGACTTGACATGTTAACGTTATTAGAAGAGGGAAGTTTGGAGCAGGGAATAGCCTATCAAGATCATTTGATACTTAAGAATCAAGTACAAGGTCGATATTTTTTTCTGTTTCCTAAATATAAAGTTCAGTTTATTCCTCTATCTATTAATTTTTCCTTATCCAATAATTATCGTGATCTAAAGTTAATAGCGGAAGGACAGAAAGATCAATCAGTAGCAGAAGATGGGGGCATCTTTATTGAACCCAGAATCAAAGAGGTGATTTTGCAATTTAAGAATAAAGGGAGTTCAGAGGAGGTTTTGATGGATTTAGATTATAGTCAGGTTGAAACTTTTAGACATCGGTTATCTTTGACTCCAGTAGACAATGAACTTTCCGTCAATAAGATGAAATCTGGTTTTAGATCGAGTCTTCCTTTTGAGCTGGTTTCTTATCAAATTGATGGTCAAGAGTATCAACAAGATAAAATAGCATTATCAGGTTATCTTGGGCAAAGTTTTGAAATTAGTATCAAGGCGAAGTATAATGACGTCTTAATGGAGTCGTCTCCTATTGCAGTTAGATTAAGGGAAGGGGACAAACTAGAATTAGATTTTAGTCATGATGCGGCGTTGCAAGAACAAATTAGGCAAGCAGAGTTAAATTAAAAAGAGTAGACTAAAAGGCTTTAACCTAGGACAAGAGGTTGAAGCCTTTTTAATGATGATATGTCTGATTTGTTATTTATGAGGTGAGTGACTATTTCGATTAAAGCTTTGAAGAAAAGCTTTGGTGCGCTCTTCCTTGGGATGAAGGAAGATTTTTTGCGGTGAACCTTGCTCTAGAATGCGACCTTGGCTTAAAAAAATGATTTGATCAGATACTTCTTTTGCGAATTGCATTTCATGAGTTACTAAAATCATGGTGGTGTCCTTGTGTGCAATGGATTGAATCAGATCTAAGATACCGCTAACCATTTCGGGATCTAGGGCAGAAGTCGGTTCATCAAGTAAGATGATTTCGGGTTCAATGGCTAAGGCTCGTGCGATGCCTACTCTTTGCTGCTCACCACCTGATAAACGGTGAGGGTAACGATTATAATAGTCTTGCATCCCAACTTCTTCTAAATAGTTCATTGCTTTGTCACGAGCTACTTGCTTGTTAAGTTTTTGAACCGTTACTAGGTTTTCCATTACATTTTCTAGGGCTGTTTTCTTTGAAAAGAGGGCATAATTTTGAAATACCATCGCAGTACGTCGGCGTAATTCTAGAATTTCTTTATGACTGGCTGTTTGAACATCAAGTGTTTGTTGTTGAAGGGTGATTTGTCCTTCGTCTGCCGGTTCTAGAAAATTAATGGTTCGAAGTAAGGTGGATTTACCAGAGCCCGAAGATCCAATAATGGTCAAGACGTTTCCTGTATCTACTTGGATATTTAAATGGTCCAATACGAGTCTTTTATGATATGATTTTGACCAATTTTCTAATAATAACATCTAGATACCTCGCTCTCGAATTTGCTTATGAGACTTCTCTTCAACATTAAAAGAAGCTTCTAATTTTTTGAAAATCCATTCCAGCATGATGCACAAGCTCCAATAAATTAGCGAGATGGCAATATAGCTTTCAAAGAATCTAAGATTAGAGCCTGCGACTATTTTGGCTTGCCCCATCATGTCAATAACAGTGATAGTAAAAGCCAATGAGGTTCCCTTAAGGAGACTGATGAGGCTATTCCCTAAATTAGGGATGGCAACAATCAGAGCTGAAGGGATGATAATTCGCCACATGGTTTGTTTTTTGGTTAAGCCGATTGATTCAGCTGCCTGGATTTCATCTTTATTAACAGAGAGAAGGGCAGAACGAATGGTTTCCGAATTGTAGGCAGCCTCATAGAGACCCATGGCGATAAAGGCATAGATGATCGCTGGAATTTGATTGATATTCCAATTGTGATTGAATAGGCGATTTAACCATTGGATAATTAAAGGGAAACCATAGTAAGAAAGAAATAATTGAACTAAGAGAGGCGTCCCTCTCATGTATGAAACAAATATATTTGCAATAGGATATAGTATAGGGGTTCTTTCAATCTTAATGAGAGCAAGTATAAATCCCAGACTTATTCCGATCAATGCAGCGATTCCTGTAATCAGTAAAGTGATGGGTAACTTTCTGAAGATCGTTGGAAGGGCCTCAAGAATCGCTTGTACCGAGAATAGCTTGCCATCTTTTTTATTATTAGCGGCTGTGTCAGAGTGAGTCTTATCTAGATTAGCTTCTTTCTCAAAAGCTTGATTTCGTTCTATAATGTTTGGTGTTAATTGAGTATCATCTTGGTTAAGGTATTTAAACGAAATCTTGCTGAGTGTACCATCTTCGCGCATTTCAGCAATTGCTTGATCCATTTTATTACGCAAGTCTATATTGTTTTTGGTATAGACGAAGTAAGAGCCAGGAATACGGATTTTTTCCTCATCTTGAATGGTGTGTGCCTTTAGTTCAATTCCAAATGATTTTTCGACATCATTCAGGTAGGTTGTGGCATATATGGTTGCATCTAAGCGTCCGTTATAGACGTCTCTAATCAAAGAAGAGGGGTCAGAGTCTGCGTAAACGATTTTAACGCTAGAGTCTGGATTTTGTTTATTCCATTCTTCTAAGAATAATGCTAAAGGAGAGGAGGGGACCGCTCCGAAAGATTTACCAGCCATGTCTTCCATTGTCAGACCATCGGGAGCTTCTTTGGAAGTGATGAGTACGTTATGTGTAATAACATAAGGATAAAGGCTAAATAAAAATTTCTCCCGCCGTTCTGGGTTTTCCCCTAGATTATTGGAAAGGAGATCAAATTGACCAGAATCTAGGCCTGCAAATAAAGAAGAATATTCGGAAATTTCATATTCAAATTTGACATCTTTGAGTCTTTGATCAATTTCTTTTAACAAATCAATTTCGAAGCCCGTTAGTTCTTTCTGCTCATTAAAATAGTTAAGGGGTTTGGTTAAGCCAGACGTTCCTACTGTATAGGTTCTTTCTTCGGCTGAAATGTGCGGAACAAATAGATTGGATAGAATGAAAGCAATTAAACTTAGAATTAATTTAGTATAAATTTTCATAGGATACCTCTTATCGTTAATGGTAACGCTATTTTACCAAATGTTAAGGGGATTTAGTAGGGGCTCTGAGCATTTTAATTGACTTTCTCTGGAATTGATAAGATAAAAGTAGAAGGGCTAATGAAATAGTTAATCAATAAAGTATTAGAGAGAATCATGCTAAATGAAAAGCCCTTTCTATATTAAAATAGAAAGGGCTGTAAGTTCAGCTTGTTTAAGAATATTCTTTTGTTTTTACGCTCTTGCTTGTGTAACTGCATCATGTAAAAGCTAAATTTACATGATCAGTCCAACTAAACAATTTGCCGGACCATTCGAAAATTTTTTTCCTGCGTTTTTTCTAGGAAGATATTTTCACTAATTCCAATGATGTTGAAACCGTTTTTCTCGTAAAATCTTATTGCTGAAAGGTTACTTTGGGTGACTGATACATATTGTTTTTTTGCATTGTATGTTTCTTTTTGGATAGTGGTCAGAAACCTAATTAACATCGTCCCAATTCCACGATTTTTGTATTTTAAATCTAAATACAAAACAAATATCTCTGCATCTTTATTAGAAATCATTCCACCCCCAATACATCCTACAACTCTTTTATTTGTTTCTGCTACATAATAACCTTGCCACTCTCTATTATTATTTATAATTTCTTTTTTTATTCTATTTTCATTATAAAATTCTGAAATAACAGAATTAATTTCCTCTCTAGTATAAATTAGATGATAAGTATCAAGGTAACTGTTGGAACAAATCTCAATTATTTGATTGATGTCGCTATGAAGTGCTTTTCTCATAATGATTTCATTCATCGTTTTTCCTCATTTTCTTTAAGAATCAACTAAAGCTATTTAAAATTCTATTAGAATAAATATTATAGATGTTTCATTTATAAAGTTTTTCCATCAATGGGGTAGTCTTAATATATCATAAAACATTAGAAGTTAGAGGGTGAAACGAATACCGTTTCAGTAATTTTTAAGGACTAAAGTCTAAGTTTGTTCACTATTAGTTGGTATAGTTAGGACATCAAAATACAAGGAGAGGATCAAATGAAAAAGATATCGGTATTTTTAGTAGCGTTATGTGTATTGATTGGAAGTCAACCTATTAGTATATTAGCGGAAGAACAAGTGGTAGAAAGTAATTGGAGCTCTATTTTGAAAGAATTAGAGCCTTCAGACAAAACCACTGAGGAATTGTTAAGAGAAGCACCTGATTATAGTGGCGAACCAACTTTTAATCCACAATTACAAGCTTTTATTGATAAACTAAAAGAAAACAGTAATGCAGAAACAGTACAAAATATATATTCTCATACTTTTGTTTTTGAAAGGATGACGCCTGATTTGACATCTGAAGAAATAGAAGCGCTTAATAGTGTGCGGGAACTATGTTTTTTCATTCAAACGAATAACGAGGGAATAGAAGGAAAAACGCAATCAAATTGGGTTGAAATGATAGAATCTTCTGATCATTTAGCATCGAGTGATCCTGATTTTTATGAATTAATTAGCCAAGTGGCGCTTAATAATGGAATGGCTCTTGAGGCATACGTTTATAATAATTTTATTCAAGAGGGGCCTATTATTACTATGACAGTGAACCAATATTTAGAAAAGGCCGTTCCTTTTGCTGAATATCAATATAATTTGGAAACGCAAGAAGTTACTCAAACAAATAGGCCAGATATAGCATTGACTCCTTATAATTTTTCAATTCTGTATGGAATAGAGGTAGAAAATAATTATCCTTATCAAGCGATCCCTTCTAGTTTTGAAATTCCAGTATTACGAAATAGCCCTCAAAATCAAAATACACCATCCGCTGATGAAGAATCTGACTTAGCAGATGAAGAAGATGATTTTACCCCTGAAAAAGCCTTTAAAGCTATTATGGATAAAGAAGGATATAATCCAGAAGATATAAAAATGGAAATGAATGAGTATATCGAAACCGAAGATAGTTATTTGATTGTTTTATCTTCTGTCAGCTTAAAGAAAAATGGTGGAAGTGGTACGGTGGCAAAGTATATGGTTGACAGAGAGCTTAATGTGACAATGCAATAAACAAACGATTGAAAACCTAATTCTGCGTTGGATGTGAAAGATGTTTTTTGAATAGTTATGTAGCTGACCTTAGTTAAAAAAGAAAAAGCACTTTCTACTCTGCATAGAAGGTGCTTTAAATGTTGATATAATAAGACTATTCTTCTGGCTTTGCGTTCTTGTCTGCGAAACCGAATTTTTTGTTGAATTTGTCGACACGACCATCGGCTTGAGTGAACTTTTGACGTCCAGTATAGAATGGATGTGAATCAGATGAAATTTCTACACGGATTAATGGGTAAGTATTTCCGTCTTCCCATTCTACTGTTTCTGATGATGATTTAGTAGATCCTGATAAAAATTTGTAACCTGTTGAAGTATCCATAAACACAACTGGATGGTAATCTGGATGGATTCCTTGTTTCATATGTGTATACTTCCTTTCTGCCGTAAATTATTTGCTAACTTACAGTTATTCTTGCATTAAGTGCAACACAAGCATAATATCAGATTTTTTATTAGAGCGCAAGGCAAAAAAACAATAAATATATCTCAGTTTCGAAGCTTTTGTGCTATAATAAAAGGAAGTTGTAATGAAAGGGGGATCTTTTTGAAATTTAAAGAAAGTGTTTTTCGTAAGATAATACGAGATTATTTACCTGAACCGATTAGAAAACCGTGTCAATATTCAGTACTACTGCCTTTAGTTTTTCATCAAGACGAATGGCATGTTTTGTATGAAGTTAGAAGTTCGAATATTTCTCAGCCCGGAGATACTTCTTTTCCAGGGGGAAGAATTGAAAGTAATGAAAGTTCTGAAGAAGCAGCTGTTCGAGAGTGCTGTGAGGAATTAATGATTTCGAAAGAAAAGATTGAGGTTATCGGACAAATAGACTATATTGTCAATGAAAGGGTAATTGTTTATTGTTTTGTAGGTATTATTCATGATATTGAAGTGAATAAAATAGGTCCCAATGACTTAGAGGTTGACTATGTCTTTACCCTTCCTTTAAACTATCTTTTGGCGAATGAACCAACTTATTATAATGCGACTACTATAACGAAGACTATTGAAGGCTTCCCATACCATTTGATGGCCCATGGCAAAAATTATAATTTTAGGTCAACAAATCGTGAGATTCCTTTTTACGATTTACCTAATGGAGAATTTTTGTGGGGATATACTGCCAATATGACGCATCGTTTTATTGAAATCTTAAGGGGTTATAGTAAGTAAATGATTTTCGGAGGTTAATGATGGTATCTACTTTATTAGAAGAAAAAGGGTTACAGATGTTTTTAGCAGGAATTGATTTTGGGTTTCGGGCTACCAATACAAGCGAAGAAGAGGTTGGTCGAGAAATTGATCGTGCTTTATCAGAAGGGGAATTTAATTATAATGAGGTATATACCTGTAATCAAGTTCATGGGTGTCGTGTAGAATATGCTGATGGAATAAGTGGACAAGATTATATTGTGGGCAAGACATTCCCTGAAACTGATGGGCTTATGACGGATCACAAAGGAATTGTTTTGATGGTAAAGATCGCTGATTGTACCCCAGTGGTCT
The DNA here is from genome assembly GCF_015863205.1 of Facklamia lactis. Classification (GTDB taxonomy): domain Bacteria; phylum Bacillota; class Bacilli; order Lactobacillales; family Aerococcaceae; genus Facklamia; species Facklamia lactis. The sequence goes on along the minus strand of NZ_JACBXQ010000006.1, from coordinate 52,275 downwards.
TATTTGACCCACAAAAGAAGGTACAAGCGATTGTGCATTCTGGGTGGAGAAGCACCGTAAAGGGTATCTCGATCCAAGCATTAAGAAAGATGCAAAAGCAATTTGATTGTCAGCTACAAGATATCTTTGCGTATGTCGGCCCTTCGATTGATCAGTCTAATTATGAGGTGGGTCGCGAAGTTTATGAAGCTTTTGAGTCTTTTGAAGATAGAGATCGTTTCTTTAAAGCTGGACAGCATTCTGGTAAGTACTTACTGAGCATGCAGCAAGCGAATGTTTCACTATTGAAGCGAGCAGGATTATTGAATCAGCAAATAGAAGTTTCTCAACAATCTACTTTTACAGATGCGAGACTTCATTCAGCGAGACGAGAAGGAAATAATTATCAATGTAATGGACTGTTTACAATGATCAGATAAGAATTTTTGAGAGTCCTAGACAGAGTGTCTAGGATCCTTTTTTATGTTTCATAGCAAGAGAAGTTACTATACAATGATGTAAGGAAGGGGTCGAACTTGGATTAAAAGGAGGTAAATAGTTCATGAAGGAGATAGTTTTTCGAGCTGTCAAGATTACGTTGGCTACGATATTAGCAATTTTGTTAGCGCAGTCTTTTCAGCTACAAAATCCAATGACAGCTGGAGTAATTGCGATTCTAAATGTGATTGATACCCGGATTGCTACGTTTCAAACCGTTCAAGCCCGACTATTATCTACTGCTTTAGCTTTTTTGTTAGCGTATATTTTCTTTATTTTACTTGGATTTAACTTACTCGCTTTTAGTCTTTATTTAATTTGTTATATATTGTTAGCTTTCATGACCCATCTTGAAATGGGGATAGCCCCATGTACGGTTTTAGTGACTCATTTCTACCTTGCGAAAAGTGTGAGTTGGCAATGGCAAATGAATGGTTTGTTATTGATGGTTATCGGAGGAGGAATGGCTATTTTAGTAGCGAGTTGGGTTCCTTCCTATGTAGATCAAATTAAAAATGAAATTAAAAATTTTGAAAATCAAATGAAGAATTTTCTTTGGCATCTTGCCCAAGTTATCGAAGATCATCCTGAAGGAATCAATCAAGATGAAAAGGAACGTTTCTTTCTTTCTTTTCAAATGATGAATGACCGTTTGGAAATATTGCGAAAATTAGCAATAAAAGAATATGATAATCAAATTTATATAAAAAATGATTACTTTATTCAATATTATGAAATGAGGAAGCGACAAATGCACCAATTAGTTAATATGGTGCATAATTTATCTCATCTGCAACTTTCCACTCATGCAAATCAAAAGTTGGCGATGTTACTATCCACAACCGCTACACAGTTTGATGAGAAGAATACAGGCAAAGAATTATTGAAAATTCTAGGATATCTTGATCAAGATTTTAAACGTAGCCCACTTCCGAAAAGTAGAGAAGAATTTGAAAGTCGGGCAATTTTATATCAAATGCTCAGATCTTTTGAATCTTTTTTGGAAATAAAACATACTTTTTATCAGACACATCAAGAAGATGTCCATAATTATTAAGGGCTTTCTACCCAAAAATGATTAAAAATTATATACTTATCTATGAGTCATTGAAAGTTGCTAATTAATAAGGAGGTACTTATGCCAAATAAAGAACAACCCTTTGATCGAAAAGATTTTATGACTAACTTTACTGATAAAAATTATACATATGAATCGGTACAAACTGAGCTTGATGAGACTAATCATTCAAAAGTTGTGATTAAAAATGTGAAGCCGCAGATTAGGAAGCATGTGCCAGAATATGCTTCTGAACTTCGTAAGCGAATTGTTGAGGTTCCCGAAGAAATATATGAAGCATCGGGAATTCGTGTTTTTGGTCATCGAATTAAATCTTTACTTTTTTCGACGGATGTAGCAGTCATTAGAAATTCGAATGCTCAGTCGGTGATTGCTGTTTATCCTTTTACGCCACAATTGACGATTACTCAATCGATCATTAATTCCTCTTCCGTTCCAGTTTTTACAGGTGTGGGAGGGGGCACCACGACAGGAGATCGTAGTGTTAATCTAGCTTTTCAATCAGAGCAAGCGGGTGCTTTTGGAGTGGTGGTCAATTCTCCTATGGCGAATGAGGTTATTAGTCAAATTGCCATGGTTGTAGATGTTCCCATTATTGCGACCATTTCAAGTGATAAAGATGATTTTATTGGGAAGTTAAATGCGGGGGCAAATATGTTGAATGTATCGGGAGGAGCCCATACTGCTGAAATTGTCAAAATGATTAGACAGAAAGTTGGTGATGTGGTTCCGATTATTGCCACAGGAGGTCCAACAGGATCGACGATTTTGGAGACGATTCACGCAGGAGCCAATGCTATTACTTATACGCCACCAACATCTGCAGATATTTTTGCTGAATTAATGGTGAAATATCGTGAAAATATTTAGTATGTTTAAACTTATTCAGGGAAAGATGCTATAATTATAAAGAAGACACTATATTATAAGAATAAAAAGGAGCAAATTCATGTTTGATGAAAAAGACCAAGTTGCAGTAAATACGATCCGCGCTTTAAGTGTAGATCAAATTGAGAGTGCTAATTCAGGCCATCCTGGTTTACCGATGGGAGCGGCGCCAATGGCGTATACTTTATGGGTTGACCATTTGAATGTTAATCCTAAAGACTCAAAATGGATAAATCGCGATCGATTTGTTCTTTCGGCAGGGCATGGCTCTGCCATGTTATATAGTATTTTGCATTTGGCTGGCTTTGATGTTAGTATGGATGATTTAAAACAGTTTAGACAGTTGGGAAGCCGCACACCAGGCCATCCTGAGTATGGTTATACGGATGGAGTAGAAGCTACCACAGGACCATTAGGGCAAGGAGTAGCTCAAGCAGTAGGAATGGCAATGGCAGAACAACATACAGCGGCATTGTTTAATACGGATCAATTTCAGATTATTGATCACTATACATATGCTATTGTGAGTGACGGCGATTTAATGGAAGGAATTTCATATGAGGCTTGTTCTTATGCAGGGCACCAGCAACTAGGAAAGTTGATTTTCCTCTATGATTCTAATGATATTTCTCTAGATGGTGATTTGGATCAAGCCTTTGCAGAAAATATTCAGACTCGTTTTGAAAGTCAAAATTGGCATTATCAAAAAGTAGAAGATGGCAATGACTTGGACTCTATTACAAAGGCAATTGAAGCTGCTAAATTAGTAAAAGACCAACCTTCTATAATAGAAGTTAAAACTGTCATTGGTTTTGGTTCGCCTGATCAAGGAACGGCAAAAGTTCATGGAGCACCTTTAGGGCTTGATAATTGGACCTCAACGAAGCTTGTGTATCAATATGATCATGAACCATTCACAGTTCCTGAACAAACATGTCAAGTGTTTCAAGAAAAAGTGATTGAGAGAGGGCAAGCTAAGTATCAGGAATGGCAACGGCTGTTTGAGAATTATCAAGAAAGTGAACCCGAATTGGCAAAGGCTATGCAAGCTGCATTTGCGGGAGAGCTTCCAGAAAAATATGATGAAGGTCTTGCTTTAGTGGATGCTTCGGAAAAATCAGAAGCTAGTCGCGCTTCTAGTGGTAAAGCGATCCAAGCTTTAGCAGCAAAAATTCCTTATTTTTGGGGAGGATCTGCTGATTTGTCAGGTTCTAATAAAACAATGATTAAACAGTCCTCAGATTACATGCCGGCGAATCGACAAGGGAATAATGTCTGGTTTGGTGTAAGAGAATTTGCAATGGCAGCCATGATGAATGGTGCAACGTTACATGGAGGGAACAAAATTTTTGGTGGAACCTTCTTTGTATTTTCAGATTATTTGAAAGCGGCCGTTCGACTTTCGGCATTATCTAAATTACCCGTTACATATGTATTGACCCATGATTCTGTAGCAGTAGGGGAAGATGGACCTACTCATGAACCAATTGAACATTTGGCTGCATTTCGTTCGATGCCTAATGTCAATGTTATACGTCCGGCAGATATTAATGAGACTTATGTTGCTTGGAAGATTGCGGTAGAATCCAAGGATCGTCCTACTTTATTAGTACTCAGCCGTCAGAATTTGCCTGTCTTATCAAACTCACAAAAGTTAGCTGAAGAAGGAGTTCGTAAAGGCGCTTATGTGATTTCTCCAGCTCAAACGGATCAACCTGATGGACTGTTAATTGCGACTGGATCAGAAGTTGCCCTTGCGATTGAAGCACAAAAAATTTTAGCAGATAATAAAGTAAATGTATCTGTTGTATCTATGCCTTCACAAAATATTTTTGATGAACAAAATGTTGAATATCGTGAAATGATCCTGCCGAATAATGTTCGAAATCGAGTATCAATCGAAATGGGATCGAGCTATGGATGGGCTAAGTATGTAGGTCTTGATGGATTAAGTTTCAGTATTGATCGCTTTGGAGCTTCTGGACCAGGGGAAGAAGTAGTGGAGTATTTAGGCTTTACTGCTGATAAGATTGCTCAAGCCTATTTAGATAAATTCAACGGATAATAGAGATCTTTTATCAGTAAGGAGTAATGGATGAAATCAAATGAAACAAGACCTCTAATATTTAGGTTAATTGTCATTGCTTTACTAACGATTTTGCAAGTTATTTGGATGATCATGTTAGTAAATGGTTTGATACGCTATAACATGTTGTTGAATGTTTTGATTACCATCTTATCCATGCTGATTATTCTTTATCTCTTGGATCGTAACGATAGTCCTGCTTATCGTTTGTCTTGGATTATTTTGGTCGCCCTCTTTCCTGTTTTTGGAACATTATTTTATTTGTATGCAGGGAATAAAAGGCCTCTAGCGGATATGACCGAGCGCATAGATCGTCAGCATCGTCATCATAAAAGAGATTTAGAAACGATGCCTAATGCCTTAGATCAATTAATTCAGAAAGACCAACGAATAGGAAGCATTGCTAAATATGTTAATAACTATGCAAAGTTTCCGGTATTAGCAGGTTCTGAAGTGAAGTATTATCCAAATGGCGAAGCGATAATGGATGATTTAATCCGTGACTTAGAGGCCGCCGAATCTCATATTTTTCTAGAATTCTTTATTGTTGAATATGGTGAAATGTATACTCAAATTTTTGACGTCTTAAAACGGAAAGCCAGTGAAGGAGTAGAAGTTCGTTTTATCTATGATGATTTCGGTTGCTTGCTTAGGTTGCCTGAAAATTATGTAGAACAAATGGCTGAATATGGAATAAAAGCTCTTAAATTTAATCCAGTAAGACCAATTGTTTCTTTAGTCTATAATACTCGAGACCATCGAAAGTATATTATTATTGATGGAAAGGTCGCTTATACAGGTGGAGTAAACATTGCGGATGAATATATAAATGTTAAGGAACGTTTTGGTTACTGGAAAGATTCGATGATTCGAATAGAGGGAACTGCTACTTGGAATCTTACTCAAATGTTTCTGATTGTATGGAATGCTTTTGAGGAAAGTGAGCTAGATTTTAGTCTTTTTACCGATGAAGAAATGCTTGAGCAGGGTAAAAAGGCGTTGAATGACCTTGATAATAAAAAGGGCTATCTTCAACCATTTAATGATTCACCTCTGGATGGAGAGCCTATTGGTGAGAACATCTATCGAGAAATTTTAAATTCAGCTGAGAAATATGTCTATATTTTTACTCCATATTTAGTAATATCTTATGAGCTGCAGACAGCCATGACGCTTGCAGCAAAGAGGGGAATTGATGTAAGATTAATGACACCAGGAATACCTGATAAAAAAATGGTTTATCGCATGACACGTTCGTATTATCGACCTCTTATGGAGGGGGGTGTGAAAATTTATGAATATACACCAGGATTTTTGCACGCAAAATCGATTGTATCCGATGACCGGATTGCTATGGTTGGCACCATTAATTTAGATTATCGATCCTTATACTTACATTTTGAAACCGCGACTTTGATTTATTATCATCCTGTTGTTAAGAGGATTCAGGCTGATTTTCTACAGGCTCAGACCAAAAGCAGAATGATTAGGCACAAGCATTTAAGACGTACTTTTGTTGGCAGAGTGATCGATGCATTATTAAGATTGTTAGCACCGTTTGTCTAACAGAAAAGGAGACTAGATATGAAGTGGGAAGATTTAAGACGAAGTTCGAATGTTGAGGATCGCCGTGGAATGGGAAGTCCAGGCAGAGGTGGAGGCTCTTTGCCAAGTGGTTCAGGTGGCGGCGGGATTATTAATATTTTATTAATGTTGCTGATGTCACGTGGAAAAGGAAAGTGGCTAATTATTGGATTGTTAGTGCTGTTTATGGTGGCCGGTGGTGGAAGTGCCCTTTTTGGTGGAGGAGGCACAACCTCAACAGAGTATGGTAATTCAGGTGTTGTTTTTGAAGATACTACTCAAAAAGCTGAACAAGGCGATCAAGTAACGGACGCAGAAGGTGAATTTTTATCAGTTGTTTTAGCGAATACTGAGGATTATTGGACTCAACATTTTGCGGAAAATAATCTTCAATATACCCCACCTAAATTAGTTCTTTATACTGAAGGTACGAATACAGGGGGCTGTGGAATCGGCTCGAGTTCTGCTGGACCATTTTATTGTCCTGCGGATCAAACGGTTTATATTGATGTGAGTTTTTATCGGGATTTATCTCAAAAATATGGAGCACCTGGGGATTTTGCAATGGCCTATGTATTAGCACATGAGGTAGGACACCATGTTCAACAACTTTTAGGAACGATGGATGATTACCAAAAAACGATTCAACAAAACCCTAGCATTAAGAATGAGTTGTCTGTTCGAGTAGAGTTACAAGCGGATTACTATGCTGGTGGATGGTCTAAATATGTAGAAGAACAAGGCATCTTAGAAGAGGGAGATATTGAAGAAGCGCTTCAAGCCGCATTTGCTGTAGGGGATGATACTTTGCAAAAAGAAAGCTATGGCTATGTGGTGCCTGACTCCTTTACCCACGGAACTTCTGCCCAAAGACAGGAATGGTTCTCAAGAGGATATAAATATGCAGGTGATTTTGAACAGGCAGATACATTTAGTCAATCGATTGAATAACAAATTTTTCTTAAGCCTCTTACTGAGTTAATTTCAGTATGGGGCTTTTTATTTAAGAATAAAAAATGAAAAAATTAACAATGGAATTAGACGAGTCTTTATGGATTCGATATAATAAACATAAATGTAAAAGAAAGTAGGTGATTCTATGAGTGATCAAGTAAAAGTATTTACGGGTTTGAATCAAGAGGAAATCGCAGCTAATACTCTTTTGTTGGATATTCTCGATTTGAATGGAGAGCAATTGACTTATTATTTTGAAGAAGAACTAATTGAGAATCCTTTTATTGAATTTGAATATCCGATTGAACAGCGGGTGGCAGCTCTTCCAAAGGAAGCAGGTCAAGAGGACCAACATCAAATTGATCCTCAGAGTCCGAGATCGCCCCAGACTCTTGAAACTTTTCTATATGAGCAGATCTTACTATATCGTCAAACTCCTATCAGGGATGTGATGATTCAATTAATTAATTTTCTTGATAAAAGGGGTTATATTCCATATTCTTATCAGGAAATCGCAAGTAAATTACAAGTAGAACCTATGGTAGCCTTAGATGCATTAACACTAATCAAACAGTTGGAACCCTCAGGTATAGGCGCCTATGATTTAAGAGAATGTTTAATGCTTCAAACAGAACAAGATCCACATGCGCCAAATGTTGCTTATTACATATTAGAAAGTTTTTTTGATGAATTATCGGATGAGGATTATGTTGAAATTGAAAGCAAGAGTCAATTAACACGTGAAGAAATCAAACTTTGTGTTAATTATTATCATACACTTCGTTCTTCTCCGGCTTCGTTATTTGACCGACCAGATCGAATTAATTTAATTCCAGATGTTTCAGTTAAGCTGGATGGTATAGAAGTGGAAGTAAGATTTAATCGTCAGTATTATCCTCGTCTGCGCTTTAATCAAACCTATTACGAAGAGATGGAAGCGAAGAAGGATCTTCAATTGAGACAGTACATTCGCCCTCATAAAGAGCAATATGAAACACTTATTAATTGCTTACGGCTAAGAGAAGAACTGATTACAAGAGTGACGAAGGTTATTGTCAAGGCACAAGCTGAATTCTTTGTGGGTCAACGGACGAGTCCAGCTCCATTGCTGTTGAAAGATATTGCTGAACAGATGCGCTTATCGGAATCGATAGTCAGGGCGATTGTTGTTAATAAAAATCTTGCTTTTAATGAAGTGGTTTTTGCTTTTACTGATTTTATAAATGTTTCGGCTCGAATTGGCCGAAATGGGTTATCTGCTCTAAATATTCAAGGATTTATTCGAGATATTATGACAAAGCAAGGACCGAATATTAGTGATCGAGAGATTGTTGAGTTATTAGAAAAGCAAAAAATTAGTATCAGTACTCAACTCGTGGCGCGTTATCGTAAAAATATTTTGCAAAAAGAAGGATAAAGTAGAACAGCCCTCAAGTAAACTTGAAGGGCTGTTTTTTTATGGTTCATCGTAGTATAGTGAATGCTTAGCATTTACAAGATGTATTGGGACTAAATGATCATCAGGAGTTTGGTAAGCGACTAGAAGAAGTCTATTTCCTAATTCGGTTAAAGCGTGATTAATAATGCGACTATCATTATTTTTTGCCAGTTTTTCAGCTGATGAATAGTCCATTGGAATAATCAAACGTGGAACTATAAGTTTTTGGTCGTCAATTGTCAATTGAGTGAGGTCTACTTCTACTTCTAATTCCGCAAGGTCATCATCGGAATTTATATACTCTAAAACTTTGTTGAGTGAATCTTGACTGATTTCAGTCTGACTAGCCTGTTGTTCTTTTGGAGAGAGCTTGTCGGTGTAGTAGTCGTTGATGGCTTGGTTAAGGTCTTCTGGAGCATCTTCTGGAAGGGCAAGGTTGGGATAACTACTTTCTCCTATTATTTGCTCATCTAAAAATAAGTCGTTGCTGGGTTTTGAATTTTCTTGGTTGGTTTGAGGAGCCTCTTGTGGTCGAGCATCGGAAATATCCTCTGTCTCTTCGTTGGCATGGACAGCCGAATAGTTAGAGGGTTCAGGATGGTCCTCCTTAAAATAGTTTACTACCTGGCAGCCCGATAGTAAGAGTAGTAATGTTGATAGACTTAATATTTTTTTCATTGTAAAACTCCTTTATTCTTTTACTCAAAGATGCACTGTTTAGTTTAACAGACTTAGGCTTTAAATATGTAACAATGGGATAACAATTTATAGAAGAAGATAACAATTATTTCGTTTTAGCAAAATCAGTTTGCATAATTAATATGAGCTTGCTAAGATATAACGGTTAGTAGATAAGGAGGCTATCATGAAATTATTTGTTGTAATGTTATTCCAAACATTGAAGAGGACTTTCTTATTAGCCTTTTTAATACTAGGAATAATGGCCATTTTGAATGTTTTTGTCATTGTATCGGCGATTCCGCAATTTAAAGATATATCTGAATTACGGGAGAGCGCTTATGATAATTCTGAAACACCCATTATGGTGTTAGGTGCAGGAGTAATTGAAAATAAGTACCCAAGTCAAATATTGGCTCAACGGTTAGCGTGTGCTGTCGAATTGAATCAAGTGCTGAAGGAAAATCCGTTAATTATGAGTGGCGATCATCGCGAATCTAACTATAATGAAGTGGCCGTAATGAAAGAATATTTATTAGAACGCAAGATAGAAGGGGATCAAATATATTTGGATCATGCGGGTTATTCAACCTATGACTCACTCTTCCGATTAAAGAAGAATAACGAAGTAGATAAAGTCATCATTGTGACACAAGCCTATCATTTGCCTAGGGCTTTGATGATTGCAAGAAGATTGGGGATTGAAGCGGTAGGAGTTGCTGCTAAGGAAACATCTACAACACGATGGCAACGTGAAAGCCGAGAGTTCCTTGCAAGAATAAAAGATTTTGGAGTATCTTATTTGCATCTAGAAATTCAAAATCGACCCACTCTTGATTATCCGATTGATTTAAATCAATCGGGCAATAGGACAGATAAGAAGGAAACGATGAAATAGGGATTCATGTTTCGAAAGATAAGTGGAAATTTTAATATTTTATTTAAAGATTTAATGATCGTCATGTTATATAAAAAACTAATGACAAAAGGTAGCTTTAATGGTAAAATCAGTAAGAAAATTTAAGGTCTTTTAAAGTGTCACAGAGAGGATACTAAAGTCTACCGACAATAATAAGCCTTATTTTCAAAAAATGAGGCTTATTTTTTTGTGGATAAGCCTAAAAGAGGAGAAGGATAATAATGGAGAATATATCGTCTTTAATCTTACAGCCTAATGAAAAGCCTTCATTAGGGAAAGGCTTATTATTAAGCTTTCAACATGTTTTTGCTATGTTTGGGGCAACTATTTTGGTTCCTTTAATTTTGGGTCTTTCTGTATCGACGGCTTTACTTGCAAGTGGAATTGGTACGTTAATTTATATTTTTCTTACGAAGGCCCAAGTTCCGGTTTATTTAGGTTCTTCGTTTGCTTACATTACAGCGATGAGTCTGGCTATGGAGCAGATGAAAGGGGATATTTCGGCAGCTCAGACGGGGATTATGTTGGTTGGTGTCTTATATGTTGTAATAGGTACGATTATTAAATTTACTGGAACAGATTGGCTAAATCGTTTGCTACCGCCTATTGTAATTGGTCCCATGATCATTGTAATTGGGTTAGGTTTAGCTTCTTCTGCAGTAACGAATGCTGGTTTTGTAGCCGATGGTGATTGGCGTAATATTATGGTCTCACTAGGAACTTTTTTGATATCTGTTTATTTTCAAGTCTATGGTAAAGGGTTTTATCGTGTTATTCCTTTCTTAATGGCTATCATTGGAGGCTATTTAATTGCTTTATTAGTGGGCTTGATTGATTTTTCACCTGTGTTAGCAGCAGAATGGGTTCAAATGCCCGATATAGCGTTACCTTTTGAATCAGGATTACTGGGAGCTAAAACGTATCAATTATATTTCGGGCCAGAAGCCTTTGCAATTTTGCCTATTGCTTTGGTCACTATCGCAGAGCATACGGGTGATCATGTTGTTTTAGGAGAAATTTGTCATCAAAATTTTCTGTCAAAACCGGGCTTGCATCGAACTTTAATGGGAGATGGTTTTGCGAGCTTGGTATCCGCATTTATAGGGGGACCTGCTAATACGACTTACGGAGAGAATACAGGGGTGATTGCTTTAACTAGAATTGCTTCGGTTAGTGTGATAAGAAATGCAGCCATTATTGCAATTGGTTTGAGTTTTTTTGGAAAATTTAATGCTTTGATTTCTACCATCCCAACAGCCGTATTAGGTGGTATGTCGATTTTGCTATACGGGGTTATTGCCAGCAATGGCTTGAAAGTACTAATAAAAAATCAAACAGATTTTTCAAAATCGCGTAATTTAATTATTGCTTCTGCTATGTTAGTAATAGGCTTAGGTGGGGCAGTTTTAGATTTTGGTGGATCTTTTGTATTGTCAGGTACGGCATTAAGTGCGATTGTCGGAATTTTATTAAATATCATGTTAACAGAATCATAAGCAACAAATACTGCAATAAATTTAAAAAAGGCTTCCTCCGAAAATGGGGAAGCCTTTGGCGTCTTGGTGGAGTAAAAGTCACTCGAATAGCAATAAAATAGTCTTTTTGCTAAAATATATTTACAATATTGAAACAATCAGGAGGGAAATAGAATGTATCCATATTATTTTGATTCAACATATTTTTTGATTTTAATTGGAATGATGTTGGTGATGTATGCCCAGTGGAAGGTCAAATCTACGTTTGCAAAGTACAGTGAATTTCCAACTCAACGTAATATTTCTGGTCGTGAAGCGGCGGAGTATATTCTCCAAGCGAATAATATTCATGATGTGAAAGTGGAAGGGATTCAAGGTGCTTTAACAGATCATTATGATCCAAGATCGAAAGTATTGCGCCTATCAGAAGCGACCTATAATCAAACTTCGGTTGCTGCTGTAGCAGTTGCGGCTCACGAATGTGGCCACGCAGTCCAACACGCAACAAATTATGGCTTTTTAAAATTAAGATCTGCTTTAGTCCCTATTTCACAGTTTGGTTCAAGTATTGGGATGCCGCTCATTTTTGCAGGGTTTATTTTCCAAATTGCTGGCTTAATCCAACTTGGAATCATTGCGCTTTCAGCTGCATTACTTTTTCAAATTGTAACGTTACCTGTAGAATTTGATGCAAGCAAACGAGCGATTAATAGTTTACAACAGTATCAAGTTTTTAATTCTGAAGAGCTCCTGGCTGCTAAAAGAGTTCTAAATGCTGCTGCTTTTACATATCTAGCAGGTACTATTTCGACTGCTCTACAAATATTTCGCTTAATTTTAATTTCAAATCGTTACTCGAATCGTGACTAACACTAGGAGGTTTGCATGGTTAAATTTTGGAAGAAACTTGATAAATATAAGGTTGATCCCAGTTTAGCTAGTGATTTACTGGCTAAATCGAAAGAAGAAGTTGATAAAATGCTTCCTATTAATATTTTGTTAGTAGGGAAGACAGGGTCAGGCAAAAGTACTTTAGTGAATGCGCTTTTCAGAGAGCAGGTAGCGAACACAGGGATAGGGATGCCGATCACTCAAAATATACAAAAAATTACTAAGGAAGGAGTTCCGCTTACCCTGTACGATACAAAAGGACTTGAATTAAATGCTACTGCTCAAAAAGAAGTCATGAATAGCTTATTAAATCTGATTCATCAACAAAAGCAGAAAGGTGTAGAGGAAGAGGTCCATTTAATCTATTATTGTATTAATGCCAATATGGCAAGAATCGAAGCGCAAGAAATAGCTTTGATTAATACCCTTGCAAAAGAGGTGCCAGTCATAGTTATTTTAACTCAATCGATTGGTCATGAAGTGGAAGATTTTGTAAGATATATTGAGGAAAAATTACCCCAAGTTAAACAGGTTCTCCCAATACTTGCGAAAGATTTCCCTTTGAGTCAGGGAGATGTTATTAAAGCCTATGGATTACAGGAAGTTATTGAAACTAGCTTATCTGTTCTTCCAAAAGAGGTTCAAAAGGCTTTTATAAACGCCCAACAAGTCGATTTAAATCTGAAGATAGAAAAGGCTAGAGGTTGGGCTCATAAATACATTACCTCTGCTTTCGGTGTTGGGGTTTCTCCTCTTCCGATTGCAGATGCAGCGATCCTTGTTCCCATGCAAATTACGATGTTAGCGCATATAACGAGTATTTTTGGATTATCTTTAGATTACGCTCAAATCGTTAGTATTATTGCAGGGATTGGTGGAACTGGAACTGCTACAATGTTAGGGAAATATATGGCGAGTTCAGCCTTAAAGTGGATCCCCGGTATAGGAAGTGTAGGCAGTGGTATTATTAGTGGTACCACAGCTTCAACTTTGACGATGACACTAGCTTATGCTTATATCGAGGTCTTATGTAAGATTATGGAAGCAGAAATTCAAGGGAAAGAGCTTCCTATAAAAGAACTTCAAAAATTTATGAATGCTTCTTTTACAGATTATCTGACTTTATATCAAGACCAATTAGGAGATAAAAATAGTATCATATCAGATTGGTTTGAATATTTTTTAAAGAAGCGTAAGCGATAAAACAGTCCCCATAGTTTTATGGGGATGTTTCTTATTTTCTTGACTTTTTTCTTTTAAATCTATATGATAGCTCTTGTTAAAAGTAATTGTTACATTTAATGAGAAGGGGGAACACTATGAAACAGATAGTAAAATCAGCTTTTTTATTGGCGTTAATAATTTTTGCTGGATGTTCGATCCTGATAAATAAAGTTTCAGCCGCAGATAGGCCACAAGTTTTAACTACTTTTTATCCGGTTTATTTTATGGTCCAAAGTATTGCGGGAGAAGAAGCAGATGTCACTATGCTTCTTCCGAGTAATCAAGATGTTCATTCTTATGACTTAAGCGCTCGAGATGCAGTAATGGTCCAAGAGAGCGATTTATTTGTCTATCAAGATGATGAAATGGAAATTTTTGTTCAAGAATTAGCTAGTATTGTGGATCCTGCAAAGACTCGACTAGTAGAATCAACGAAGGGATTGGATCTATTAGAAGGTGAGGGGGGAGCTCATCAAGAAGCTCATGGTGGCGACCATCAACACGAAATCGATCCTCATACCTGGTTAGATCCCATGCTTTACGCTCAACAATCTGAGAATATCATGAAGGCGTTGGTAGAAATCGATCCAGATAATGCTAAAAAATATGAAGAAAATTACAATGAACTCCTAGAGAATTTAAAAATGCTTGATAAGGATTATCAAGAAAAGCTCAAAGAGTTATCGAATAGAACCATTGTGGTCCAACATGGAGCATTTGCTTATTTAGCCAATGCTTATGGACTTGAGCAGATGGCAATAGCAGGTTTGTCTTCTGAACAAGAACCTTCTGCACAACAGTTAGGAGAAATGCAAAAATTACTTTTAGAAAAGAACATTTCAGTGATTTATGTGGATCCTGCCCTCGATTCTAAAATTGCGGAGACGGTAGCTTCCGCTGCTCAGGTTGATTTATTACCTTTACGTACTATAGAGATAGTAACAGAGGAAGAACGGAAAGCTGGGGAAGATTACTTCTCTATTATGCGATCGAATCTTGACCAATTAACAAAGAATTAAAAATAAAGCAATATTGAAGGAGGGTTGGTTAGAGTGGAGATATTATCTGTTAAAGATTTATCTTTCTATTATGAAGAGGAGAAAGTTTTAAATAATATTAGTTTTACAATTCATGATGGGGAATTTGTAATTTTAACAGGCGAAAATGGAGCAGCAAAATCGACTCTCGTAAAAAATATTATAGGCTTATTAAAACCTGCTACAGGAGAAGTGAATCTAACCAAAAAAAATAGTTTGGGAGAAAAACTATCGGTAGGATATGTTGCACAAAATATTAATGCTTTTAATTCCGGTTTTCCTAGTACTGTTCAACGTTTTGTGGAGTCGGGCCGTTATAGTAAGGATCGTTGGTTTAAACCGTTAAATAGTCGGGATTATGAACATGTAGAAAGAGCATTAGCTGCTGTAGGAATGACAGAGATGCGACAGAAGTTGATTGGACAATTGTCTGGTGGTCAGAAACAAAGGGTTATACTTGCTCGAATCTTTGCGTTAGATCCCGATTTTTTTGTTTTAGATGAACCCACGAACGGGATGGATCGTTTTTCTCGCCGAGAGTTTTATAAATTACTACATCATTTAGCCCATGAGCATGGAAAATCAATTATGATGGTGACTCATGCGGATGAAGAAATTGAAGGCTATTATGATAGAGAAATTCGATTAATTAGAGAGGAGGGGTCTCCATGGAGATGTTTCAGTATGACTTCATCCAAAGGGCATTTATAGCAGGGATAGCGATGTCGTTTATCACTCCGATTTTGGGTCTATTTTTGATTTTAAGGAGACAATCTTTATTGGCGGATACGCTCTCTCATATTTCACTAGCGGGAGTAGCTTTAGGGATGCTATTACAAGTAAATCCAACGTATACCACACTTTTAATCGTTGTGATAGCTTCAATGGTGATTGAATATTTACGAACGGTTTATCGAAATTTTTCTGAAATATCTGTGGCATTAATGATGGCTACTGGTATGGCCATTGCCTTAGTGTTATTAAGCTTTAATACTAATAGTGGTGTATTTAAAGTGGATCAATATCTTTTTGGATCGATTATTCTAATTCAAGAACAAGAAGTAAAATTATTAATTATTTTAGCTATAGGGGTCGTTCTTCTTTATATAATTTTTAAAAAGCCTCTCTATGTCATTTCTTTCGATGAGGCTACTGCTCAAACTTCAGGCTTGCCTGTTAATTTAATTTCGACTAGCTTCTCAGTCATCACTGGGATTGCGATTTCTATTATGATGCCAATTGTTGGAGCGCTTTTAGTATCGGCGCTTGTAGTTATCCCGTCTGCTACTGCCATTAAGTTATCCCGTTCTTTTACCCAAGCAGTTCTGATGGGGGTCGGAATGAATATGTTGGGAATTTTTATCGGCTTATATACTTCCTTTAAATATGATACTCCGCCTGGAGCATCCATTACCTTAGTATTTGTATTAATTTTTATGTTTATGACAGTTCTGTTTAAAATAAAAGCTCTAGTTCGAAAATAAGTGAAAGCTGCGGAGAGGCGCAGCTTTTTTTATTCTACTTGAAAAGACGAACGAATGGTGTTAAAGTATAAAAAATATACGGTTTTAAGGAGAGAGTATGGGAATAAAATATAAAAGAAATCAACGATTAATTGCGATGACCCACCAATTATTGCGTCATCCTAATCAATTAATGAATTTACAAAGTTTTGCAGATCAATTTTCCTGTGCGAAGTCATCTATTAGTGAAGATATCGAGATGATTCGACAAGTGTATGAAGAAAATCAAATGGGTATGATTGAAACTTTAACTGGAAAAACCGGAGGCGTTATTTTTCGTCCACAATTATCTACACAGCAAATTGAAGAACTAAAGTATCAAATTCGTGATCGAATGCAGACAGGGCAACGAATACTTCCGGGTAACTATATATATGTGAATGATTTATTGCAAGATCCAGATATTTTGAATAATATTGCCCAGCTAATTGCCTCTTATTATGCTAAAAAATCGATTGACGTTGTATTGACTATTGAAGCTAAAGGAATTGGTCTTTCGGTGGCTGTGGCTAATTTCTTAAATGTTCCTTATGTGGTAGTTCGTCGTAAGTCCAGTACAGCAGAAGGTTCTACGATTTCAATTAATTACATTTCTGGCTCCCATCAAACAGTGAAAAAAATGGAATTATCTAAAAATAGTTTACCACCAGGGAGTCGAGTCTTAATTGTAGATGATTTTTTGCGAAATGGTGGAACAATTATCGGTCTAGCAAATTTAATTGCTGAATTTGATTCTGAAGTTGCTGGAATTTGTGTTTTTGCTGAAAATAAAGCAAAAGAGCGAATGGAAATACCGGACTATCAGTCCTTGTTTGAAACAAAGCTAGTGTTTGATAAGAAGAAAAAGCACTATACACTTCAGACCCAAGCTGGGAATTTTTTAGAAAATTTTGAACAAGCATAGATTAAAAACAACTTAATCGGTATAATAGGAATGGATTTGTTAGACATGAATTAAAAGGAGTGTTTTGATGGGGAAAAGAATGGCAGTAATTTTAGCGGCAGGTAAAGGAACACGAATGAAATCTTCTTTACCTAAAGTGCTCCATTCAATCAGTGGCCTTTCCATGGTTGAGCATGTGATTCGTGCGGTGAAACAAAGTGAAGTTGAGGAATTAGTGACAATTATTGGTAATGGTGCTGAACAAGTTCAAGAAAAATTAGGTGACCAGACTCAATTCGCTTTACAAACAGAGCAATTAGGAACCGGTCATGCTGTTCAACAGGCCGAAAATTTATTAAGTAAATTTTCAGGTAATACTTTAGTGATTTGTGGAGATACTCCCTTGCTAACAGGTGAGACCTTACACAATCTCTTTAAACATCATGAAGAAACGGATGCAGTAGCAACTATTTTGACTGCGGAAGCAGAAGATCCAACGGGCTATGGGAGAGTGATTCGTGATGAGCAATTAGCTGTTCAAAAAATTGTTGAGCAGAAAGATGCAAGTCCAGAAGAATTGGCTGTAAAAGAGATTAATACAGGTACTTATGTTTTTGATAACCAGGCCCTTTTTGAAGCGTTGAAACAAGTAGGGAATGAGAATGCTCAGGGAGAGTATTATTTGCCAGACGTGATTGAAATATTTAAACAACAAAAAGCTACGGTTTCTGCATATATTATGGAAGATATTCATGAGGGGATGGGCGTAAATGATCGAGTAGCTCTTGCCAATGCTCAACGTTTGATGAACGAAAGAATCATAAATCAGCATATGCGAAACGGCGTAACTTTTACTAATCCGTCAACTGTTTATATTGAAAGTGATGTCACTATTGGGCAGGATTCATTAGTGGAAGGTGGAGTTCATCTAAAAGGAAAGACTCAAATTGGAACAGGCTGTCAGATTGGATCTCATACGACGATCATTAACAGTGAGATAGGAGATCAAGTTTCCGTTCAACAATCTGTCATTGAGTTTTCTGAGGTGGATCAAAAGGTAACCATAGGACCTTTTGCTCATTTAAGACCTAAATCTAAGTTGGCAGAGGGGGTTCATATTGGTAATTTTGTCGAGGTAAAGAATTCTTATATAGGTAAGAATTCAAAGGCGGGTCATTTAGCCTATATTGGAGATGCGGATGTTGGACAAGACGTGAATATAAGTTGTGGGGTTATCTTCTGTAATTACGATGGTAAACGTAAGTATCGCTCTGTAATTGGAGACCAAGTATTCTTAGGAAGTAATGCAAATATTATTTCGCCAGTTGAAATAGGCGATCGAGCTTTTATTGCAGCAGGGTCTACTATTCTTAAGGATGTGGAAGAAGAGGCTTTAGCGATTTCAAGAAGTGAACAAGTGAATAAGATGGGGTATTGGAGCAAGTTTAACAATAAATAATTTTGAAAGAGGGATAAGTTTGGCTAGTAAGCACTATAAAGATCCGAAATTAAAGGTATTTGCATTGAGTTCTAATGAGCCTTTGGCAGCGAAAATTGCTGAAGCAGTGGGTGTTGATTTAGGGGAAATTACGCTATCGCAGTTTGCAGATGGGGAGATTCGAGTAAATATTGAAGAGTCAACCAGAGGAGCTCATGTTTATATCGTTCAATCAACGTCATTTCCAGTGAATGATCATTTAATGGAGTTGTTAATAACGATTGATGCCTTACGGCGTGCTTCTGCTAAGACTATCAATATTGTGATGCCATATTATGGGTATGCTCGCCAGGATCGTAAGGCTCAATCACGTGAACCGATAACAGCAAAGTTAGTAGCAAATATGCTAGAGAATGCTGGAGCTGATCGTGTAGTTGCGTTAGATTTGCATGCAGCACAAATTCAAGGCTTTTTTGATATACCTGTTGATCACTTATTGGGAGCTCCTCTTCTGGCTAACTATTTTATTGATAATAATTTAGTCGGTGAAGAAGTGGTCGTTGTGTCACCAGACCATGGGGGTGTAACGCGAGCTCGGAAGTTAGCAGAATTTTTGAAGGCTCCGATTGCGATTGTGGATAAAAGACGTCCTCGTCCAAACGTGGCAGAAGTTATGAATATTGTAGGAGAGGTAGATGGCAAAACAGCTGTGATTATTGATGATATGATTGATACAGCTGGGACTATTACAATTGCTGCTCAAGCCTTAGTGGATAGAGGGGCTAAAGATGTCTATGCTACTTGTACCCATCCTGTTTTGTCTGGGATTGCGATGGAACGATTACAGAAGTCAGTCATTAAGAAAGTGGTCATAACTGACTCTATTGCTTTGCCAGAAGAAAAGCATATTGATAAGATTGAAATTGTATCAGTTGCTCAATTGATTGGAGAAGCTATTAAGCGGATTCATGAAAACCGTTCAGTTTCACCATTGTTTAATGAGACTTTTACAGTTATTGATTAAATGACAAAAAATTTTTTTGACTGAGCACTATTATTGTGTGCTCAGTTTTTTTGTCTATGCTAATTAGATATAACATAGCCAATTTATTTCAAAGAAGGTATAATAATGGTGGATGAAGTAAATGAAAGTAGGATGAAGAATGAATCATCGAAAAGAATGGAATAATCTATTACGAATAGTTGTAGTAATATTGGGATCAATCGTTTCTCTCTTAAGCATTTTATTATCCTTTTATATTAAATTTTTAGGGGATGTTCCAGCTAGAAATTTTGCGGCTTTTGAAGCGAGTTTTATTTGGATTATGCTGGGGTTTATAGTAATTAATATTCTATTTGGTACGTATATTTTTTATAATAAAACTTATCTAGATCTCTTTTATTTTACTATGCTTAGTCAGCTTTTTCAGAGTTTTTTCATGATGGCATTGACTTATGCTGGGTCGTGGCTAACCTTTCCAAGGTCGGTATTGTTAGTGAATCTTTTTGTAGGGGGTATCTTACTATACTTTTACAATGGAGTAGCTTATTGGTTGTATCATAAAATATCAGGAAGAAAACGAATTCTGGTTGTTGGGGAAGAAGAAAAAGTTTTACAAGCGGTAATCAACTTTGATCATATGTCTAATCGCCGCCATGAGGTAACTCATGTTGTTTTGTCAAATTATTTTCAGAATGTAGTAGAGTTAGCTGAAGAAGTAGATATTATCTATTTGACTGGTTATATCGAAGAAACTGAAAGATTGAAGATCTATGATTTCCTTATGAAAACCAATAAGAAATTATTTTTGAGTACTAACTTTGCTAACCTGATGATGGTTAACCCTAACATTATGAGCTTTGAAGATGAGAGTATTATTGAAGTTTCAAGTTTTGGGATCCCTTTTGAACAAGCTATTTTAAAGCGGTCGATAGATATATTAGTTTCGTTAGTGATGTTGATCACACTGTCGCCAATTATGTTAGTTACAGCAATATTGGTACGCTTAGATAGTTCAGGACCCATTTTTTATCGACAAGAACGTATTAGTAAAGATCAACGACCTTTTAATATTCTTAAATTCAGATCGATGACTCAAACAGCAGAGGAAGAGTCAGGGCCTGTCTTATCTACCTCAAATGATAGTCGGGTGACTCGTGTGGGAAGATTCATTCGATCAACACGAATCGATGAACTACCTCAATTAATTAATGTGCTCAAAGGAGATATGTCCTTAGTGGGACCAAGACCAGAGCGACCATTTTTTGTGAATCAATTCATTTCAGAAAATGCATATTATTCATTGCGACACCATGTTAGAGCGGGCATAACAGGTTATGCACAGGTTTACGGAAAATATGCGACCGATTTTAATAGTAAGTTGAATTTTGATTTATTATATATTAAGAATTATTCTTTAGCTTTTGATTTTAAATTATTGTTTCAGACTTTGAAAATATTATTTGATAAGGTATCGGCTCGTGGAGTTGAAGAAACGGAAACAGGCTTACTTGGCTGGGATGATTATAAAGATCGTTTGACTATTGTTGGCCAGAATAAAAGCATAGTATAAAAAATTAGCTTATGTTAAAATTTATGTATTAATTAAGAAAGAGGAGGCTTTCATGAAAAAAACGCTAAGCATATTAATGGCTATGATGGTGATTTTTGTAAGCACAAATCTAAAGATCAATGCACAAGGAGAAGTTTCGGATGCATGGTCTGAAATAGCAGGGAAATCATCTAATGAGTTGACTTCAATGGAGATAATAGGGGATATTGCCTTAGCCATCGAATCTCAAGGTCGCCAGTCTGAGGTTGGATTTGTAGAGGGTGAATTTATATTAAATGATGATCCAATTGGAGCGCAGCTTTTGCTTAATGTTATTTCGCCCATGATAGGAGAACCTATTAGTTTTGAAATGTATGCGACTGATGGTGTTACTTATTTATATAATAGTCAAGAAGGAAAATGGGAAGTGGAGCAATGGACTTCAACAGCTGCGGAAATACGTAAAGAGTTAGAGGAGGCGATGAAGTCATCCCAAAATGAATTGAGTCAAGAGAATTTATCTGCAGAATCTTCGAATTTCATTGAAAAATACTTTACGGTAAAGGATGAAGAGGATCGTTATGCGTTTACTTTAAATGAGAAAATTGATGGTAAAGAATTTTATGAAGATCTTGATAAAGCAGTGGATTTAGACACAGTTATTAATAATGCTGTTGAAGAAGCAGATCAGCAAGCCGATCAGATTGGTAAGAAAGTAGATTCTAATTATGAGGAATCACTTAGAAATGTCATTAATCCAGATGCATTTGCTGATTTTTTCAAAATGGAACCCCAATTTACGATTGTATATGATAAAGTAACGGGGCTATTTCAAAGTTTAGATTTAGGTTTAAAAATTAATTCTGATCTGATTTCAGAAAGAATATCTACGAGGGAAGCTGCCTATCTTCCAGAATGGTTCCATTTAAATTCTAAGTTTGAAGCTAAAGGTTATGGAGAGAAGTATGATATTCAAGTTCCAACAGAAGCAACTAATAGTCAAAATCCTGTTCCGGATGAAGAAACAACAGAGGAACCGGCGGCATAATGAACTCAAAAAAACTCCACGGTTTTTGTGGAGTTTTTTGGTTGGAGAGTATCATTACATACTTGATCACAGGAGTATGGTACAATAAGCTAAATAATATAATCGTGATTGATTAATGATAGGAGTCGACTATGAAATATCAATATCCAGATGATAGTCTTATGGTACATACTGACCTTTACCAAATTAATATGCTGAAAACTTATTGGGAAAAGGGTGTTGACCAAAAAAAAGCAGTATTTGAAGTTTATTTTAGAGATAATCCTTTTCAAAATGGTTATGCCATCTTTGCTGGTCTTGAGCGAGTGGTTCATTATTTGAGTGATTTTCAATTTACAGAGTCGGATTTAGATTATTTAAAATCATTAAAAATCTATTCTGCTGAATTTTTAGACTATCTAAAAAATTTGGAGATGAATCTCTCTGTAAGATCCATGGTTGAAGGAGAGCTTTGCTATGCATCCGAACCTTTAATGCAAGTATCCGGACCTTTAGGTCAATGTCAATTGGTTGAAACAGCTATTTTAAACATTGTAAATTATCAGACATTGATAGCGACCAAGGCTGCTAGAATAAGATCTGTGGTAGGGGAGGGAGATAAAGTCTCTGAGTTTGGAGCAAGAAGAGCTCAGGAAATGGATGCAGCAGTATGGGGCGCTCGTTCAGCTTATATAGGAGGATTTGATTCGACTTCGAATGTTAGAGCGGGGAAATTATTTGGCATTCCCATTTCTGGAACCCATGCGCATTCTTTAGTACAAGCCTATCGTGAAGAGTACGAAGCCTTTAAAGCTTATGCAGAAACACATCGAGATGTTGTTTTTTTAGTAGATACTTATGATACGCTACGTTCAGGTATGCCTAATGCTATCAGGGTAGCAAAAGAATTAGGAGATAAGATTAATTTTGTAGGCGTTAGGATTGATTCAGGAGATATGGCCTATCAGTCTAAGCGAATTCGGGAGCAGTTAGATGAGGCAGGTTTTCCAAACACTCGCATTATTGCTTCTAATGACCTTGATGAAAAGACGATTTTAAATCTGAGGATGCAAGGAGCAAAGATTAATGATTGGGGAGTAGGAACTAAAATTATAACGGCCTATGATCAAGCTGCTTTAGGAGCCGTTTATAAACTTGTAAGTATTGAGGATGAGAAGGGAGAAATGGTTTCTACTATTAAAATTTCTTCAAACGCTTGGAAAATAACGACTCCGGGAATTAAGCAGGTTTGGAGAATTACCCGTAGAAAAGATGGCAAGTCTGAAGGTGACTATGTTACCTTGATCCATGAACGACCTGATCAACTTGATGAATTATTTATGTTTCATCCAATTCATACTTATATTAATAAAACGGTTCGTGGTTTTGAAGCTCGCCCCCTTTTAAGAAAGATTTTTGAGAATGGCAATCAAACTTATCAGTTGCCGACTTTAGATGAAATTAAGATTTATGCACAAAATAACTTTAATTATTTATGGGATGAGCATAAACGTATTTTAAATCCACAACAGTATCCCGTTGATTTATCACAAGAACTTTATGATTTGAAAATGAATAGTATTAAAGAGATCCAGAATAAAGTAAACCAAAATATTGAAGAAATGAAAATAAATTCTGGAGAGTAGAGAGGGATAAATGATGAGACCTTTACAAGCGGAAATAATCAAATCATTATGCGTGAAACCTCACATTGATCCAGAAAAAGAAGTGAAACAGACGATAGAATTTCTAAAAGAATATTTGAAGAAACATAAAGGATTGAAAAGCTATGTTCTTGGTATTAGCGGAGGACAGGATTCGACTTTAGCGGGGAAATTAACGCAAATAGCGGTCGAAGAAATTCGACAAGAGACTCAAGACGATTCTTATCAATTCATTGCAGTGAGACTGCCTTATGGACGTCAAAATGATGAGCAAGATGCCTTAGCTGCATTAAAATTTATCGAGCCAGATAAGGTTTTTACTTTAAATATTCAGATGGCTACGGATAGTATGGTCAAAGACTTAAAAAATGCTCATATTGAAATTTCAGATTATAATAAAGGAAATGTTAAAGCGAGACAGCGTATGATCATGCAATATGTAGTGGCAGGACATTTTTCGGGGGCTGTGATTGGAACAGATCATGCAGCAGAAAGTGTGACAGGGTTTTATACTAAGTATGGAGATGGAGCAGCCGACATCGTTCCTTTATGGCGATTGACAAAAGGTCAGGGGCGCCAAATGTTACAGTATTTAGGATGTCCCGAAGCACTCTATCGAAAGATTCCAACGGCAGATCTTGAAGAAGAGAGACCGATGCTGTCAGATGAGGAAGCTTTAGGAGTTTCTTATGAAGTGATTGATGAGTATCTACAGGGGAAAAGCATTACGGAAAAAGAGGCAGAAACGATTGAAGCATGGTATTTAAAGACACAGCACAAAAGACATATGCCTATTACGATCTTTGATGATTTTTGGCGTTAGTCTCAAGTGAAAAGGGGTGAATAGCTGTGGTGATCTTGTTAGAGCTGTTAATTAGAATGACAATCACAACAATTTGTGCAGCTTTATTCACTTATATTATTATGAGAGGATTTAATCGTTATCAGAAAAATGTCAAAGCTTGGCATCGGATCCCTAAACCAGTTTTTGGAGGGTTAGCTATTTATTTTGCTTTTTGGATTAACTATGGATTGGCATTGCCGGAGCTTCGTGTAACGAGCATGCAGATGGGAATCTTTTTGGCCTCGAGTATTATTATTATTACGGGGGTTATTGATGATTGGTTTGATATAAAGCCATGGGCAAAATCGCTAGGAATTATTCTAGCAGCACATATTGTTTATCAAATTGGAGATATTAGTTTTGCGACTAATATTTTCTCTTTTTTGACTTCAGATAATGTATCCTTTGGGAGTTATCTTTTGACAATAATTTGGATCTATTTTGTTACAAATGCGATCAATCTTCTAGATGGAATTGATGGGTTGGCTTCTAGTGTATCAATTGTAAGTTTAATTGCGATGGTGTTGATAACGGTTAATTTTTCTTTGAATTTACAAATTGATTTTGTCATGATGCTCCTGTTCTTGATAGCAGCTATTATGGGATTTTGGGTTTTCAATTGGCCGCCAGCTAAGATAATGCTAGGGGATACAGGTGCTTTGTTTATTGGCTTTATGTATGCAAGCTTGACGGTTAGTAATCTTAAAAATGCTACTATCTATTCTTTTATTTTTCCTGTTATGTTATATGCCGTTCCGCTTTTTGATACTTTGTTTGCTTTTGCAAGAAGGTTAGTTCAAGGGAGTCCAGTTACTCAAGGGGACCAAGACCATGTTCATCATCGTTTGTTGAGAAAAGGATGGAGTGAGAGACAAATTAATGGATTAATGGTATTGCTCACATCCATTTTCTCACTGTTAGCTTATTTTTTGCAGGCTTTCCCTCAATATCGAATAGAAGTATTGTTAATGGCAGGACTTTTTATTTTTCTATTGATTATTTTTATGATTAGAATCGGAAAAACAGAATAAACCGTTACGTCATTTATTAAAAGATGCGTAACGGTTTATTTTGTGATGGGAATATTAATAGCTTGGGAACCGATTATTTTCCAACTTATTTGTCCTTTAAAACGATTGGTTAGGTAGGCTTCAAAATCAGAAGCTGTTTCTTCGAAGAAGGCGCAAGTGTATTCGACTTGATCCGTATATTGAACATCAATAATGGTAGGGCCGTTTGTCATCTTTGCGATTTCATATTGAAAAGTATCATTTTGAGCATAATTAAGTGTTATATTGATGATTAATTGATGAGTGTTTTCGGATAAAGTGGCTTGTTGTAGCGTTGAACTGATAGATTCAGAATAGGCTCTGATGAGGCCTCCACTTCCTAGCTTAATGCCGCCATAATAGCGAACAACAATAGCTAAAATATTAGTTAAATTATTCTGTTTAAGAACTTCTAAAATGGGTATACCAGCAGTCCCAGATGGTTCTCCATCATCACTATATCTTTGGATAGAGGAGTTTTCACCTAAGATATAAGCATAACAGTGGTGGGTTGCTTTATAATGTTTTTTGCGAATGCGCTGGAGTTCTTCGTTAGCATCAAATTCATCTTGAATAGGAAATAAAAAGCCAATAAAACGTGATTTTTTGATTTCAATTTCATAATAAGTAGGTTCTAAGATACTTTTAAAGTTTATCATGGAGACATCCTTTCGATTATGTTAGGATATGATGTATAAGAATTTATAAATAATATAGGAAATTAAATAGATTGTAACATATTTTGTAATGAGCACAAAAAGCTAATAACGAAAGAATGGAAGTATGCTATGAAAACAGCAATAATTGTAGATTCAACTGCTTATTTAACTGAGGATATAAGAAGACATCCAGATGTATACGAAATTAATCTAAGTGTTCTATTTGAGGATGGGACTTATTTTGAAGATACTGCTGATGGGGATGAACAGAGAAAATTTTTTAACCTTTTGAAGCGGAGCCCTCATCTCCCCACCTCTTCTCAGCCTCAACCCGGATTATATTATCAGCTGATTGAAGATTTGATTGCAAAAGGCTATCAGGCTTTTATAGCTATTCATCTCTCTTCGGCGATTTCAGGAACATTTAATTTGGCGCAAAGCCTTATTCGAGAGTTTGCAGATCAAATTCAAGGATGGGCAATTGATTCAAAAGCATCTTGTATTGTGCTGGAAGTTCTAGTGCGTCATGGGATAAAATTATTAGAAAACAAAGTTGATCCAACTAAAGTGGTTCAATTTTTAAGATGGCAAGCAGAGCATACAGAGATCTATTTAATGGTGGGAGAGCTGGATAATCTGGTCAAAGGGGGACGATTGTCTGCAGGAGCTGCAGCTATCGGTCAATTATTGAAAATTAAACCGATCTTAACTTTTAATCAAATAGGAGAAATTGTTTTATTGGAGAAAATTAGAACTAACAAAAAGGTTTATCAAAGATGGCTCCAATTAATTGCGAAAGCGTTAGATACTTATCCACAAGGAGTTAGTATTTTAGTGACACATGCAAATAACGAAGTAGATCTGGAAAAATTGGTAGAGAAGATTACTACTGTCTATCCTGATCTCCCTCTTTATATTAATACGATAGGACCTGTGGTTGGAACTCATATTGGAGAAGGGAGTCTTGGAATGGCGGTAATGCCACATGTTAAAGAAGAATAGGCTTTACTATTAAATAAAATTAGCGCTCTTCCTTCAAAAAAGTGTATTTATGGATGCACTTTATGAAGGGAGTTTTTGTTGTGTGGAGACATTTGTTTAAGGGCAGAATACTGACCTATCACGAAGTGGAGTTATGTTGGTATGAGAATCATTTGATCAAAGAAATTAGCTTGACTGAACTTTTCTCTAGTTTAAAGAAAGTTAAGGGGATCCTTATGAAGAAGAAAGAGAAAGTATGTGTCAGATGTGGGACGCAGGATCCAGAACATTTTGTTCAACTACCTGATGATAAAGGTGAAAAAAATTTTTATTGTGTAAATTGTATTCAATTGGGAAGAGTGACAACGTTTCAATTTCTCTATTATTTGGATGAGGATAAAAGAGCGGGCAATCAGAGAAGTCCTTCCCTGATGACTTGGCGTGGAGTTCTTTCTTCCGAACAGAAAAGAGCATGTCAGGAAGTTTTAGATCAAATGGCTGATATTCAAAGGCCACATTTAATACATGCAGTTACAGGAGCAGGGAAAACGGAGATCATATTTCCGATTATAGACGCTTGTCTTCAAAGAGGTGGGCGTGTCTGTATCGCTTCACCTAGAGTGGATGTCTGTTTAGAGTTAGCCCCACGCATTCAAAAAGCTTTTAAAACGATTCCTGTCTGTGTCTTACATGGGCAATCAAAAGAAAAATATTTTCGAACAGAAATAACCATTGCAACTACCCATCAACTTTTGCGTTTTCAATCTGCTTTTGATCTGATGGTGATAGATGAAGTGGATGCATTCCCTTATAAGGATGATAAGAGTCTTCATTTTGCGGTATCACGAGCAGTTAAAGAACGGGGTAAATTGCTTTTTCTTACGGCTACTCCTGATAAAACTTTAGAAGAGGCAATAAAAAATGGGAAGATCATTAGAACGACTCTTCCAGCTAGATTTCACGGCTATCCGCTTCCTGAACCGACTTTATATTGGATTGGTAATTGGAGAAAGGCTATTATAGAGCGAAATATAAAAAGCAGGCTTTGGCAGCTTATCAAGATGTTTAAACGTCTTCCCGGCATCAAACTAATTTTTCTTCCGGACATTTCCCTTCTCAAAAAATTGTTTCTTTGGATGGATCACCGATATCCGAATGACAAGATTGCTTCTGTCTATTCAACGGATCCAGAGAGGCATTATAAAATTAGTCAAGTTCGGAAAGGGAGTATAGACATTATAATTTCGACGACTATTTTGGAAAGAGGGGTAACATTTGAAAATTGCCATGTTTTAATTATTGGAGCAGAAGATAATTATTTCAAGAAGTCAGTTTTGATTCAAATGAGTGGACGAGTGGGGCGAAGCAAGAATTTTCCATGCGGGAAGCTCATTTATGCACACTATGGTATTAGTATTTCAATGCGACAAGCGAATAAAGAAATTCGAAACTTAAATAAGATGGCTGATCGAATGGGACTGTTAAGGAGATTCAGCAATGGATAATAGCCACTATTGTTTGTTATGTAAGAAACTTTTACAGCGCGAACTTACTTGGCGGCATATATTTAGCTTTAAACAAATTTTGTTTGAAGCGATTTGTGCAGAATGTAATTCAAAGTTTAAAGAGCATCACTTCCATGAAAATAATTGTGAAGGCTGTGGTCGACAACTAGAAAAAAATAGTCACGATGCTTATCAGAAAATTTATGAGATTCAATCTAAAAAATATTGTCATGACTGTTATCTTTGGTTAGAAACTTATCCTGATTATTATTTACATCATCGCTTTATTTTTACTTATAATTTGTTCTTTAAGGAGTGGTTGTATCAATATAAGTACCAGGGGGATGCCCGATTAGCAAAGGTCATGAGACATCCTTTACGTCACACTTACCAAGAATTAAAAAATTATACATGGATTTATCTTCCATCATCGGAACAAAATAAAGTGATGAGAGGATTTCATGCCACAGGATATTTGTTAAAAGAGGCAGGAATTCCATGTTTTTGTCCATTTAACTATACTGGCGATGGTGTTCGTCAGGCCAGCAAGGGTCGACAAGATCGACTTCAATTGATGAAATGCTTTGAACCGTGTTATGCGTATACGAAATATTTTCAAACGATTAAAAAGTGGTTACTATTTGATGATCTTTATACAACGGGGGCAACGATAATGAGGGCAAAGGAAGTACTTTATGATGTGACTCGAGAACATGGAAATGCATCCATTCAGGTTATGAGCTTAAGCCTTGCTCGTGATAATTTGCTCATCGATGAAATGTAGAGCGCTTTCATAAGCGGTGTGGATATGTTATAATATGTGAAAGCTAACTAAAAGCTTTATACTTTCAATTATGTTAACATTGAAAGAAATAGATAGGAAATGAGGGATGTATATGTTTAACTATAATGTTCGCGGAGAAAATATTGAAGTGACCCAAGCAATTCGAGAGTATGCCGAGAAGAAGGTTGCTAAATTAGAAAGGTTCTTCACTGATACTCCTAATGCGACGGCCTATGTCAACCTGAAGGTGTACCCAGACAAGACAGCTAAGGCAGAGGTTACAATTCCTTTATCATTCTTAGTCTTACGTGCGGAAGAAACAACCCCTGATTTGTATGCAAGTATTGATTTTGTAGTGGATAAATTAGAAAGACAAGTTCGGAAATATAAAACAAAAATAAATCGTAAGTCTCGAGAAAAAGGTTTTGCAGGTATTGATGCTTCTCCGACTGAAACGATCTCTCAAGAAGGACCGCTAGAGGTGGATCAAGAGTTAAGTCTAGACATTGTTCGCTCTAAACGAATAGAATTAAAACCAATGGATTCTGAAGAAGCTGTGTTACAGATGAATATGTTAGGTCATGACTTCTTTGTTTATAAAGATCATGAAACGAATGATATAAATATTGTGTATCGTCGTAAAGATGGTCGATATGGTTTAATTGAAACAGCTACAATTGAATAAGAGTTGAAGAAAAAAGAGGTTTTAACCTCTTTTTTCTTATGTTATTAAATATACGAGTCAGAATGATTTAAGGCTTGTCACTAGATGAATTTATCGGTATTCTAAATCATGGAAAATTAGTTTTAAAAGCAACCTCATTAGTGGTACAATGAGAAAGTGAATATATTTGTCTGAATGATACGAGACAAGTGGATAATATTACTGGTAATTAAAGGAGTATATAGATGGGGAATTTTCTTAAGAATTTAATTGAAAATGATAATGCTGAACTTCGACGCACAGGGAAATTAGCGGATCAAGTGATGGCTTTAGAAGATAAATATAAAGTAATGAGTGATGATGAATTACGAGCTCAAACAACTTATTTCAAAGAAGAGCTTGCTACTGGCAAAGAAGTTGATGATATTCAAATTGAAGCTTTTGCAGTGGTACGTGAAGCAGCAAGAAGAGTTTTAGGTTTATTCCCTTATAAGGTTCAAATCCAAGGAGGCTTTGTCCTTCATAATGGAAATATCGCTGAAATGAAAACCGGAGAAGGAAAGACCTTAACCGCCACCATGCCTGTTTATTTAAATGCGCTTGAAGGCAAAGGAGTTCACGTTGTGACAGTTAACGATTATTTAGCAACCCGTGACTCGAAAGAAATGGGAGAGGTTTATCGTTTCTTAGGTTTGACTGTAGGTTTAAACCTAAACTCCATGAATTCCAGTCAAAAAAGAGAAGCTTATAATTGTGATGTTACATACTCTACGAATAATGAATTAGGTTTTGACTATTTGCGTGATAACATGGTGGTGTATAAATCCCAAAGAGTCCAACGGCCTTTACATTTTGCTGTTGTCGATGAGGTAGACTCAATTTTAGTTGATGAGGCAAGGACCCCATTGATTATTTCAGGTCAAGCTGAGAAGTCTACGGCTTTATATAATCGGGCGGATTACTTTGCTAAGGGGCTTAAGGAAGAAGAAGATTATACCATTGATTTAACTTCAAAAGCTATTTCTCTGACGGATACGGGTGTTGATAAAGCTGAGAAGATTTTTAGACTTGCTAATCTTTATGATGTTGAAAATTCGGCTTTAGTCCACCACATTGATCAAGCTTTACGAGCGAATTATATTATGTTACATGATATTGACTATGTTGTCGATGAAGGAGAAGTCAAAATTGTGGACCCATTCACTGGGCGTATTATGGATGGACGTCGTTATTCAGATGGTCTTCATCAAGCGATTGAGGCTAAAGAAAATGTTGAAATTCAAGATGAGTCGAAAACCATGGCAACGATTACTTTCCAAAATTATTTCCGGATGTATAGAAAATTATCAGGAATGACAGGTACTGCTAAAACCGAAGAAGAAGAATTTCGTGAGATTTATAATATGAATGTTACTTCCATACCAACTAATGCTCCTGTTATTCGTGATGATCGACCTGACTTGCTCTATCCTAATTTGAAATCGAAATTTGCAGCTGTTGTTCGTGAGATTAGTGAACGTCATGCTAACGGTCAGCCTGTACTGGTGGGAACTGTAGCGGTGGAAACCTCTGAATATTTATCACGTTTGTTAAACCAACAAGGAATTCCACATGAAGTTCTTAACGCTAAGAACCATTTTAAAGAAGCAGAAATTATTCTGTCAGCGGGACAAAAAGGGGCTGTAACTATTGCAACGAATATGGCAGGGCGTGGAACGGATATTAAATTAGGTTCAGGTGTTAAAGAAATGGGTGGATTAGCTGTTATTGGTACAGAACGACATGAATCACGTCGGATTGATAACCAGCTCCGAGGCCGTGCTGGACGTCAAGGTGATCCTGGTGCTTCGCAATTTTATCTATCTCTTGAAGATGATTTAATGCGTCGCTTTGGTTCAGACCGCATTCAAGCTGTTTGGGAGAAACTTAATTTAACAGATGATGTAAATGATGGAGAAGATATGGCTATCCAAAGTAAAATGCTGTCAAGACAAGTAGAATCTGCCCAAAAGCGGGTAGAGGGAAATAACTATGATACTCGTAAGAGTGTACTAGAATACGATGAGGTTATGCGTGAACAGCGGGAAGTTATTTACGGGCAACGACTTCAAGTTATTAATGAAGAAGAGACGCTTACACCTTATGTCAAAGCCATGATTAAACGAACGATTGAAAGAGAAGTGGCTTATGCGACAGAAGGGGACAAGAAAGATTGGAACTTAGACTCACTCTTAGAATTTGGTCATACTGCTTTGACAAGCCCAGAGAAACTTCAATTTTCTGATTTAGAAGGAAAAACAGCCAAAGAATTGGTAGAGTATCTCTATAATCATTCTGTAGCGGCTTATGATGAGAAAATTGCCTTATTAAATGGTCCTGAACAAGTTTTAGAATTTGAGAAAGTGATTATATTACGAGTAGTCGATTCTAAGTGGACTGACCATATTGATGCGATGGATCATTTACGTCAAGGCGTTGGGTTAAGAGCTTATGCTCAAACCAACCCATTAACAGAGTATCAGACAGAGGGATATGAACGTTTCCAAGAAATGATTTCTTCTATCGAATATGATGTAACACGCTTTATTATGAAGGCACAAATTAGACAAAATATAGAACGGGATCAAGTGAATCAGACTCAACCTCGAGTGAAATCAAGTTCATTGCCTCCGCTTCACAAAAGTGTCAAAACCTTAAAAGGTTAAAACTAGAATACTCAATAATGAAAAGGGCGAAATTTCCGCTTTCGTAGCTATGTTAGTTCGCTACGTTTGTGGGAATGCCCTTTTTCACTTAGTAAGAATTAAAAAAGGTGGGAAAAATGGAATTACATGAAGTTAAATCGATGCTCAATCAAGCAATTGAGCAAGTAGCATCAATCAGGAGGTCTCTTTGACATAGATCGATTAAAATCTGATATTGCAGAGTACGAAGAAAAAATGACCAATCCAGGCTTTTGGGATGATAATCAAAAAGCTCAAGAAATTATTACAACTTTAAACAATACCAAGAAAACGTACCAAGATTTTCAAGTGCTTGAAAGCAGTATAGAAGATCTTGAAGTTGGAATCGAATTATATGAGGAAAGTTTGGATGAGGAGTTAAAGTTAGATATTGAAAAGAATTCTAATAAATTAGAGCAAATGATTGCTGATTATGAGCTTTCTCTGCTATTGTCAGGTGATCACGATCATCGAGTCGCTATTTTAGAGATTCATCCAGGTGCAGGAGGCACAGAGTCACAGGATTGGGGCGAAATGCTTTTAAGAATGTATGAACGTTGGGCTAGTCAGAATGAATATTCTGTTAAAGTGATTGATTATCAAAATGGAGAGGAAGCCGGGATTAAAGGGGTAACTCTAGAAATTTCAGGTGACAAACCCTATGGTCATTTAAAGTCAGAAAAAGGAATTCATCGTTTGATACGAATTTCTCCTTTTGATTCCAATGCTAAACGACATACTTCCTTTTGTTCAGTGGAAGTGACGCCTATGATTGATGAATCGATTGAAATAGAAATCAATCCGGATGAGTTACGAATTGATACTTATCGAGCGAGTGGTGCAGGGGGGCAACATATTAATAAAACTTCTTCTGCTGTTCGGATTACACATATTCCTTCAGGAATTGTCGTTCAAAGCCAAGAACAGCGTTCGCAAATTCAAAACCGTGAACAAGCCATGAATTTGCTTAAAGCGAAACTTTATCAAAAAGAAGAAGAAGAGAAAGAAGAAGCCTTAGCCAAGATTAAAGGTGAACAAAAAGAAAATGCCTGGGGATCTCAAATTCGTTCTTATGTCTTTCATCCTTATTCAATGGTTAAGGATCATCGAACTAATTATGAAACAGGGAATGCTTCAGTTGTACTAGATGGAGAGCTTAATCCTTTTATTGATGCCTACTTAAAATGGTGCTTACAAACAAGTGAAAACAACTCGTAATCTAATTGCAAAAGAAATAATTAGAACGGATGATATGATAATAGGATGGAATATGAAATATTTAAGATACTCGTGAAGGAGTTATAATATGATTGAATTTAAGCAGGTAAGTAAGCAATATGAGAATGGAATTTGGGCTGTGAAAAAAGTCTCCTTCCAAATCAAAACAGGAGAATTTGTTTATTTAGTAGGACCATCTGGTTCAGGAAAATCAACTTTGATGAAATTAATGAATCGTCAAGAACTTGCAAGTAAAGGTCAAATAAATATAGATGACTTTGATGTGACAAATATTAAAGCGAAGCAGATTCCTTTGCTGAGGCGCCATGTGGGGGTTGTTTTTCAAGATTTTCGTCTTCTTCCTAAATATACAGTCGCTGAAAATATTGCATATGCTTTAGAAGTGACCGGCAAGAGTCGTAAAGAAATTAAGCAAAGGGTAGAGGAAGTGTTAGACATTGTTCGGTTAAAAGCTAAAATGCACCAGCTACCGCAAGAATTATCAGGAGGAGAACAGCAGCGAGTGGCAATTGCTAGAGCTTTGGCCAACAGACCATTGATCCTTCTAGCGGATGAGCCGACAGGTAATTTAGATCCAACAAATGCAGTAGAAATCATGCATGCACTTGAGCGCGTGAATCGTGAGGGAACAACGGTTCTAATGGGAACGCATAACGATTCAATTGTTAATTCTCATCCCCATCGTATATTACAAATGTACCAAGGTGAGTTAGTAAGAGATCTTGCGAGAGGGGGGCGTTAAATGAAGTTCTTTCGTAATCTAGGACGTCACTTACGTGATGGACTGCGGAACCTTTTTAGAAATGGTTGGATGACAACAGCCTCTATTATTATGATGACAGTCACACTATTTATGTTAGGATTATTTGTTTTAATTATTGGGAATGTCGACCAACTGACTAAATCAGTTGAACAAGAAATTCAAGTTCGGGTGATGATAGATCCTTTAGCAGAGGTGGCGGACGAACAAGCTTTAGGAGAACAGATTGCTCAAATTGATCAGGTGACCAGAGTGGTTTATCGATCGGCAGAAGAAGAATTAGCTAGTTACAAAGATGTCATTACTGAAGATTTTGATGTGCTGGAAGGAGATACGAATCCACTTAATAATATGTATTTAGTGAATGTGGCTTCAACAGATCAAATTGAAAAAGTTTCTAAAGAAATTCAAGAATTTGAGCATGTTTTATCAGCTAATATTGGTTCGTTAAATATTGATGGGTTAATACGAACAATTAATATTTTACGTTATATTGCCGCTTTCTTCGCAGCCATTTTCATTATTATAGCGGTTCTACTTATTTCAAATACGATACGCTTGACCATTAATGCTCGTCAAACTGAGATAGAGATCATGCGCTTAGTTGGAGCTAAAAATAGTTATATTCGAGCACCGTTTGCGCTTGAAGGTGCATTTATTGGGATGATCGGAGCTTTTATAGCGACGCTGCTTCTTTATGCTTCTTATCAAGGGATATTAGGGATTGCCCGCGAATTGTTTGCTTTTAATCCTGAATACGCTCTGGCAATTTGGCCATTGATTTTATGGATTGGTTTAGGTTTATTGCTTGCAGGGATGATTCTAGGCACTATTGGAGCAAGACGGTCAATTCATAAGTTTTTAAAAGCATAAAAGATTTTATAAAAAAATAAATTATGAGCAATTGTTATTTCGGTCATGATGAAAAGTTAAAGAGCACATTGATATAAATTAAGTAAATAGAGAAAGGCTAGGCTACTGAAGAAGTTTGCTTAGCTTTTTTATTATGGACATAGTATCAAAATGATTGATCATAATGGCTGAAACTATTCATATCAAAATCTAAATTTTTATTCACTATGAAGCCACTAGGCATGTGATTTATAATAATAAGAACTTTAATCAAGGTGTAGATTGTATATTGAGAAAAGGGAGTTGGTCGATGGATATGAGTTTTTAAGAGGGAGCTCAATAAGTGTCGTTTTTGGTGAGAGTAGATCCATTAACTTGTTAATACTTTTTAGATAATAAATACCTGATATAACGGTGTATGTATTTGTATTTACTTTGTCAAAAGAAAAATAAATGAGATAAGCAAATCGTTATGTTTATATATAGATTATTATGCTAATCGCAATAATCATGAAATTAGCAAGTCTTATAGGGGAAGAGATCAAACTTTACTATAGCTTTTAATCTCTTGGGAGGTTTGATAGAATAGGGTTAAATATGTTGTTTAATATATCCAGCAGGGGGCATTTGAATGAAAAAGATATTAGTGGTGGATGATGAACAATCTATCTTAACACTGCTTGAATATAATTTGGGTCAAGCTGGTTACCAAGTAGTAACGGCTGAAGACGGAAAAACTGCATACAAATTGATAAAAAAAGAACCATTCGATTTCATCATCTTAGATATCATGCTTCCTAAAATGGATGGTATGGATGTTTGCCGTCGAGTTCGACAAGAAAAAATTAATACCCCTATCCTAATGCTTACTGCAAAAGTAGATGAGTATGATAAGATCATTGGATTGGAATTAGGGGCGGATGACTATATGACTAAACCATTTAGTCCTCGTGAAGTAATTGCCAGAATTAAAGCAATTGGAAGACGATTAAAACATGAAGATAATGAACCTAAGACGATAGCTGTTGAAAATGAGAATAAGCAGAGCGATATTGAAGTGATCCCGATGTCAGCAAATCCAGAGCCTAAAGATAAAGGGATTATGCATTTTGGAGATTTAGAAATTTTTTCTGACCGATATGTTGTGAAAGTAAATGGAAAAGAAGTGGATGTTACTCCTAAAGAATTTGAGTTATTGGTTTATATGGCTACCCGTAAAGGGCGAATTCTGAGTAGAGATCAATTACTTAATAATATCTGGAATTTCGATTATGCAGGTGAAACCAGAATTGTTGATGTTCACATTTCACATTTACGAGAAAAAATAGAAAAAAATACAAAAAATCCTGAATATATCAAAACAGTCCGAGGTTTTGGATACAAGTTTGAGGTACCGGGTGAATGAGGTCACGCATAATCACAGATCGTAATTGGCGATGGGGGATTGGAATTTTGCTTGCTATCCTAGGAATCATTATCTTAGGGTTATTTAGTCATGATCAAGTTACTAAAGGAATCTATAATGTTATTAATCAGAAAATAAATCTACATTTACGAATGATTATAGATGATCAAAGTGATATAACAACTGATACTATTATAGAAAATTTGCAAGAAATATCCCAGCACACTGATCATGAAAGTCAGATGATCCTCATTTCAGAATCTGAGTTGTTAGATAATAGTAAGGTTAAAGAGCCGCTTTGGACGAATTATAAGTATCAATCAGGTCAAATCAATTATACAGAGCTTAAAGAAGCGCTCATTCATAAAACAGATCAGTCAGGTGCAGGGATCAATTGGCAACAATGGCAAATTTATTATACAGCCTTATCTTTTCCTTTAGAACAAGATCGCATTTGGTTGATTGAACGTTATCCAGGTGAACTTTTTAAAGATTATTGGTTAACTTTTTGGCTAGTTCTTTTAAGTTGGATTATATTAGGAATAATGATTGTGCTATTTTCTTTTCAATTATTTATTAGTAAAATAACAACTCCAATCCATTCGATTGAAGAGGGATTAAAAAAGTTAAGTCAAGGAGACTATCACTTTGAATATTTGGAGCGTTCAATTCCGGAGGTAGATCATCTGGGATGGACGGTGTCACAAGTCATTCAGGAACTTGCAGAGGATCGGACTAGTTTTTTCACGGGGCAGCAACAATTTTCACTATTACTAGAAAACATCAATTTGGGCGTTATGGTGATTAACCCTGAAGGAAAAATTGATATGTTTAATCCAGCTCTTCAAGATATTCTTTTAGTGGATCCATCGGTGATTGGACGCCATTATCAGACGACTTTGAAGTCTTTTCAATTAATTAATTTGATTAATAATGTGGCTCATACTAAGAAGCCGGTACAAGAGGAAGTTGAAGTCTATGTTC
Source organism: Facklamia lactis (assembly GCF_015863205.1). Lineage (GTDB taxonomy): Bacteria > Bacillota > Bacilli > Lactobacillales > Aerococcaceae > Facklamia > Facklamia lactis. The sequence goes on along the minus strand of NZ_JACBXQ010000006.1, from coordinate 14,010 downwards.
CAAAGTCAAAATTTGTGGATGTCAATATTCTAACATACCGAGAGCATGAGAAGCAGGAACTATCTATTTTAGTGTTGCTCTATGATATTACTGAAATTCGTCGTCTAGAGACGGTTCGAACGGAATTTGTAGCAAATGCTTCGCATGAATTAAGAACTCCCGTCACTGCCATTAAAGGCTTTGCTGAGACTTTACTGAGTGGGGCGCTCGAAGATAGGGAAATGGCACAAAAGTTTGTGAATATCATCGCAAATGAAAGTAATCGTTTAGAAATTATTATTGAAGACATTCTAGAGTTATCAAGAGTAGAACGAAATAACCAAGTATCTTCTGATTTAGTAAGGTTTGATTTGGTAGAGGTTGCTTACAATATGATTGAATTTTTATCACAGAAGATGGAAGCAAAATCGATACAAGTCCAATTAAAATCGGATGAAAAAGTGCCTTTTCAAGGAGATCAACATCGGGTTGAGCAAATTTTAACTAATTTACTCGACAATGCTATCAATTACTCCGAGCATGGAAGTAAGATAACCGTTGTAGTTAAAGCTAAGAAAAAAATGGTTTTATTTTCGATAGAAGATACGGGTATTGGGATTCCTGAGCAAGAAATTGATCGGATTTTTGAGCGCTTTTACCGAGTAGATAAAGCGAGAAGCCGTAATTCAGGAGGAACTGGTTTAGGTTTATCAATTGTAAGAAATTTAGTAAAAACGATGGATGGTAAAATTGAGGTTAAAAGTAAATTAGGGCGAGGCACCAAATTTACAGTAACGCTGCCCTATAAATATTAGAAAGACAGCTAGTGTACTAGCTGTCTTTCTTTGTAATGAAAATGTAATAACATTTACTCTAAATTTACAAATAATTTACATTGGGCTAGTACAATGTAGGCTGTGGAGTGTCTTTCGTTGAAAACACTCTTAAATACTTTTAAGAGGAGTAATGTTCATGCAGGGTAAGGGACTTGAAAGATTCATGAAATATGTTTTTATGTTTTGTGCATTCTTATCAATATTATCAATAATACTCATTTTTTATTTTATTTTTATTGGCGGAACAAAAACAAGTAGTGGTTGGAAGTTTGATGGGGGGCTACCGTTCTTAGTAGAACATGGTTTTTTTAAAACGCTCTTCGGCCAACAATGGCAACCTTCATGGAAAGAAGCTCTTTATGGAATTTTACCTTTTATTATGGGAAGTATTTATGTCACAATTGGAGCGATCATTGTGGGGGTCCCGATTGGCGTTTTAACAGCTATCTTTATGGCGTATTTTTGTCCACCATTTTTATATAAAATATTTAAACCTGCTATTAATTTAATGGCAGCTATTCCTTCAATAGTCTATGGTTTTTTCGCGCTACATATGTTTGTACCATTCTTTAGACAAATGAAATGGTCAATTGGAAATTTTAAGATTATCCCTGCTAATAATGGGATGCATATAGTGACAGCTTCGGTATTATTAGGGATTATGATTTTACCTACGATTATTGGTTTATCGGAAGCAGCCATTCGTGCAGTTCCAAAGCATTATTATAATGCTTCAATGGGGCTTGGCGCTACTCATGAGCGTTCTGTGATGAATGTGATTGTTCCTGCTGCAAAATCAGGTATTTTATCTGCTATTATTCTCGGGATTGGTCGAGCAATTGGTGAGACCATGGCAGTTGTTCTAGTTGCTGGGAACCAACCACGGATGGCAGGAGGTATTTTTGAGGGGACTCGTACTCTAACCACTAATATTGTATTGGAAATGGGATATGCAAGCGGTGATCATCAACATGCTTTGATTATGACTGCATCTGTTCTATTCATATTTATCCTAATTATCAATAGTATCTTTATGTGGGTTAAGGCGAAGGGAGAGTAGTTCGATGGCAGCTAAAATTATGAAATATATTGTGTGGATTGCCGCACTATTTACAATAGGAATGTTACTTTTTATTATTGGTTTTATCCTCTGGAATGGAATTCCTGCAATGAATTTAGGTCTATTCTCTTGGGAATACACAACCGATAACGTTTCGATGTTACCAGCAATTATTTCTACGTTAATAATGATTTTTGTTTCTTTGCTTATCGCTGCTCCTATAGGTGTTTTTAGTGCTTTTTATTTAGTCGAGTATGCGGATCGAGGGAATAAATTTGTTCATTGGATTCGTCTAGCAACGGATACATTAGCTGCTGTTCCGTCTATCGTATATGGGCTATTTGGAATGCTATTCTTTGTAAACCAAATATTTGGAACATATTCTCATATTGCTGGGATTATGACGTTAACGATTATGATCTTACCGATTATTATTTCTTCGACTGAAGAGGCTTTACTATCTGTTAATAATTCCCTTAGAATGGGATCTTTAGCATTAGGAGCAGGAAAGTTAAGGACGATCTTTACTGTAGTACTACCTGTGGCTATGCCAGGGATTTTATCAGGAATTATACTTGCTACAGGACGAATTGTCGGTGAATCAGCAGCATTGCTCTACACTATGGGAACTTCCTCAGGAATGGTTCAAAATCTACTGAGCTCAGGGCGTACGCTTGCTACTCATATGTACGTTCTCTCATCTGAAGGTTTTCATGTACAGGAAGCTTATGCAACAGCTGCTGTGTTAGTATTATTAGTTTTGATTATCAATGCTCTATCGACATGGTTAGGGAATAAGTTAGGCTCAGGAGGGAAATAAAATGGCAAATAATACAAAGTTTTTAATTAAAGATTTAGATTTTTATTATGGGGATTTCCAAGCATTAAAGGATATCGATATGGATATTGAAGAACATTTAGTAACAGCATTTATTGGACCGTCAGGATGTGGGAAATCAACTTTTCTAAAAATCTTGAACCGCATGCAAGATTTAACGCCAGGAACTCGAGTGGATGGACGAGTGGAGCTAGATGGGATTGATATTTATGATCGAAAAATGGATGTAAATGATCTTCGTAAACGTGTAGGAATGGTTTTTCAACAACCAAATCCGTTTCCTAAATCGATTTATGATAACATTGCTTACGGCCCCCGAACGCATGGGATCAAGGATAAATCAACATTAGATCAAATTGTTGAGGAATCATTACGTGGAGCTGCCATCTGGGATGAAGTTAAAGATAAACTGAACCAAGATGCAACCGCAGTATCCGGTGGGCAACAACAGAGAATTTGTATTGCACGTGCTATTGCCAATCAACCTGAAGTTATTTTAATGGATGAACCAACGTCAGCTTTAGACCCTATTTCTACCAATAAAATTGAGGACTTAGTACACGAATTAAAAGAAAAATATACTGTTATCATTGTCACGCATAATATGCAACAAGCAGCACGCATTTCAGATAAAACAGCCTTTTTCTATCAAGGTTATGTAGTAGAATTTGATGAAACGGAAACAATTTTTTCAAATCCAGCGAATGAACAAACACAAGATTATATATCTGGTCGCTTTGGCTAATGTAACGAGCAATAGGAAAGGGAGATAAAAATGAGAGAACTCTATATAAAAGATTTAGAATCTTTTGCGAATAAGCTTGCTGAGCAAGCGGCGGCTGTCAATGAACAAGTTCATAAATCTATTAAAGCTTTCAACGAAGTAGATGGGAATGTTGCACAAGTGCTAGAACAAGAAGATAAGCAAATTAATCAATTAGCAAATGATATTGAGAAAGAGGCATATCGTCTTATTGCTTTACAACAACCTGTTGCTGAAGATTTACGTTTGATTTTCTCGGTGCTGAATATTAGTGTTGATTTAGAACGAATTGGCGACCATGCAGTTTTAATTGCTAAAAATATTTCACGTGCTGATGAAAATACAGATAAAGTAGAAGCATTAGCAAAAATTATCAATAATATGGCCGATGTTGCGGTAGAAATGCTAGGAGAAGTGATGGATGCTTTCGCAATGCGGGATCAAGAGAAAGCTATTCAAATTTCTGAAAAAGATGAAATCATTGATGCAGGCTTGAAAGAATTATACCATCAATCTTCTGCTCGGATGGAAACAGATACAGAAATTATTGGGTCGGGAATTAACTATCTTGGTGTGGGTAATTCTATCGAAAGAATTGGTGATTATGTTACAAATATTTGTGAACGGATTATCTATTTAAATGAAGCTGAAATTGTGGAGTTAAATCAATAATTATCTTAGCGTTTACACAATCTTTACATAAATTTTACTTAAAATTTACAATCATGGGCTATAATTGAAATCGTACTGGTGTTGAGTGAGTTCAACATTGGGTATTTAAAATAGAAGTATCGGCAAACTGACAAATTAAAGGAGATGTAATTAATGAAAAAATCATTAAAAGCTTTACCATTATTAGCTGTTGCAGGTTTAGGTTTATCAGTAGTAACTCCAGCTTTTGCACAAGAAGGAACTATTAATGTAATTTCTCGTGAAGATGGATCAGGTACTCGTGGAGCATTCGTTGAAATCGTTGGTGTTGTTGACGAAGAAGAGAACGATTTAACTACTTCAAGTGCTGCAATTCAAAATCAAACTTCAGGTGTTATGCAAACAGTTGCTGGTGATACTCAAGCAATTGGATACATTTCATTAGGATCATTAGATGACACTGTTAAAGCTATTAAAGTTGATGGTGCAGAAGCAACTCCAGAAGCAATCAATGCTGGTGAATACCCAATTGCACGTCCATTCAACGTGGCATGGTCTGCAGAAGAAGAATTATCAGAAGTTGCTGCTGATTTCTTAACTTTCATCCACTCTAAAGAAGGTCAAACAGTAGTCGAAGAAGAAGGATATATTGCTGTAGAAGCTGCTTCTGCTGAAGGTGAAGAGTCATCAGAAGAAGCTGTTGAGGGCGAAGAAACATCAGAAGAAGCTGCTGAAGGCGAAGAAACATCAGAAGAAGCTGCTGAAGGCGAAGAAACATCAGAAGAAGCTGCTGAAGGCGAAGAAACATCAGAAGAAGCTGCTGAAGGCGAAGAGTCATCAGAAGAAGCTGCTGAAGGCGAAGAAACATCTGAAGAAGCTGCTGAAGGCGAAGAATCAGGCTCAATCGTAGAATCTTTACCAGCATATGAAGCTTCATCTGAATTAGAAGGTACAGTTGAAGTTGTTGGTTCAACTTCTGTAAGTCCACTTATGGAAAAATTAGCGGAAGCATATAAGGAAGTACAACCAAATGTTGAAATTAACATTACTTCAAATGGTTCATCAGCAGGTATGGAAGCAGCTATGAACGGAACAGCTGACTTAGGTATGGCTTCTCGTGAATTAAAAGAAGAAGAAACATCTGCTTTAGAGCACGATGCAATTGCAACTGATGGTATTGCGGTAATTGTTAATGCTGAAAATCCAGCAGAAGAATTAACACTAGAAGCAATCAAAGGTATTTACTTAGGTGAAATTACTACATGGGAAGATGCTTTAGCTAACTAATTATGATCGAATCTTACTGCACACCTCTTAATGGGGTGTGTTTTTTTGTCTCTATTAAAAAGTCTTGTGTTATAATAGAACTACAGTTTGAAAGGGATTACAAAAGGAGGGCTAGATATGAACTTAGAACAAGAGGTTCATGCATTAATGGACGAAGTTGTTCAACTTTACCAAGGTAAAGTTGAAGAAGGGGATGTGTTTGTCCTTGGATCGTCCACTTCAGAAATAGCGGGAGGGCGAATTGGAAAAGATTCCCATCCTGAATATGGGGAGATATTAATTAAGGTGGTTTTGGAGCGTCTCTCAGAGTTAAAAGTTCATTTAGCGGTTCAAGGGTGCGAACATATTAATCGTTCTCTTGTGATAGAGAAACAGGTTGCTAAGGAAAAGGGATATGGAATTGTTTCGGTGATACCAGCAATCCACGCAGGAGGAGGATCGGCTGTTGCAGCTTATAATCAATTTCGTGATCCGGTTATGGTGGAGTCAGTATCCGCAAGTTCAGGCTTAGACATAGGTGATACACACATTGCAATGCATGTTAAAGCGGTTCAGATTCCAGTACGTTTTGAAAAAAATAAGTTGGGACATGCTAGAGTGAATGGATTAACTTCACGCCCTAAATTAGTTGGAGGATCTCGAGCGCAATATCTTTAAAGAGGGATTCAATTGTCTTTAGGTGACGAATGTTTTAGACAATTTGTATATTGAATCGTCTATGGTAAGAGAAAATAACCATGGATAAATAATCCTTGAGAACAACGATTTTAATTATTAATTTTAACTATTATTAATGACAAATAGATCTCCCTTGTGATGGAACAATCAGGGGAGTTTTTTATTTGGATTATTTTAGGACGGATAGAGGTTCGATGGATGATTTTGGAAATCAGATAAATTTTGGATTTTAGTCGATAACATAAAGATTCCTAATTTTTGATTCAGTATGGCAAAGCTCGTTCAAATATAGCTCGACCTCGTCTTCCGGTTTAGGCTAACAAATCAGAAAGATTGAGGGGTCTTTAGTTTTTAATTTAAATTATAAAAGCCTTATTCTTAAATAGATATGGTTGATAAGCGTAATTCTGACTTTTTTGATAAGGGAAATTTGTATTCGCTAAATAACTTTTAAGTTCTTTTAGAGTAGGAAGGGATACATTAATTTTCGTGGAAAATTTTTGCAATCGAAGTTTGAGTAATATAGATTGAACTTCTTTAAAACAATTCTCTACTTTATAATTGAATGTATTTAGCTATTGATTTTAAATATGTAAGAGGCACGAATTATATTTGCTCTCATAGGTTGAGATGGATACAATAGAATTATTGATAGTTAGGAGGGGGAAAATGGTTTTAACAGGTTTAAGAATCGGCGTTATGATGACTGGGGGCATTGCCGCCTATAAAATAACAGAATTAGTGAGACAATTAATCAAAAAAGGGGCACAGGTTCGAGTCATGATGACAGAATCAGCCACTCAGTTTATCTCTCCTTTGACGATGCAAGTTTTAAGCCGTTCAAATGTTATTGTTGATACTTTTGATGAGAATGAGGCTGAGCACGTGCAACATATTCATTATGCCGATTGGTGTGATTTGGTCGTTTTGGCTCCAGCAACAGCTAATATAATTGGAAAGTTAGCAAATGGTATAGCAGATGAGATTGTATCGACAACTTTATTAGCCGTAACATGTCCTAAATTGATTGTTCCAGCAATGAATAGTCATATGTATGATCATCCTGCGGTTCAGCGTAATATTGAAGTACTTATTCAAGATGGGAATCATATGATGGAACCAGACACTGGCTTCCTAGCGGAAGGTTATGAAGGGAAGGGCCGATTACCAGAGATAGAAGCAATTGTGATTCAAATAGAGTCAATGGCAGCTTCCATTGTGTATCCACAAGTATTACAGGATCAGAAGGTAATTATAACTGCGGGAGGCACGATTGAAAGGGTAGATCCTGTAAGATATATTTCCAATGACTCTTCTGGGAAAATGGGGTTTGCAATGGCAAGATTTGCTGCATGGTTGGGAGCTGAGGTCGAGTTGATTACCAGTAAAGCAAATTTCCCTACTATTCCGAAGGTAAACGCTCATTTGATAGAATCAGCAAGTGAAATGTATGAGAAAGTTTTGTTATTCTATGAGGATGCTGATTATGTAGTGATGTCGGCTGCAGTTAGTGACTACCGGGTTGCAAATCCGGCTGATCAGAAGCTAAAGAAAAAAAATCAAAATTCCCAAAAAGTTGTTTGGGAGTTAGTAGAAAATCCCGATATTCTTGCAAGTCTGGGACAGAAAAAAGACAAGCAAGTTTTGATTGGTTTTGCTGCAGAGACCCAAGATGTCATGAAATATGCGCATGATAAGCTAGAGCGTAAAAATGCTGATTGGATGGTAGCAAATGATGTCTCTGAAGCTGGAATTGGCTTTAATTCGGATCAAAATAAAGTGACAATTATTGGGCGAGATGGTAGGATTGAAAGATTACCTGTGATGGATAAGTTAGTTTTAGCGGGGAGGATTTGGTCTGTTGTGACCAATCAAGAGATTGATTCAGAGTAAAGAAAGAGGATGCTTACATGACGTTAATCGTTGAAAATATTAGTAGTGGCTATCGTCGACTGCCTGTGATTAAAGATATTAGCTTTCAGATTAAGGAAGGTGAGATTGTCGGCTTGATCGGGTTAAATGGAGCAGGAAAATCTACGCTGTTAAAAACCATTTTGGGATTACTTTTACCATATAATGGAGATATTACTGTTTGTAGTGAGAAACTGAGTGAAGACATGCAAGCTTATGCTAGTAAATTGGCTTATGTACCAGAAACACCTATATTGTATGATGAGTTGACTCTAGCCGAGCACATTGAAATGACGGCTTTAGGTTATCAAATTCCAATTGAAATAGCGATGGAACGGGCGAAGCCTTTATTGAAAATCTTTCGTTTGGATGATCATTTATCGTGGTTCCCTACTCATTTCTCTAAAGGAATGAAGCAAAAAGTGATGATTGTCTGTGCCTTGATAACAGATGCAAAGTTGTTTATTATTGATGAGCCATTTTTGGGGTTAGATCCGTTGGCAATTCGTCAATTTACAGATTTGTTAAGAGAAAGAGCTGAAAAGGGCTCAGCGATCCTTTTTACTACCCATGTATTGTCCATTGCAGAAAAGCTTTGTGATCAATATCTTTTGTTAGATAAAGGACAGATTGTAGGGCAAGGAAATTTAGAAGATTTAAGAACACAGTTTAATGATCCAACAGCAAACTTGGATGATATCTATATACAAATGACTGAAGGATTAAACCTAGTGGGTCGGGATGGTGTGAATGAAAGAATTAAATGATTTATTTCGACAAAGGCTGGATCAACACCTTAAAGAAATCGGAAAATATGGCAGGCTCATTTTTAATGATCATTTTTCAATAATTCTTTTTGTTTTATTAGGTTTTTTGGCTTTATTTTATCGAGAAATATTGATCCAACTTGATTCTGGTTTGTTGAGTCATCAGAAATTAATTTTAAGTACGTTTATTTTATTGGGTTTAGCTTTTGCATTTCATTTAGGGGATGTGAAATGGTTAAACTTTGAACCAGATAAATCATATCTTTTACCTAGAGGAAAGGAATGGTTAGGTTATTGGAAGAAGGGATTAATAGTAGGGGCTATCTTGCCGCTCACTATTTTGGCCTTATTTATTATTTTATTAATGCCTTTAATACACCGCATATCTGCTTGGACTTTAGAGGATTTATGGTTATTAATGTGGATAAGTCTTTTGTATAAGATTAATAGCTTGTTTGCGCAGTATTTAAATGTTTTACAAGTGGATAAAGCATTTTTAAAAAAGTGGTCTAAATGGTTTTTTACTATTTTTTATATCACCTGTTTAAGCTTGAGTCTTTATTTACCCACTCCTTTTCCGTTGAGAGTCATGGTTCTAGGAGGTGTGTTCATAATAGGACTAGTTCTGTATCGTTATTTAACAGTGAGGAATGGAAGCATCTTCTTTTCTTATGCTCTAGATCAAGCTCAGAAACAGCAAGCAAACTTTTATAAAATTGTTTCGATGTTTGCAGATGTTCCTCGAATTAAACCAACTATCTCTCGTCGGGCTTTTTTGGACTCTATGATCTATTTTATGTCAAGAAAACCCTATAATCACTATCAATACATCTATTTGCGCACGATAATGAGAAATGATGCATATAGTGGTATTTGGATTCGAGTGACGATTTTTATCAGTATTTGGATCTTATTATTGGAAAAACCACTTTGGTTAGTAGGAAGCTTAGGGGGTCTAGGCTACTGGTTGAGTTTAGTACAGTTATTACCAATTGCTAAACATTATGAAATGCATCCGATTCAGAGAATTTATCCTGTTCGTAATGAAAAGCTTCAAGTATCAGCCTTACAAGTAGCGCTGGGACAAGTTTTGTTGTTACAAACATTTTTTTACATGTTAGTTTTGGTCATTAAGCAAGGCTTTGGTTTACAATTTTTCTTACTTGTGGGAGTGTGGATACTTGTAGCTTCAGGAATGATCTTTTTGTATCTTCCAATATGGTTTAAAAAACATAAAAGTGAAAAGAGTCGCCTCCTTTAAAACGCTTCCAAAAAAGGAGAATATCCTGATAAAGTTTGAGTTTAGATTAAGTCTAGCTTACTTTATGGTGAGATGATTCTTTTTTGCTTACTTTTTGCTAAATTGATAAGATTATTATATATCATTAAAGAAAGTAGGCGGAATAATGTCAGTAAATGAAGAGTTATTAATTAAATTGACAGAGGTAAATGGAATTGGTGGTAATGAGCGCCAAGTTCGTCAATTATTCAAAGAAGAGACCAAAGATCAGGCTGAAGAATATCTACAGGATGGCTTGGGTGGTATATTTGCTCAACATACTGGTAATCCAAATGGTCCTCGGGTCATGATTGCAGCGCATCTAGATGAAGTAGGCTTTATGGTTAAAGAGATCACAGATGAAGGTTTTATTAAATTTGTCCCAATTGGCGGGTGGTGGAGTCAGGTTGTTCTTGCGCAACAAGTGACTGTTACAACTCGTGAGGGGAAAACTTATCATGGTGTGACAGGCTCAAAGCCACCCCATGTACTTACTCCTGAAGCGCGTAAAAAGCCTATGGAAATTAAAGATATCTTTATTGATTTAGGAGCTTCTTCAAAAGAGGAAATTCTTGGCTGGGGGATAAAGCCAGGAGATATGATTACACCGTATATTGAAACTAGACGTTTAAATGAAACACCTTTCTTACTAGGAAAAGCTTGGGATAATCGAATCGGTGTCGCTGTTGCGATCGAGGTACTTAAGAGTTTAGTGGAAGAAGGCCACGAAACGGTTCTGTTTTCGGGTGCGAATGTTCAAGAAGAGGTTGGCTTACGTGGAGCAAAAACAGCCACTCATATGATAGACCCAGAAATTTCGATTGCGTTAGATACAGGAACTGCTGGAGATACTCCTGGGATGACTTCTAGTGAATCAATGAGTAAATTAGGTAAAGGCCCACAAATTATTGTGTATGATGCTTCAATGATAGCCCATAGAGGTTTACGAGAATTTGTCACAGATATTGCGGAAAGAGAAAATATTCCATATCAATTTGAATTTATTCCAGGTGGGGGAACAGATGCAGGCTCTCAGCATTTAAGTCTGAATGGTATCCCTTCAATTGCAATTACAGTACCAGTTCGTTATTTACATAGCCATACTTCAGTTATTCATGAAGATGACTATATTAATATGGTCCGTTTGGTAACAGCTGTCGTTAAAGAATTGAATTCAGATACAATTAAACAAATTCATGAAAATGTTTAGAGGTAGCATTTTTGATAAATGTTTTTAAATTTACTTCTGTATTAAAAGCATTTAATCAAGAAAAGCCATCAGACCGTTCGTTAAATTAATGTACGGATTGATGGCTTTTTTAGTTAGTTGTATTATTCATCCATTGTTGGAAAGAGCCTTTTAAGTAACTCTTGACTTAAAGGACGACTTTTTCCAATGGCAGGAAATATATGTAGAGACATCATTGGATTGAAGTTAGCTTCCAAGATGGCATAATCATTTTGACTTAGTATAGTTTTTTTATAATCTTTGATAATCATGTCGATACCACAAAAAACAGTATTTAGACTAGTGGCTGCAAGCTCAGCTATTTTCAGATAATCTGAGTGCACGACGTCAGTCCGATCAATGGCAATCCCCCCACTTGAGACATTGCTATTCTTTCTGAGTAAAACTTTTTCTCCTTGCTGAGGTATAGATTCGGAGGTAAGGCCTTGGCTTTTTAGAAATGAGATTTCAATGTTCCCTAAGTTTAAAAAGCTTAAAGGGGCATAATGTTTCTGTCCTCTAAGAGGATTTTTATTTTCAATTTGAATTAGTTCGGCAATCGAATGTTTCCCATCGCCGATAACTTGAGCGGGTTGTCTTTCGCATATAGCAAGGGTCTTACCTTCTTGAATGTAAAAGCGTAACTCGGTTCCTTGAATAAAATCTTCTACTATAATTGTAGAGTCATGTTTAAAAGCCTCTTCTATCGCTTCGTGATATTCTTTTTCGGGGCAAGAATTAGGAAAGATATTGATTCCCAGGCCATAATTGGTATTTTTAGGTTTTACCACAAAGGGACGTCCTTTGAATAAAGGATAAGATTGTTGTGCTTGTTTCAAAGATGTAAAATCGAAACCTTGTGGAACAGCGAGCCCTTTTTCCGATAATATTTTTTTGGTGGCTACTTTATTCTCCATCAAAAAATATGATATTTGGTTGTCCAGAGCTGTCATATTAGCATTTTTGATATAATATTCTTGCGTATTATGAGTTAAACGAAGAATATTTTCGCTTGAGTCAATCAGATCAACTTTAACGCCCTTAGTAATAGCGTGCTTTAATAAATCTTGAGTGGATAATTCAAGTTTTTCAAAGCCGTGTAAATTATAAGGCCGGATCAAAATGTTTTTTTGATGCTTGTGAGCAAGATTTAAACCTAATTCAACGAAATCATTATGGCAGTCACATTGAGCCATAATGAGGGCGCTAGGTGTTAAAGTTGGATTAAACAATTGTGATTTTTTATTTTGCATTATTTCTTTGAGGTTGATATCGAGATCCACTTTGTCAGTAAGATGATTTGCAACTTGTTCTAGCGTACCCCAAAAGTTTTCTAACAAGTCAGGATGAGGCAGAGGCTCAGAAGGATTGGCTTCTGCTGTTTTACGGTTGCGGATGTCAGCTAAGTTAATAGTGTCCTCATCAATATCATCTTGATCATGGATTAATAAACCAATTAGCCAAATTTTAATAAAAGTAATATCCTCTTTTGTTATACCGTGTTTAGAATAAGGATTCAAATCGAAATTTCGGAATTCAATGTATGAGATGCCTTTGCTGATCATCTCCCGATTAGGCTTGCCTCCCCGCATACGAACATCACGATAAAGCTCTTTTTCGACACTTAATTTACCGCTTTGTACATGGTTTTCGACATCATTTACAAAATTTTCTAGCGATGCATACGACACTTCAATGGAGGGGTCGTTTTGATAGCCGTAGCGACTCTGACGGATAGAACGCATTGGAAGAGGAGTTGGTTTTCCATATAATTTAGTAAAGTATTCAGAGGGTGAGCAAGGACTGGCTCCTAGCAAATAAGTTAACGCCCAACGGTAATATAAATATTTTCGAGCGAAGGACATATAAATTTCATTATTTGCTTTAATTGCTAAGTTTTCATCTTTAGGTAAGTATTTTTCCATTAGTTGCGGATTGATTTGAAAGTTGTAGTGGATTCCTGAAACTAGCTGTACCGGCTTACCGTATACTTCGATTAAATATTTGCGATATTGATATTCTTTTGGATCATCTAGCTGAGCGCTTCTGACTTGGTCGAGATTACCAAGCTTAGGAGGCATGCTAAATGGCCAAAGTAGTTCTTGGTAGGAGTCAGAACTAATGGTCGTTTCAACGATTTGATGTAAAGCGTCAAACCAAGAAATAATATCATTGATTTGTTTAGAAGGAGGGGTGATTAATTCAATTTGACCTTCTGCAAAGTCAGTTTGAATATACGGATGGTGACTTCTGCTTCCCCATTCGCTTGGGTGATCTTTTATAGAAATGTTAGCCTGTTTATCTATTCGTAAGGCTTCGCGTTCAAGACCAATTGTAGAGTCCCATAGCGGAATAATATCTGAAACTTGAAATTGATATGGATTTTCTTTCATATATATATCTCCTTTAATGACCTCAAAATGAAGTTAGACTTATTATAGCAAACGAACATCGGAAGTGCCCAAAAATAAATCTGGTAAATAAAAATAATTTTCTCAAATAGCTGTTGACTTTTATAATTGAACCATGATATATTATTTCTTGTCGCCACGAGCGAACGCCAAGTACCATGATGGACGAAAAACAAGAACATGAAAAAACATTCAAAAAAGTTCTTGACAACTTAAGCAGGTACATGGTAGTATATAGAAGTTGTCGCTGAGACAGCGGAAAGCGTTTCAGGCAACGAAGCTCATTGAAAACTGAACAAAGACAAACACCAAAATGTGTAAG
>NZ_JACBXQ010000005.1 GCF_015863205.1 Facklamia lactis | reverse complement strand
ACTGTGTGGTGATAATGGCAAGAAGGACACACCTGTTCCCATGCCGAACACAGCAGTTAAGCTTCTTAGCGCCGATGGTAGTTGGACCTTTGGTCCTGTGAGAGTAGGACGTTGCCGCGCGTGTCTTATTTATGTTTGGGGAATTAGCTCAGCTGGGAGAGCGTCTGCCTTACAAGCAGGATGTCGGCGGTTCGAGCCCGTCATTCCCCATTAACTTGACTCGTTAGCTCAGTCGGTAGAGCAACTGACTTTTAATCAGTGGGTCGCAGGTTCGAATCCTGCACGGGTCATTATTCCATATGGAAACATAGTGGGATTTAGCGGGTGTGGCGGAATTGGCAGACGCACCAGATTTAGGATCTGGCGCCTTCGGGCGTGGGGGTTCAAGTCCCTTCACCCGCACTTGCATTTCTGATGCAAATGCATTATAATTTATTCTTGTGACATCATAAATCACAAACTGGTTTGAACAAGCCATTATCTTTGTTCGTGTCTTATTACGCCGGCTTAGCTCAGTTGGTAGAGCATCTGATTTGTAATCAGAGGGTCGAGGGTTCAAGTCCTTTAGCCGGCATATTTGCGGAAGTAGTTCAGTGGTAGAACATCACCTTGCCAAGGTGGGGGTCGCGGGTTCGAATCCCGTCTTCCGCTTTGCCAAGTGTTACATTGTGGCTATATTTAGCCGGGGTGGCGGAACTGGCAGACGCACAGGACTTAAAATCCTGCGGTGAGTGATCACCGTGCCGGTTCGATTCCGGCCCTCGGCATTCACATTTATGTGATTTAATTTAATTAGATATTGCACCCGTGGCTCAACTGGATAGAGTACCTGACTACGAATCAGGCGGTTGCAGGTTCGAATCCTGCCGGGTGTATCAAATAAACGGGAAGTAGCTCAGCTTGGTAGAGCACTTGGTTTGGGACCAAGGGGTCGCAGGTTCGAATCCTGTCTTCCCGATCTATTTGTATGATGGGGGATTAGCTCAGCTGGGAGAGCGCCTGCTTTGCACGCAGGAGGTCAGCGGTTCGATCCCGCTATTCTCCATTTTTGGCGGTGTAGCTCAGCTGGCTAGAGCGTCCGGTTCATACCCGGGAGGTCATGGGTTCGATCCCCTTCGCCGCTATATTAATAGGACGGACCTTTAGCTCAGGTGGTTAGAGCTCCCCGCTCATAACGGGGTGGTCGTAGGTTCGAGTCCTACAAGGTCCATTGCTGGATTTTGACTTTGAATTTCTTTGCATAATGGAGGATTACCCAAGTCCGGCTGAAGGGAACGGTCTTGAAAACCGTCAGGCGTGTAACAGCGCGCGTGGGTTCGAATCCCACATCCTCCTTTAAAATTATCGCGGGGTGGAGAAGCTGGCATCTCGTCGGGCTCATAACCCGAAGGTCGTAGGTTCGAATCCTACCCCCGCAATTGGTCCGGTGGTGTAGGGGTTAACATGCTTGCCTGTCACGCAGGAGATCGCGGGTTCAAATCCCGTCCGGACCGTTTTATATTATGCGGGTGTAGTTTAGTGGTAAAACTACAGCCTTCCAAGCTGTTGTCGGGAGTTCGATTCTCCTCACCCGCTTTGCTATCGATGAGGAAGTTGTCATCATTAGCTTTTTTATTGGATATCTTTAAGTCTATTTGGGCCTGTAGCTCAGCTGGTTAGAGCGCACCCCTGATAAGGGTGAGGTCGGTGGTTCGAGTCCACTCAGGCCCATAACAATTGAATATTGTTAACCTATAAAATTGGCTCATGGGGAAGTACTCAAGAGGCTGAAGAGGCGCCCCTGCTAAGGGTGTAGGTCGGTTTATACCGGCGCGAGGGTTCAAATCCCTCCTTCTCCGTTATACATCTAAACAATATATAACGTTGTTGTTATCCTGGCCCGTTGGTCAAGCGGTTAAGACACCGCCCTTTCACGGCGGTAACACGGGTTCGAATCCCGTACGGGTCATTAATTAAATAGTATTATCATTTTATTTTGGAGGATTACCCAAGTCCGGCTGAAGGGAACGGTCTTGAAAACCGTCAGGCGTGTAACAGCGCGCGTGGGTTCGAATCCCACATCCTCCTTTAAAATTATCGCGGGGTGGAGAAGCTGGCATCTCGTCGGGCTCATAACCCGAAGGTCGTAGGTTCGAATCCTACCCCCGCAATTATGTTTGTTTTATCCTGCGGGTGTAGTTTAGTGGTAAAACTACAGCCTTCCAAGCTGTTGTCGGGAGTTCGATTCTCCTCACCCGCTTTGAGACTCTAATGAGTCTTTTTTTTAATAAACTTTTAACTACTGAAAAGCTTCCAGTTTGTAATGTGTTCTCAATAGTTTGATTTTTGGCGAGATGGCTCAGTTTGTCTCGCTCTTTTTTTATCCAGTAGTTAGTTTTAATGGCGATTTAATCGGAGTTTCTTATCTAGTTATTCAACTTGCGTTTATTAATTTGCCATCTTTAATTGTTTAATATCTGTTTATTCATTCATGAATAACGTTTTGTATTGGATATGCTCTGCGTCTAGACAAATAGAATGAACTTTCCATAAGTTTGCATCCATTGATTACTTAACGAGATATAAATATTTTGTCAAAAAAAGGACCTCCAATTGTTAGATTTTTAGTCTAACCTTTGGAGGTCTGAATATTTGCCAGGGCTTAAGTAGAATTAAAATAAAAAGCTGAGTGCATATAAAAGTGTAAATAGAAATGCCATAGTTGAATTGTAATTGAGTTTATTCTGTACTTTGTTCTCTGTCTCTACTGGAATAAGACTTGGTAAAGAGCTTATTAGGCTGATCACTAGGAAAAGAATTTGAACGATAAAGAAGGAATGGCTAGGTAAGGAGAAGTATATTCCACTTCCGATTCCTATAATCATCAGTCCCAAAGCTATTTTGTTTGATTGGATACTGAGATTATTGAATAGAGGATTATTGCGTACAGTACCTCTTAAATAGGTAGTTAAAAGCTCAATTCCGGCCATATAGAAGATGATAGGAATTAACGCTGTCAAAATAGTTGGTGTTATTCCATTTGCTTGTGAGAAATAGGCAATAGCATTAAGAACAAAGCTATGGAAAAAGGTGCTAAGTAAATAATGGTAAACAGTACCCACTAGATGAAATGGATAGTATTGCATCGTGATAAAAAGAATATACAAGCTTAGGAGTAAATTAATAATCCAATGTTGTCCCAACATAAACAGCAAGGTCATAACAATCATAATAGTAAAAGAAATGTAATATATGATCGCTGGAGTTGCTTTGGTATTTTTTTTGATATACTTTTGATATTGGAAATGGTCGATAATATTACTACATATAAGAGCAATGAATAAAAAAAGAGCCGATAAAAAATCTCGGTTGGTAGATGTTCCAAAACCTGTGATTAGACCAAATGCGATAAGGGCAAAAGGTCCTGCTAGTATTTTGGTGATGGGATGCTGTAAGTAACTCATTAGACGTCTCATGAGAAAACCTTTCTAACCTTTGTTATTTAAGTAACAAATTGAATTGTACCTATCGATATTTTAATGTATAATCAGATGCGTTACAACCAAAAATTCCCGATAGGGTTCACTTTGTTAGTGAAGTGAATTTGCCTTGTAACCAAAATTTAATATGGGGGAAAGAAAATGAAAGAAAAACGTCTATTTACATCGGAGTCTGTTACAGAAGGGCACCCTGATAAAATTGCTGATCAAATTTCGGATGCTATTCTTGACAATATTTTAGAACAAGACCCAGCAGCTAGAGTCGCGGTAGAAACAGCTGTCAATACGGGGCTTGTTTTAGTTTTTGGCGAAGTGACTACCGAAGCTTATGTTGATATTCAGAAAATTGTTAGAAAAAAGGTAGCGGAGATAGGGTATGATCGGGGGAAATATGGTTTTGATGCTGAGAATCTAGCAGTGATTGTTTCGATTGATGAACAATCTCCTGATATTGCGATTGGAGTGGACAATGCGATTGAAACACGTAATAAGCAGACTGAGGAGCAAGAAATAGGAGCGGGGGACCAAGGACTTATGTTTGGTTTTGCTTGTCGAGAAACGCCTCAACTAATGCCATTACCCATTGAGTTATCCCATCGATTAGCCTACAGTTTAACACTTGCAAGAAAGTCGGGGCGTCTAAATTATTTGAGACCTGATGGCAAAACACAAGTTACTGTAGAATATGATGAAAATGATCAGCCCTTAAGAGTTGATACCATTGTGTTGAGTACTCAACATAGTGAAGAGGTATCACTTGAAGAATTACGAGCAGATATTTTAGAAGAAGTGATTATTCCAACGATTCCAGCACACTTATTAGACGAAGAGACGCAAATATATATTAATCCAACTGGTCGGTTTACGATTGGAGGACCAAAAGGAGACTCTGGTTTGACTGGTCGTAAAATTATTGTAGATACATATGGTGGATACGCACGACACGGTGGCGGAGCATTTTCAGGAAAAGATGCGACAAAAGTTGACCGTTCAGCTTCTTATGCAGCCAGATATGTTGCGAAAAATATAGTGGCAGCAGAAATTGCGGAAAAAGTAGAAATTCAATTAGCCTATGCCATTGGGGTTGCGCATCCTGTCTCTATTATGGTAAACACTTTTGATACCTCAGAATATAGTGATGCAGAGATTGTAGAGGCTGTTCGCCAAGTCTTTAATCTTACTCCTGCCGGGATTATGGAAATGTTAGATTTGCGCCGTCCTATCTATTCTCTCACAGCTGCTTATGGACATTTTGGACGTGAAGAAGCGGAATTCACTTGGGAACAGACAGATCGAGCAGAAGAGTTAAAAAAGTTATTATCTATTAAATAAGCTGATAAATTGCTTATATTTATCATTTGTGATAACATACTCCTTAGATTAGAATGTTTCTAAATAATATCTAGGAGGTTATGGGATGAAATATGTGGTGGTTGGTACGTCGCATTTTGGTTATGAAGTAGTTCAAACTATCTTAAAACAAGAAAGAGAAGCTGAAATTCATCTTTATGAAGCTGGAGAAGAATCATCATTTATGGGGTGAGGATCGCAATCATACCTGGAAGGTATTTCAAAAGAATTAGCAGAACTTCATTTTGCGAATAATGCTTCTTATACAGCACAAGGAATTCATATGCATCCAGCGAGTGAAGTGATTGGGCTAGATCCTGATAATAAATTAATTACCGTAAAAACATCTGAAGGTGAGCATCAAGAGAGCTATGATAAATTGCTTTTAAGTCCTGGAGGCTACGCACCAGTTCCTAAGATTGAAGGCCATGATCTAGAAAATGTTCACACATTTCGAGGGCCAGAAGACACGGATGCGGTTCAAAAGCGCATGTCACAAACCAAGCATTTAGTAGTAATGGGGGCCGGCTATATTGGAGTTGAGGTAGCAACAGCCTATGCCGAAGCTGGTGTTGAAGTAACTGTTATTGATATGGCTGATCGGATGTTACCTACTTATCTGGATCCTGAACTTGCTACCGTTATAGAAGACCATGCCAAAGAAAAAGGTCTGACGTTCCGGTCAGGTGAAGCTGTTCAAAAGCTTTTAGGAGAAGATGGAAAAGTAAATGCTGTTGTGACCGATCAAGCGGAATATCCAGCAGATACCGTGATTATTGCAGTAGGCGTGAAGCCTGGGACCTCTTGGTTACAAGGTGCTTTAAAACTAGATGAACGTGGTTTTATCCAGACAAATGAGTATTTGGAAACTTCTGTTCAAGATGTCTATGCTGGTGGGGATGCTACATATATACCGTATGCTCCAACAGGTCAGACTGCTAATATCGGATTAGCAACTTTAGCGCGTCGTCAAGGAGTGGTAGCGGCTCTTAATGCCTTAGGAAATAAATTTAAAATGCCTGAAGTATCAGGTACTTCTGCACTAAGATTTTTTGATTACACAATTGCTGCTACAGGAATGAATGCTGTCAATGCAGACTCATACGACGGTAAAGTTGCATCGAAGTATGTAGAAGAAAAACTTTATCCGGATTTCATGAGAAAACCAGGAACCGTTCATATGAAAATTTTCTTTGATGAAGAAACTCATCGTATTCTGGGAGGACAATTGCTTTCAAAAATTGATGTGGCAGATTCAATTAATGTTCTTTCAACAGCAATTAACGCTAAATATACGTTAGAACAACTAGCACTACTTGATTTCTTCTTCCAACCTAATTACGATCGCCCTTGGCATTATCTCAATGTCTTAGCGATTGAAGCTTTAGGAAATAAAGTAACTGGAGCAGATAAGCTCTTATTTTAATAGTTCTATTGAGGCTCTAGTGTGAAAAAGCACTAGAGTTTTTTATTTTATTATTATTTTGATAACTGATAATGTGAAATTTTATATGACTTTAATCAGAAAATCTGATAATTGATAATGACCCCTTTTTATTTAGCATATGGTATATTTAAATAAATTCTATAAAAGTATTCAGAGGAGGATTTGAATGAGGAAAATTATACATATTATGCTAATAGGAGTTTTATCGATGTTGGCTTTTTCAGGAAATGGATTTCTAAACAGAGTAAGTGCCCAAGAAGAATCCGTTGAGATTAGTTTCATGATTCCTGATTGGGGAGTTCCGACAGATGAGATGCTAGATCGTTTTGAAGAAGAATCAGGAATTAAAGTGAATGTTATCACAACTGCTTGGGATGATATTCGTGATAAAGTCTCTACGGCAGCTGTAGGACAAACTGTAGCAGCAGATGTCTTTGAAGTAGATTGGTCTTGGACAGGAGAGTTTGTAGCAGCAGATTGGCTAGCTCCGATTCAAGTTGATGAAGAAACAATTAAAGATATACCAAATTTAGAAACTTTTAAAATTGAAGATCAATATTATGCGGTTCCGTATGCAAATGATTTTCGAATTTCATATGTTAATACAGAGATGTTTGACAATGCAGAGATTAAAGAGTTACCTACCAATTGGGATCAATTGATCGAAGATGCCAAAATCATTAAAGAAAAGGGAATTGTTGATTATCCAATATCGATTCCATTATTGGCAGAAGAGAATTCAACCACTACTTTTATTTGGCTAGCTTTTACTCGTAATGGAATAGTTTTTAACGATGATAATACTTTAAATCACGAGGCTCTCGTAGATACCTTGACTTTAATTGATACATTAGTTAAGGAAGAACTTGTAAATCCTGCAAATACAAATATTTCTGGAATGGATGCTTATAGTCAAATAATAACGGGAGACACAGCCGCCATGACAGGTCCTTCATCTTTTGTAACTCGTATTAATGATGAAGAAAATTCATCTGTTGTAGGAAAAGTTCAGCCAAACCGTCCTCTTTCAAAAGATCAAGATTATGCACAAGTGACCGTGCCATTTAATGAAGCGATTGGTATTTCTAAATATACCGAATATCCTGAAGAAGCTCTACAATTTGTAAAATGGTATACCTCTCCAGAAATTCAAGAACAATTAAACAAAGAGATTTCGGTTACCCCTACACGACTATCAGTATTAGAAAAATTATTCTCGGAAGGAACTATTGAAAACGGAGAGACTTTTTATGATATTGCAGAAATCGCAGAATCACCATTTCCTAAGGGAATTCCAGAATATTATGCTGAAATGTCTGCTGCCATTTTTAATGGGGTAAATCAATTGGCTTCAGGTCAATTATCAGTTGAGGAAGCGACAAAGGAAATTGAAAGTACTGTGAATGATTTAGCTTTAGAATAAAGTAAATTAAAGTGTGAAATTTCTAGTCGTATCATCGATACGACTAGTTTTTTCATCTAGAATGCGAGGTAAAATTTGATAAAAAATAATTGGCGTCCTTGGTTTTTACTTTTTCCAGTATTAATGATCATGATTATTTTTGTTTTTTTTCCAATTCTCCAGACTTTTTATTATAGCCTGCATGATTTCAAGCTGACGAGACCCAATCAAATTGAATTCATTGGATTACAAAATTACAGGGAAATACTAAAAAATAAAGACTTTTATCATGCTCTAAATAATTCATTATTTATTTTAGTGATAGTTGTTTGTTTAACCATGGTATCTTCACTATTTGTTGGGATTTTATTAAATATTCAAACAAAAATGTCAGGATTTTTAACTGCAGTTGCGATTTTACCTTGGGCATTACCACCTCTAGTTAATGGGATTATTTGGTCTTTTATTTTTCATCCAACATATGGTCTGTTGAATAAGGTATTAATAAACTTCAATCTTATTAATAAACCAGTTGTTTGGACCAATAACACATTGACACTTTTAATCATCGTATCAATTATTGTAGCATGGAGAATTGTGCCATTTTGTGCACTTATTATACTGGCTAATTTACAAAGTATTTCTACTGATATTTATGAAGCATCAGCGATAGACGGGGCAGGCAAGTATAGAACTTTTAGAGAGATAACGTTACCGCTATTAAGTCCCTCATTACTGGTTTGTTTAATACAAGCGACACTAGCAGGGTTAAATGTTTTTGATGAAGTTATTGCTTTAGTGGAATATCGACAAGATGCGCAAACTTTATTGATATATAATTATCAAAACACTTTTTCATTTTTAGAGTTTGGTTATGGCTCTGCAATAACCTATATTATTATGATTTTTACAGGAATTGCAGGATATTTTTATGTACGAAATATGACTCAAAGTATGTAAAGGAGATTAAAAATGAAATTCTCAATAATAGAAAAAGTGATATATGGACTAGCAATATTATTGTTCTGTCTATTTTGTTTAGGGCCTATATTATGGGCTTTTAATATTTCAATTACACCTGAAAATGAGATAATAAAGGGGGACAGTCAAATTTTTTCATTATTTGCAAATATAGATAACTATTTAACATTGTTTGATTCCACAACAGAAGCTCATCAAACCATTATGCCAGCAATTTATAATTCGATAAAGATGGCTACTTTCTCAATATTGATTGGCTTACCAATTGCTGTGATCACTGCCTATGCTTTTTATAGATATCAATTTGTAGGGAAAAAATTTGTTTTTCTTTTTATTATCATCACGATGGTTATTCCTGTTTTTACTACTATTATTCCAATATATGCTGTGTTTGCTAGGAATGGTTTGTTGGATAGTCTATTTTGGATAGCGATTATATATGTTTCCGCATTTTTGCCGATGACAACATGGATTATTTATAATTATTTTAAAACTTTGCCGTATGAAGTAATCGAAGCAGCGATGTTGGACGGAGCAAATGAGGTTGAAATTTTTACGGGGATCGTTTTACCTATGTCTAGGCCAATAATTATCACAGCTACTCTTGTCATTTTTTTAATGTCTTGGAGTCAATTTCAAATTCCAATGTTATTAACAACAACCCAGGCTAATAAAGTTATTACTTTAGTGATACAGGATTTTCAAGGGAGGTATTCAATTGAGTACGGTTTGGTGGCGGCTTCAGGAATATTAACGATCATTCCTCCCATGATAGTTGCAATTATTTTCAGAAAATATTTAGTTTCTGGATTGACAAATGGAGCAACGAAAGGATAGATGACACAATGATTGATTTTTACCGAAACTATTTTCAATATGTTGATATTAATGAACATTACAAAATAATGAAGGAAATTTTGGACCATCTTGGGATTAATTTTAAATTTGAAGTGACAAATCTAAAAATTAATAAGATAGAGTTGATTGAAATTTTAGTTTCGGGTTACCAAGAAATGTCCTTTGATGAGAAACGTTTAATTAGCAAAATAGATGATTATGAGAGAGCCGAGTGTTTACTTAATTTAATTCCCCCTTTAACATTACTATATAAACAACATTCATACCCAGTTTCGTTATTATATGAAAGTTTGACGGATCTTGCATTACGCTTAAATAAATATTGGGAAAAGGAACATTGTCTTGGATTAACTGCAGATGATGGTCATTGGCTGATTAGATTATTTTTTTTAAAGATATTTAAAATAGGATCATTACAATATGAACATTTGACTTTAGATTTTAATAAACTTGATTATTCATTAAATTGGAAAGAATCAGTATATAAAGATTCTTTGCAAGGTCAAGCAGTTATCAGTATTCATATTATGGAGAAAACAGATCTCTCCATTGCTGCAGTAAAAGAATCGTTTAGTCATGCTATGTTATTTTTTGATGGTTTTACATTTGACTATTTTTATTGTTGCTCGTGGCTATTAAATCCAGATAATAAATATCTTTTAAACAAAAATAGCAGAATTATAAAATTTTCTAATTTATTTAAAATAGTTGCGACTTCTAAATATAAAAAACATGCAATTTTTTCGATTTTTGAAGGAGATATTAATAAAGTTGCGAGAAGTAGTTTACAAATTAAAGCACAAAAAGCTCCAGATTATCTTGGGATTGGAGTTGGAATTATTCCTCATCCATAAAAGAGCGTATAATATGATAAGAAAGTAAGAATTTTATTATCTTCTCTCATTATATTGAAGAAAGCGCTTAAATTGTGTACCATTGATCCAGATAAGGATTATATCTATATTAGGGGGAAGTAATAATGAAACATGATTTTCAGACTTGCGTAGATCGAACTGACCAAGGCTCAAAAAAATGGCGCTTGATGCGTGAAAGTAAAGAAAATATTGGAGAGAATGTGGCTCCTTTGTCGATAGCAGATCTTGATTTTCCAATGGCTCCAGGAATTGTTGAAGGTCTAAAAGAAGAATTAGATCGTTTTATTATGGGGTATACGGTTCCGACTAAAGAGTATTTAGAATCCGTAAAGAATTGGATGAAAACTCAACATAATTGGGAAGTAGAAGAAGACTGGTTGGTGACGGCTCCAGGGGTCGTTCCAGCAATAAATGTATTTGTCAATGCTTTCACAGAAGAAGGAGATGGGGTTATTATCTTAGAGCCAGTCTATAATCCATTTTCTGAAACTATTAAGAATCATCATCGAGAAGTGATGGCTGTAGATTTAGTAAATGAACAAGGTGAGTATTCCATTGATTTTGATGCCTTAGAAGCAGTGGCAAAAGATGAAAAGAGTAAAGCGATGATTTTCTGTAGTCCCCATAATCCTTTGGGACGAGTGTGGACAAAAGAAGAATTAGAGCGAGTAGCTCAAATTTGTATGGATAATCAATTATATTTATTTAGTGATGAGATACACTTTGATCTCGCTCATAAAGATTATCAACATCATGTTTTTGCTAGTTTATCACCAGAAATAGCTCAACATGTGGTGGTCGCAACAGCTCCTTCAAAAACATTTAATTTAGCGGGGCTTCAAACGTCTAATATATTTATCCCTAATTCTGAGTGGCGTGAACGATATTCAGAAACAGCAGACCGACTTGATCTTAAATCTGTTCCAGCCTTAGGACTTTTAGCTTGTCAATACGCTTATAATACTTCTTTAGAATGGAAAGAAGAGCTAGTGGAATTGATTTATCATAATTATCTAGTGGCGAAAGAAATTATTGAACGAGAATTGCCAAAAGGCATTGTAACACCTATGCAAGCCTCTTACTTATTATGGCTTGATTTGAGAGAATATGACTTATCATGCGAAGAAATAGCAAAGATTAGTGAAGAAAATGATGTGTTTCTGAATAATGGTCAAATGTTTGGTAAGTGTGGTGAGTGTTTTGTTAGAATACATTTAGCTGTTCCGACCAAAGTGATTGAAGCCGCTGTGAAGCGTTTCTGTCAAGGAATCAATAATTACTCATAAGGAGTCATTTGATGAATGATCACCATAAGAAATTGATGGCTAATAACTATGCTATGCAACAACCCAGTGCTGATTCACGCCTTCTTTCCGCACAGCAAACGACGGATGAGAATGATTTCTTTGTCTCAGCTCAATGGTTACATCATGCAATCGAGCATAAAGTAGAGAATCTGATTGTTATAGATGTAACGAGAGGTAAGGGAAATTATCGATTAGATCAAACGCGAACAGCAATGGATTATGAATTAGGACATATTCCCACAGCTATTCATTTGAATACAGATGAATTAGGGGAGTTTAAAGATTACTTTAAACGTCCTGAGGCAATGCGAGATGTTTTCTTATCAAAGGGGATTACTTGTGATTCATTACTTGTGTTTTACTCGATCTACGCACGAGATATTATGTATATTGCCAGTCGTATGGCGTTTGCTGCCTATTATTTAGGTGTAGATCAAGTGAAAATACTAGATGGGGGAATTCAAGCTTGGCAAAGAGCTGGTTTTCTTTTGGAAGAAGGAAGTCGCAATGTTCAGCCAGTGAAGGAATTCGGTTGTTCAGTTCCGAAACGTCCGGAGATCTATGTACAAACGCCTGATGATCTTCTAGCATATCGCCAAAAGTATCCTGACCATGTATTAGCCTCTGTAAGAACCTGGAAAGAATTTATAGGAGACAATGAAGGTCACGCTTGGAATAAGGGGGCAGGAGAAATTGCAGGTGCTGTCTATATGGGAGATGAGTTATTAGTCAATATTGACGGTGAACTTGCTAATCCTAGCAATTATTTAGATCGTTGGAAAGAGTGGGGGATTGTCCCTGGAAAAAGGATCTTACTTTATTGTGGAACTTCATGGAGATCGTCTACTGCTTTTTTTATACTGAAGCATTTGGGATGGGAAAAAATTTCTATGTTTGATGGTTCATGGTACAAATGGTACCTTGCTCATGAAGAGAATCCGAAAAAGTATCCTATCCAGCGGGGAAACCCATTAGGGGATCCTCCATTAGAAATTTTTGATGGAGATTGTTAGTAAAAGAAACATCGTAGCGCTTGTTGTGATTAGGCAAGGCTACGATGTTATTTTTTTTCAATGATAAGAAGGGAAGGAGGAGAATTGTCCTGATTGAGATATTCTAGGTGACAAATAGTGTAATCCTTTTGAGGCCAGGCTTTTAGTTTTTCAAGTAAAGAAGCTTTTTCCTGTAGTCCTTGAGGATGGCCAGAATAAAGAACGAGGATAATCTGACCCTGACTCACTAATCGTTCCTGTATTTGGATGATCGCTGCTAAAGTTGTGTGGAATTGAGTGGTAATAGAATGATCTCCTCCGGGCAAATATCCTAAGTTAAAAATGGCGCCATGGATTTCGGGATAATCATGAACTGGGAGCATTTCATTCAGTGCATCATGACTAGCATGAAAGAGATGATATTGATGATTGGGAAATTTCTCAAGTCGCTCTTGTGCCAGTTGTATCGCTTGCTCTTGAATATCAAAGGCGATTACTTGACCTGTAAAATGTTTCTGTTCGAGGATAAAGGCGGTATCATGTCCTTTTCCGAGTGTGGCGTCAATAAAGAGACCATTTGGAAATCGGTGAATAAGATCATTTAATAGACTATGGCTGTACTGAAGAGCATTTTTCAAGGTTTTGGAACCTCCTCAAGTTGGAGAGGGATCTCCAGTTGATCATTGTTTAAAAGCAATTGTTTATCAGCAAATTTAAAGGAATATGTTTGGACCGGTTGATTATCATTCGGATCTAGTAAAATCAGTTCATTTCCTCTAATTTGGTAATTAAACTGATAGTTAAATTTTTCACTTGAAGTATTGATTATTTCTTTAACAGAAGGAAGTTCTAAACGAAGGTCTTCTTCGGCCATGGTTAAGAGGGATTCTTCATCAACAGTGAATGCTACTTGATCGTTTGAAAAGTAAACTTGATAGGTGAGGGGAAGATCTTCGTGGTCTATCTGAGTCTGCCAGTAGCTGTCTTTTAATTGATAATGATACAATTGATCACATCCGGCTAAAAATAGTAGGATCGTGCTTAATTTAATTAATTTTATAATTATTTTCAAGATCACACCTTCTTATAAGCTAGTAAACCTATTATACAGAGTACCCACAAATGTTAGCAAGTCTTTACTGAATATGTGAAAAGATTTCAATAACATTACAAGTGTTAAGGGTTCAATAAAAGTACGACTTTAGCCCCATTTTTGTTTGTACTTGGATTATAATGGACTCTGTATCCGAGAGGAAAAATTATTTGGAGGTTTATGTATGATTAATCAGCGTAATCAAAGAATGCGTCAGCAATTCAAAGAGAAAAGACGCAAGTTATATAAAAAAATCGTGACGCATGTCAATGCTGGCGTGATCATGTTTTCTGCTGGAATGGCGTTAGATCAAGCCACAGCTGAAAAAGCTATTGTCCATGCTCAAGGAGCCGTAAGTAAGTTTTCACCACAAGATTTCATTGCTAAAGTTGGAAAATCTGCTGCAAGAATTGCGGCTGAGAATGATTTATATGCTTCTGTAATGATTGCTCAAGCGGCTTTAGAATCAGGTTGGGGCAACTCAGGTTTAGCTCAAGCTCCTAATTATAACTTATTCGGTATTAAAGGGTCTTTTAATGGACAATCGGTAACAGTTGATACTTTAGAAGATTCAGGGAATGGTAACTATTATCCAATAAAAGATGCATTTAAACGCTATAATTCATATGATGATTCATTATTGGACTATGCAAATACATTGACAGGTGTTGGATCATCATGGCGTGCGAATTATTATGCGGGTGCTAAAAAATCTAATACAAACTCGTATCAAGATGCAACCGCTCATTTAACAGGACGTTATGCGACAGATACACGTTATGCAGGAAAATTGAATAATTTAATTAGTCAATATGGATTAAGTCAATACGATAGCCCAAGCTCAGCTCCAACTCCTGCAACTCCAGTAGAGGACACTCCACAAGCTGGAGGAGGATATGCTATTCAATCAGGCGATTCACTTTATAGAATTGCTCAGAATCACGGTGTATCTCTTGATGAATTATGTGCGGCAAACGGTCTTTCGGTTGATTCCACGATTCATCCCAATCAACAATTAGTGATCCCTGGGTCTGGTTCAAGTGCGACACCAGTTGCAGGATCTGATTCAACGATTGATAATGAAAATAATGTTGGATCTGGTTCTTATGCTATTCAATCAGGCGATTCGCTTTATGCGATCGCACGTCGTCATGGAATAAGTGTTTATGACTTAGCTTCAGCTAATGGTTTAACGATAGATTCTACTATCCTGCCTAACCAATCCTTGTCGATCCCAGCAGGGAAAGGTTCAGTGGCTGATTCTGGTACAGAAGCTCCTTCAACGGATTCCACATCTGCTTCTGCATACGCAGTACAAGCTGGAGAAGGATTATATCGAATTGCTGTCAATCATGGCATGACAATCAGCGAACTGAAGGAATTAAATGGTTTAACCTCTGATTGGATTTATCCAGGACAAGAACTAAAAGTTTCTGGAAATGCTCAAGCAAGTTCAGTAGAAAGTGCTCAAATAGCAGAAACTGAAGCAGTAGAAAGTACTGAAGTAGCAGATAGCAACTATCAAGCAGAAGAAGCAACAAGCGAAACATATACTGAATCCGTTAATCCGGTACAAGAAACAGGAGACTATACTGAAACTGCAACGGTTGAAGAAACAGCAACAACTGGAAGTTATACAGTACAAGCTGGAGAAACATTGTATTCAATTGCTCAGAAGACTGGACAAGATGTTCACCAATTAATTGAAAAAAATGGTGGAGCTAACATTTATCTTGGACAAGTGATCAATTATTAATCATTAAAATTAGCAGGACCTAGTAGAGTATGAAACAAACTGTAGAGAGCTTATGGTTGGTGAAAATAAGCGTTTAATCTTACTTGAACTCTTCCATGTATTATGATTAGACTAAGCTCTAATGAGTGTTAATTTAATCCGTTAGTCACGTTATCGCTCGAAGTCTATTAGAGGAAACTCTAGTAAAAGAATAGGTGGTACCGCGCTAACTCGCCCTATAAGGTCTTTTTGTAGATCTTATAGGGCTTTTCTTTTTATCTCTTAAAATATAAAATAACAATAAATAATTTCGGGAGGATCTAAAAATGACATATCAACATCGTATTATAGAAAAAAAGTGGCAAGATTATTGGGAGCAAGATCAAACTTTTATTACTAAGAATCGTCCAGACCATGAGAAATATTATGTGCTCGATATGTTTCCTTATCCGTCAGGGCAAGGATTACATGTGGGACATCCAGAAGGCTACACAGCAACTGATATTATGGCTCGAATGAAGCGTGCACAAGGATACGATGTTCTTCATCCTATTGGATGGGATGCATTTGGTTTGCCAGCGGAACAATATGCCTTGGATACTGGGAATGATCCTGCAGAATTTACAGCCCATAATATTGCTACTTTTAAACGTCAAATTAAGTCTTTAGGCTTCTCGTATGATTGGGAACGTGAGTTTTCGACTACCGATCCAGAATATTATAAATGGACTCAGTGGATTTTTACCAAGCTTTATGAAAAAGGGTTAGCCTATGAAGCGGATATTATGGTTAATTGGTGCGAAGCTTTAGGTACAGTTTTGGCAAATGAAGAAGTGATCGATGGATTGTCTGAACGAGGGAGTCACCCCGTTGTACGTCGCCCTATGAAACAATGGGTATTAAAGATTACAGCTTATGCTCAACGTTTATTGGATGACTTAGAAGAATTAGACTGGCCAGAAAGTATTAAAGAAATGCAACGAAATTGGATAGGCCGTTCTGAAGGAGCTGTTATTGATTTTAAGGTGAAAGATTCCGAGGCCTTGATTCAAACTTATACTACTCGTCCTGATACCTTGTTTGGCTTGTCTTATATCGTTTTGGCACCAGAACATGTACTAGTGAGTGAAATTACTAGCCCAGAACAGCGAGAAGCAGTCAATGATTATGTGACTTCTGCTGCTACTAAATCTGATTTAGCAAGAACCGAACTTAATCAAGATAAAACAGGTGTCTTCACTGGTGCTTATGCTGTTCATCCAGTAACAGGAGATGAGATTCCAGTTTGGATTGCGGATTATGTTTTGGTTTCATATGGGACCGGTGCTGTCATGGCAGTACCAGGTCATGATGAACGTGATTATGAGTTTGCAAAACAATTTAATCTTCCAATCAAAGAGGTAATCGAATCAGAAGAAGGAATTGAAGAAGCTGCCTTTATTGGCGATGGAATTCACATCCATTCGGACTTTTTAAATGGCTTGAAAAATGAAGAAGCTAGCACCAAAATGATTGCCTGGCTTGAAGAGCATCACAAGGGACAAGGTAAAGTCAATTTCAGATTAAGAGACTGGGTCTTTTCTAGACAGCGATATTGGGGAGAACCTATTCCAGTGATTCATTGGGAAGATGGGACAACGACCGCTGTTCCTGAAGATCAATTACCAGTCATACTACCTAAAATAGATAAAGTTAGACCGAGTGGAACGGGAGAATCTCCCTTAGCGAATGTTAAGGAATGGTTGGAAGTGACGGATCCAGAGACAGGAATGAAGGGACGACGTGAGACTAATACCATGCCGCAATGGGCTGGGTCTTCATGGTACTTCCTTCGTTATATGGATCCGACTAATTCTGAAGCCATTGCTTCTCCAGAGGCGTTAGAGAAATGGCAAAATGTGGATCTGTATGTCGGAGGAGCAGAACATGCCGTTCTTCATTTGCTGTATGCTCGTTTTTGGCATAAATTCTTATATGATATCGGAGTTGTTCCTACTAAAGAACCTTTCCAAAATCTATTCAACCAAGGGATGATTCTTGGGGAAAATAATGAGAAAATGTCGAAATCCAAAGGAAATGTGGTCAATCCAGATGAGGTAGTGGAACAATATGGGGCAGATACTTTAAGAGTATATGAAATGTTTATGGGACCACTTGATGCATCGATAGCATGGTCGGAGAAAGGCCTAGAAGGAGCACGTCGTTTCTTAGAGAGAGTTTGGCGTTTATTAATAAATGAAGATACTGGTAAACAAGCCGAAACCATTCAGGATCAAGAGAATGATCGTTTAACTAAGGTCTATCATCAAACCGTTAAAAAAGTGACAGAAGACTATGAAAATCTTCACTTTAATACAGCGATTTCTCAATTGATGATTTTCTTGAATGAAGCCAAAGGAGAAACGATTATTCCAAGAGAGTATGCTGAAGGCTTTGTTAAGTTGCTAGCACCAATTGCTCCACATTTGATGGAAGAGATTTGGCAACAATTTGGTTATTCTCATTCAGTATCAGAAGCAGATTGGCCAACCTATGAAGAAGCGCTTACGGTTGATAATACAGTAGAAATTGTGATTCAAGTTAATGGCAAAGTAAAAGCAAAAGTTGAAATTGAAGTTGACTTAGCTAAAGATCAAATGGAAGATTTGGCGTTAAATCATGAGGCTATTCAATCTGAATTGGAAGGGAAAACGATTAGGAAAGTAATATCTATTCCAAATCGCTTGGTAAATATTGTAGCAAACTAAAGGAAAAAAGGCTTAATGATCGTATTTGGCTATGAAAAATGATATATTATATAATGAAATATTTTACGAAAAGGGGTGTATGCAGTGTCTGAACGTCACAATGATCAAAATAAACAAGAACGATCACCTGGCTCTGAAGAAAAGTATCTAAATGAGACTTACGATCGTTATGCAACGATTGAGTTTACGGAAGAGGACTTGAGAAAAATTAGACGTCCTAATCCTCAACCGCTCGATTCGGATTATTTTGCTGTGGAACAACGCCTTGACACTCAACCACAAGCTTCATATAGTCAAGAAGGTGAGGGAAATAATCTAGCTGATCGTTCATATACTGACACACCAGAGGCAAGTCAAGTAGAGAATGAAGGCTTAATAGAAGATCGTGATCAAACGAATGAACCGCATATGGATCTAACTTTTAAAACGCCTAACGCTTACCAGGAAGAAGCTCAAGAGGAGCCTCAGGAAGAAGAAATAACTTATGTTATTTCTCATTCTACGACTGAACCAGAGACAGAGGATAACCTCGCGGAGGATGATCTAATTCAAGAAGAATTAGAAACGACATCTACAGAAAAGTATTTTGACCGTTCAGAGGTTGAACCTTTTGATCCGGAAGATTCATTAGAGAATTATGATTTACCTACAGAATTAACTTTCTATGACAGGAAGGTTGAAAGAGAAGAAGTAGATCATCAGGATATCGATCTAGCTGAGTATAAGGATTCGGCTAACCAGTTAGAAGAAACGTTATCCATGGATATTGAAGAGGACGTTTATCAACGGCATCATTTTGAAGAAGAAAGCTCAACTGAGCGTTCTAACTCTAACCCATTTGAATATCGTTCAATTGAGAATCAATTGCGTGATGAGCAAAACCAAAAAAGAGTTGCGAATGTGAAACCAAGCTTTTTCAAAAGGATCATGCAGAGCGTATTTTCGACGCGAGAAGATCTTGAAGAAACGGAATATTATTCTGATGAAGAAGATGAAGTGTTTTACTCAGATACAAGTCATGAAGAGGGAGAATTAAATCTTTCTGAGTTAGGAGATCACCCTGTTTCCGCAACAGATACAGAAGTGTTAGAAAGTGATAGCTCTAATTTTCGGATTCGTCGTACAGAGGATGACTCTGATGAAGCATATTTGGATCAAGAAGTTTCTGAAACAAGTAGTTTTGATGGAGAGAATAATCACGTTCAGGATGCGCCTTTGTATGTGGAAGAATATGAGGTTGAAGATAGAGAGGGAATGATGGCAGAAGAGGAGTATCCTCAAGTCGATCAAGTTATTTCTTCTGATGAACTTACTGAAGATCAGTATCAAGATGAAGATATTAGAATTACAACTGACTCTAAAGTTGAAGAGCGAGAGAGTCAGATAGAAGATCAGGTCATTCGGCCTGCTCGGACGGAGTTAGAAGACGAATGGGAAGATTCTGCTTCAGAGGAAGATCTCGCTACTTATCAAGAATTTGAGCAGGATGATGAAGATACCTCCTATTCTGAAGAACAGTCTAACGGTTCATCTTCAGAGGTATGGCAGAATTTAACGGAAAAAGGCTCCACAATGTGGAGTAAAACAAAAGATTCGCTCGGACAGTTAGCGGCAAGAATGCCTAGCAAAAAAGATCGTTCTGAAGAAAAAGCGGCTTATCAAGATGAAATAAGCTTAAAAGAAGGTCCGGATGTTTTTTATGAATATCGAATGAGCGATGCTAAAGAAGTGGTTCCAGAGGATTTTGATCCTGAAAATCAAAGTCTAGGAGATAAGGTCTCCCAGAGAACGGCGCATTATCATGAGCCAATTTTAACGGATGCTATTATTGAATCAGCTATGCGTCAACAGGAAATGACGGAGGATACGGATCAAAGCATAGAGGCGGACAAAGAAGCGAGTCGTAACTTTGTCTCAGGGACAGCTTGGTTATCTTTTGGTAAAATTTTCTCTAGAATAATAGGTGCTTTATATGTGATCCCTTGGGCAACCTGGTTGGGGGCAGAGTATACTCAGGCTAATACTTTGTATACAGTCGGTTATAAACCTTACTCACTTTTTCTAGCGATTGCGACAGCAGGTTTTCCAAGTGCAGTGGCCAAGCAAATGGCTTACTATAACACGAAAAAAGAGTTTAAAGTGGCAGATAAGCTATTCAGAAATAGTATGCTTATTATGTTGATTTCGGGTGTCATTTCCGCAGGCTTAATGTTTCTTTTAGCACCTGTTCTTGCCAACCAGTCAGCCACGGATAATCCAGAAGCAGCTACAACAATTATTAGAACGTTGGCACCTGCCTTATTGATCTTACCAGCGATGAGTTTAATCAGGGGTTACTTCCAAGGGTTAAACGATATGGTTCCGACTGCAATTTCAGAAGTATTAGAACAAATTGTGCGAGTTATTTATATGTTGGTTGCGACTTATGCGATAATGACAATCTATCAAGGCAATGCAACTTATGCAGTGGCGCATTCGACATTTGCTGCTTTTGTGGGAGCTTTAGCTTCTTTAATCTATTTGATTATTTGTTATCTTCGTCATCTACCACAATTGAAACAATTGAAAGCAGAATCTCGAGATCGCTTGGATGTAGATTTTAAAGAGAGTTTACGCTTAATGCTGATTGATTCGATTCCTTTTGTTCTTTTAGGTGGTGGAATCATTATTGTTCAGAATATTGATACTTATACTTTTAAACAGATATTGATTCGAACCACGGTCTTAATGTCGAATGAAATATCAGAGTTGTTTGGGGCAATGAGTTTAGATGTGGATAAATTAGTTATGATTATCATTGCGATATCTGTTGCGATTGCGACATCATCTATTCCAGCCGTTTCTGCAAAGTTTTCTGAAGGAGACGTTAATAAAACAGGAGAATTGATTAAAGATATTGTTCTAGTATTTGCCTTTATTATGTTACCTGCATCAGTCGGAATGGCTGCGATTGCAAACAATCTTTATCCATTTTTCTATCCGGCTGGTTATTCAGAAGGTCCAGCTTTGTTGGTAACCGGTTCTTTTATGTCCATTACATTAGGAACTTATACGGTCTTTTCAGCTATCTTACAATCAATGAATTATCGCCGCCAAGCAGTCAGCTATTTGGTAGTCGGAATCGTTGTTAAACTGATTTTACAATTTCCAATGGTTGCTTTATTCCAAGCGCATGGGGCCATGTTGGCGACAATGATTGGTTTCGGTGTCTCGTCCGTTATGATGTGGATGAAAATCTGGCGCGCGATAAAAATTCGTGACCGTTATTTTGTCGGAGATCTCGTTCGAATCTTGATTGGTACGGTTGTAATGGGAATTGGGGCGGTAGCCTGGAACCGAGCAATGAATGCGATGATGGATCCGGCAGGAAGAGGCCTGACATTCTTACAAATTATTATCGTTGTGATTATGGCGATGATTTTATATCTGGGGGTCATGAGTCTGTTTGGAATGATGTCGATCCTCATTGGTGATTATCAATCAGAGTTACAAGAAAGATTAAGTATTAATAAATGAGACTAGACAAATTATTAAGTAATAATGGCTTTGGGTCTCGTAAAGAAGTGAAAGCGCTGATTAGTGGAGGACATGTAAGATTAAATGGGGAAGTAGTCAAAAAGCCTAATCTTCATGTCCGTCCGGAACAAGATCAGGTAGAAGTGGGCGGGCAAAAGGTAGTTCACGAAGAGTTTGTCTATTGGATGCTTAATAAACCAAAAGGAGTTATTTCAGCAACCGAAGATTCGTATCATTCAACGGTTTTGAATTGCTTAGCCCCTGAAGACTATCGTCCTGATCTTTTTCCTGTAGGCCGGTTGGATATCAATACGACTGGTTTGCTTTTGTTAACAAATGATGGGAAACTAGGACATCGTTTAACATCACCCAAGCACCAAGTAGCTAAGCGATATTATGCTGAGATTAAAGGTATTGTGACGGAAAAGACGGTTGAAGCTTTTGCCCACGGCTTGGATTTGGGCGATTTTACCACTCAATCAGCAGAATTAGTGATCGAAGAAGTTAGATTTGAACAAGATATGTCTCGAATTACGGTTCAGATATATGAAGGGAAATTTCATCAAGTGAAGCGCATGTTTGAAGCTTGTGATTTGAAGGTTACGGAACTTCATCGACAAACGATGGGCCCAATTGAATTGGATTCCGACTTAGAATTTGGTGATTACCGCCGATTAAGTGAAATAGAATTAGAACGATTAAAACCCTTTGGATTAAGCTAGTCTAAAGGGTTTTCATGCATTATAATAAAGAAGTAAATAAAAAATGGAGGGAAGACATGGGTAAATTAGAGAATATTAATTGGCTTCAAGAGGTTGAGGAGCGTCAGGATGCCTTGCTAGAGGACTTATTTAGATTAATCCGAGTAAGATCTGTTCGTGAGGATGCGCTTGCAAGTGAGGATGCTCCAGTAGGCCCTGGACCTAAAGCGGCATTAGAAGAGTTCTTAAAGATGGCACAAGAAGATGGTTTTGCTACTGAACAATTTGGTCCTTTGGTGGGGAGGATTGAAATTGGTGAAGGTGAGAAAGTTTTAGGAATCCTTGGGCATGTGGATGTGGTCCCAGAAGGAACAGGATGGGAGACCGATCCATATGAACCGGTCATTAAGGATGGAAGGATCTATGCGAGAGGTTCTTCTGATGATAAGGGACCGACAGTTGGAGCCTACTTTGCAATCAAGCTATTGCGTGAATTAGGGGTTCAATTTAATCAAAAAATTCATTTAATCATTGGTACTGATGAAGAGTCTGGTTGGATGTGTATGGATCACTATTCTCAACATGCTGAAATGCCTGATTATGGCTTTTCACCAGACGCTCAATTTCCGATTATTAATGGGGAAAAAGGGAACGTTTCTGCAATCTTTCATTTTAATTCGGGAGAAAATACAAATGGTACAGTAAAACTAGCCCAGTTTCAAGCGGGATTACGGGCCAATATGGTACCTCAAGAAGCAGTTGCCACGGTTAAGACCGATCATCCCGAAGAAATGATGGAAGATTTTGGTCGCTATTTGGAAGGTAAGGAAATTAGCGGTCATGTTAGTTTTGATGCGGATAGTCTTCAGTTTGAAGTGACAGGTAAAGCTGCCCATGGTTCGACTCCTGAGAAAGGCCATAATGCAGGTACTTATTTAGCTAACTTTTTAAATCAATATGATTACGATGCTCAATCAGCAAATGAATTTCTTGCTTTAGCAGGCCAGACCCTACATGAGGATTTTGAAGGTAGTCAATTAGGAGTGGCGATTACTGATGAAATTATGGGAGCCCTTTCTATGAATGTGGGAATTCTTCAATATAATCTGACAGAGGGAGGCTTAATTAATGCGAATTTCCGCTATCCAAAAGGAACCGATTCAGCGACGATTCAATCAGCCATCGAGAGAGCCCTCGTTGATCAGGCGATTCAAATTGAGATGACAAAGGCTAAAGAGCCTCACTATGTTTCACCTGAGGATCCTTTAGTTAAAACCTTGCTTGATGTCTATCATCAACAAACGGGTCTTGAGGCTTATGAGCAAACAATTGGTGGCGGAACCTACGGACGTTTAATGGAGCGAGGGGTTTCCTATGGAGCGCTTTTCCCTGATTCGATTGATACGATGCATCAAGCTAATGAATTTTTAGCGATTAAAGATCTTTTGAGAGCAACTGCTATTTATGCTGAAGCGATTTATCGTCTGACACGTTAATGATTATCTAAGCGAACTCATGTCAAAAGTGGGTTTGCTTTTTTATGTACTTTGCTGTAAAGTTCTAGCGTACAACGTTTAGGATATAGAAGTAAAGGGAAGGAAAAAGGAATCAGACGATGGAATTCATACAATCTAAGCAAAATCAGAGAATTAAAGACTGGAGAAAATTGCAAACTAGTAAAGGAAGACGTAAAACACAGCAATATATAATCGAAGGGCAACATTTAATCGAAGAAGCACTTCGGTCTCAAGTCAACCTATTAACGATTCTTGTTACACAAAAATTTCTTGAACAAGTAACCAACCAACCGGTCTTCAAACAACAGCTGATGGCTAGTGGGATTGAAATGATTGAAGTGACGAATGAGATCATGGCAAGTCTCACAATGACAGAGACTTCTCAAGGGGTTCTTGCGATTGTGGGTATGAATCCTTTAGGTCAGGTCTCTCAAAAGTTAAATGGAGATTATTACTTACTTTGTGATAGTATTCAGGATCCTGGTAACTTAGGTACGATGATAAGAACAGCAGATGCTGCTGGTTTTGATGGGGTTCTAATAGGAGAAGGGTGTGTGGATCTATACAATGATAAAGTGATTCGCTCAACACAGGGATCTTTGTGGCACTTGCCATTGATTCAAGAAAATAATTCGACCTTAATGACTTATATTGCTGATCGACAACTTCCTGTTTATGCGACCGCACTGCATCAAGAGGCAAAATCTTATCGCAACTTAGCTGGGCAAAAAGGAGTTCTAGTGTTGGGGAATGAAGCCAAGGGAGTAAGTTCAAATTGGCTAAAATTTGCGGACGAAAAAATTTATATTCCCATGCCAGGAAGGGCAGAGTCTTTAAATGTAGCGGTAGCAGCCGGTATTCTGATGTTTGCCTGGAGTGAAGAGAGTAAAATGTTATAGGGGCTTAACCAAAACTTTACATGGAATTTACATTTTTTTTATAAAAGAAGGGTATACTTAAGTTAGTAAATTAAATGGAGGCATGTCTAAATGGCTTTAACTTGGCGTGAAAATAAGGACTATATGGAAATTGTAGCAGACCTGATGGGGTCAGAAGAAGTTCAAGCATTAGAAAAATTTGTTCATCATAAAGTAACGAATCGGTTAGCACATTCTATATCAGTTTCTTATCGGTCATATAAGATTGCCAAGTTTTTGGGATTAGATGAGGTGGCGACTGCTAGAGCGGCTTTATTACATGATCTTTTCTATTATGAATCTTGTGATAAGCATTGTGTTGGAGGGAAAGGCCATAATTATGAACACCCCAGAATTGCTTTAGAGAATGCTTTGAAGTTAACAGAATTATCAGAAAAAGAACAAGATATTATTGTAAAGCATATGTTTGGAGCAACACTCGCTCTCCCTCTATATGGTGAGTCTTATATCGTCACTTGGATGGATAAACATAGTGCCATTTGTGAATGGTGTGCAGGGATTATGAACTTTATTAAAAATAAAGAACAAAGTAAAGCTCAGGCTGTGGAAGTTTCAGAGTAGTTTAAACCCATAATAAATAGGATGATTGGAACAGTCCTTATTTCAAATAAGGGCTGTTTTTGATGAGGATACGATGAGAATCATGCTAACCATCAATTGACGAGGAAGATCATTCGGGTTATACTGGATGCAGCAATAATAAAGACTATGAAGAGACCCATGTTGTGTTAATTACATTAGAGGGAGGTCTGTCTTGACTGTAAACAGACTATGTAGTAACAACATTTTTCAGTCTTGGAGTCGATCTGTCAATAGTGGATCATCACTAGAAAAGGATACCTTCATTGGGGTTAACAATGTAAAGTGCTCTGAGATTTGTAATGGCTTGGAGAACAAGGGTGGTACCACGGTAGCGCGTCCCTTATTTGGGAGGTGCTTTTTTTGTACGATCAAATGCTAATCAAAACTATTCAGGGGGAAAAAGGTGACAGAGATGATAAAAGAATTACAAGAACAAGTTCATACACTTATTGAGAAAGCTCTAGAAGACATCAAACAAGCTTCATCAAGTCAGGAGTTACAAGATCTCCGAGTAAATTATACAGGTAAAAAGGGAGAGCTCACTAAAATCTCGAAAAAGATGAAAGATCTTGATAAAGAAGAGAAACCTCAGCTGGGGCAGTTTATTAATCAATTTCATACAAAGTTCAATGAAGCTTTTGACTTAAAACAAAAACAGATTGCGCAAGAAGAATTACAAGCGCAGTTAGCTAAAGAAACAATCGATGTCACTTTACCAGGTCGGATTCAGTCACAAGGTGTTCGACACATTCTGACTCAAACGCGTGAAGAGTTAGAAGATTTATTCTTAGGCATGGGCTACCAAATTATTGAGGGACCAGAA
Source organism: Facklamia lactis (assembly GCF_015863205.1). Classification (GTDB taxonomy): domain Bacteria; phylum Bacillota; class Bacilli; order Lactobacillales; family Aerococcaceae; genus Facklamia; species Facklamia lactis. The sequence goes on along the minus strand of NZ_JACBXQ010000005.1, from coordinate 210,439 downwards.
GTAGAACTCGATACTTATAATTTTGAAAGAATGAATCTGCCAAGAAATCATCCCGCTCGTGATATGCAGGATACCTTTTATATTTCTGAAGAAGTTCTTTTGAGGACTCATACTTCACCTGTTCAAGCAAGGACATTAGAGCAACATAACTTTGAAAAAGATGGGCCGTTAAAAATGGTATCGCCAGGTAAAGTTTTCCGTCGTGATACAGATGATGCGACACACTCTCATCAGTTCCATCAAATGGAAGGGTTAGTAGTGGCTCCTCGTATTACATTAGCAGATTTAAAGGGAACCTTATTGCAATTTGCCAAGGCATTTTTTGGTGAAGAACGAGAAATCCGACTTCGTCCTTCATTCTTCTCATTTACAGAACCTTCAGTAGAGGTTGATGTTTCTTGTTTTAAATGTGGCGGAGAAGGTTGTTCGATCTGTAAGCAAACAGGTTGGATAGAAGTGTTAGGAGCAGGAATCGTTCATCCGAATGTACTTGAAATGTCAGGTGTCGATGCAGAACGTTATTCTGGTTTTGCCTTTGGTGTAGGGATTGACCGAGTGGCGATGCTTAAGTATAACATTGATGATATTCGACATTTTTATCAAAATGATCTGAGATTTCTAAATCAATTCAAAGGAGGACAAAATTAATGTATGTATCATATAACTGGTTAGGAGAATTTCTCGATTTGAGTCAATATTCGGCAGATGATATTGCAGAAAAAATGTCTAGAACTGGAATCGAAATTGAAGGAGTAGATAATTTAGCTCAAGATATTCAAGGCCCTTTAGTTGTGGGTCAAGTGGTGGAACTACATCCTCATCCGGATTCTGATCATTTGAATCTCACAAAAGTAGATGTTGGCGATGGGAACCTACGTCAGATAGTATGCGGAGCGCCGAATGTTTGTCAAGGCGCTAAGGTAATAGCAGCGCTTGAAGGAACGGTCTTGCCAGGAGACATCTTAATTAAAGAGTCTGAATTGAGAGGACAGGTTTCTCAAGGAATGCTTTGTTCTTTACAAGAAATTGGTTTGTCAGAAAAAGTGGTCCCAAAAGAATTCGCGGATGGTATCATGTTACTACCAGAAGACGCTCCGATTGGAGCATCTGTAATCGAGTACCTAGACTTGGATGATCCCATCTTAGAATTGTCAATTACACCTAATCGGGCGGATGCCTTATCAATGCGGGGAACGGCTTTTGAAGTGGGCGCCATTATTCAGCAAAAACCCCATTTTTCTCATTTAGCTGCGAAGCCTGATGAAGTGACGGCTCTTGATTGGATGAAATCCGTAAAGGTTGTGCAAGAAGAGTCTGATTTGTCTTCTCACTATCAGCTTCGATTGATTCGTGATGTTGAGATTGAAGCAAGTCCTATCAATATCCAGATGCGGTTAATGAAAGCTAATATTCGTCCGATGAATAATATTGTTGACGCAACTAATTATTACATGCTTTATTATGGACAACCGCTTCATGCTTTTGATTATGATGCCTTACCAAGTAAAACAATCTCTATCCGTAATGGGTATCAGGGAGCAAAATTCCAAACCTTAGATGAAAAAGAAAGAACGCTTGAGGAACAAGATATTGTGATTGCCGCAGAGGACGAGCCTATTGCTTTGGCTGGAATTATGGGTGGTTTGAACTCTCATGTAACAGATACGACCCGAAATGTTCTGCTTGAAGCGGCTGTTTTTGAAGGAGGAGCGATTCGATCTGCTTCGCGTCGGTTAGGCTTACGTTCAGAAGCAAGTGCCCGTTTTGAGAAAGGCATTAATCAAGCGACGGTCTCGGAAGCGGGTGAGCAAGCGGCCTTGTTAATTGCAAGACTGGCTGGAGGGCGAGTCGAAGAGGCGATAGCCGAAATAAAGGTCGGTGATGTAGAGTCTGTTCAAGTGCAAGTAAAAAACGAAGATATTCATAATAAATTAGGGATTGATCTGAGCCAAAATGATTTACAAGTGATTTTTGATCGATTAGCTTTTGAGGTGGAATTTAGGGAAGAAGATTTTGTGGTCTCAGTGCCTCCTCGTCGTTGGGATATTAAAATACCAGCAGATGTATTAGAAGAAGTTGCTCGGATCTATGGTTATGATAATATTCCTGCTAGCTTGCCAAGTGCGCCTAGTCGTCCTGCCAAGCTAGATGATCGACAAATAATGATTAGAGCATGCCGTCATCTGGCGGAAGGAATGGGATTGACTGAAACGGTTTCTTATAGTCTAGTTTCTCCTGAGCAGGCCAAGCTAAATGAAAGTCAACCAGACAAAGTCACTCTTCTTTTACCGATGTCAGAAGATCGTTCTGTTCTACGTCAATCGATGCTTCCTTCTATGTTGGAAATTGCTCGATATAATAAAGCCCGTCATAATAAACCTTTAGCCTTTTATGAAATTGGAAAGGTCTTTCTAATGAATGAGGAAAAGAATAAGCAACCTCAAGAAACAGAACGTTTATCATTGTTTGTATCGGGAGAAAAAGCAAGTGCGCGTTGGGATTCAGGAAGTTTAAAGTATGATTTCTATGATATTAAGGGAATGCTCGAAGGAATTTTGGCTGACTTAAGGCTTATAGACCATATGCGATTTGAGGCAACACAAGATTATGAGTTTATGCATTTGGGTCGCACTGCTCACATTCTTTTAGCTGATGAAGTCATTGGCTTGGTTGGCCAATTACATCCAAGTATAGCGGAAGAATATGATTTGGAAGAGTGTTCCTATTTTGCAGAGTTGGAGATGGATAGGCTTGTACGATATCAACGAGAAGAACTCGTTCAAACTGCTCTTGCTAAGTATCCATCCACTTCTAGAGATTTAGCTTTATTGGTGGATCAGACGGTTTCTCATCAACGCCTGGTGACAATCATTGAACAAGCTGGTGGGAAGGATTTAATCCGTATTGAATTGTTTGACCGTTATACGGGAGCTAATATTGAAGCAGGAAAGCAATCATTAGCTTACCATTTAACTTTCCAAAATCCAGAAAAGACATTGAAGGATGAAGAGGTAAAACAAAGTATGGATAATATTCTAATGGCTTTAGCACAGGTTGAAGGATTAGAAGTAAGATAATAAATAAATGTGGTTCAAAAATAAGCCCCCAAAAAGTTCAACTTTTTGGGGGCTTTCTATTCAGTCTTTTAAGCTAATTGCCATTTCGCAAAAGCATCGAGGTATTTTTCATTAATGACGGCGGTATCGGTAAGCATATCAATAGGATGTTGATGCTTATTGGTGAAGACTAAGATAATCATGATCCAAGCAGCATAGTAGAAAATGATACGACCAAAGAATTCGCGGGTTAGTAGAGCAGAGAAAGGAATTTTTTGATCTTCTGTCTGAAGACTCACTGTTCTTAGTCTAAATAGAATTTTACCAGGTGTTTGTCCCTTCAAGAGGGCTGTCATAAAGGTAAAGTATAAACAGAAAATTAATAATCTTGCCATTGAGATGGCTAAAGATTCCCATTGGCCGAGGTTGAGATTAATATAGGGACCTGCAAAGCCAAAAATAATTTCAGTTAATAGATGAACGAAGATCCAGTCACAAATATAAGCAGCTAATCTTACCCAAAAGCCAGCAAAAACTTCATTAGGTAAACGATCATAGCCATGATTGAGACTTTGATCACGCTTTAAAGCTAGTTCTTTTTCAGAAATATCATCTGGAGAAGGAGCAGCATTCGTCTCATGTTTAAGATTTTTAGGTGCTAGACCAGCGGCGCTTGCCTTCGTAGAAGGAGAGCTAGAGTCTGTACCTTCTGTGTCGATAGAGACTTTCGTTTCTTCAGTGATCGTTTCTGATTCAGTTGTATTTGTTGTACGTTCTTGATCAGATTTAGTTTGGAGAAGTTCTGAATCATTGAGCGAATTTTCTTCATGGATGGGAGACTTTTCTGGCAGTATTTCATTGTCTTGGTCATGTAAATCTTCATGAACTGGCTCGATATCAGCAGGATCTTTACCTCCTAACAATTCGACCAGTTGGTCTTTGTCAAATTGTTCTTGTTTCATTTTATAGGCCACCTTCCCAACGATATTCTAGGTGAGGAGTGGTTTCTTCTTCCACACGATTAAGGATTTTGTCAAATTGTTCCGCATAATCAGGTGTTTCGGATTCCATAAATCCGGTTGGGAAGAAGTTATTAAAATTACTGTATGATTCAATTTTTTCAAAGACTTGGGCGTCTGCTAAGTTGTTTTCTTCACGAATGATCTCCACAACATCGCGATAGTAGGCTAAATCATCAATTAAACCATTTTCTTTTGCTTGAGTCCCTGTATAGATGCGACCATCTGCTAGTTCGCGAACGCGTTCTTCAGACATTTCGCGTCCTTCAGTCACGACTTGAACGAAACGGTTGAAAGCTTCGTCAATATAACCTTGCATGACTTTCTTCTCTTCGTCTGTCATTTCACGAGCGCCTGAACCGATATCTTTAAGATCTCCTGATTTAAAGACTTGAGGCTTCACCCCGATTTTTTTGTACAATTCTTCAACGTTCATACTTGAAGCAATCACACCGATCGATCCAGTAATTGTTTCGGGACTTGCATAAACCTTATCAGCTAACATGGCATAGTAATAGCCACCTGAAGCAGCCATTGAGCCCATGCTGGCATAAACAGGGATATCGTGTTCTGCTAAGACTTCTTTGAATAAGTCATAGGCTTCACGAGTATGGTAAACGGCTCCACCTGGGGAATCAATTTCTAAAAGGACAGCCTTGATGGTTTCATCTGTTCTGATCTGTTCAATGGTATCTAGAATGAGTTCATGATTATAAGAAGCATTCGTTGGACCAATGGCACCTTCAATCGGGATGACTAGAATTCTTTGATCAGAAGATCCCTCTTCGCGAACTTTCTCTTCATAGACCGGTTCATTGTTCAGGAGACCTGTTAATTGTGCTGACTGTTTTTGATTTAAAAAATCTTCCATTGTGGCTTTATTTTTATTGGCAAAAGCAGAAGCAATTAATAAAATTAAAGCAAATGCTACGACAATCCATTTTTTCTTATTCATAGTTTTTAACACCTTCCTTTACTACAGTATATCATTTTTTTTACAAAATCGGTAACAATATTACAGTAAAGTTTTCATTATTCTGGAGATAAGTTTATGAGCAATTAACAGCATGTCTCGATAAAGCCATGCTAAAATGAAAGAGAGTGTACGGAGATAAGCTATTAGTAATGAAGGGGAGACTCCTTTGTGTGGGTCATGTGTTTAGATTAAAAGTTAGGAGGATAATAATGATGAAAGAGGCTGCTGGAATTCATCATGTGTCGGTTTTAGTGAGTGATGCTCATCAGGCTCATTCCTTCTACCATCAAGTATTGGGAATGAAATTATTAATTAAAACAGTTAATCAAGAGAATCCTGCTATGTACCATTTGTTTTATGGTGATCAAGAAGGAAGAGCGGGAACAGAATTCACTATTTTTGAGATGAAAGATCATGTTCAGCACCAACATGGAACGAAAGGGATTGATCGTGTTGTCTTTTTGGTATCTAAGACTGCCACTTTCGACTTTTGGACTCAGCGATTCGATCGGATGGGAGTGAGGTATCAGTTGCTTGATTATCTGGGGCAGGAGGCTCTTTTCTTTGAAGATCCAGAGGGAATGCGCTTAGGGATGGTGAAAGCTAATCAAGAAATTAAGGATTCAAAACCTTTTTTATTAGGAGATATCCCTCGAGAAGAAGCGATTATTGGGATAGGACAGGTTCATTTAAGGGTCGTGAAGCGAGAGGTAACGTGTCAACTGCTGGAAGAATTTCTTGGTTTTGTTGATTCGTTTGAGCAAGAGTTTGAAGGTTTTCCCATCACTATTCTTCAGGTACATAATCATTTTCATCAGCAAGTTCATTTAATTGAAGATCGCCAGAGTCCGAGAGAACGCTTAGGAGTAGGAGGCATGCACCATGTTGCTTTTGGGTTAAGTTCAGAAGTAGAACTAGAAGAGATGAGTAGTACTTTATTAGAAGCAGGGTATTATCATACTGGAAAAAAGGACCGAGAATTTTTCCAGGCCCTTTATTTCCGTGAGGATAATCAGATTGTATTTGAACTTTCAACGCCTATCCATTTTGGAGATATTTTGTATTCTGATCAAGAACAGACAGGAAGGTTGGAGACTCTACCTTTAAGGCTGCCAACCTTTATGGAAAAGGATCGCTCTTCTATTGAATCGCTATATGGATCATCATATTATCTTGACTAGTATGTTAATCGTTTTACATAAAATGTTTTGCTTCAAATTCATCTAATAAGTGGCGCGCTTGATCAGTTGTCTCGGCTTCCATTAATTGAATTCTTAAATCACTAGCTCCTTTAAAGTCTCGGATATAGATTTTAAAGGAGCGTCTAAGAGCTGCCAGAGGTTTGGAAAGATGACAATCAAATAGTTCTAGATGGTAACGGAAGAGGTCAATGTGTTCTTTAGGACTGTGTGGTCGCGGTTCTTTCTCAAAGGCAAAAGGATTGGTAAACACTCCTCGACCAATCATAACACCATCAACTCCATATTGTTGAGCTAATTCTAAACCAACTTGGCGGTTGGGGATGTCGCCATTAATGGTAAGTAATGTTTGGGGCGCAATTTGATCGCGTAATGCTTTAATATCACCAATTAATTCCCAATGAGCCTCTACTTTGGACATTTCTGTTTTAGTTCGTAAATGAATGGATAAATTGGCAATGTCTTGTTCAAAAAGATGACTCAACCAATTTTTGTATTCTTCTACTTTATGGTGACCAAGACGTGTCTTGACAGAAATAGGAAGGCCGGATTTTTTGCTGGCTGAGATTAAATCGGCTGCAACTTGTGGTCTTAAGATCAGTCCTGAGCCTCGCCCATGCTTAAAGACATTTGGGGCAGGGCATCCCATATTAATGTCCACCCCTGCGAACCCTAAATCACGCATGCCTTTTGACATCTGTTCAAAAAATTCTGGTTTATCACCCCAGATATGTGCGACGATCGGTTGCTCATCCTCCGAGAAAGTGAGGCGTCCTTTGACAGAATCTTGCCCGACAGGGTGGCAATAGGATTCCGAATTAGTAAATTCTGTGAAGAAAACATCTGGACGTCCAGCTTGAGCAATCACATGGCGAAAGGCTATATCCGTGACATCTTCCATTGGAGCTAAAATAAAGAAAGGCTTCGGTAAATCTTGCCAAAAATTATTTTGCATATCGTTTCCTCCTTATTTAATGATTAATAATGACTAGAATGACATTCAGATAAATGACAATGTTTAAAATAATACCATAATTGTCTGTCAATTCAAGCGAGAAATAATTGAATGGGGATATTTTTTGAAAAAGTTTAAAGTGGATTTGTCTTAGATTTTTGGAGGCTTATTAGGTAAGCTCATAAGTGTAAAAGGGGTATTGATAGATTCAAGGATTAGAATCGGCTATGATAAAAAGTAAGAGATTATGGAGAGGATGAATTAGATGAAGGCATGGCATTTTACAGGAACAAATGAGCCGCTAATTGAAGCAGAAATAGAAGAACCAAAAGCACCAGCTGGTTATGTAGTTATCGATGTGAAGGCAGCGGGTTTATGTCATTCTGATGTAGGAGTTTTACGTGACCCAGGTTGGATGGGCATTATTGCCAAGACTCCAATTGTGATGGGACATGAAATAGCAGGAGTGATTACAGAACTTGGTGAAGGTGTGACAGAATTTGCTGTTGGGGATAAAGTGGCTGTTTGTCCAACAGGTCCAAGTGGCGAAGGGGCACCAGGTTATTCACGTGACGGTGGTTTTGCTGAAAAGACCACAGCTCCAGCAGCTGATTTGGTTAAAATACCTGACGGATTATCGTTTAAAATGGCAGCAGCCGGAACGGATGCTGGAATGACCTCTTATCATGCTATTTTTACGATTGGTGGTGCAGAAGCTGGACAAAAGGTTGGAATGATCGGAATCGGTGGTCTTGGGCAATTTGGTCTACAAGCAGCGGTCGCAAAAGGACTAGAAGTATACGCTGTAGATACCAGTGATCACGCATTGAAATTAGCTCAGGAGTTAGGAGCTAAGAAAGTGGCTCAAAGTATCACTGAATTCAAAGAAGAAGAATTAGATCTTATTATTGACTATGCAGGCTTTGATACTACAACACGCGAAGCTTTAGCTACGGTTAAAGCTCAGGGTAAAGTCGTATTAGTAGGAATGGGCAAATTAGAAACGACCCTAAATGTCAATGATTTTATTCTAGGAGAAAGAGCGGTATTAGGCTCGAACGGTGGAACCAAAGAGGATATGGCAGATGTTTATGAACTGATGCAGTCTGGAAAATTAAATCCAACTTTAACGGAGATTACATTTGCAGAGATCCCAGCAGGTATCGAACAATTGGAACGAGGCGAAGTAGTTGGAAGACTCGTAGCAATTCGAGAATAATATTGCTCGTGATGATCGAGGAATTTTAGGGCTGTAAATCAGCCTGATAAAAATTAATATTCTAAAAAAGAGGCCATTGGCCTCTTTTTTGTATGCAATGATTATTGGACAATTGTTCGTTCTTTAAGATTTTCATATATTTGATCAAATGTTAAATTTGGATCGCTTTCTTCAAAAATATCATCCCCGACATATAGGATGCGCGTGATCCATTCTTTTTTTATCTGCCAAAGGTTAGCTTGTACGTTAAAATCATTCCAGGAGTCAATCGTAAAGATTTGATCCCAACTTGCTCTTATTTTTTGTTCCAGTTGGGGGAACCATCCTTTATATTTCCCATTTATTATATAATGTTCGCTTTCAATTCCAAGTCGATCGAGTTCTGCTTTGTGAGATTCTGCGTCCTCCGTGTCGATGGGAATATAGAGATAATTTAAAACATAGTCCCATTTCATTCCATCAAAATAGATAACTTCTTCTTTGGGTACTGTTAAGCAATAAACGAGAGAGTTTGGGACAGGTTTTAAACAATTATTCTTGCTGATGGAAGTCCAGATAGGGAAGTCAGCATATTTGGGTTTGGGTAACCGTTTTTCAGCTAATGTCATAAAGTTTTTGTATCGTTCAATGAAATAGTTAGCATCTTTTCCCATATGAAGTCGAACATACACTTCTTTATTGGTCATAAAGCCTTTATTTTTGATTTCATAAATCGAATTGATATGTTGCCGAGTGAACAATTCAACCGTTTCCATTTGAGTCCCTCCTTTATGACTATCATATCAGTAAATGATAGAAAAGTGGTTCTAAAAGGTTTTTTCATATAAAAAGAGGGCATTAGCCCTCTTGAAATAAATACTTGCTTAGTCTTGTTCTACTTCCAGAATATCGCTGGAAGCAGCATCAATTGTGACAGATGCTTCTTTATTTTGATTTTCTTCTTCATCAAATTCAATTTCCCATTCAATTGCTCCATCATCTTCACTATCAAGCGTCCATGAAGTAGGGGCAGTAAGATCAACTTCAGCCAGTGCGAGTTCATTCGCCTCTTCAAGCGAAATAAGTTTTTCAAAGTCGAGCACTTCTTCATCTTTTTGATCGGTTGTTTCTTCTTCGCGATCTATTTCTTCCAGTTTACCATCTTGTGATCGGTAGTCAATTTCATAACTTTTATCGCCTACATAAGCGTCTATTGACACGGTATAAGTAGAATCCTTTTCATAATCAACATCAACTTGATGGATCTCGCCATCAGAAAATTCTTTTTGGAATAATTTGGTCACCTCATCCAAAACCTTTTGGGCTTCACTCGCATCTTGAGCTTTAATATTAGCTATGGGCGAGCATAATAAGCCCAATGTAGTCACAATTCCTAATAATGTTTTTTTCATGTTATCATCTCCTCTTAAACTGAAGTATAACAAAATTGTGTTAAATATAAAGTTATTTGCTTAGAAGGAAAAGATTTTAGTTGATTTATACAGTTTGGCGATATATAATTCAACTATACAGTTTAACTAAATAGTTATTCTTTATAATTGGAGGCGATTATTTGATGAGACATAAGAGTTTACCTTTAACAGAAACAACGTATTTAATTTTACTCGCTTTAATTGAACCAGGACATGGCTACGTCATTATGCAAAAAGTCGAAGATTTAAGTAACCATGAAGTGAAGATTGCGGCAGGAACCATGTATGGAGCTTTGGATAATTTATTAAAACAAAAATGGATCACAACGGTCCCAAGTGAGGATAAACGTCGTAAAGTTTATCAAATTACGGAAGAAGGAATGGAAGTTTTACAAGCAGAAACCAAGCGTATGGAAAATATACTAGAACTTGCTCACAGTATGATGAAAGGGAGATAGCAATGGAAGAAATTAAGGTAAAATATCATTTATTTTTATTTGCGGATCTTGAACAGGAAGAGAAATGGATCAATGGTCAACAACTGGAAGGTTATCAGCTTGTAGAAATATTAAGTGGCTTTAAATATATCTTTAAGAAAGTTGAAAGCGACTTTATTCCGACAGTCAGAATTGATTATCGCGAGATGAAAAATCAAGCGGATTACGAAGATTATTTGGCTTTGTTTGAAGATATGGGGTGGCAATTATTGAAAGGAAGTCGATGGAATGGTTATCGCTATTTTCAACAAAGTTCACCCGAAACAGAAGAATTTATTTATTCAAGCCCTGAGTCCCAAGCGCAATTATACAAACGATATAGTATGCAGGGGCTAATGTGGATTCCTTTCTACCTCTTAATGATGAATTCAGCTCTGAGAAATTATAGTAATTCTTTTTTCTTGAATCCTAAGAGCGCGTATTTGACACAGGGTTTATGGGAGCGACAAGGAACTGAGTTCTGGCAAGCTTTTCTCTTTGAAACGCCATTTGCGCTACTAAGAATATTTAGTGACCTTTTTTGGGTTGTCATGTTGATTTATTTTGTTTATCGAACTCTCAGTAGTTACTTAAAGTACCGTCAATTAAATCAAAAAGATAAAAGTTAGTGATGATATAAAGGAGATCATAAGATGAAAAAAATACATAAAATTTTTATTGGAGCTGCCTTAGCTCTATTGGCCATTGTTTTGTTTGGGATCTATCAATTGGGTCCGATGTTTAATCTTTATCTGTTTCCACCTAGTCCACAAAAATATGCTGAAATTGCGCTGGCGCAAATGGAATTGGGAATCAATTCTGACAGTCAAGAATGGAAAGACTTTCAAAAAGAGGCACTCACGCAAGTAAAAAATTCGAAATCTTATGAAGATAACTATGATATCTTAGCAGAAGCGGCAAAAGTCGCTGGAGGGAAGCATTCTTTCTTTGTAGCAGCGGATGAAATCGATAATAAAGTAAAAGATAGCGATTTGCCAAAGATCGAAAAACAAGGTGATTATTTAATTTTGACGGTTCCGGAAGTTGGAGCTGGGGATAATGAAGGAATTACTCAGTATGCTAATCAATTGAATGATGCCTTGCAAAAACAAGATTATAAGGGAGTGGTAGTTGATTTAAGAGATAATTTTGGAGGAGATATGGGCCCGATGATTTCAGGTTTATCGTCGCTGATACCTGATGGAGACCTTATTACATTTGAGATGGCTAAAAGTTCAGACTCTGTGGTTAAATTAGCAGAAGGAAAGGTGATGGGTGGGGGGAGTCCAGTGACGCTTAGTCATCCTGGAAAAGTCAAACCAGTTCCAGTAGCCATTCTGATGAATGAAGAAACAGCTAGTTCTGCAGAAATTACCATTTTGGCTTTTAAGGGATTAGATAAGGTGAGAACCTTTGGCAAACCAACAGCCGCTTATACATCTGTTAATTCGACATTTGATCAATATGATAAAGCCTTATTAGCGATTACCATGGGCTACCTTATTGATCGAGAAGGGACCAAATATGAAAATGTTCCTCTCCAACCTGATGTTGAAACAGAGGATGCGTTAAATGAAGCTTTAGAGTGGATGAAAGATCAATAATCTATAAAAAAGTGGCCAAGGGTCACTTTTTTTATGCTCTTAATTAGTAAATTCCTTATTATTCTTTTGAGTGAAAGAATATTTAATTGGCTGGCGATCTTTCTTCAATCATTTTCCGACCTCTTCAAACTTTTTTCACTGTCTTAGTGTAATAAATCAACAAAGTGTTCAAGCTTCGATAATAACTTCTTGCTATGATAGAGACAGTTAATAAGGCTTAACAAGTTGTGTGAAAGAAGGCAATTGAAGAAAGGGAGGTTATAAAAATGGTAAATAAGAAAGTATTAGGCTTAATAGCAACCGGTTTAATGGCGACTCATCTAGTCACAGTAGTGGACATAAGTCAAGAAATGATGGGTGGCAATAAGCTTTATGCGCAAGAAGAAGCAATAGGATCGGTGACGGTTGTTCCTGTAAATGAAAGGTCAGCTGTAATTGAGGGAACGAGTATAGGGGATGCAACGATTTCTCTTGTTTTCCCACAAACGGGAGAAGAAGTGACTACCACAGCTAATGAATTAGGTTATTGGTCGCTTAGTGTACCAGAATCTTATTCATTAGCAGAAGGTGAGAGCCTCTCGTTAACCGTTCATAGCCCAGAAGGTTCGATTGAAACAAAAGAAATAGTCGTAGAAGCATCAACCGAAGAAGAAAAACCTGAAGTCATAGAACATTTTGTAAAGATTGATTCTGTAACCGTTGAAGATGGTTTTGTTTCGGGAACAAGTTCTCCTAATGCAACAGTAAGTGTACGTTTCCCACAAACAGGAGAAGAACCTGTGACACAGGCGGATGAAGAAGGGAAATGGATGATTGCTGCTCCTGAAACTTATGATTTCCAAGTGCAAGAAATATTGGAAGCAACAGCTACATCTACTGATTCGCAAGTTGAGAAGGATCAAATAGCAGTAGAGGAGGAAGATGCAGAAGAAGATCATTATTTGGAAATGGATCCCATTACATCTAACGATTCAGTCATCACAGGTCAAACAAGTCCCCAGGCGACGGTAACATTCTTTCTAAATGCTACTGGGGAAAAAGTGACAGTAGAAGCAGATGAAGAAGGGAAATTCAGTGCACCATTACCAGATGGTTATGAGTGGACCGTAGGTGAAATTGTTCATGGATCTTCTACTTCAGTAGATTTAGAAACAGCTACGGATGAAGAGCGTGTGATAGAAGAAGAGGCTGAGCACTTTGTGACGCTTGACCCTATTTATGTTAATGAGTCATCAGTAAGTGGAACGAGTCTTCCAGGCTCAACGATTACCGTTCAATTTAAAGCGACGGGAGACAAAGTGACAGTAGAGGTAGATGCAGAAGGAAGTTGGTCAGTTGAAGTACCAGAATCCTATGAATGGTCCGTAGGTGACTTAATTCAAGCAACGGCCACTTCACCTGATTTAGAAATTGTCACAACGGAAGCTACGGTTCAATCAGAGCAAGTTGAGCATTTTATTTCGATTGACGATATACAGGCTGGAGATCGTCTCATTACCGGTAACAGCAGTCCCCATGCGACGATTACATTAATGTTTGTAAAGACAGGTGATAAAGTGACAGTTGATGCAAACGAGAAAGGTTATTGGGAAGTTGCGATACCAGAAGACATAGAGTTGCTGGATGGAGATCAAATTAATGCGACGGCGACCGCTGAAGATTTATCTGTTGCTTATCAGGAAGCTTTTGTAGAGGATCCAGCTGGTTCTGAGTCCACAACCACCACTGTGGCTGCTCCCTCTGATCAGTCAATGCTTCCTAATACAGGTGAAAAGACTTCGTGGTTATTGATTCCTGCGACTTTGTTAGGGGTTTTAGGAATAGGGATACTGTATATCTACCATAAATAAGGCTAGGATAAATTTTAAAGAGTCTAGCAGATAGTGACTAGGCTCTTTTATGTGGTAATTTTCATTGTAAAATTATAATTAATTAATGTTTTCATTAAAAATTCATATTTGTATGGCATAATACTATTATAAAGGTTATTTTGGTGTTAAAATTGTTGGTAAGTCGAATAGACTCTCCGGTGTTATGGTGGTTTTAAAAAAGAAAAGAGGAAATAAGATGATAAAGAAAAAGAGAATAATTTTGCTTTCAATTCTAATGGTTGCTTTATCCTCAGCGTGGAGTTTATTCACAACATCAAAGGTGTCAGCTCAAGAGGATTCAGAGGTTGAGGAGACAACTGCCACAACGGTTGAAGAAAGCACCGTAGAAGAAAACCCAGTTGAAACAACTATAGAAGAAGTTGCGGAAGAAGTAGAAGAATCAACGTCGGATCAGGGTCAAGCACAGTTCGTGACGATCAATCCTGTTTATGAGAATGACCATGTTGTGAGTGGTACAGCTTCAACCAATACGACGATTGCTGTTTTATATATTGGAAAAGGGCAAATGATTACAGCAGGTGTGGACGAAGAAGGAAATTGGTCTGTTGAAATCCCTAAAGATTTTAAATTGAAAGCAGGCGAAGTTTTTCAAGCAACGTCTATATCAAGAAAGCTACAAGTAGTGGTTGCAGAGGTAGAGGTTCAAGAAGCAAATTAATAATCATTTATAGGACAGTTCTTTTAAGGGCTGTCTTTTATTATTGATTTTCGGTCATAATAGATGGTCTTTCTATCTATAAATGGCTTTGTTATACTCTGTCTAGAAGGATGATCATTTTGATAGAGGAGGTGGCAGATGGAAGCCCTCACCCCGAAAGAACGAATTTATTATATGGATACTGGTAAGGAGCTAGATCGTTGGCCAATTATGCTTTTTCATGGGACCGTAGCCACTCGCTTACTTGGCTTAAGCTATCAGGAATGTCAGCAATCTTCTGATTATCTTGCTAGACGAGAAATTGAGTTTTATCGACGTTTTGCCTGTGATAATGTTTCGATTGAATATGGCCTCTGGGCCTTACCTCAGAGTTTAGGAACCGTGTTTAACTTTGTTAAAGACTCAGCCCCGTTGATAAAAGAGTATGCAATGAATCAAATTGATGAGGTAGATCAATTAAATTTCGATAAATTATCTTTTGAAAAAGATAGGCGACAACAACAGGTTTATCAAGCAATTGAAAAAGTTCAAGAGACTATTGGTCATGAGGTTATTTGTGATTTTGATTTAATGGGCCCTTTTTCTACGGCGATTAGTATCATTCCCATGCAGGAAATGATGCGTTCATTACGCAAAAGTCCTGCCAAGGTTCACCAACTGTTACAAGCCATAACGGATTGTTTGCTAGCAATGATTGATCATTTCAGTGTGTTAGAAATTAACTATGGTTTGACAGATTCTGTTGCTTCTAATGATTTGATTGGCCCCACACAATTTGATGAGTTCGCTGCCCCTTATCTTAAGCAGCTAGTGGATCGGATTCACTTTCATGGACGAAAGGTTAATTTACATATGTGTGGCAACATTTCACCCAGCCTTGAATCAATCGGTCACTTAGGATTGGATTGGCTGAGTATTGATCAGAAAATGAACTTAATGGAAGTGAAGCAAAGGATTGGGGATCAAGTTGGCTTACAGGGCAATGTCGATCCCATTAATGCCTTTTTATATGGACAACCTCCTGCTATTCAAACCGAAATAGAGCGGGTCTATGAACAAGGCTGTGATAGTCCTAAGGGCTTTTGTCTAGCTCCTGGCTGTAGTATCCCTTTGAGAACCCCTTTTGAAAATATTGAATTTTTTATGGAAGTGGCACAAAAAATTTACTTGAAAGATAAATGAGAATAGGGCTTTTAAAATGCTAGTTTAGACTGAAGATGGATAATAAGCTTTGAGACCGATTCATTAGATAAAAAGACGCTTTATACTTAAATAAAATAAAGGATAAGCTTTGAATAATTCAATAGAAAAGAGAGAAAATCATGTCTATTTATCTTTATCAACCTCTTTATCATTTAAAGAAAATCAGTGAGAATCTATGGATTGTGGACGGAGATCAGATTAATATGACAGTGGGTCCCGTTAAAATTCCGTTCCCTACTCGGATGACAGTTGTTAAATTAGCGGATGATGAGTTATGGATCCATTCGCCAATTAAACCGATGGATTCTTTACTAACTTCACTGAATCAATTGGGCAGCGTGCGGCACTTAGTCTCACCTAATAAACTTCACTATGCTTCCATGGAGGAGTGGAGAACTCTTTATCCACAAGCTATTACTTGGTATCCTCCTGGTTTGAAAGAACAACTGAGAAAACAAGATGATCACTTTGTGTTTGATCGAGAATTACTTGACCAAGCGCCAGAAGATTGGGAAATGGAGCTCGACCAACTGGTGTTTAGGGGAAGTGCTTATATTGAAGAAGTCATTTTCTTTCATAAATCAAGTCGTACATTGATTATGACCGATTTGATTCAGAACTACCGCCTAAGTCAGACCCATAGTAGAATGATGAAAACCTTGTATCGATTAGGAGGAATCGTAGCGCCTTGTGGCAAGACGCCTTTAGACTTAAGAAAATCATTTCTGGGCCATCATGATATAGTGAGAGAACAAATTGAACAAATCTTGAAATGGCATCCGGACAAATTGATTATTAGTCATGGTGATATTTTTGAATCGAATGTTACTGAAGAATTGAAGCGAGCTTTTGATTGGGCAAGTAAATAAACAATGACCATTGCGAACTCTTCATCATGATAACGGATTAAATAAGGTTTTGGTATAACTATTAACCCAATAATGGAAGTTGGGGCGTCAGTCTTAGAGGTGCATCTTGATCTAAATCAAGTTATAAAATTTAGAATTAGTCTATCATATAACATATCATATAAAGAAGGGAGCACTTGAATGATTCACAAATATAATTGTGTTCGGATTGTTCCAATTTTTAATCATTTAGATGAAGCATCGATGGCATTAATTAGAGAGAAAGTTCGCCATCGACAATTAGACAAGGGGGAGTATCTTTATCAGGCTGGAGAGCAGACAAATAATCTATTTGTCTTGCATTCTGGCATGGTAAGAGTGTTTCGCTTAGTAGAATCTGGTAAAGAACAATTAGTCAGGATTTTACAGGCAGGTGATTTTATGGGGGAGTGGTCTCTGTTTAATGCTGGCCATGTCCATGAAAATTATGCCCAAGCGATGCGTTCGACCTCAATTTGTATGATTCAGCATGAAGACATGCAAGAATTCTTAAAAGAATATCCTGAGATATCCTTAAAGCTTTTGGGTGAGATGTCTCGCCGTCTCGATCAATCTGAAAAGCAAGCGACACAGTTATCAACGGAACAGGTGGGAACTCGTCTTGCTTTTTTTATTGCAGACCAAGTGCAAGGAGATCAAGACCAAGATATTGAACTCGAGCTTCCTATTAGTCGTAAAGATATCGCTTCTTATTTAGGAACCACACCGGAAACTATTAGTCGCAAGTTTAAGGATTTAGAAAAGCAAGGTTTGATTCAACAAATATCTTCAAAAAAAATCAAGATACCGATTGTTGATGATTTGCTACTTTATTCTGAATAAGCATTCAGCCACCTTCCTAATTAGGAAGGTGGTTTTTCTTGATAGAGGTCAAGGTTTCCTCTCTTGATTCTAGGTAAACTCTAGATAAATAAAAGTTGGAGGGGGAAATAAAATGCAAAAATGGATTTATAAGAATAAAAATAAACTGGCGGTATTTTGTGGGGTACTCATTCTGATTGCTTTTCTAGGAAGGTTTGTGTTTAAACAGGAGAATGCCTCTCAATATCCTTTTATGATAGCAGGTATTTTGGGAACTTTTCCGATTGCTTATCAAGCTTATCAAGCATTAAGGATAAAAGTAGTAAGTATTGATGTTCTTGTAACAATTGCAGCAATTGGAGCTTTTATGATTCAAAATTATGAGGAAGCAGCGATTGTAACCTTTTTATTTTTATTAGGGTCTTATTTAGAGCAAAGAACCCTTAATCAAACGCGATCTGCGATTCGTGAACTAACCGAAATGGCTCCCGAGACTGCGTGGTTAAAGACTAAGGAAGGTTTTGTAGAAGTGTCCATTGAGGAAGTAGAGGTGGGGAATCTTCTCATGGTAAAAACCGGTGCTCGTGTTCCAGTAGATGGTAAAGTCGTGTCAGGGCAAGCCAGTATTAACGAAGCGTCTATTACCGGTGAATCGATACCGCTCGCAAAAGAAGTAGGTTCAGAAGTATACGCTGGAACGATTGTAGAGAATGGAACGATTCAGATTGAAACGAGTAAAGTGGGCGAGGAGACAACATTTGGCAAAATTATTAGTTTAGTGGAAGAGGCACAGGATTCAAAATCAGAGGCAGAACGTTTTATTGACCAATTTTCAAATTATTATACGCCTTTCGTCCTACTACTTGCTTTTATTGTTTATATATTTACTCGAGAGGTTGAACTTGCGATTACCATTCTAGTTTTGGGGTGTCCTGGAGCACTAGTGATAGGAGCGCCTGTGTCAAATGTGGCGGGAATAGGTAATGGTGCAAAACATGGTATTCTTTTAAAAGGAAGTGAAGTAATTCATGAATTTAGTAAAGTGGATACCTTTGTCTTTGATAAAACCGGAACTCTTACAATAGGAAAACCTTCAGTTGCCAGGATTAAAACCTATGGTTCTAAGACGGATCAGGCACTCTGCTACCTAGCTACTATCGAAGCAGAATCAGACCATCCTTTGGCTAAGGCGATTATCGATCAAGTTGGTAAGACATTGGATGTAAAAGTAGAGAAGACTGAGGTTATTAAAGGTGGAGGTATTAAGGCTGAAATTGAAGATCAACAAATAATTATTGGGAATCTTAGCCTTATGAGAGAAGAAGGAATTCCTATTGGAATGGAAGTCCATCAAGATATTCAAGCTTTTGAAGAGAATGGCTATTCATTAGTAATGACAGCGGTAGAAGGTGAGTTGAAAGTATTAATGGGAATTCAAGATCAAGTGAGACCTGGAATTAAAGAGGATCTCAATTCGCTTAAACAGTTAGGGATAAAAGAGCTAATGATTCTATCAGGTGATAACCAAAAGACAGTCGATCTTGTGGCTCAAGAAGTTGGAATTGATAAAGCGTATGGACACCTCTTACCAGAAGATAAGGCAAGCATGATTGAACAATTACAAGCAGAGGGCAAAAGGGTTGCTTTTGTAGGTGATGGAGTGAATGATAGCCCCTCTATTGCACTTGCTACAATTGGAATTGCGATGGGAAATGGCACCGAAGTGGCGATTGAAAGCTCAGATGTAGTCATCATGAATTCTGACTTTCATCGTTTACCTCATGCCTTAGGATTAGCCAAAGCAGCAGTTACCAATATGAAGCAGAACATTATGATAGCGGTGGGTGTGGTGCTTTTCTTACTGATGAGTTTGCTTATGAGTGATTGGATGAATATGTCATTAGGAATGCTTTTACATGAAGGGAGTATTCTAGTTGTGATATTCAATGCTATGCGTTTATTATCATATCGACTGAAAAATGTTTGGCAGCTTGATCTAGATCAAGGATAAATGAATGGCTAGCGTATATGATAAATAAGAAGATTAAGGAGGAGTGTATGATGGCGAATATTCAAACTTGGTTGGGAAGAAATAGTGAAAAATTGGATCTTTATACTCAAGCTATAAGTAACGTGCATGGTAGAAGTCATCCTGAAGCTATTGAAGTTAGAGAAATTTATCAAGAGCTTCAAAGTAAAATTAAACATGAGGAGTTGGACCACTTGGACTTAGATGAATTGTTTCAAACATTACGAAAGCTCACACATCAATACCAAGTGCCTGATGATGTATGTCCTACGTATAAAGAAGTCTATCATTTATTAGCAGAAGCCGATAAAGTCTATCATGATTAAGAAAAAGAAAGGAAGAGATATATGACTAAAGCGATTATTAAATTAGAAAGTTTAGCTTGTCCATCTTGTATGCAAAAAATTGAAGGAGCAGTTAAAAATTTGGCAGGAGTAGAAACTGGGACCGTGAAAGTTTTATTCAATTCGGGAAAAGTAAAGCTAGATTTTAATGAGCAGGAAGTATCCATTGCAGAGATTGAAGCAGCTATCACTAACCAAGGCTACACTGTCATTAAGTCGACAACAAAACCTGTTTAAAAGATTGAAAGGAGCTAAAGCCTAGCTCCTTTTTTTGTTATTTAATAGCAGTGTTATTACTCAAGAAACTTATTCCGAATAAATAGAGCTTCATCAATCGCTTCATCACTTATAAAGCGGAATTGGGAAGGAGAGTGGCCATAGTAGTTTTTGAATATTTTTGAAAATTGAAAAGCGTCTTTATAGCCAATCGTGTCTGAAATCTCATTGATTTTCATATGAGAGTCTCTTAATAATTGTGCCGCTAGATTCATTCTTAGTTCTTGAACAATTTGTTTTGGCGATTGATTGTAGTAATGTTTACAAATTTTGAAAAGATAGTTGCGGCTGATATCAAAATATTTAGCAATATCTTCAATGGTTAAGCCGGTTTGAAAATTTTCATAAATATAGGCATAAATTTCTTCAGCAAACGTTAGATCAGTGTTTTCTAAAGGATCTCCTGATATTCTCTTGGCAGAGAGTTCTTCATTGATTAAGGAGATTAATTTGTAAATCCGACTGTATATAAGAGCAACCTCGCTTGTATCCGAGGTTTTGACATACCTTAAGAACGTAACCGTATCAATAGTGTAATTGAAGACTTTGCTTTGATCAGTTAAGTGGAAGGTATCAGAAGAAAGAACCAATGTATGATTGAGATAATGGTTAATATTATTACCACCAAGACCGATCCAGCAAATAGTCCAAGGATCCTTTTCATCTGGAGCATAATAAACAGCATGATTTTTTTTTAGAACAAAACAATCATTCGCAGATAAAGTATAGCTTTTGTTATTCACTTTATAAATTCCTTTACCCGATAAAACTAAATGTAAAACATAATCATGTTTTACCGTATAATCATTGATTTGATTTGGAAGATATTTCTGAGTCCCTGCCTCAATTAAAGATATTTCGCCATTATCCAGTAAGAAATGTCTCCAGTAACTTTTCATTTTTTCTCCTTAAGTATCTAATAAAATAATAATAACAAAACATTCAACAAAATGACATATTTTTGTTACTAAAAGCCATATCAAAATGATGGGAAGAAATATATAATCTATCCTGTAAGGGTTTTCACCATTTTATCATAATATTTTAACATTCAAGCGTGAGTTTTTAATTAAATTTGTTTTCATGCTATTTAAGGAGGTTATTATCAGGTAGAAGATGGCATTTTGTATTTGTGTAATGACTTGTTGGGGAGAAAAGTAGCGATAGATAAATAAGAAGGAGAATCACATGATAAATAAGATGAAAAGAATATTTGTAGTTTTTGCATTAGCGTTCCTTACGTTAGGAAATCTTTCTGTATTAAATGTTAAGGCAGAAGGTGAGACATATGATGTTGGGGTGGCTATTTATCAATACAATGATAATTTTATGACATTATTTAGAAATGAGCTTGAGACCTATTTCAAAGAATTAGGTGAGGCTGATGGAAATACCTATAATGTTGAATTCCAAGATGGAAAGAATGACCAAGCCACTCAGACCGAACAATTGAACAACTTTATTGCTCAAGGAAAAGATATTCTAATCGCAAACTTAGTGGATCCGACTGGAGCTGACCAGATTATATTGAACGCCATGAATGCTGACATACCAGTTGTATTAATCAATCGTGAACCAGATGTGTCGACTTTAGAATTATGGCCAGGTAAAACAACGTATGTTGGGGTAGATGCTCGTCAATCTGGGGTCTTCCAAGGTGAAATTATTGCCGAATTAGAGAATAAGGGAGACATCAATGGGGATGGCGTCGTAAATTACATTACGATTATGGGAGACGCTGGAAACGTAGATGCTGAACAAAGAACTAAATACTCTGTGGAAACATTATCAGAAACCATTAAAGCAGAATCATTAGGTGAGCCACAACGAGGTAACTGGGACCAAGCTAAAGGTCAAGAAATTGCAGCAAACGCAATTAGCCAGTATGGGGAACAAGTAGAAGTCATCTTTTCAAATAATGATGGAATGGCTTTAGGAGCGGTTCAAGCTATCAAAGGTGCTGGCCGCACTATCAATGAAGACATTTATATTGTAGGTGTAGATGCCTTACCTGAAGTAGTGGATCTGTTAGAAAATAATGAATTTACAGGAACCGTATTGAATGATCATTATAACCAGGCGAGAACAGCTGCTGATATTGCAGTTAAATTATTGAATGGTGAAGAAGTATCTCCATATTATTGGCACGATTATATTAAAGTTTCAAAACCAGAAGATGCGGAATTAGAACGAACAGAATATCGTGAAGAGTCCATAGAAGATTATCAAAAACGGATTAAAGATACATACGGAGAATAATAATTATTAAATGATAAAGGCTTCTTATTCTTAAAGGGATAGAAGCCTTTAAAATGTAGTTAGGATGTGAAATGTGTGGATAGCAATGTGGTTTTGGAAATGAAAAACATTGAGAAAGTCTTTCCAGGAGTCAAAGCTTTAGACAAAGCTCAGTTAACTTTAAAAAAAGGAACGGTTCATGCTTTGATGGGCGAGAATGGTGCTGGAAAGTCTACCTTAATGAAGTGCTTGTATGGTATTTATTATCACGATAGTGGGGAAATCTTATTGGATGGGAAAGAAGTAAGTTTTTCAACTTCAAAGGAAGCGATTGATCATGGTGTTGCGATGATTCATCAAGAATTGCAGCCGATTCCTCAGATGACGATAGCAGAGAATATCTTTTTAGGGAATTATCCAAAAAAAGGCTGGGCTGTTGACCATAAGAAAATGGAAGAAGAAACACAGAAATATTTAGATATTTTAGGATTATCCGTTTCTCCAGATACAAAATTAGGAGATCTTACCATATCGCAACAACAATCTGTAGAAATTGCCAAAGCGATTTCTCATAATGCCAAAATAATTATTATGGATGAGCCTACCTCATCATTAACTCAGTCTGAAGTTGAGGTTCTTTTTAAGGTAATTAATAAATTAAAGCAAGAAGGAATTGGCATTATTTATATTTCTCATAAAATGGATGAGATATTAAAAATTTCAGATGAGATCACGATTATGAGAGATGGACAGTATATTGGGACTTATGAATCAAGTAAAATTACCACACGAGAAATTATTAAGCATATGGTTGGACGTGAGTTAGTCAATCAATTTCCTGAAAAAGATTTTTCTCCCAAGTCCGATAATATATTAGAAGTAAAAGATTTTACTTCCCCTAATCCTCTTTCTTTTCAAAATTGCTCATTTAATTTAAGAGAAGGGGAAATATTAGGTGTCGCTGGTCTGGTTGGAGCACAGCGAACAGAATTAATGGAAGCTATTTATGGTTTGCGAGAATATCTTCCTGATGGCCAGTTAATCTATCGAGGCAAAGAGATTATTAATCATAATCCGAAAGAAGCCATCAAACAAGGTTTTGCATTGGTAACGGAAGATAGACGAGGATCAGGGATATTTGGGGTTCTTTCTGTGAAAGATAATATTATTACAGCTTCCTTACCCAATTATCGAGATGCCTCAAAATTATTGAATGAAAGAAAAATACAAGATGTTGTAGTACAAGGCGTTAAGAGTATGCGAGTCAAAACGCCCTCTTCAAGCACTGAAATTCAAAATTTATCAGGGGGCAACCAACAAAAGGTGATATTAGCTCGGTGGTTGGCAACGAATCCTGATGTCTTTATCTTGGATGAGCCAACAAGGGGAATTGATGTAGGGGCTAAATTTGAAATCTATGAAATAATCTTAAATCTTGCTCGTTCTGGAAAATCGGTTATATTAATTTCTTCAGAAATGAGTGAAATCTTAGGGATTTCTGACCGCATCATGGTCATGTGTGAAGGAAAAATATCTGGCTTTTTGGATAAAGAAGAAGCCACACAGGAAAAAGTGATGGATTTAGCAACGAAATATATGCAATGATCGTTAGTTTTGGAGGAAAAAGAATGACAGAAGAGAATAAGAATATAACAAAAAAACCATTTAAATTAAAAGATTGGATGATTGAAAATGCATTAGTAGTCGTCATTATATTAATGGTCATTTATACTGCTTTTAGTGCGGGAAACTTTTTGAGTTTTAATAATTTGAAAAATATCCTGTCGAATGTCTCTGTAAGATTTATTATAGCGTTGGGGATTTCAGGACCTTTAATTATTCGAGGAACGGACTTATCTGCTGGTCGAATTGTAGGGATCAGCTCAGTTGTTGCCGCTATATTCTTACAAAGAGCTGAGGCTCCTGGAGTCATGTATCCAAATGTTGCCGGATCTCCGATTATAGTAGCTTTAGGAGTTGTATTATTAGTAGGACTTTTCTTTGGACTTATTAATGGAATTATCATTTCTAAATTTAATGTCCCACCTTTTATTGCAACACTAGGGATGCAGATTGCAATATACGGATTAAATATGATGCTATCTCAAAACGCACCAATCGGATCATTGAATACTGATTTCACTAAATTTGGTGCACTGGGTCTACGGATGGGGGATATTCAAATACCGTATCTTGCTTTTATTGCATTGGCAATTGGAGTCATCATGTTTATTTTATATCGTAGAACCGTATACGGTAAGGAAATGTATGCGATTGGTGGGAATGAGATCGCAGCAGAAGTTTCAGGAGTGAATACAAGTAAATCTAAAATATTGATTTATTCGCTGGCCGGTATTCTATATGCGCTTGCTGGATTTTTATTAACTGCCAAAACAGGATCAGCTGCGGTAACCGCAGGAACTGGTTATGAGCTGGAAGCAATTGCTGCGGCTACCATTGGAGGAGTCTCTACTTCAGGTGGTGTTGGAACGGTTCCAGGAATCCTAATTGGGGTTTTAGTTTTTGAATTATTGAAAACATGCCTACAATTTTTGGGAATTACTCCAGAAATGACCAATGTTGTTCAAGGGATTGTGATTGTAGTAGCGGTTGCTTTAGATATTCGAAAAACAATGAGAAAAAAATAATCTGTTTACATTTAAAATCTCCCAAAATTTTTTTGATCTTTTGGGAGGTTTATTTTTATTTCGATGCTCTCACAATATGTGGGGGGTTCTTCAACCACTATGTGCCTTTAAGAGATAGTTAAAGTCTTCCTAATAATGATCATTATCAATTAATTAAAACTTTTGCTATAGTATGGTTGGGTGGTCGAGCGTCTATTATGTAGAGAAATGAGGAAAAACCAATGAGAAAGAGTATCAGCTGTCTTCTGTTGTTTCTCGGCTGTTGGTGGATGATTAGCTTGAACGGTTTAGGACATGTATCAGTAGAAGCAGTAGACCAAGGGGATGTTGTTGAATTTGGTAAACTTGAAATTGAACTTCCTAATTATTGGAAAGAAAAGAAGAATCAGCAGGATTTGAAAGAGTATGCGTATCAAGATTTGTTTCTGATTATAACGAGTCCTAGTTATTATATGGACACTCAACAAGCTAGTGTTGAGGAGATTGTGGATCAATCCAAGTTAGAATTAGAGGATTGGGGTGTCAAGATTGAGCGAGAGGGCCCTTTGGCGAATAAAGATGAGGATTGGGAGGCGTATTTTTATCAATATGTTGATGAGAATGAAGGCCTTTCTCAAGAAGTGAAGATGATTATTGCGAGTCCAGACAAAACACCTATTATCCTATTAATGGGGTCAGACGTAGAAAATAACCAAGAGCTGACAGATGAATTTGATCACTTGTTGGAAATGATGGGTTATGATTCATTGTCGGATACTGACGCGAGCCATCAAGAAGTAACGAAACAAAAAAATCAAAAACTGAATCTTGATTACATTTATTGGGATTCACCGAGCGAGACAGCTGGAACTTTTGCTTATATTTTAGAATCAAATCCGATAATAGAAAGCAAGCAGACTGAATATGGGACGGCCATTCATTATGAATTATCCAAGCATTTAGAAATATACGAATATGAATCCGATAATAGTATGTATCTTCATTATCATCGCTTAGGGTTATTGGATATTCAAGATATTTTAACGTTTATTAATTACCAAGATCGTCAGGAACTGTATAATACAATTCAACAAAAAATTCAGCAACCTGGTGTAGATCGTGTTTCCTACTATATTGAATATCCTGGTAAATTGATAGGGATCACTGTTGATCCAAGAGGGTTACAACTTCATATAACGAATAATGCAAAAATAATTAAAGATTTTAAAGAAAAATATCCTCAGTAATTGGGGAAAAGTAAGAATGACAATATAAGTTTTACCGCTTTTATAAATAGCCTTTCAATAAAAATCTCCAGCCTGCTTTTAGTAGCTGGAGATTTTTGTTTTTATTGTTTTTTTAGTTGACGAATATTTTCTTTATGTGATGGGTCAGATAAATAAATGAGGTTTTGTTCGTTTATCTTTACTATAGCTCCACCGTTAATAGACTGTTGGATGTCTTTTTTGTTAAGAGAGTATTCTTGAGGGACTAGCAAGTGGTCGCTGAAGATTCCTGTTTCTGGTATCTTCTCTAAGAAGAGGTAGAAATTTTCTCCATTATAGGCTAGAAACTCTTTCGCAGTTATATAAACAATAATAAATTCTCTATCTTGTTGTGTTGTTATGGATGAATAACTTTGTTCAACTGAGGCAATGAAACGAGCATCCTCTGAAGATTGTAAATCATGTTTAAGAGCGATCATCGCTTGAGCATCGCTAGGATTAACGTCATAAGATTGTAACATTAAATTTTCACTGCTTCGGATGTTGGAGGCTTGTTCGGGATTGTTTAGAAAAACACGAAATTCATTGTCTACTTTGACAATCCATCCTCCATCAATTTTAGAAACTTTATCATCTTCTTTCAGTGTATAGTTATCAGAGACTAATAGTTGTTCCATAAAGATGGAGTCAGTAGGGACGTGACCTGAATAAGAATGGAAATGGTCGCCATGTGACGTAACATAACCTTCTTCATTGATTTTTACGATGATTTGGTCGGCAGCAATTCCCTCATCAAGACTGACTGCTTCTTGATTACGTTTTTCAATTTGAAGGTTTGTTTCATCTTTATCTGCTTGCTTTGATTCTGAACTGCTAAGAGAGACTTCATTCATACTGTGATCTTCTTCAGCTCGAACATAGGCTGGAATGAATATATATATAAGAGTACAAAAGAAAAGGGATAGAATTTTATGAGTATTTTTATATCTTATCATGATAGATCTCCTTCTATTGTGGAATAAAGTGTTTCTATGACTTGTTCTAAGTTTTCAAGAAAAGATAATTGATTCTGAGGATCTGTTTCTAATGGACTGAGTTCAACGACTGTTGTGCCAGTTGCTTCTGAAATAACGCGAGCAGATTTATCAGAAACAGTCGGTTCGACATAAATAGTGTTAACATTGTGATCTTTGACAAATTCTTGGACTTCTACTATTTTTTTTGAAGAGGGTTCAATATCAGAACTTACGCCTGCAATTCCCAGTTGAGTAAGATTAAAGCGGTTAGCTAAATAGGAGAATGCGGTATGTTGAGTGATAAAAGTGCGAGTCGTAAGTTGTGAGAATTTATCTTGATATTTATCGACAAGCAATTGCGCTTCTTCATTGAATTTTTCAGCATTATCTTGATATGTAGCTTGATTATCGGGATCAATTTTTGATAATTGGTCGGCAATTAATTGCGCTTCGAGTCCAGCTTCAATTGGATCTAGCCATGAATGCGGGTCATAAAGTGCTTGAGTATTCATTCCTTCGATCTCATCTATTTCTTCCAAGCCTTGAACTTTTAATAAATCCATGCCTCGGGAGGCTTCTACCATTACGACTTTTGAGTCTCCCATATTGGCTTTAATATTTTGGGTCCAAGATTCGAGGGTATTGGAATGATAGATAAAAATATCGGCATTATAGATAGCTGCAATATCATTTGCTGAAGGTTCAAAACCATGGATTCCTTTGCTAGAGTTGATTACTTTTACGTCATGAGTCTTTCCCACAATCTGCTTAGTGATGGCATACATAGGATAGAAGCTGGTGACAATTTCTAAAGGTTTAGACGAACTATCTTGTGCGTGTATCCTGCTGCCAAAAGGAGATCGGCTAAAAAAGACGGTGAGACTACATAATAATAAAAAGAGCGATAAAAAACGTTTGTTCAAGTAGGTTCCTCCTAAAAATCATATTTCATTTTATACAATAGTAATTATTACTATTAATAAAGTCAAGTTAAATTTTGGGGAAGATAGGGATTAATGATTTAAATAAATAGGCTTTTCTCATTAAAGAAGCTTTAGTGTTAGTGAGGAAATAGTTTTATATTGTTCGGACAATGAGTAAAATAAAGATAGGAGGATGTTAAAGTGACCAATGAAAGTGTATGAGACAATTAAATTTTATGGGGACTTCAAATAAAATATCAATAAAGCAAGGGGCTTGATAATGAACGCTGGTATGTTGAGTGTATTAGTGGTGTTGTTTCGTTTCTTAGTTATTTTAGTGGTGAATCGTCCGTCTTTTCTAGCGATTCAGCGTTTTGCTCCGATGGAAGGAAGCAATGAAAAGATGATATATTGGTTATATCAATTACTTCAAGCTATCCTCCTTGCCTACCCTTTCCTTTTAAAAATTGAATTTAAACTTTTGGGTATTATCGTCATGGGATTTGGAATGGCGGGATTATTTAGAGCAATTCATGATTTTGGTCCTGGTTTAGTGACCCAGGGGATCTATTCGCTGAGCCGTCATCCTATGTATCTTTCTTATTATTTAATCTATGCTTCGATTGCCATTATGACTTCCTCGATGGGCTACGGTTTATTTGTGTTCTTCTTTATCATAGTCAGTCATTTTATTATTCTCTCGGAAGAGAAGTGGTGTCTAGCGAACTATGGTCAAAAATATGTTGCTTATCAACAATCGGTGCCAATGTATATGATATTTTAGCTTTTAGAAAAGGTGATTGAATGCAAATTGTAAAATATGACAAAAAATATAATGAACAGTTTAAGGCTTATCAGTTTGAGGATGATACTTTTGCCAGTCATCCAAGCGTTCTACTAGAAAGATATAAAAATAAAGCAAATATTGAAATTTTTATTGGTTTAAATGAAAAGGGAATGGTTGCATTTGGGATTTTAGATTTTAGTCAAAATCGTTTGGTCTATACAGATCAACAGAATACTGTCTTGATTCGAGGTTTATCTGTTGATGAAAAGCAACGAGGAAATGGCTATAGTCGTCAACTCATGAATTTTTTTATTGATTATATCCAACAGAAAAAACCTGAAATTATTGAAATTGTATTGGCTGTGGAGACTGAGAATGAAGTGGGAAAGCAGCTTTACCGGTCTTTAAATTTTATCGATAGCGGTCGCCGTTTAATGGGGCGATCAGGAGAACAACAAGCGTGGTATCTTAAGGTTGGGAATGAGGGATGATAATTTGAGAAAAATCTATCTAGTTCGACATTCAATTCGTGATTTTGAAGTGAAAAACGAAGAAGCCCCTCTAACAAAAGAAGGTCATGATCTCGCCAGAGATTTAGTTCAATACTTTAGAGGAAAAGGAATAACAGCAATCTATGCCAGTCCCTATCGACGTGTGGTTCAAACATTGGAACCTACTGCTAAAGATTTGGGACTGCCCATTATCCGAATAGAAGATTTATGTGAACGATCTGTTGGAGAATGGGTCAATGATTTTGATCAGTTTGCTTGGAAACAATGGCAAGATCCTCATTATAAACTAACGACAGGTGAGTCTTTACATGAGGTTCGAGAAAGAGTGGTTCCCGCATTTGAGAAAATCCTTCATTCGAATTCATCTAGCATCATGATTGGAGGACATGGGACAGCTTTGAGCGTCTTGCTGAATCATTACACTGAGGGGGGGTTTGCATATGATGAGTTCAAAATGATGACAATGCCAGATGTTTATTTGCTTGAAATAGAAGGTACCGAACTACGATCACTTGAAAGGCTGTTGTTTTTTAGATAAAATTAATTATTCTTTTAATGGTTAGCCCTACACATTTAGTGGCTAACCATTTTGTGTTTTGTTAAGGCAACTTTAATAAGTGATTTTAAAGTTCAAAACGATATATTGATCAGTTATTTTAACCAACGATTTGGACCTGAGTGTTGTTTGGGAGAGTTGGGGAAGAAGGAGGGGGAGCATTTGTAGAAGTGTTAGGCAAACATAACTTTTTGTTGATGAAAAGTTTGATAAAAGAGCTAGCATTATTTGTTAGTAATCCTTTATTTAAAGTTATTTATAGAGATTACAATATTGTGAAATATAATTGACTATGTTATGATTTATTGGTGTGTTTGACTGTTGCGTAAAGGGGTGAGGATGATTGATTGAATTGATAAACGTGAGTAAATCTTATTTATCCAATCATGAAAAGGTGGAAGCAGTCAAGGAAATAAATTTAAATATTGAAAATAATGAGATTTTTGGCATTGTAGGTGAGAGTGGTGCCGGTAAATCAACTTTATTAAGATTTATTAATTTATTAGAGAAACCAGATGAAGGCCAAGTCCTCGTTGATGGAGTCGATTTACTGGGCTTAAGCAGGCAACAATTAAATTTGCAGCGAAAATCAATGTCGATGATCTTTCAACATTTTAATCTATTGAATAATAAGACGGTCGCGGATAATATTTTACTTCCTTTGGAACTTCATGATTATCGAGACACAATGGATTTAGATGAGGTTTTAGATTTTGTGGATTTGAAAGCGCATAAATCCCACTACCCTAGCCAGTTATCAGGGGGACAAAAGCAACGTGTAGGGATAGCACGAGCTTTGATTACTAAGCCCAAGGTTCTGCTTTGCGATGAACCCACATCGGCATTGGATGTGATGAGGACTTCAGAAATTATTCAATTATTACAAAGAGCTCATCATGAATTGGAAATGACGATTGTGTTAGTAACACATGAGCTTGATCTAATTCGTAGATTGTGTCATCGAGTAGCGGTGGTCGATCAAGGACAGCTGATTGATATTGTCGAAAACCATGTTCTTCATTCAGAAGACTATCCTAATTCTTATTACGAGAGTGTCTTGGAGGTGTTGAGAAATGATTGATCAACAATTTCTCGAGCGCTTGATCGAGTATAGTCCTAAGTTATTAGAAAGTTTACAAGAAACGACAATCATGATGGGGCTAGCCACGGTAGCAGCTCTTTTATTGGGGTTACCTTTAGGGACGACTCTATTCTTAACCAGTCCAAGTCAAAGCTTAAGCGAGAGTGTTTGGGCTAGGGTGATACATCAGATTTTGAATTTATTTGTGAATATTATTCGATCGTTCCCCTTTCTTTTATTGGTGGTAGCGATGCAACCGATTATTAGGCAGTTCTATGGCCGTGCAACAGGCGATCCAGTGGCCGCCTCTTTTCCAATGATGTTAATAGCCATTGCATTGTATGCGCGCTTTGTAGAACAATCTCTTCACGATATTCCAAAAGGAGTCAGTGAGTTAGCGGAATCGATGGGGGCGAGTCAATGGGAATTAGTTGTAAAGTTTCTTTATGTAGAAGCTCGATCTTCATTGGTCATTGGTTTCACAACAGCCTTTGTGAGCTTTCTCTCTTACTCTACTATTATGGGAGTGACAGGAGGTGGTGGGATTGGCGACTTCGCAATCCGTTATGGCTATCAACGCTATGAAACGGATATCATGTATGTTGCGGTTGTCGTTATAATTATAATGGTTCAGGTTTTACAATGGTTAGGTTTTAAGTTGGCCCGTCTCATAGACAAAAGATAATCAAGGAGGATTTATATGTTTAAAAAATTAGCAACAGCTTTATTAGCAATCGGTTTCTTTGCTTCTACAACTACACTTGTAGGGGCTCAAGAGGATGATAAGGTCTTAAAGATTGCTTCACATATGCCACCAATGACTGATATTGTGGAAATTGCAGCAGAAGTGATTGAAGAACCTTATTCAATTGAATTAGTGGAAGTTTCAGATAATATTCAATATAACGAGGCGGTTCTTAATGATGAAGCCTTTGGTAGTTTTGCTCAGCATCGTCCTTTTATGGAAATGTTTAATGAGGAAAGAGAGGGCGATTTAACAGCGATTCAGCCCGTTTATAATGCGATTGTTGGTTTTTATTCGCCTGTTTATCAATCAGTTGAAGAAATAGAAGAGGGAGCAGAAGTGGCGATTCCATCTGATCCAACGAATGAGGCGCGTGCTTTATTTGTGTTAGCTCAACATGATTTATTGAAGCTGGATGAAGAAGCAGGTCTCTTCCCAACAGTGGATGATATTACTGAAAATCCTAAAAATTTAGAATTTACTCATATTGATTTATTAAACTTAACAGGTGCTTATGAAGATGGTGTAGAATTAGTGTTTAACTATCCAACTTACATTGCTTCGATTGATTTAACGCCTGAAGATGCTCTAATTTTAGAAGAGGATGAGGAAGATACTTTTGCGATTACTTTGGTGATTCGTGAAGCGAATCTTGACAGTGAGGCTAGCAAAGCCTTACAAAAAGCCTTTGCTTCTCAAGAAGTTTATGATTTTCTAGATAAATTAGCTGCAGAAGGTCATTTAAAACCAGCTTTTGAAGTAGAGGGGGATCAAGAGAACTCGACTGCTTCAGAAGAGGACTCAGCTGTTTCGGAAGAAAATTCAAGTGAAGAAGAAACAACAGTTGAAGAGTAAGATAAAAATCAATAGAAAAGGGATCCAGCTTGATAGTTGGATCCTTTTTTTAGTTGAAGAGATAATTTGCTATTGTTTGAATGAGTAGCGATTGTCTATTTCTTTTGATTGACAATTCCTCTGATAAAGTATTCCACTAAAACTTGTAAACTTTCATTAAAATGCGGAAGATTTGATTTATCTATCTTGGTATCGAGTGCATATAATAATTCGTAAACTTGAATTAATTTTTTAATTTCGGAGTCTGAATAGCCTAATTCAACTAATTTTGTTTGAAAGGTTTCAAATAAAAAGTGATGAAAGGGGTATTCTTTTCTTCCCTGATCTGAATTGTAATAATCTTTCATCAGGTGGTTGATGGCCTCATTATTCCACTCAGCCATGATTTTATTATCTACTTGTTCCAAATGAGAGAGACGAAAGAGAGCTTGGATAATTGTAATGGGATCTCCTTGCCAATCAATTTGTGATTTGATCCGTTCACGCAGTTGATTATTTTCTTGTATATAGACTTGTAAGAAGATATCTTCTTTAGAATCATAATATTTATAGAAAGAACCCGTTGCAATTCCGGCTCTTTCAGTAATTTTAGAGATATTTGTTTTTTTGTAGCCTAGCTCTTTGAAGGTATGATGAGCAGCCTCTTCAATTAAAGCTTTTTTGTTGATAAGAGTTCCTCCTTTCCCTGAACAAAAAATGAAACTTATTCATAATGTATCAGAATTTCTAGTAAGTGTACAGTTTTGAATAGTTTCTGATGAGTGGCGAACGTTTAAAATGAGGGGGATGTGAGTTAGGGCTGGCGAGCATATTTTGTTATAATGGTGAAAAGAGTAAAAGGGGTGTTCGATATGTTGTTATATCTATTAGCCTCTCCTGAATAAAAATTAAACAAGGAGGGAATCAGATGTTAAAGATGACAAGTGAACAATGGGCAGAAGATTTTTATCGAGAGCAGATGCGGACACTTCAAGAGTTGGGAGTTCTTACAGAGGAGGATGTTGAACCCTTAGCAAGAGAACTTCTTGAGCAAGCGGGGCGAAGCATTCAAAGTTGTTTAGATTTAGGAGCGAGTACGGGTCATGTGGGACAAGCGCTGGCTAAGAGCGTTCAGCAGGTGACGACGATTGAATTGGTTCCGGAATTAGTTGCCAAGGCTAAAGAGCATAATCCCCAGAATATTAGGGCTTTAACAGGCAGTTTTTATCATCTTGATTTGAAAGAGGAGTTTGATTTAATTACATATCTTGATGGATTTGGTTTGGGAGATGATGATGAGCAGTTATGGTTATTGAAACGAATTAGGAATTGGGTGGCTGATCAAGGAGTTGCCTTAATCGATATTTACAATCCTGACTACTGGCAAAAAGTTAAAGGGCAGGCTATGAATTTCTCTGAAATAAAGCGCGTTTATGATTATGAGAATTCAACGAATTGTATGATAGATCGTTGGTCTTATTCTGACGGTAAAACGTATCAACAAACATTGAAATGTTATACCCCTGATCAAATTTTTGAGCTTTGTCGGAAAGCTGAATTAAAAGTTGAGGCTTATTTTCCGAATGGACGGATGGATTATGAGGAGATGAGTTACATTGAAACGGCTTCCCTCTCGGACTGTATGTCTTATCGTATAAAAATTGTGAAATAAATTTAAACTTCCAGCTCGATTCAGCTGGAAGTTTTTTGAAATCGTTTGCTAGTTTAGGCGAAAAATTTGCTATAATATGAATGAAATATGGGGAGGAGGATGATGATGCATGCAAACGATACAAATAGTCCTAGCGGATGATGAAGCCATCCAAAGAAAAAACATGACTCGTTTGATTGAACAAGCATGTCAGTCTCTGCAATTAACCCCCATTATCCATCAATTTGAATCAGGGGAAGCTTTCTTATTTGCTTTAGAAGAGCATCCTGAGTGGCAAATTGCCTTTCTAGATATTGAAATGGCTGAGTTGAATGGCATGGAAGTGGCTCATAAAATTTGTGAACAAGCGCCTTATCTTCAGATTGTGTTTGCAACGGCTTTTGCAGAATATGCAGTCGAAGGCTATCAAGTTGATGCCTTAGACTTCTTGTTGAAGCCGATTAAGCTTGCGGCAGTGGAACGGGTGTTAGCTAAGTACTTAATGACGGCTTCTAAGACGGAGAAATATTTTATCGTGGAGGATCGACAGGGTCAGCAACATGTCATCGAGATGGATGAACTCTTATCTGTCGAAGTCAACAAACGTGAATTGCGTTTAAATTTAGGAGCTCAGGAGCTTTTCATTAACGGAACGCTTGCTAATTTTAAAGATCAACTGGATCAACGCTTTGTGGCACCGCATCGAAGTTACCTCGTAAATTTGAATCATGTTGAGAGTATCGGAAAAGAAGATATTCTATTAACCAATAATGAAAAAGTTCCTATTTCTCGACGTTTAGTCAAAGAAGTCCAGAAAGCCTTTATAGAACATTATAAAGAGGAGGCTTTTTATGGCTAAGTACGTCATAATATTTTTAATGATTGCTTTAGTGGCTTCTTTTTGGTTGAATGGAAGATTACGTTATGACTTACGTTTTCAGCAAATACAGCAGAAAGAGTTAGATAGCTATGCATTAGAGGTAGAATCGGTTTATCGGCAGATGCGAGGGATTCGCCATGATTATCGAAATCATTTGCAAGTGATGGATGCTTATATTGAAGCATCTGATTTTTCGGCGCTCTCTCATTATATTCAAGAATTAACGAATGAAATGAACCAAGTGGATACGATTATTCGAACGGGTAATACCTTGATCGACGCTTTAGTGAATACGAAATTAAGCAGGGCACAAGCAGCTGGGATTGAAATTTATGCAACGGCGATTGCCCCTAAAGACCTAAGTATTGCGAGCACGGATTTAGCTGTGATCTTAGGGAATTTATTAAATAATGCGCTTGAGGCAACACAGAATCAAAAAGATTTGTCTCACTCATTTATTAGGTTGTATATCGCTCCTTTAAAAAACACGCTTTATATCAGTATTCAAAATACAATGGCTCAAGAACCACGGCGAGGTTTTCTATCATTGAAAGGACCTAATCGACAGGGGTACGGTTTGAAACGGATCGATGCAGCGGTGGAGAAGTATCAGGGAATTGTTAATCGCCAGTGGGAGGAAGGGGTCTTCGCTACGGAAGTCACTCTGCCATTGATGATTAACCATTCATAACAAAATAATGACCATTCATGCACTTTCGGATTAGAAGGTGCATTTTACATTCTATAATGTGAGCAAGAAAGCGAGAGGTGATTTAATTGAAAGAAAAATGGCAAACCTTGAAATTTTTAGTGAAGTTGTTATGGAATGATGATAAACGTTTCTTTGTGATCTATCTTTTAGATATGATACTAACCGTTGTAATGCCAATTTATCAGTTATTTGTATCTGTTCAATTGATTTCTGTGTTAAGGAACGACATAACGTTAAGAAGTTTTGTCCATACACTTCTTCTATATATGGGAATTTTGATTGTACTAGAAGTGTTAAAATCTTACACTGTAACCTTTCTTGAAAAACATGGCGAAAGCTTTAGAATTTCCGTTAGTGGCGAAGTATTATATGCAAGGATGAAGTTGGATTATCCGCTCTTGGTCGGATCCAAAGCGACTGAATTATTTAATAGTGTTACACGATCTTTAGATCATCCCGAAGCAGCTCTAAATGGTACGATCAATTCTTTTAGTAAATTACTTATTTCATTATTTTCAGTTTTAGTTTATATCGGTTTTTTAGTAAAGTTAGATTTAAACTTTTTATTGTTAATCATGGTCTTATTGTTAGGGTTGATTGGGATTAAGCACTTTCAAAATAAGTTAGTGAGCAAAAATCATGGTCAACGAGTGGCGAATGAAACTAAATTGGAATATTTGAACCATACAATGGGAGACCAAAGAATAGCAAAAGATGTTCGTTTGTATTCGATGAGTTCTTGGTTTAAGAATATTCAAAATCATCTTTTAAGTGAGTTTGAGGCGATCATTTACCCTGAAAATCAGCTCGCACGACTAGAAGGAGTCTTTGTACTTTTAATGCTGCTGATCATGACAGCATTGGCGTATTACCAAAGTATCGAAGAAATTAAACAAGGTCATATTGAAGTTCAAAATTTTGTCGTCTATGCTAGTATGGTTCCTATGCTCACTACCAGTCTGGCGAATTTTATCGATGCCACTGCAAAATTTATACAACATAATAGCAAATTAGTAGATATTTACCGGTATTTTCACCAAGAATCTGTGCTTAATCATCAATCAAATTCCCCAATACCAAACGAAATTGAAAGTATAGAGTTTCGAAATGTTTCATATACTTATCCGAATGCCGAAGAGGCTGTTATTAATCAACTTAATCTTAAAATCAGTGGTAATGAAAAATTAGCCATTGTGGGAGAGAACGGCGCCGGAAAAACGACACTTATAAAATTGTTATTGGGTTTATTGAAGCCGAGTCATGGGCAGGTCTTAATTAATAATCAAGAGGTTTCGAAGTTGAATATTGAAGACTATTATCATCTATTTGCGCCAGTCTTTCAGGATAATTATTTATTTACTTTGACGATTAAGGATACGGTTCTACAAGGTTATCCCTTTGATCAAGAGAAATATCAAACGGTCTTGAAACAAAGCGGATTAGACCAAGTGATTAAAGATTTATCTAAAGGAGACCAAACGGGGATCGTTCGTCAAGTTGATCACGAAGGAGTCTACTTATCAGGAGGACAGTTACAAAAGTTGAAGTTAGCCCAGGCTCTTTACAAAGATGCTCCGGTGTTGGTCTTAGATGAACCGACTGCAGCTCTAGACCCAATTAGTGAAAGTGAAGTTTACCAGAACTATTTGCAATTTTCGAAAGGAAAAATGGCCTTGTTTATTTCACATCGCTTGGCATCTACTCAATTTTGTGATCGAATCATTTATTTGAGAAAAGGTCAGGTGATTGAGGAAGGAAACCACCAATCATTATTAGCTTTAAAAGGGGCTTATTATCACTTATTTGAAACCCAAGCCTACTATTATCGCGATGAAATTGAGGAAGCGCCAGAAGAAGTCATTATGGAAGGGGGGATTATCTAATGAATAAGAAGCAGTTGTTTATTAGGACGTTTAAAGATGTTTGGAAGATTGGTAAAGGAGCTTTTCTTTATCAGTTGATGACTTCCTTGTTGGTGGGGGCTGTCCCTTTTCTAAATTTTATCTATTTATCTAAAATAGTGACCACTCTTGCCCAAGGTCGTTTCGATGAAGTTTATACCTATGTTTGGCATTATTTACTTCTCTTTTTTACGGTGAACTTTTTAGCAAGTTGGCTTCAACCCATTGCTTCGAAGAAGGATCAATTAGTTAAGAAAAAAATATTAGCGGTTCCTTATGAGAAGATATTGACGACGAATTTTCACTATGCAGATGATTCCGAAACGAAGGAAAAGCTCTTTCAAGTACATCGAGACCAGTTTAATAATGGGTCGAGTTTTCATCTAATCTATCAGCATTTTTACGGATTGATAAGAAATGCGGCTAATTTATTCTATGCCCTGTTACTATTATGGCCCCTTTGGCAAGCTAGGGCTCACGAGACAATAAATGGTCTCCATCCGTATTTTATGAATATCATTTTGATCATAGTCGTTGTTTTGGTTGCTGTATTTCAAACTTACTTATCTCAGAGAACCATGCAAGGAGTAAATGAGTTAGCAGAATGGTTGGTAAAAGCGAATAATTTATTTTCTTATTTTTATATCACCTTGATAGAAGTTGAAGCAGGAAAAGAAATTAGACTTTACCATTTATATCATAGAGTGAGAGATACAATGGAGCGCTTTTTTTCTGAATTATCAACTTTTCAGCGCGTGTATTATGGTGGCTTTGGTAGGGTGCGTTTAACGAATCATGTAGGATCACAGATTGTTACAAGTTTTGTATATCTCTTAATTGGAATTCGAGTAATTCTTGGAAATATGCCCATCGGAATGTTGATTCAGATGATAGGAGGAATTGGGCAATTAATGTCGGCTTTAGTGGACACCCTGAATTTCCTGACTCTTTTTGCACAAACGGCCCCGATGGAACGATTCTATGAAATTATGGATCTTCCAGATGAGAATGCTAAGGGATCTATTCCGATTGAAAAGCGCTTAGATAATCATTATCAATTATCGGTTGAAAATTTATCCTTTACGTTTCCTGGTAGTCAAGAGCCAACGTTGAAGAATATAAGTGAAGAGTTTGAAATTGGGAAGCATTATGCCATTGTGGGTGAGAATGGCTCAGGTAAAACAACTTTTATTAAATTACTGATGCGTTTGTATGAACCAAACCAAGGCAAAGTTTTCTTGAATCATATTGAGGCAGATAAGTATTCACTGAGCGAGTTTTATCAATTGTTCTCCGTTGTTTTTCAAGATTTTCGCTTGCTAGGATTGACCATTGCAGAGAATATCGCAGTCCATCCCAACTATGAAGCGGATAGAGTTCGAAATTCTTTGGAAGAAATTGGTTTGACTTATTTCACTGATTCTCTTGAAGAAGGGGTCAATACTTATTTAGGAACAGAGTATGATGAGAATGGGGTTGAAGTGTCGGGAGGACAGGCACAAAAGATTGCAATGGCACGTGCGATCTATAAAGATGCACCGATCATGATCTTGGATGAACCAACGGCTGCACTAGATCCTGTGGCTGAGTTTGAAATCTATCAGAAATTTTCGGAGATTGTTAAAGACAAAACGGCTTTTTATATTTCACATCGCTTATCTAGCTGTCGCTTTTGTGATGAGATTCTCGTCTTTGATCAGGGGAGCATTATTCAGCGAGGCACTCATGAAGAGTTAGTTAAAGAAAGGGGGAAATATCAAGACCTATGGCAAGCTCAAGCTCAATATTACCAATAGAGTGATATTTCTAAATGCATAGACGATGCTCACCGTTTTAATTAGTGAACGGAAAAAGAATAATTAATTGATCCTAATATTAATAAATGATAAAATTTAACCTATCAATAATTAATTATATTTAATTTTGAAAGGATGATTTTGATGAAAAAAATTTTTTCGTTGTTGACTGTCATGATGGCTTTTATTTTACTGACTGGTTTTACAAGTGGTAAAGATGATTTAAAAGAAAAAGTATTTGTGGGCGAAGTAGATGGCATGGAAATAGAATTAACTTATTACTATAAAGGGGATCAGGTCTTAAAGCAAAAGACTGTCAATAAGTTAACCTATGAATCTCTTGGAGTTGAAGATGAAGAAGGAGCAAGAGAAATACTTGATCCAATCTCTGAAACCATGCAAGATACAGAAGGATTGAAAGAAAAATTGGACTATAAAGATGATCATGTGATTGAAACAGTCGAATTAGATTTTGAAAAAGGCGATATTAATGAATTAGCAGAAGTTGCCAACCTCGAGACTGAAGGCGATTTAGATGAAGGAATAAGTATGAAGAAAAGTGAAGAGTTTCTATTAGAACAAGGCTTCAAAGAGAAAAAATAAAAAAACGCCTTCACTATTGAAGGAAATTATTGATCGGGTTCGACTTTTCAAGTCGGACCTTTTTATATTATGGCATCAAAGCTTTATATGGGATTCATAATAAGAGAATGGTTGACTTACATAGGAGCGAAGTAATCTGATGTTCGGTCTTTGGGCGGATCCTATTCACTCTTAAGTGTTTTATTCTAATGTATAAGATGATAACAGTTTAGAAGTTCAAAGTGAGGAGGGGTCCTATGAAAAATTGGATACGTGTCAATATTGGATGGTTAGTTTTATTTATCATTTCATCGATTTATATTATGGTCAGAGAAGTCGATTCCATGGGGACCATTCAAACCCCTGAGATGAAGTTGTGCCAGATGATGATTGTGATCGGCTTTTTTAGTTTAGTGGCTTCGCTTCGAAATGCTTGGCACCAAAAAATGAATGTACAGCAAACAAACGAAGTATAAAATATCGCAAAAGTTTTTTTCTTTTGCGATATTTTTGTATTCATTGAAGAGTGAGTCAATAAATGAGACTTAGTTATGGTGTTAGAGAGACGGGTTTTGTGTTAGTAGAAGTTTTTAATGGTTATTGAGGTCAAAGCTTTCGCCAATGGATGGAATAAAGCCTTGATTTTCATCTAAAGAATTAACAAAGGCTTGTGGATCTTGTTCGATTAGTGGGAAAGTGTTGTAATGAATGGGGACCACTTTCTTAGCTTGGAGCCATTGTGCAGCTAATTTTGCATGTTCAGGCCCCATGGTATAATTATCGCCGATTGGGATGAAGGCGAGGTCAATGTCATAGAGTTTGCCATAGAGACTTAAATCGGAGAAAAGTGCAGTATCTCCTAAATGATAAAGTGTTTTATTCTCTATTTCTAAGATAATACCAGTGGCTAATCCAAAGGTAAAAGGCTTATCATCAATCCAAAGTGAAGAGCCATGAATCGCTTGAGTGAGCGTCACTTTACCAAAATCAAATGGATGACTTCCTCCTGGTTGCATGCCATGTACTCGGACTCCTTGATTTTCAAGATAGTCAGCAAGTTCCAAAACGGTGATGACTAAGGCATCATGTTGCTTTGCTAGCTCAAGGGTATCCCCAAAATGGTCAGAGTGAGCATGGGTTAATAGAATCACATCTACTGCTAATTGTTCAGGCTTTATTTGACAGAAAGGATTGCCATTGATAAAGGGATCAATAATAAGACGTGTTCCTGTTTCTGTAACGATATGAACGACAGCGTGTCCGTAATGAGTAATTTGCATGAAGAATCCTCCTTTTAGGATGTATTTAACGAAGTGGCACGACTATATATTAAATTATGGCAGTTAAGTTAAATTTATACAACTGAGGAGAGCGTTAAAATAGATTGAAATTTACTGGGTGAAAAAAGCTTGACACAAAATAGGATTACTTGTATATTGAACATACCGATGGTATGTTATAGGGGGCGAGCCGATGTCACGTGAGGGAACGGGAGAAGATTCTAGAAGGCAAATTTTAGAGGTTGCTGCAAAGCTCTTTTTTGAAAAAGGCTATGACAATACAACAATACAAGATATTGTAAAGGGTCTAGGTGGAATGACTAAAGGAGCTGTTTATCACCATTTTAAATCGAAGCAGGATATTTTTGAACAAGTGATGGAGTCTTTCTCAAGAGAAAGTGAAAATGAAGTGGTGGAGGGTGATACGGGATTAGATAAAATTAAAGCGCTACTTGTTCGTGAATTTTTGGAAATGGAGAAGCAGGCAATTGGTTATTCAGGTCGTGTGTTATTACAGACACCGCGAATGATCGGAGAGCAGTATAAAGCAAGCTTTGATGAAGGGGTGCCATTGATCGAAGCCTACATACACGAAGGGATAGAAGATGGATCGATTAAGACCGAATTTCCCCGTGAAGTTGCTGAACTTTTGATGGTGACTTTTAACCTTTGGATGGGGATCCAGATGGGGACTTATTCTAGTGAGGAAGCCAAGAGGAAGCTTGTTTTCTTTCAGAAAATATTTGATTCGATGGGAATCCCAATCCTTGATGAGCAAGTAATGAATGCTGCTAATCAATTAATCGACTACTTAAAAAATTATCAACGCAATCTTTTGTAGATCATAATCAGCTTTTCGAGGCTGATTATGTTTCTGAGCTAAACATACCAGCGTTATGTAACGCTGGTTATAATTCCCTCCGTAACATACTATCGGTATGTAATGTTGTTGCCGAACACTCTTTAGTTAATAAGAAGCGATTCTTCCTATGTTCAGACATAAACAGTAAAAAATTAAGGGAATTTGATCTTGATTGAGAGATTTACTTCTTAAAAAGATCAGCTTGCCATTCATCAATGGAGGAAAATATGAAAAATATATCAACTTTACTTTTAGTGGCTAGTCAATTTTTTTCGGTGATTGGTTCCTCTTTGGGACAATTTTTAATTCTTTTGTATATATTAGATCACAGTCACTCTGCTACAAGTTTTGGGACGTCAATGGCTGTGATCTCATTAGGGCGATTATTAGCTTTGCCTTTTGGTGGAGTGCTAGCGGATCGGTTTAATCAGAAAAAATCAATGCTGCTACTAGACACATGTTATTTATTCTTGACGATAGTATTGATATTTTTTATGGATATCTCAACTCATTATGGTGGTTTGTTTTTGATTATTTTTGTTCTTGGAATGCTTTCAGCATTTGAAACGCCGGTGGTTCAAGCGGTTCTACCTAAATT
This sequence comes from Facklamia lactis, assembly GCF_015863205.1. Lineage (GTDB taxonomy): Bacteria > Bacillota > Bacilli > Lactobacillales > Aerococcaceae > Facklamia > Facklamia lactis. The sequence continues at coordinate 167,605 of NZ_JACBXQ010000005.1, read as the reverse complement.
AGCACAAGGAGATTCATTAATTAAAGTTAATAGTATGATTTCGGCAATTGGTCATCTCGGTATTATCTTAGCACCAGTTATGGGGGGGAGTTTTTATGGCGTGTTTACAATGAAGATTAACTTATTCATTTGTTGTACGTTATTTGTTTTTGCGTTGAGCTGTGAAGCCCTGCTTAAAATTGAATCAGAAAATGTTAAACAGCAGCAATCTTCAGTGATTCAAATGGATAGAAATGATTTGAAGGAAGCTGCTAACTATCTTTCAGCCAAAAAAATTATTTTGCAGGTTACACTGTGTGCGACTGTGTTAAATTTATTGATAGGGTCGATGATCCAAACCTTGATTCCTTATATTGCTAGAGTCTATTTAGGGGTCGGGAATATAGAATATAGTATATTAAATATAAACTTTGGTTTGGGAAGTCTGTTAGGAGCGATCATTTATGGAGCTTGGTCTAAGAAATTGGCAAGAAAAAATCTCTGGTTCTTACTTTTCTTGTCAGGTATTTGTATGATGGTTGTTTCTTATGCGCTCATGCAGAGACTGAGTCCCACCAATAGTTTCTGGATAATGAATGGGGCTATTAGTTTAACTTTAATTATGTTCTCAATGATTTCAGTTCATTTAATGAGTTATGTACAGGTTAAAAGTCAGCCTGAGTTGATCGGGAGGGTGATGTCCTTTGTCTTCTTTCTTTCAATGTTAATGACGCCAGTTGGACAGTCCCTTTATGGCTGGTTAGCTGAAACCATTAATGCTCAATCGCTATATATACTCGTTTTAATCGTCGGTATTATAACGATTCTCTTAAGTATCTTGATTAAACCGCTTATGAAAAAAATAAGAATGAGTGTTTAATTTAGTTGATGTGGAAGCCTTTACTTTCTAGTATAATAGCTTTAATTAGGAGGTGGGACTTTTGAAAATAATGATTATTGAAGACGATAAAGTTATCCGACAAGAGTTAAAAAAGCAATTGGAAATGTGGGGGTACGAGATTGTGCTGGTGGAAGATTTCTATCAGATTATGCAAGATTTTCATCAATCAGATCCTCACTTGATTCTTTTAGATATTAATTTACCAAGTTTTAATGGTTATCACTGGTGTCAAGAAATTCGTAAGGAGTCTCAAGTACCGATTCTTTTTATCAGTTCGCGAACTGATAATCTCGATCAGATTATGGCCATGCAGATGGGAGGAGACGATTTTGTGCAGAAACCCTTTGATATTCCGGTGCTGATTGCTAAAATTCAAGCTGTTCTGCGTCGTACTTATGATTTTGCTAACCAAGTGAGTGAAGTTTTTTCAATCGATGCTAATAAATTAGATTTACGTCAGGCAACACTCAGCAATCCAGAAGGTACGGTAGAATTGACACAAACAGAAATGCTTATTTTACATTCTTTATTTAGTCATCCTAATCAATTTGTTAGCCGAGATGAATTGATCGAAGCCTGTTGGCAAGGAGATCATTATATCGATGAGAATACTTTATCGGTTAATATTTCTCGTCTTCGTAAGAAAATGCGGGAAATTGGTTTGGAAGGGTTCTTAGAGACGAAGAAGAATGTAGGCTATCGATTAGTTGAGGGAGAAAGATGATTGATTTTTTGAAGAAGCAGACATTAGTATTTACAATGGTGGGCTGGGCCTTGTTAGTGTTTACGTTGATTTTTTTCCTAATGCAATTGCCCTTGTATGGTTTGTTGCTTGGAAGTTTATTAATTCTTTTTATTTTGATGATAGCTTTAATTCTGGAATGGACGCATTATAAAAAGAAAATCAATCTAGAAGAAGAAAATCAATGGCTTAAAGATGAGATAAAAAGCTTAAAAGAACAGCGCAGTTCAAATATGAAAGAAATGGAATCCTACTTTATTCTATGGATTCACCAAATGAAAACTCCTATTACGGCAGCCAAATTATTACTCGCTAATAGTAAAAACCAGACACTCACTTCTCTTTTATTAGATATTGAAAACTATAGTCATTTGGCGATGAGCTATTTAAAGTTGACCCATCCTGATCCAGATATGCTCATTACCAAAGTCAAGATGGATGATTTGATCAAACCCCTATTGAAAAAATATTCGCCTGTCTTTATTCAGACCAAGACAAAGTTAGACTATCAACCTATTAGGGTAGAGGTTATTACGGATGCCAACTGGTCGCAGTTAATGGTAGAACAAGTCTTAAATAATGCTTTGAAATACAGTGAGGGGAAAAGGATTTCGATTTATTTTAAAGATCATTATTTGACGATTGAAGATCAAGGACCGGGGATTAGCCATGAGGATTTACCTAAAATTTTTGATAAAGGCTATGCTGGTTTTAATGGAAAGTTAAATGAGAAGTCGAGTGGCTTGGGTCTTTTTATTGTAAAAAGCATTGCACAACGTTTGGATCAAAAAGTATCGGTCGAATCTCAGTATGGTCATGGAAGTAAATTTACAATTTCGTTTAAGTTAGCTGACTAACTTACAGAATTGTAAGCTTGTTGTTAGATTAGATGAAGGCAAGGCAAGCGTCTTATTTATAGAATAAAGACATCAATAAAAAAACTATGAAATGAGGCGTTGAAATGTTATTAGAAGTTCAAAATGTCAAAAAAGTCTATGGAAATAAGGACAATCAAACGCTTGCTTTGAGGGATATTAATTTAGGTGTGAATACAGGAGAATTTGTGGCGATTATGGGAGAATCGGGCTCAGGTAAATCAACCTTGCTAAATATTATTGCGACGCTTGATTCGCCAAGTGAAGGGCAAGTTTTAATTAATGGAACCAATACGAGTCGCTTATCAGAAAGTGAAGTGGCTAAATTTCGGCGGGAACGCTTAGGATTTGTTTTTCAGGATTTTAATGTTTTAGATACTTTATCAAATCGTGATAATATTCTCTTACCTATGGTTTTATCCAATATGAAAGCTGATATTATGCAAGAGGAAGTGGAACAAATCGCACCTCTTCTAGGAATCCAGGATTTGTTAGATAAATTTCCGTATCAAATTTCTGGGGGGCAATGTCAAAGGGTAGCGATCGGAAGAGCGATTGTGACACAACCCGATATTCTCTTGGCTGACGAACCAACAGGCGCCTTAGATTCTAAATCATCGGAAATGATTATGGAATTGTTTCAGAAAATCAATCAGAATCGGCAAACGATCTTGATGGTGACTCACTCGATAAAGGCTGCTGCTTACGCAAGTCGAGTCCTCTTCATAAAAGATGGCATTGTTTATCATGAAATTTATCGAGGAAATGATGATCTGCAAGAATTTCAGCAAAGAATTTCAGATTCACTCTCTGTCTTGAGTAAAAGGGGTGAATAGCGATGCAGGGATCTATTTTATGGAAATTAAGTAAACAGAGTCTTTTAGCTCATAAAAAAACGACCGTTCCCTTTGTATTGGCTACCTCTATTTTAACGGGCCTTCTTTATATTATGATTTCCTTATTGGACAATGATTATGTACAAAATCGTCATGAAGTGTTACCGATGATCATCACGATGGCTGTAGCGATAAGTGGCTTGTTTACTTTCATTTTTGTGACCTATGCGGGTCTCTTCATTGCCAAACACCAATACAAAGAAATCGGATTATATAGTGTGTTAGGGATGGAGAAAAAACACTTAAGAGCGATGGATCGGATTAAATTGTTAATAGAATACCTTATTGTGATGGTAATTGGGTTACCGGGAGGCTACCTGTTTGGTCATTTGGTGTTTCTCTTCTTGAATCGATTGATGGCTAATACCGGCACAGGCATCATGGATTATCCATTTAGTGTTAGGGCTTGTTTAATCGTGCTTATCTTAATGGGAACCCTGTTTCTTATGATTCATATTATGGCGTCGGTAAAACTATCGATATCAAATCCAGTTGCTTTGATTCAGTCTAGTAGTAAAGGGGAAAGCGAGCCGCGCTCTAATTGGTTAGCCTTACTAATTGGTTTAATCGGAGTGGGAACAGGCTATTATTTAGCTTTAACGAGTGAAGGGTTTATTTCCTCTATTGGAACAATCTTTGTAGCGGTTATATTGGTAGTGATTGGTAGTTTCTTTCTAGTGGGGTCGCTCAGTATTTTTGTTCTGAGAAGCTTGAAACGCCGTCCTAACTACTTCTATCAAGCCCAAAATTTTTTATCTGTGTCGGGGATGCTTTACCGGATGAAAGCCAATGCCGTAAGTTTAACGGGGATAAGTATTTTATGTGCTGGGATTCTGATGATATTAGGGATGACGGTGTCGACCTATCGCTCGATGGAATTAGCAGCAGATGATGCCTTGCCAGCAGATTATCAAATTTACTTCCCTGAGGCTAGCACGACTGGCGAAATTGATCAAGCTCAATTAGATCCAATAGTAGAGGACCTTTCAAAAGTCGTTCAAGTTAAGCAAGTTACCCCTTTTGTTGGTTATGGGGCTTCGGTTCAAATGGAAGGTAATGTGGTTTCTAAATTTCAAAGTCAAGGGATGATGGGGATCGCAAAAGTCATGCCAATTGAAGACTATAATAAGGCTTATAGCGAGAATCTTCAGTTGTCTGCTGATAGTATCGGGATGATTTCTAATCAAAAAGAATACAATGATTATGCTTCCATTGTTTTTCTAGATCAGGAACGGAAGGTTCAATCATTACCTAGTAAATATTTGGAGAAGAATATTCCTATTGATCAATTTCTATTCGTGGTTCCTTCTACGATTTCTTTAGAAGAGGTTTGGGAACACTATCCGACAACGGATTTTAAAACAGGGGAGAGTTTACCTTTTGATCTAACTCGGAGTGTGAATGTTCAAGCTGAAGGTTCATTTGCTGAAGTTCAAGATCAGGTAGATGAGATTGCTGCGAAACACAAAGTAGGGATTGCAAGTAAAGAGGCCATTCGAAAAGAGATGTATGAATTAAATGGGGGAGCGCTGTTCTTGGGAATTCTGGTGACCATTGTCTTGTTAGTAGGTGTTTTCCTCATGATTTACTTCAAGCAGATTTCAGAAGGTTATCAGGATCGTCGAAATTATCAGATTATGAAGCAGGTAGGCTTGCCAAACGCCATGATTAAAAGAACGATTCGATCACAAATCATCTGGCTCTTTGGTCTGCCAATAGGGATCGCCCTGCTGCATTTACTGGTGTCTTCACGCCTAATCTTTAATATTCTAGCCTTAGTAGGAGTATTTGATCGTGCTTTGTTTGTTAATAGTAATGTCATAGTAGCGGTTGTTTTCTTGCTTGCCTATTTCTTAATGTATAGCATCACCTCTCGTACCTACTATCAAATTGTGAACAATGAAGAAAGATAAGGCCTTTAATCTTCTAAAAAGCTTATTCCTCAATGAGTGGGTAAGCTTTTTAGCTTCTTATAATTTGTATAATGTTGGTTGTTTTTTCCTCTCAATCTAATTAGTTGTGTAAGATAATTTACTTGCTATAATAGATTTATATGGATGGTAAAAGCGTTATCATGGCGTTGTAAAGGCATATTAGGAGGAAAGACATGGAGAAAAATTATCAAGCAGTGGCTGATTATGTGTTTGAGGGACAAAAGAATCGAAAAGAAATCACCAAAATCACAAAAGACCTTGCAAAAGATTATACGGTAGAGGACGCTTATAAGGCTCAGGAGGTTCTGTTAGACCTATGGAAGAAAGAAGGCGCTAAACTTCTTGCTCCAAAAATGGGACTGACTTCAAAAGCTAAATGGGATCAAATGGGAGTTGATTCTCCTATTGTGGGCTATATTTTTGAAGACATGATCGAAACGATGAATGAAATCCAATTTGATCGTTATATTCATCCAAAAGTTGAACCTGAAATTGGGATTGTTCTTAAAAAGAATTTAAAAGGCAATGATCTAACGATTCAAGATGTATTGGATAATATTGATTATGTATTTTCATGTGTGGAAGTGATTGATAGCCGTTATGAAAATTTTGATTTCGATTTGGTGTCGGTGATTGCGGATAATACGTCTGCAGCCGGAGCTGTATTTGGCAATGAAAAAACGGATCCCAAAGCCTTTGACTTATCAAAAGAGACAGTTAAATTATATGTAAATGATGAGATTTATGCTGAAGGTGATGGATCAGCTGTCTTAGGTCATCCGGCAGAAGCAATAGTGGCCTTAGCCAAACATTTAAACCAGTATGGAGAAGAAGTGAAAGCAGGACAACCGATTATGACAGGTGGGATTACGGCTGCTCCATTGATTCAGCCAGGTGATAAGATTAGGGTAGAATATGATCATTTACAAAACTTAGAGATTACAGTTCGATAAGGAGGACGATTATGCCATTTGTCAGAATTCAATTAAAAGAAGGACGCACTGCGGAACAGAAGCAAGAGTTAGCTCAAGCGATAGTAGAAGCCATGGAACAACAAAATTTTGCACCGGCTGAGAATGTTAGGGTAATTTATGAAGAGATGGCTCCTGAAAATTTTTATCCAGGCGACCTGTTTAAAAAAGAAAACTAAACACTATATATAGGGGTTTGTTTGGGTTTGACACAAAATGTTGTGCTGAACTTCTTGCTTCTAAGGATCAACTCTGCTAGACTATTTATGAATTCGCTCAAGACAATTTCATACGACCTTTAACAATGGAATCCAGTGTAAATCTGGAACGGTCCCGCCACTGTGAAGCCTTCAGGCTAAGTCAGATCTTTTGTTACAGGTTGAGATGCTATTAATATTTCGAGGCAAAATATTAAGATCCCTAAAGGGGCAGACCATGCCTTTTTAGGGATTTTTTTATTGAATGAAATATATTGCGAATCAAAAAAAAAGTTAAAAGGAATGTGAAAAATGATTTATTACCAGTCTATAATCGGTAATACACGAGAGTTTGTACTTAAAACTGGAATTGATCACTGTGAAATAACTCCAGAGAATTATGACTTTATTGAGGTAGATGAAGCTTTTATATTGGTAGCTCCTACTTATGCGTCTGAGACGACCTATATTATGTCAGAATTTCTATCTTCTTATCAAAACTATCGATATTGCCAAGGAATATTTGGGGGAGGCAACCGAAATTTCATGGATTTATTTTGTTATACGGCGAAGAATTTAGCAAAAGACTTCGCTCTTCCCTTGCTTCATTTGTTTGAATTTCAAGGGAATTCCCATGATGTGAACCAATTGATAAAGGAGCATGAAAATTTATGTCAGAATTTAAGCAAGTAAGTATCCAAGAACCTGTTTCATATTTTGAATTGAATAATCAGTTGAATATTCCGATTGATGGACAAATACCATTAGAAAAGGATCAAGAGGCTGTTCGAGCTTATTTTATTGAGCATATTAATCCGAATACGGTATTTTTTCATCATTTGGAGGAAAAGCTAAACTATTTAATTGAGTGTGATTATATTGAAGAAGAGGTTGTTTCTGCTTATGATTGGGAGTTTATCCAGCGATTGTTTAAACATCTTTATCAACAGAAGTTTCGCTTTAAGAGTTTTATGGGAGCTTTTAAATTTTATACTCAATATGCCTTAAAGACACGAGATGGGCAGCGTTACTTAGAACGTTACGAAGATCGGATTGCTTTGATGGCTCTCTATCTCGGACAAGGTGATCCAGATTTAGCATGGAAAATTGCAGATGAGCATATTCATCATCGTCTGCAAATGGCAACTCCCACTTTTCTAAATGCTGGAAAAAAAGCCAGAGGAGAAATGGTTTCATGCTTCTTATTAGATGTACAGGATAATATGGAATCGATTGGACGAAGCATTAACTCTGCACTCCAGCTCTCTAAACGCGGTGGGGGTGTGGGGATTAACTTGACTAATTTGAGAGAAGCAGGATCTCCTATCAAAGGGATTCAAAATGCCGCTTCAGGAGTGGTTCCTGTGATGAAATTATTTGAAGATGCTTTCTCTTATGCCAATCAATTAGGGGCTCGACAAGGAGCGGGAGTTTGTTATCTATCTGTCTTTCATCCAGATATTTATGCTTTTCTATCCACTAAGAAAGAAAATGCTGATGAAAAGGTCAGAGTAAAGACCTTATCTTTAGGTATCATTGTTCCAGACCAGTATTACCATTTGCTAAAAACGAACCAGCCAATGTATTTGTTTAGCCCTTATGATGTAGAACGTGAGTATGGTTTGCCTTATGCTTATGTCGATATCACGGCTGAATATGACAAGATGGTCGAAAATCCTAATATTCGAAAATATCAAATAGCTGCTCGTGAATTGGAACAAGAAATTTCAAAACTCCAGCAAGAATCTGGCTATCCTTATGTCATCAATATTGATACGGTAAATCGGGCGAATCCTATCGCAGGCCGTGTGGTAATGTCGAATCTTTGTTCAGAAATTTTCCAAGTTCAAGAGCCTTCTATTCTGAATGAAGATCTTTCATATAAGCATGTAGGAGCCGATATCTCTTGTAATCTGGCGTCGACAAATATTCTTGAAATGTTGAAAGGTAGCGATTTTGAAGCTTCGGTTGAAACAGCCATTCGGGCCCTGACTCAGGTGTCAGATTTAAGTCAGATCCGCTCAGTTCCAACGGTTGAGCGAGGTAACCAAGACTATCATTCAGTTGGATTAGGAGCGATGGGGCTCCATACGGCGCTCGCTTATCATCGCATTCCATATGGATCAGAGGAATCTTTAGAATTTACAGATCTTTATTTTCGCTGCTTAAGATTCTATGCACTTAAAGCGTCTAATAAAATTGCCCTTGAAAAAGGAACGACTTTCAAGGGATTTGAATTCTCAGCTTATGCGGATGGAAGCTATATTCAAGAACATTACTTAGATCAAGCGGATGTAGAGATTCGGTCTGATAAGGTAAAAGAAATTTTTAGCAAGGTGGCAATTCCTAGGTATGAAGATTGGTTGGCTTTAAGTCAAGAGATTCAGGCGGGAGGCCTCTATCATGCATATTTATTAGCAGTAGCCCCCACCGGCTCCATTTCCTATATTAATGAAACGTCTTCTTCTTTGCATCCAATTGTGCAGAAGGTTGAGCATCGTCAAGAGGGACAAGTAGGTGCTATTTTTTACCCGACTCCTTACTTATCGAATGAAACCATGAATTATTTCTGTTCAGCTTATGAAATGGATCAACGGCAAATCATTGATGTGTATGCTCAAGCTCAGAGACACGTGGATCAAGGGATGTCACTGACTCTCTTTATGAAGTCGGATCTACCAACCGGTCTTTATGAGTGGAAGCAAGGAGGAACGACTAAGATGACCACTCGTGATCTTAACCGATTGAGAAATTATGCGTATGCTAAAGGAATTAAATCCTTGTACTATGTTAGAACTTTTACGGCAGATGAGGAATTGATAGGTGCGAATGATTGCGAATCATGTACGATATAAGAGAGGGGATAGAGGATGTCATTTTTTAATGAAATTATGGCTCAACACTCACATTCAGGTGAAGTGGAATATTATAAAGCGATTGATTGGAATCGTTTAGAAGATGCCTTAGATAAACAAACTTGGGAAAAATTAACGAGTCAATTCTGGTTGGATACGCGGGTTCCGGTCTCTAATGATTTAGCGGATTGGCGCAGTCTCACAGAAATTGAGCAAGAAGTGATTAATCATGCTTTTGTAGGATTGACTTTATTAGATACCCTTCAATCAGAGGAGGGGGCCAATGTGATGCGAGAAGATATTAGAAGTCAGCATGAAGAAGCCGTTTTGAATAATATTCTTTTCATGGAAAGTGTGCATGCTAAATCTTATTCTACAATCTTTATCTCGCTCAACGACAGTAAAAAGATTGATGAAATTTTTGCGTGGGGAAACCAACAGCCTCAATTACAATATAAGGCCAAGGTCATTAATGAAATTTATCAGAGTGGGACGGCCTTGCAGAAGAAGATTGCGTCTGTCTTTCTAGAATCTTTTCTTTTTTATAGTGGATTTTATGCTCCGTTGTGGTATTTAGGAAATGCTAAATTAGAGAATGTGGCAGAGATTATTAAGTTAATTATCCGTGACGAATCGGTGCACGGCACTTATTTAGGTTATAAATTCCAGCTAGCCTTTCGTGAGTTGAGTCAAACAGAGCAGAAAGAATTAGAAAATTGGATGTATCTCTTACTGAATGATCTTATGACCAAAGAAGAGGCTTTTGCCCATATTGTATATGATGCGATTGGTTGGACGAAAGAAGTGAAGGTCTTTATGAGATACAATGCTAATAAGGCCTTGCAGAACCTTGGCTTTCCACCACTGTATGCAGATGGGATTGCCGAGCGAGTCAATCCCATTGTGATGAATGGACTTTCAACGAATACTAGTAATCATGATTTCTTCTCTCAGGTAGGATCGGGTTACTTAATGGGGGAAGTAGAAGCAATGAATGAAGAGGATTATGATTTTTAAAAGGAGAATGGAAATGATTAAATTATATACAAAGGCAGATTGTATTGCTTGTATCTTTACCAAGCAATATTTAGACCAAGCACAGATAAGCTATCAAGAAATTAATGTCATGGATCAAGAAGAAGTAGTGGATGAGCTTAGAAATAAAGGCTTTTTGCGGTTGCCAGTCATTGAATCGGATGTATATGAAACTTTTTCTGGTTTTGATGTTGAAAATTTGGAAATGCTTGTTGAAAAAATACATCAACCTGCTTAATGAAACCAACTCCCCCATCTGATAGATGAGGGGAGTTTTGTTTTTAAAATGTGAAAAATACTCATTTTCATTGTAGATGCTCTTGAAGGACTCAAAACCTCATGATAAACCCCTTCCAAAATCAGATTTTGATGAGAATTATTAAACATTCAGAAAACGCTTGCATTGTAAGCGTATCAAACTATATGATGGCTGTGATGCAATGATATGTTCCAAATTGTGGGACTGATGAGGTAGAGGAGTGACACTATGAAGAGCAAAGATTTTCAGCATGCTTTTAAAGCTAGCCTTCCTATTTCTGTAGCTTATTTTGTATTAGCATTAGGCTTCGGGATAATGATGCAAGCAAAAGGTTATAATTGGTTATGGTCGCTAGGAACGAGTATTTTTGTTTATTCTGGATCCATACAGTTTATGGCTCCCATCCTCTTAAGTAGTCAAGCAGGTCTTATTTCTACTGCTATCTTAACTCTGATGGTTAATTTTCGTTTGATGTTCTATGGCATTAGTCAATTAGAGCGTTACAAAAATGTAGGGTGGCGTAAATTCTATTTAATACACAGTTTAACAGATGAAACTTTTTCAATTGTTTGTAATGATCATTTGCCGGTTGATCTTAATCGCAAAAATTATTATTTATATGTATCCATGCTTAATCATTTCTATTGGATTGTAGGGGGATTGGTTGGAAATTTGGTAGGCGATCGGTTACCATTCTCTACAGAAGGGGTAGACTTCGCCTTGACTGCCTTGTTTTTTGTGGTGGTGTTGAATCAATGGGAAGCGACTGATAATCATAAACCTGCTATTTATGGGATTATTTTTTCTATTATTTTCTTTTTAATTATTGGGCCGAATAACTTTATGCTACCTACAATGATGAGCGTAATAATGGTCCTATTAACAGAAAAACGCTTGAGAGGAGGAAGGCCAGAATATGTCTAATTTACATTCCCTTCTTTTACTAGTGGTAATGGGAGCGGTGACGGGCTTTATTCGCTTTTTTCCATTTATTGTATTTAAAAATCAGACTCCTTTATGGGTCATTTATCTAGGACAGGTCTTTCCGTATTCGATTATGGCAATCTTATTTATTTATTCTATTAAAGATATTGAATTTATGTCTTCTCAAGGATTAGCAGCTTTATTAGCCTGCGGGGCAATCTTTCTCGTTCATAAATGGCGACATTCGACCATTCTATCAATTTTGGTGGGAACAGCGGTCTATATGATTTTAATACAAGGAGTCTTGGCTTAGGCCAAGGCTTTTTTGATTAGTATTTATGATGGATATAAGATATCTATCATAAACAGTAATTAGTGAAAAAATATACAATGCGTTAGAATAAGGCTGTATACAAGTAGAATAGCCTTTTTTCTTTGTAAAAATTGAGGACGGGGAAGTGGAGAAAGAGAATGAAACAAGCTGAATATCTTAACCAGTTATCTGATTTGGTAGTTGAGATGGAGGATGAAGCGATTGTAGAACTGGTCGATGAATATGTGGCTGCGGGTTACGACATTAAAGAAGGGATGACGGGGTTAATTGATGGAATGAACCGTTGTAGTGAACTCTATGAGCAAGATGAGTACTTTATTCCTGAGCTTATTCTCTGTTCTGATGCGATGTATGCAGGGATCAATCAATTTAAGTCTTATATGGAAGTTGAAAGTCAAGAAAGTCTTGCGACCGTTGTTCTAGGTGTCCCAGAAGGGGATACTCATGATATTGGGAAATCATTAGTCAAGCTCATGCTAGAAACGGCTGGATTTAGAGTGATTGATTTGGGGCGGGATGTTCCTTGTCAAGCGTTCATTGATACTGCTATTGAACACCAAGCACAAATCATCGGTTTATCGACCTTGATGTCGACAACGATGAAGGAAACCAAAAAAGTTGTCGACCAACTCAAGGCTGAAGGTCTACATCCTGGTATTAAAGTAATTATTGGAGGCGCACCGATTACCCAAAAATTTGCCACTGAGATTGGGGCGGATGGTTATAGTGAGAATGCTACGGAAGTGGTAGGGCTTGTTAAACAAATCCTAGGACTTAAGGAAGCGGAGGTTATTGCTTGATGGACTATATTATCCCTCATGATCAAATGCTTCCCAAAGAAAGAATGGCTGCTTTTGTTAAGGGTGAAGAATTTGATCGCTTACCTTGTGATATGATGTTGTCTGAGAATATTGCTCCTTATCTTAATATTAAAACCAATGAGTATTATTTTAATTCTGATTTTCTTTTACAGGGGGAAGTCTATAAAGTGAGAAAACTCGGATTTGAAGGCGCAGGAACTGGAATCACTTTGCGTGGAATAGGGGAAGCCTTGGGGTCAAAACTAGAATATCCACCTAATCGAGCAGCTCATGTTGTGGATCCGATTCTAAAAGATTATGCTCAATTGGCGTCTTTGGATGTGATTGACCCCTATAAGGATGGAAGAATGCCGATTGTCCTTGAAGCGATTTATAAGATGCGCGAAGAGCTAGGTGATATTGTTGATGTGTCTACTTCTATTCCTGGTCCGATCTCAGCTGCCCATGCAGTACGGGGAGAAAAACAAATCTTGCGCGATATTATCCGCCGTCCCGATGATTTTGCACGTTTATTAGATTTTATGGTGGCATGCGGATTGACTTTTGCGGAAGCTATGTACAAACAAAATGGTCTGACCTGTTCCATTGCAGATCCTATGTGTTCAACCGTTCTATTGAATCCTAAGACCTTTTATCAACAAGTGTATCCACATCTCAAGGCGTTAGTGGATGGGATCTATCAGATTACAGGTTCTAAACCTTCTCTTCATATCTGCGGCACGACGAAAGAAATATGGCCCTATTTGCGTGAACTGAACTTATCTACCTATAGTTTGGATAATTTGGAAGATGTAGGGGAATGCAAGCAGGTAATGGGCGATAAGATGAGAATTATTGGAAATGTGGATCCCGTTGGGGTCATTTGCAACGGGAGTCGTGAAGATATATTTGCTGCGGTTAAGTATTGCATTGAACAAGCTTACGATTCGCCATGTGGGTACTTTGTCGCAAGCGGTTGTGATATTCCATCAGGAACCCCAATCGATAACTTTAAGGCCATGCAAGATGCCACCCGGTATTATGGGCAGTATAAGGATTTGTATCAATAGGAAATGTGAAACATCATCTACAATTAGTAGGTGATGTTTTTTATTTTGTCTAGAAAAGTTTTGTGGAGGAATAGATAGAATTCTCTATTACAATGGGGTCTTTAATGGATCTATTTCGCGTTAGTTAAGCATAGTATGTTTGTTAAAAGGGAGAGGTCCTTCATCAAAATAAATTTTAGCCAAATGTTAGAGGAGCAACATTTTTTATTTATAGATAATGATAATATATAGTTACAAGAGATGGAAACGCTATCATATCCCCAGCGTTTTCCTCTCTTAAAGAAGAAGTTGAAGTGCAATTAAATGCTCAACTTTGAGCAATCTTGTTGGGGTAGAAATCTTAGTTAAGGGAGTGGTTAATTGAAAGAAATGTTGATTGTGACAAATAATCCTTTAGTAAGAGAGGCTTATGCGAATCATGACTTTGTGGAAGGTGCCTTCTACGAGGTAATGCAAGTCGTAAGAGACCATCTCTATCAGGGGCATTATCGGCTTTTGACTCATCCCTTGCCTGCTTCTAGTCGGATGTTTTTGACACCTGCACGGTCAATTATCATACGGTCGAGTGAGCCGGATCCCTATTCAATGGAATTGATACAACAATCGATGGATAACTATCAGAAAACGATGGGAATTCGTCAACCAGATTTTAATCATTTGGCTGATTATCAGTTGCTTGATTTTCAATTATTAGAAAAAGCAATTGAAGAGCAGGAAAAGTTGGATCAGTTGCAGGGGAGTGAACAGTTTCAAAAGGTTTAAGTAAAAGGAGGAAGCTTATATGAAGTTAGAATTGCATAATATTATAATCAATGAAGTTGATTTTGGGGATCAGACAAAGATTGAAGGACAGAAGCTGTGGATTAATAAAGAAGAAATGATTGCTGAATTAGAGAAAGTTCCGGATGTAGCTAAAGTGACAATTGATCTTGCTCGTCCAGGTGAAAAAGTGAGAATTGTCCCTGTTAAGGATGTCATTGAACCTCGCTGGCGTGAAGAACGTTTTAATCATTATCCGGGTGTGACAGGCGATCTAGGTCAAGTTGGCGATGGCGTTACAAAGGTGATGAAAAATGTTGCCGTTGTGACGATTGGAGACATTGTTGGTTTCCAAGAAGGTGTTGTGGATATGTGGGGGGAAGGTGCTAAATGGACACCGTTTTCTCAGACACTTAATGTGGTAGTGGATATTACACCAGTCGAGAATTTAGAACCTCATGAACATGAGAAAGCTTGTCGTGTGGCAGGATTAAAAGCAGGAGAATATCTTGGAAAAGCTTTGGAGGAAATGACAGCAACGGATATTGAAAAGCATGAAATTGCTGATGTGAAATCTTCGATTGAGACATTCCCTGATCTGCCTCGTGTGGCCTATGTTCAAATGATGATTGCACAAGGGTTATTACATGATGTTTATATTTATGGTGTTGATGTGAAACAAATCTTGCCAACGCTTATCAATCCTTTAGAAGAATTAGACGGGGCAGTCGTATCAGGAAACTGTGTGGCTGCTTGTGATAAGATTACGACTTACCAACACCAAAATAATTCAGTCATTAAATCCCTGTTAAAAGAACATGGAAAAACCATTAATTTTGTGGGCTCGATCATGGTGCCTGAATTAACGACTTTAGATGGTAAGTTCCGGACAAAAGATTTCACTATTAAACTCGCCCAAACATTAGGGGTAGATGGTGCGATTGTTTCAGAAGAAGGATATGGTAATCCTGATTCAGATTTAGTGATGATTGCTGAAGGACTTGAGAAATCAGGCATTCAAGCAGTATTAATTACAGATGAATGTTCAGGATGGGACGGTGACTCTCAACCACTAGCCGATGCCAAGCCAGAAGCTAAGGCAGTCGTTTCGACAGGAAATGTGTCGCATTTGGTTCATTTGGAGCCTGCAGAGAAAATTTTAGGTAATGATAAAGCTTTAGAGAACCTTGCGGGTGGTTGGGATGGCTGTGTTTCAGAAGATGGAACGATTGTCTGTGAATTAAATGCGGTCATCGGAGCAACCTCTGAAATTGGCTACCATAACTTGACTGTTGAATTGAAATAAAGGAGGGACACTATGAAAAAAGTACTATACTATGTCAACCAATTCTTTGGACAAATCGGTGGTGAAGATAAAGCTGGAATTGAACCCATGATCAAAGAAGGTCCAGTAGGACCCGCAGTTGGAATGCAAAACATGCTAGAAGATGCTGAAATCACTCATACGATTATTTGTGGGGATAACTATTTTAACGAAAACATTGAATTGGCTCAGCAATATATTATGGAAAAATATGCTGAAATTCAACCTGATTTAGTGATTGCAGGACCTGCTTTTAATGCCGGACGTTATGGAATGGCGATTGCAGGAGTGGCGAATGCCTTAAAAGATAAAACAACGGTGGTTACAGGGATGTATGAAGAGAATCCAGGTGTGGATGCTTGTCGAGTGCATGCCTATATCGTTCCAACTGGAGATTCTGCAGCTACCATGCGGGATGCTTTACCGCCGATGGCTGAATTAGCTAACAAAGTCTTGTCAGGCAAAGAAGTCAATTATGAAGAAGATCATTTTATGGCTCAAGGTCGCCGTCTAACAGTGTTTTCTGATAAGATCGGATCGGATCGTGCAGTAGAAATGCTCTTGAAGCGTTTTAATAACGAAGAATATGAAACAGAATTGCCAATGCCGGCATTTGACTCTGTTCCAGCCGCTTTACCGATTACTGATATGGCGAATGCGACCATTGCGCTGGTAACAACTGGAGGTATTGTTCCAGAAGGGAATCCAGATCGTCTACAGTCTGCTTCTGCTCAGAAATGGGTGAAATATGATATCTCAGATTTAGATGAATTAAAAGGTAAATTTATTACAGTTCACGGTGGTTTCGACCCTGTCTATGCCAATGAAAAGGCTGACCGAGTAGCTCCATTAGATGAATTAACTCGTCTGAAGAAAGAAGGAAAAATTGGAGGAGTCTACCAATATTTCTATGCGACAACAGGGACAGGAACATCTGTTGGTAATTCAGAAAAATTCGGTCAAGAAATTGGACAAGAATTGGCCGACGCAAAAGTAGATGGCGTTATAATGACTTCCACCTGAGGGACTTGTACTCGTTGCGGAGCAACGATCGTAAAAGAAATTGAACGTTTTGGTATTCCAATTGTGCATATGGCTACGATTACGACTATTTCAGAGTCAGTGGGAGCCAATCGTATCGTTCCAACGATTGCGATTCCTTATCCAGTAGGAAATCCAGAATTAGGAGCCAAAGAGGATTCACATGTTCGAGATGAATTAGTGGAACGTGCTATTCGAGCTTTATCTACTGAAGTTGCTTCTCCTACTATCTTTAAACAACAGTAAAGTATCATGGAGGATAGCAGTAGATTAGCTATTGCTATCCTCTTAAATAAAGGGAGGTTAGGAAATGGAAAAACTCGACAATCAAGAAGTGAACGGTCGTAAAGTAATCAGCTATGGTGGAGCCTTTATAGCTCTTTTAATTGGTTCAGGATTTGCAACGGGGCAAGAGCTAATGCAATATTTTGCCGCTTATGGTTATATGGGAATTGTAGCGATTGCTTTAGTATTTATTTTATTGACTGTTCTTGCGATTGAATTGATTTATGCTGGATATACACAGCAATTTAAGAATCCTAATGATGTCTATACTTACTTTGGAGGAAAAATAGGTGGGAAGTTTTTTGATATTTTTGCTGTTTTCTTCTTGTTCTTATCTTATACCGTTATGATAGCTGGAGCCTCAGCAACAGCGGTGGAGCATTATAATGCCCCTTCATGGCTGGGTGGGTCACTGTTAGCGGTGGTCGTGATGTTAGTGGTTATTTTAGGTTTGAATAAAATTGTAGACGTTATTGGAACGATTGGACCTATCATTGTTCTTTTAACGATTATTGTTGGGATGATCACTATCTTTAGGAATTTAGATGGTTTTGCAACAGCTGGACAACGTTTACAAGAAGCGTTAGATGTTGGTATAATGCAAGTAGCATCTTCTAACTTTGTTCTTTCAGCTGTTTCTTATGTGGGGTTCTGTTTAATTTGGTTGGCTGCCTTTGTATCGGGTATCGGGAAAGGTGCCAACTCAATTAAAGAGGGGAATCATGGGATGGTTCTTGGTGCCCTTGGATTCTCTTTAGCCTGTTTAATTATGACCTTAGCGATATTTGTGTCCATTGATCAAGTTCATGATTCACAAATTCCAGTTTTAATTCTAGCGGGCGAAATTCATCCATGGTTGGCCACGATCTTTTCGTTTATCATTTTTGCAGGGATTTTTACAACAGCGGTTCCTCTCTTATGGAATGTGGTGGCTCGTTTTGCAGAGGAAAGAACACAAAAATATACCCTCTTAACAGTTGCACTTGGAATCATTGGCGCTTTTATTGGATTAGCTTTGGATTTCAGTCAGTTAGTCAACATTGTCTATGTACTAAACGGATATATCGGTGCAGTATTGATGGTGATTATTATTTTCAGAGGGATTCAGCGTAGAATAGCTAAATAATAAATATGAAGGTTGATAAGTATGCTGTACGATAAATTGTCGAAATTACAATTATTTCAGGAAATCTCACCCAAGGCGATCGACTGTATTAATCAACTTCCCTATATTGATAAAAGGTATGATACAGACGAGAAAGTAGCTGACTTTGGGGATAAAATTGATTATATTTATGTGATTTTAAAAGGGGCTCTAAAAACAAACGAATATACTGTAGCTGGTAAGGAGATTGTTTCTTCGTATTATCTTGCTTATGATGCTTTCCCTTTTTATCTTGTCTATAGTGGGGTTGAAAAAATTCCTTATAATGTTTTCTGTCATAAGAAAGCAGAGGTCTTGCTACTTCCCAAGCAACAATTGATGGCTTGAATTGACTTAGACATGAGTTTCATGAAAAATGTAATGATTTTTATTTCTAAATATTGTAATTACAATAAACAAGTGATCCGGACGACGACATATAGTAAGGTGATTCAGCGCTTAGCATTTTGGTTATTGACAGAAGATAAAGGTGAGAGTGGCTATAAAATGCCGGGAACTCAAGAAGTTTTTGCGGATATCCTTCAAACGAATCGTTCAAGTCTCAATCAAGAACTACAAAAACTCTGTCACATGGATGCTATTTTATTAAAAGGCAGAATCATTAAAATTATAAATCGACAGAAATTAATTAATATTATCAACGAAAATATATAATGGTTTCAATCACCCAAGGAGTTTTTCTACAGGAGGAAAAGCTCCTTGTTTTATTTTTATTGTTAAGCTGAAAGGGTGTTATGGGTTGCCTTGATTAGTAAATAGGCTTGTATAAAGGCTATTTAAAAGTAACGGATCTACTATTTCATCTATTTAAAACTTCAATGAAACAAAGCTTGAAAACCTTTTGACTGTCTATCGGCAATCTTCTACAATAGAGAGGATAAATTGGATAGAAAGAGTGATGGTATGCCCGATATTTATATTATTGCTGGCTTTCTGGGAGTGGGGAAAACAACCTTAATTGAGGGATTGATTGACAGCACGGATCAGCCTTTACTGCTTATAGAAAATGAAGTAGGCGATCGCTCTATTGATGGTGATTACTTGGTTAAAGCAGGTCAAGTACGAGTAGAAAATCTTTTATCTGGGTGTATCTGCTGTAGCTTATACCAAGATTTTAATCAAGCAATTCAAGAAAATCAGGATTCGGAAATTATTTTGATTGAACCGACAGGAGTTGCAGAGCTTTCACGTATTAAAGCCAGTTTAAAAGAATTTGGGCAAGTTTATGCCATTACTTTAGTGGATTCAGACGATCTTCTAGAATGTGAAGATGTGTTTGGTTCTTTTTATGTAGATCAAATTCAAGCAGCTGATACGCTGATTTTAAATGAACGAGTTCAATCGAGTAGTGAAGAGGCCAAAATGAAGCTCGAAAAGATGAATCCTCATGCCCGACTCTATCATTTAAACCTCTCTCAAGTGACTTTAAGCTTGCAAAATTTACATTTTCAGAATTCAATGGTAATTAAAAAGTTAGAGAAAGAAACAGCAAATCTAACCATGGAGACGGTTACGATCAATCAGGGTGAATTTCATGACTTGGTGGACTTGCAGGCAGCCGTTCATTCCTCCTTAATTAAAAGTCGGGTGCATCGAGTGAAAGGATATGCGAAGATGAATAATCTTTATTATAAAATTGATTACGCTGCGGGGGAGTGGCATGCGCAGCCGGTGGATCCAGTGGACCATTTAGGTTTAGTGGTAATTTGGGGTTAGTTTTCTTGTCGAATAAGCTGTTGAAAGTTTGCGACAAGTGACCGCAGCCAATAGAAATTTGCGGTATGAACAAGTAAATAACTGATTCAATTTTAGCCTAAGTTCAAAACTTAGGCTATTTTAATTGACTAATAAATAGGCCAGTGTTAAGTCTGGCATGGTATGAAGATCCAGTCCACTTACTTGGAAAAGTTTTTGGATTCGGTAAGTTAAGGTGTTGCGATGAATAAATAAGTCCTTTGCGGATTGACTAAGATTACCTCCGTTATGGAAAAGCTGGATGATCATTTGCTTATTTTCTGGTTCGATCAATAGTTGTTGTTGCAGAGCGTCTAAAATTTCACTTCGACGAACAATCCGATGGCTAATTTGATGAAGAAGTAAGGTACTGATTAAAGTTAAATGTTGGCTTTTGATGGAAGTGATTTGATTATAAAATAATTGAAACTCACTAGCCAAGTGTGATGAGATTTTTAAGGGGGCGTGGACAGGAAGGCCTAGGATAGACTTTGTAATGATATCGAAGTCATCGTCAAGTGTTATTAATAAGCCTTTGAGGAATTCAAATTGCTCGCTTTCCCATTTATTTTCTGCTATTGAACCAACATAATGTTGAGTCCCAAATATTTGCATCTTTTCTAGACTTGGGAAAGATGCAATAAGCGTTTCTTGCCAAAGCTGAGAATCGAAAGCGTTTGAAAGCTTATCCACTTGTAAATAAAGAAAGCGTACCGGCTTATCAGAAACCATCGAAGAGAAGGGGAGAAGGACAGGATTAAAAGACCTTTGCTTGTTAGGATCTTGAACTTGAATGTTCTGACTGAGTAAGTTTAATAAAGCGACTGTTTTTGGATCGAGTTCTGAATAGGGAATATAGAGTCGGTCTGTATGGTAAGGAAGCATGAAATATTGTTCAAGATCAAGTGGTAATTTAGGATTTAGTTGACTATTAGGGAAAATCTTTTGGATATCATCTAGCACTCTATCACTTCCTTTGATTCACTAATAGTAGTTTATCAAAAGAAGCGATAACAAAAAAGCAAGTTACTCTGAGAGAAGTAACTTGCTTGATGTGAATCAGTTAACGAATAGCTTCTTCCGATTCTTTGTCAAAGAAATGTGCTTTGTTCATGTTAAAGACAATCTTTATCTGGTCATGAGGTTGATACTGATCACGCACGTTTACCCGAGCAATAAATTCTTCTTCTCCTTGGTGGAGGTAAAGCATGGTTTCTGCTCCTAATAACTCAGCAACGGTTATTTCTGCTTGAATAATGGAGTCTGGCATTGAATCTAGAACGGTTGGATCTGCCTGAATATCTTCAGGGCGAATACCAAAGATGATTTCTTTTCCATTATAGCCCTTGTCGTTGAGAAGTTTTTGCATTGGTGGACTGACCGGCAGGCTTAAATCAGATTGATTCATAATTTTACCGTCTTGATAGATTACATTGAAAAAGTTCATCGCAGGAGAGCCTATGAAACCAGCTACAAAAGCATTCTTTGGCAGATCATATACTTCTTGGGGACTTCCGATTTGTTGAATGAAGCCATCTTTCATGATGACAATTCGGCTCGCCATCGTCATGGCTTCCGTTTGGTCGTGAGTCACATAAATAGTAGTGGTATCTAAACTTTGGTGAAGTTTGGCAATTTCAGCTCGCATTTGGACTCTAAGTTTGGCGTCTAAGTTAGATAGCGGTTCATCCATTAGGAAGACTTTGGCATCACGTACAATCGCGCGACCAAGAGCAACACGTTGTCGTTGGCCACCTGAGAGTGCTGCTGGTTTACGTTTTAAATAATCTGATAGCCCTAATAAGTCTGCTGCATGCTTGACTCTTTGATCGATATCAGCTTTTTTATGTTTACGTAATTTTAATCCAAAAGCCATATTATCATAGACTGTCATATGAGGATATAAGGCATAATTTTGGAAGACCATCGCAATATTACGATCTTTTGGCGCGACATCATTCATTAATTCGTCATCAATGAATAATTCTCCTTCTGTTATTTCTTCAAGTCCCGCAATCATGCGCAGAGTGGTAGATTTTCCACAACCAGAAGGCCCAACAAAGACAATGAATTCACGATCTTGGATATCGAGATTAAAATCGGTGACAGAATAGTTATCTGCTCCGTCATATTTTTTATAAATGTTTTTTAAATTAATTTCTACCATTAGTCATCCTCCTTTTTAGGTATCTTTATTGTAATTGAAAGCGTTTAATAGTTCGATGGGCAATTTGCACAAAAAGAGGTTGTTAGAGAGGTGCTATAAAGAAGATATTTATTTTGGTTTGATATTTTTATGCTGAATTAGTGAAAGAGTAGGTTTATGTGTTGAGGAGAATGGGGTAAAATGAGTATAGTTTGTTTTTGAATATGGATGTTTTAGAATCATTCTACGAAGAGATAGAATAAAAAGGTGATAAAGTGAAATATGAAATAAAATCATTTGGAAATGTGAATGGGCAGAATTATGATGAGATTTATATCTATCATGAAGATATAATGATTTCTTTTTCAAACCTTGGGGCTCGAATTAATCGTTGGCAAATAACCCATTCTAACGGAACAAGTGAAAAATTAATCGTTTCTAATCAAGATGCTAATCAGGCTTTTGAAAATAAGGAGCGTTTTTTCGGGGCAAGTGTTGGCCGAGTTGCTGGACGAATTGGAAAGGCAAAATTTGATCTGAATGATCACATTTATCAGTTGGAAAAGAATGAAAATGATAATCATTTGCATGGTGGCCATCATCCTTATGACTTATCGCTCTGGGAATATCAAGTGATTGAGACTGAGCACAAAATTTCTGTCGCATTTACTTATATTGATCCTGATGGAAATAATGGGTATCCAGGTACCATTCAAAACAAGGTGATTCATAGTTATGATGCTGATCATGTATGGACGGTCGAATACTTTGCAGAATCTGATAAGGACACTGTGTTTAACCCGACCAATCATGTATACTTTAATTTAAATGGTCACTACCAAGAAAGCATTGCCAATCATCATATACAAGTATCTGCCTCTCATTATGTGCCAGTTCGAGCGGATGGTTTACCAGTGGGTAGGATTGATTCGGTTGATAATACCCCCTTTGACTTGCGCGAGGGAGTTGGATTTGGACAAGTTCTCAATGCCGATCATCCGCAAGTTGTCTTAAAATCAGGTTTCGACCATCCGTTTGTTTTTGATGCAAAACAGGAAGAACGAATCGTGGTTTCACTCGTTGAGAAGCAGCGCCAATTAACGGTTAAAACGGACTGTCCGTGTGTCGTTATTTATACGGTTAACTTACCTGATTCAATCATTTGGGCTGATGGTGAACAAGTTTCTTCTCATGGAGCCTTTACTTTGGAAACACAGCATTTGCCTAATGCTATGAATGAAGAAGGTTTTGGGGATGTCACTCTCAAGGCGGGTCAAAAATATTATAGTCAAACAAGTTATCACTTAACTTATTAAGAGAGAAATAGGGAGGATTTAGATGGATCAAGAACAGCTGCACAAAGAATTTAAACGGATTTTTCAGAGACCGGCAGAAAGAGTTTTTTTCTCACCAGGTAGGGTGAATTTGATTGGTGAGCATACTGATTATAATGGGGGCCATGTTTTTCCGTGTGCCATTACATTTGGGACCTATGGGTTGGTTGCAAGACGAGATGATCATCAAATTGTCTGTCATTCTCTAAACTTTGAACAAGATGGATTGAAGGCTTTCTCAACAGAAACGATCCAGTATGAAGAAGAGGATGGCTGGCTCAATTATATTAAAGGGATGGTTAAATATCTGCAAGAAGAAGCGGGACAAATTGTTAAAGGATTTGATTTTTTAATTTATGGAAATATTCCGAATGGGGCAGGGTTGTCCTCATCTGCTTCGATCGAATTATTAGTAGGTGTGATTGTGAATCAATTAGCCGATTTGCAGTTAAATCTAATTCAATTGGTAAAACTGGGACAAAAAGTAGAAAATGCCTTTATTGGGGTGAATTCTGGAATTATGGATCAATTTGCCATTGGAATGGGGCAAGCTGAACAGGCGATTTTTTTGGATGTTAATACGCTTGAATATGAACTGGTTCCGGCAGAGTTTGGGGAATACTGTCTCTTGATTATGAATACAAATAAAAGGCGTGAACTAGCTGATTCAAAGTATAATGAACGTAGAAGTCAGTGTGAAGCCGCCCTCAAAAAATTACAAGCTGAATTATCGATCAATAGTCTAGGTGATCTGACAGAAGCAGAATTTGAACAGAATCGCTATCTGATTGACGATGAAACACTTGAAGCACGGGCAAAACATGCTGTTTATGAGAATGTTCGCACGATAAAAGCGCGAGAAGCTTTATCGGGAAATGATTTAATGACTTTTGCTCAATTGATGAATCAATCGCATGATTCTCTAAGAGAGGATTATGATGTAACGGGAATTGAATTAGATACCCTTGTCGAGGCTGCTAGAGAGCAAGATGGGGTCTTGGGAGCAAGGATGACGGGAGCTGGCATGGGAGGGTGTGCCATTGCTTTGGTGCATAAAAGAAAATTGGAACAGGTTCAAGAGGCCATTGCTGAGAGATATACCAGTGAAATTGGCTACTCGCCAGACTTTTATGTGGCGAATGTAGGTGCAGGGACACAAGAAATTCCAAGATAAAATGAAGGGTGATAGAATGAATGCTTCGGTTGATCAAGCAATAACAAGTTTTATAAAATTGGCAAAGGAGTCCCAGTTAATAGAAGCAATCGATGAATTTTATATAAGGAATCGATTATTGGCACTGCTTGAACGAATTAACTATGAAGATCATGGGTCGAATGATGGTTCCTTATTGGAAAATATGGATGTAATGGTTAATTATGCGGTTGAGCAGTCTATCATTGACGGGACTCAAAGCGAGCGAGAACAAATGGAAGCCGCGATTATGGATTTAATTACGCCACTTCCTTCACAAGTGAATGCTAAGTTTTGGGCTTTGTACCAAGAAGATAAAGCCAAAGCAACGGATTATTTTTATCATTTGTCCCAGACGAATGATTATATCAAGACGCGTAATATCGCCAAAAATATCGAATTTAAAACACCAAGTAAATATGGTGCGTTAGATATTACGATCAATCTTTCCAAACCAGAAAAAGATCCAAGAGAAATAGCGAAGGAACGGCAGCAAGTCCAAACAAACTACCCTTTATGTGCCTTGTGTATGGAGAACGAAGGCTATCAAGGACATGTAAAGCATGCTGCGCGACAAAATCATCGCATGATACGCATGGCAGTGGGAGAAGAAGTATATGGTTTTCAATATTCACCTTATGTTTATTTTAATGAACATTCGATTTTCTTGAATGCTGTCCATAAACCCATGTCCATTAGTCGTAAGACATTTAATAATCTTTTAAATATTATTGAAATTTTCCCTCATTATTTTGTAGGCTCTAATGCGGATCTCCCAATTACGGGAGGATCAATCTTGGCACATGACCACTATCAAGGAGGGCGTTATGAATTTGCGATGGCTAGAGCAGAAAAGCTTTCCGAATTTCACTTGAAAGCCTTCCCCGGTTTGATAATTGAGCATTTAAATTGGCCGATGTCTGTCTTAAGGTTGCGTCACTCAGATAAGGACTATCTTGCAGAGGCAGCAGAGTTAATTTTAAAGCATTGGCGTGGTTATTCTGATGAAAGCTTAGGGATTTATGCGAATACTGAGGGCGATATTCATAACACGATTACTCCGATTGCTCGTTTTAAAGGGCAGGAATATGAATTGGATCTAGTGTTGCGAAATAATCGAACAAGTTCAGAATTCCCAGATGGTATCTTCCATCCTCATCCGGATGTTCAACATATTAAGAAAGAAAACATTGGCTTGATCGAGGTAATGGGGCTGGCGATTCTTCCGCCAAGGCTGTTAACTGAATTGGAAGCTGTTCAGAGTTTTCTGATGGGGCGAAAGGAAATCGATGAAGTGGCAGCTATTCACCAAGAATGGGCTTTGGAATTAAAAGAACAAGTAAGTGATCAAGAAGAGCAGGCGATTACGCAAGTCATCAAGCAAGCTTTAGGACAGAAGTTTGAAAGAATCCTTGAGGACGCAGGCGTCTTTAAGCTAGATTCAGCAGGTATAGCAGGGATTCACCGATTTATTAAGAGTCTTCAATAAGACCATGTTGTACTTGTTTGATAAGACGATAAAAAACGAGAGAAATGGTAGGATCATTTCTCTCGTTTTGATTTATTCAATTTCATTCACCCATTTTTTTGACTTGACTCGAATTAATCCTATAATCACTTTAGTGACTTCCTCCATTGAGGCAAGAAGAACAACCCATTGAATAGGAAGTTTTAATAGACTGGCACCCATGAAAGCTAAGGGAACACCTACTAACCAAACACTTCCCATTTCAAGGTACATAGAATATTTGGTATCTCCGCCTCCGCGAAGCACGCCGACCACTAGGATGGCATTGAAACCCTTAAGTAGAAAGACAATCCCCATGTAACGAAGTAGGGTGACACAGAGTTGGTAAACATTGGGACTAAGGTTCGGAAACAATTGTAAACTGATATTGGGCGTTAAGGCAAGAAAAAGTCCAACTAAAGTTCCGATTATGGCTCCCATTTTTAAGAAGCGAACACCATAGGGATAAGCATTGTCAAGGTCTCCGCGTCCAATTGTATTTCCGATGATGACGGTACAAGAGTTAGAGAGTCCCCGAATTAAGACAAAGGCTAAGTTTTGAATGGCAACGACGACTTGAATAGCTGCAGTTGCTTCCGTTCCTACGATCGCATAGGCGACGCTATATAGAACTTGGCCTAAGCCCCAAAAAGTTTCGTTAACGATGACGGGGAAGGTGATACGCATGAAGCGGTGGATAAAGTCACTTTTATATTGGAACATCGGTTTGAGCGGTCCTCGCAAAGGACTGTCATATCGTGTCACAGCGTATGAAAGGACTCCTAGTTCAGCGAAACGGGCAATGATCGTTCCAATAGCTGCTCCCACAACTCCTAGGGCAGGAAAGCCTAACTTCCCAAAAATAAGTATATAATTGAAGAAGGCGTTAAATATAAAGCCAACAATCGCGCCTACTAGGGGAGCTCGTGGATTCCCCGTGGACCTTAGAGAAACCCCATTCACAAAACTGATCCCTGTGATAATATATGAGAAAGAGACTACGCTTAGATAACGAGCCCCTGCTTCAATGACCGAAGGATCATCGATCATCAGGCTAATGATCTGTTTAGGAATTAAAATCGCAAGGCTGGTGAAGAGCAATCCTACTATGATTGCGATAATAGTGGAGAAACTATTGACCTTTTGTAAACTTTGGTAATCTTCGCGTCCATAATATTGTGAGATAATCACGGAAGAACCGGTAGCTGTCCCGAAACAGATCATCGTAAAAAAGAAGAAGACTTGATTAGCTAAGCCTACTCCTGCGATGGTTTCCGATCCTAAAGTTGATATCATCATAGTATCTAGAGTGTTTAGAGAGGAAACGATTAAACTTTGTAGGGCAATAGGGATCGCAATTGCAAGCATACGACGGTAAAATTCTTTATTTTCTTTCATAGACTCACCTCACTGTAAACTAGCCCTATTATACCGAAATTAAGGCAGTAAGAAAGGAGAAAATGAAAAGTCTTTTTAAGAATGATCATTTATTCAGAAATGGTCCCTTTCATCAAAAAAAAGGATATCTTTGATTGATAATCTTTTCACATACTGGCATAATAAACTTATTAAAAGGATCGGAGGAATTGTTATGACAAAGTGCGTTAGACCGAGCTGTGATCATGAATTGGGTCCAGATCAAGTGGAAGTAGATGGGAAAGTATATTGTTGTCAAGCTTGTGTTGATCACTGTACCGATGAAGAATGTGTACGAGAAGAATGCAAGTGTGGCGGAAACGGAGAGTGCGGTTGTCAGAGTACAGATGATTGCAAGTGTCAAAACGAAGAAAAACATGAAGGTTACTGTCAAGGCCATGGTCATCATGGCGGTTGCTGCAAAAATAGATAAAGAAAAGTGCTGATCTGAATTGATCAGCACTTTTTGTTTAGCCGTTGACGAGTCGTTTACGAATTCGATTGGAAAAGACTTCGACGAGAAGAATTAATATAATTAATCCGATTAAAATGGCACTCACTTCTTGCCATTTAAAAGTATTCATCGCAAAAATTAAAGGAGCTCCAATGCCGCCCGCTCCCACCAAACCGAGTGTCGTGGTATCCCGAAGATTCATATCAAAGCGATAGATGGTAACGGATAAAAAAGCGGCTGCTAATTGAGGAAGAATTCCAAAGCGAATTTTTTCAAGATTCGTACAACCCATTGACGTCATGGATTCTAAAACGCCCTTGTCTAATTCTTCAATGATATCGACATACAGTTTGGAAACCATCCCAATTGAAGTGAGTGACATGGTTAAGACACCCGTCATGGGTCCTTGACCAGAAACAGCCACAAACATGAGACCATATACCATCGCTGGAACGGTACGGATGGCGACGACTAGTAGACGTGTAATCGCTACAATATAGGGACCAACAATGTTTTCAGCCATTAGAAAAGAAAAGGGAATGGCCAGTAATGAACCAAAGACAGTTCCTAGGAATGCAATGGAAAGAGTCTCGAATAAGAGAAAAGGGACTCCCTTTTGCGATTGAAAATCGAGAAGAAAGTCTATATCAGGTGTAAGGATTCCCTTGATAATATTTCCAGCAATTTCTAATGAATCGGCTTTTAGGCTAGTTAAGTTAAGTGAGAAGGCTGACCAAAGGATTGCACAAGTGAATAAACAAGTCAAGATTGTATTATATAGAAGATGAGAAGGTTCTTGCTTGAGTCTTTCTTGAATTTCTGTCTTCATTGGGACCTCTTTATGTTAGGCGTTTACGGAAATGTTGGCTCATCTGTTCAATGATGAAGACCACTAACATTAAAGTAAATAAGATCATTCCCACGGCAGGATAGTTGCGCCAAGAAATATGAGTATTGATGAGTTGACCAATTCCCCCAGCCCCTACATAACCTAGAACTGCTGAATAGCGGATATTTCCTTCAAAGTTGAAAAGCGAGATGGAGAGGAAGGTTGGTAACAATTGAGGCACCACAGCAAAGCGAAAAGCTTCGACCCGAGTCATACCCATCGATTCCATTGCTTCAAAAGGCCCCATCTCGATATTTTCAATATGTTCATACATCAACTTTCCAACATAAGATAATGAAAAAAGAAAGACTGCAACCGTTCCTGCAGTAGCTCCAATATCAAAAATGAAAGTCGCAATTAAGGCAATAACCATGGTGGGTAAGGTTCGAAAAATGCTGAGAATTAATTTAAAGAAAGCATTAATAAAGGGTTGGTGGGTAATATTGGATGCTGCCCAAACAGAAAAAGGAATGGAAACCAAGGCTCCAAGAAAGGAACCGATGACAGACATTTGGATGGTTTCAATTATGGCTTTCCGTATATTGTCCATAAATTCCCAATTAGGAGGGAACATACTTGTTAAAATGGTGAAAAACTTTGAACCATTTTTCATCAGGAGCTCAAACTCAAAATCCGTTACTTTAAGCGCTAAACCAGTCAAGATAATTGAGCAGAGACTGATGAGTAATTGATAAGATCGAGGTTCCGTTAGGACCTGCCCGTTGATTGTATAGGTTTCTCGTTTAAACATATGATTTCTCCTTTCTAGAAGGAAGTGAGTTAATTTTTTCTATTTGTTCCCCATAAATGTCTGCCAAAATGTTTTGGCTGATTCCACTGACTGGGCCAAAATAAATAATTTCTCCTTTTCGACTGCCCAATATTTTATCGGCGTAATCTAAGGCTAATTCGATATGATGAATGTTTAAGAGGATTGTTATTCCCATTTCTTGATTAACTCTTTTGAGGTCATTAAGTACCATCCGAGCGGTGACAGGATCAAGAGAGGCTACGGGTTCATCTGCTAAGATAATTTCTGGTTGGGTGGCAAGCGTTCTGGCTAGGGCGACACGCTGTTGTTGGCCACCAGAAAGTTGGTCCACTCGGGTATAAGCTTTATCTAGGATGCCAACCTTATCAAGTGCTTCTAAGGCTCTTTGTTTCATCTCGCGAGGAAAAGATCCTGCTAATTTTTGCCAAAAAGATAGCTGAGGAACGTTAGCGACTAAGACATTTTGCAGGACTGAAATTCGACTAACCAGATTAAAAGATTGAAATACCATGCCAACTTTTTGGCGAAATTGGCGTACTTCTTTATTGTTGAGTTGGTGAATATCAGTATGATTGACGGTAATCTGTCCGGAGCTAATGTGGTGCATTCGGTTGATGCAGCGTATGAGGGTGGATTTACCAGCACCAGAAGGACCTATGATGGCGACAAATTCCCCTTCTTGAATGGTTAAGTTAATGTTCTTTAGAGCATGAACCTGGTTGGCATATACCTGTTGACGGCTTTAAATTCTATCATCGTTTACTCCTTCATCCATATAAATAAACGTTCCACTAGCTTCCTGCTAAGCAGAAATTCATAGCGGAACGTTTGGTAATCAGTATCCGTACTTTAATTAGTTGTTAGCTTCTAATAATAATTCTTGTGCTTTGCGCTCGTTATCATAATCCGAGTCACTAGCTTTTTCGTAGCCTTCATGTGAATAGATGTTAAAAATAACTTCACATGTTTTCTCATCTTCAGTAAGATTGATTAAAGCTTCAGCGACGGCTTCTTTTAATTCATCGGTCATGGTATCAGAGTTCTTAGAAACAGAAACCGTATCGTTAAAGATAGCATCTGTAATTAAAAGGGTATCTGTATCCGTCCAAATATCGTTCTCTGCTCCTAATTCGCTTTCCCATTGTTCCGCATAATCGCGATGTCCATCTGCATAAGTTAGAAGAATATCAACTTGGCCAGAGGCAAGACGTGAGAAGGCAGTCAGATAAGAGTCAGATTGAACCGCATTGCTTAAATCGGCAATTGACTTGTCGTACTTATCAGAAAGTTTCAAAGCTGGATAAATATAGCCGGCTGGAGATGTAGGAGACATAACAGACATAACAGACCATTTAGCAGAGTCGAGATCTTCCCAGCTTAATTCTTCTCCTTTATTAATTTTATCTGCTAATTCTTTTCCTTTCTCAGATGGACCTGCAATGGCTAAGGCACGTTAGTAAGTAACTTGTTCATCCGTTGCTTCGGTTGGCTCGTTTTCATTCCAATCAACCGGATTATCCGAATCATTTGATAGACCAGCGCGAGTAGCAGTTAGAAGGACTTCTGAACCATCATCATATAAAACGTAAGTACCACCAGGAATAAATCCAACATCGATGGTTCCCGCTACTAGACCTTCACCGACAGCTTCATAAGATGTCCTAACTGTGATATCAATTTCGCCTACTTCAAAGCCCAATTCTTTAATTCATCAATCAAAAGCTGTTCCAACGGCTCAGTAGCAGTTACGATTTCTTGAGGATCACGTGAAGGAACGAATCCCATTGTAATCTTATCAATTTCTTCTTGAGCAGAAATTGATGGGACTTCTAATAGGGAAGTGAAGGCAATAGTAGAGAGTTTGATGGCACAATTATAGCATTATCTAGCGATTTTGCTGTAAAGTTTATGTAAATTTTGAGTAAAGATTATGTAAAGGTAAAGCATTATAGAAGTAAAATTTATAATAAAGTTAGAGGATTATTAATTTTTTTTGTTTGTATCTTTACTAAGGTTCATAGTAAGGAGCCCCAAGCCAGCTAAAATGCTATAGCTTGTTAATGCCATTATTTCATTACGATCCTTTTCTCCAGTAGTTGGTAAAATAGATTGTATCTCAATTGACGAGTTATTATTTTCTTCTAACTGAGTAAGTGGCTGAATAGATTTTTTAGTCTTCTTATACTTTTCCGGTTTATTTGGTTCTTCCGGTTTATTTGGTTCTTCCGGTTTATTTGGTTCTTCCGGTTTATTTGGTTCTTCTGGTTCATTTGGTTCTTCTGGTTTATTTGGTTCTTCCGGTTTATTTGGTTCTTCCGGTTTATTTGGTTCTTCCGGTTTATTTGGTTCTTCCGGTTTATTTGGTTCTTCCGGTTTATTTGGTTCTTCTGGTTTATTTGGTTCTTCTGGTTTATTTGGTTCTTCTGGTTTATTTGGTTCTTCTGAATCATTAGATTCTTCAGACAATGATTCATCAAAAATGATAATTTGATTTTTTAAAGATCGATGGTTGTTAAAAGTTAAATGGTCTTTATTGCCTGTTAAAAGCCTCACAATAATATGTGTTTTGTCTTCGCTTAAATTATCTTTGAAAGAATTCTCTCCAATTCGTAAAAGAGAGTTAGGTAGAATTACTTCTTTTAATAGACCAGATTTAAAAGCGGTACTAGCAATGCTCTTAATTCCTTCTCTTAATATTAAATTTTTGAGAGTTCTAAATTTAACATTTTGAGAAAATGCGGAGTTGCCAATATCTTTAACAGATCCAGGTATTATTAATTCTTGAATACGATGAGAGCTAAAAGCACGGTCAGCAATCTGTTCAACAGAAGAAGGGATATCTAACGTTTGTAAGGGGGCTCCCATAAATGCGGAAGAACCAATTCGAATGATACCTTCTGGAAGAGTGACATTTTTTAAGTGGATATTTCGTGATAGTAAACCATCAGCAATTTCAATTAAGTTTTGTGAGAAATGAATGCTCTCAATTTGATTCAATGAGAATACACCTTTGCCAGTTGAAAGAATAGAATCTGGCATAAAGACTTCTTTTAATTGATTACCATTGAATGCAGAATCACCGATATAAACTAACGAGTCAGGAAATATGACGGTCTGAAGATTATTGAGACGAAAAGCATTGTCCTCAATTCTTTCAAGAGTATTCGGTAAAATAAGGCTTTTAATTCCATTTGGAGATTCAACCACATCGGTACCAAAGAATACTTGATCTGCCGGCATTTCAAACGCCCCAACACCAATACTAGTAATAGGTTGGTCTAACAAGTTTGAAGTAGGTAAGATAACATCTTTATTGATTGCAAATTTTGATTGACCGCTTTCTGAAAAACCTGTGATAGTGTTCCCGTCATAAGTGAAGTCAACCTTTGTGTATTGAAGAGAATCGTTTAATTCTAGTAAAAGCATTGCTGATTTTAGGGCGTTGTTAGCTTCTGCCAATTCTTCTGGTTTGGCATTTATTTGTTGTAGGATTTCTTTAGCAGCAGATAATTTAACTGCAACTTCTGACCATGTTTTTTCAGTAAATAGTTCAGACGCTAATTCTTCAACTTGTTGAATTGTATCTCTCAACTGGCTGGTATCAGGAGCTGATTCTCTTAGATAAGCAAGAGCTTCTGTGAGGTTATCACTAGCAGTATTTATTTCTGTTTGTTTTGATAAATTATCTGAAAAGATTTTTTTACTTTCATCGAAAATATTTTTAAAAGCTTGATAAGCATCTGTTGGATAATTGCCTTCAATGATTTTATTAGCAGAGGAAATTAATTGCCACAAAGGATCGCGATTAATACCTGGACTCAAATTTATAATTTTATGATAAGGACTGTTTGCGATATAAGTAGAAGAGTTAAGATGGTCAGGGTTACGAGTGAATAAATGAACGACCCCCGTGTTCTCTGGATCCTCCCCAATCTGTTGGTTAGGATTAATTTCTCCCTTACCTGGATTTCCTTTAAAGACATAATCCCTAAATTTAAAAATAGAGTAGGGTAAATTTACTTCGGTTAGTTGATTATTCATAAAGGAATAGTTATCTAGTTGAATGGCTTCTACATCATCTGAAATAATTAATTCTGTAATATCGTTGTTAGCAAAAGCAGAATTACCGATTTTCCAAATAGTTTTAGGAATATTTACTTCGGTTAGTTGATTGTTTTCAAATGCCCCTGAGTCTATCATGACAATTCCATCTACTAAATGAAGTTCTTGTAAGCCAGTATTAGCGAAGGCAGAATTACCAATTATAAATTCTGATTGCGGAGCAATTTGATCAAATGTAAGAGAATTGAGTTGAATGTTTTTAAAGGCATTGGGAAGAATACCTTCAATCGCCTTTGCGCTAGCTGGATCACTAGAATCGGTAAGTAAATAAGCGGGAATCATTAGGTCTTTGTTCGCTTGAAGTTTTTCAAAACCTGACTGACTAAAACCACTAATGCCAAATTTAGTAACTGGAACTTTCATAGGCGCTTTGTATTGGAATTCTTCATAGGTAAAATCAGTTGAAATCCATTCTGGTTTTAAGAGGTCTAAAACTAGGGTGAATTCATTTTCTGTTGTGACACTGTCAATATTTGGTGTGACATATCCTGTTTTTTCTTCAAATACAGTACCTTTGAAACTTGGACTTGTTTTGAGAGTAATTTGATTTTGAGAGAAGTCCACTTGATTTAAGTCCCATTCAAGCTCTTTTGTAACAACATAGTCATTCATGCCTGAACTATCATTTTTATTCGGATAAATGGCGGCTAGATTAATATTAATATTTCCTTTGAGAAAATTCTGTAATTCTTGAATGCTTTGGGCAGTTGTTTGAAGTTTTCCTAAATTTATATTGACATTACCACTATTACCAATTCGAGTATTAAAAAGAATTGAGGCATGTTTTTGTGGATGAGTAAAATTTATCTGGCTAAGTTCGGGAGAAATGCCTGAATGGATGATCAAATAAGCAGAGTTTTCATCTCCGGAAATATTTAAAGTATCCACTGCTGTTCTTGCAAAAGATGAAGTCATCAAATGTTCTAAGCTAGATGGAAGAGTTACTGTAGGAAGAAGCTGTTCATCTGCTTGAAAGGCCTGCTGTCCAATGATCTTTAGGCCCTCATTTAGATCAAGATGGATCAAATTTTTGTTGTTTGAAAAAGCTAAACGATCGATATTTCTTAAGCTATCTGGCAAGTTTAATTCAGATTCTCCTGCAGCTAAAAAGGCTCCTTCTCCGATAGAAGTAAGTCCTTCTGAAAAAGAAAGTTGAGTTAAAGTCGGAATACCAGCAAATGCCTGTTTATCAATTGATTCAATAGATTTGGGTAGGGTAATTGATTCAATTGTTTTTTTTATGAAGGCACGCTGATCGATCTTTTTAACGGCTACACCGTTAATAGTTTCGGGAATTATAATATTGGTTTCGGTACCTACATAATTTGTAATAGTGTTAGTGGTAGAATCAAAAGTGAAATCGGTTTCGTTGGAAGTTACAAAAGTTTGAGGTTCTATTTTCCCAGAAGTTGCTGTATTTGAAATGGGACTTATTACAGGAGTTTCACTTAAAGATAGATCGGTTTCAACAATTTGGTTAGTAGAGCTGTTGAGATCATTTTCAACTAGATTTTGGGTGGCTTCTGTGTTGCTTATGACTTCTGCTTCTTCCTCAATCGCAAGATCATCTTCGTTATCGACAAGAGGAGGGGATACTGAGAACTGTTCATCATTTACTGATAGGTTGGTGGAAACTTGGGAAGAAGAAGGAAAGTTTTCTTGGGCATTTGCGTTCTGAGATAAACAAAGATTAGAAGAAAAAATAAGTGCAAGCGCTAAAGAAGATTTTAAAGGTAAAGAATTTTTTGATTTCATATTATCAACCCTTCGTTAATTATTATTGGGAAGTTATCCCTTTGTTTTATTATATTCTAGTAGTTAAACGATACAAAGATCGATAAAAAAAACAAAAAATTTATTAGATAAGTTTGAGGGGAGAAGACAAGTATGATTGCTTTTTGTGATTTATTTATCATACTTAGTGATAAATGATTTTTTTCATACAGTAGAAAATCATAATGGTTGAAAGTGAAAGGTGGTTTATAAAGAAGACGTTAGTTAATTTTTTGCTATGAGTTTTTATGATGGAGTATCCTGGAATAGCTCGAATGTGAAAGAAAGATTTTCAGACTCATATAACATCAGTAATAAAGTTTTATTGAAAAAAGTAATTTGTTATAAACACTTCAATTTTATAGAATGATGAAGATTCAAGTAAATAGTTGTAAAAGGAGGTAAAGTCTATCGAATATCCACGTCAATTTGTTTTGTGTTCGCATTGCATAATCAATCAACTAGCCGTAGTAAAAGGTGAGAAAAGAGCAGCTGGGGCTTTTCCATTTGTGAAAATATTGATTGATAAAGGAATAGGAATTATTCAGATGCCTTGTCCGGAAATGAACGAATTAGGACCTGATCGTTTACCGATGTCGTATGAAGATTATAATCAAATTCAGGGATATCGTGAACGATGTCAAATTTGGTTGTCTCCAATTTTTAAACAAATTCAACAGTATTTGGCTCAGGGAGACCATTTTATTGGGATTATTGGTATTCATCAAAGCCCCAATTGTTCAATATCTAATCAACGAGGCGTCTATATGGAAATTATTTTTGAATGGTTAAAAACTCAAGGTCTTGAAGTTCCCTTTATTGAAGTTCCAACTGATTATTGTGAAGGTGACGAAGGAAAATTTTCAAATGAAATTGAAACATTTATCAAAGGGGGAAAAAATGAAAAATAAACAGTCAAGAATTAAGATTATTACTTTGTGTGCCTTAGCGATTGCTATTAATGTGGTCATTGGACGAACAGTTTCTGCATTATCGATTCCTTTGTTGTTTCTAGATACAATGGGTACGATCTTTATAGCGGCTAACTTCGGTATCTTTTGGGGAGTTTTAACTGGTCTTTCTACTAATCTACTTGCAGCTGTATTAGGTGGCGGAGCAGTGGAAATACCATTTTCCTTAGTTAGTATTGCTGTTGCAATCATTGTGGCGCTTATCTCTAATGGGAAATTTTCTTATATAAAGGCCATCATAGCTGGGATTTTGATGGGGCTTATTGCACCTGCTGTTGGAACCGTTATTCGTTTAACTTTATTCGGTGGGTTTACTGGATCTGGAACGGATATTTTTATAGCAGCATTACGAGCTTCAGGGCAATCAATGTTTACATCAACGTTTCTGGCAACAGTTGTATCTAATATGGTTGATAAAATTGTTTCATGTCTAATTGTTTCATGGATTAGCCAGATGCCAGCTATTCGTAAACATTTGGTTTAAAAATAATATAAAAATCAGGGGATAAAGCCCCTGATTTTTTGTGTTTGTTATTTATAACTGGATAGAAAATTATTGAGATAACTGATCAAAAGCTTCGAGGACTTTGCCCGAATAGACCATTCCAGGGCCACCATCCATTAGGATTGAAAGGTTCGCAAGTTCTGCTAGTGATTCTCGATCGCCACCTGCTTCGATGTATTTTGAGACATGAACAGCAATACAAGATTCACATTGCTTAGCGATGGCAAAGGATAAGAAGATTAATTCCTTGGTTTTCATGTCCAATGTTTCGCTAGCATATGCAATTTTAGTTAATTCATCGTTAGCTTTGAAGAAATCGGGACTTATTTTAGCCAATTCTCCAGTATTGCCCATGCAGTTTTGTAAAGTGTCTTTGAAATCTGTCATTTTATTACCCCTTTTTCTCATGATAGGTCAATTGTAGCCTTTTTTATTAAAAGATAAAGGTAAGGAAGCTTTATATCAGTTAATATAATAAAAGCCTAGATCTTATCATGAATGCCAATTAGTTTTAAAGAGAGGCGGTGTATATAATGGAGGTATCAAATCTAAAGGAGTGTTTTAAACGATGGCAAATTCTTATGATGTAATTATTCGTAGTACAGGTATGGGAGCTGGGGAACAACCTTTAACAGAGAACTTAATGAAAGGTTTCTTGAATACTTTAGCGAATACTGAAAAAGCACCAAAACATGTTGTGTTATATGGAGAAGCGGTTAAATTATCTTGTAAAGGATCAGACTCAATTGAAGATTTGAAAGCTTTAGAAGAAAAAGGAGCGAAAATCCTTTCTTGTGGCATCTGTACGGACTACTATGAAATTGAAAACCACATCATGGTGGGGGGAACTACAACAATGCGTGAAGTGGTTGATATTATGACAGAAAGTGAACTATTAATTGAGCCATAATAGGCAATAGAAAAGTGAGGTTAAAGGAACATGGAAACGACATTTAAGCCGTTTGCCACGACTTTAATTGGATCGATGCCACGTTCACCACAACTTTTAGCTGCAAAAGAAGCCTGCCAGGAAACTGGCGACTGTGATCACTATCATAAATTGGTTCATGATGAGTCAAAAGCTGTCATGGACCTTTTTGATCGTGTTGGGATTGATATTGTAGTTAGTGGTGAAATATCTCGTGATAATTATATGTCTTATGTAGCGGATCAAGTAGATGGAATCAAACTCTATTCTACTGATGAAATTAATGAATTACTTGGCCATAATGATGAATATGTTCAGAGTTTAGAAGAGATGGATGCGGCAGATAATTCGATGAATAGTCCCGTCTGTGTGGCAAAAATTGATACACAAGCTGATTTAAACATGACTGAACATCAATTAATCAAGTCATTGACGGATAAGCCTTATAAAGTCACTTTACCGAGTCCCTATTTATTAACTCGATCGATGTGGGTGGAAGGAATTTCGGATTCAGCTTATGATGGACGCCGTCAATTGGGACAGGATATTGTAGCCTTATTAAAAAATGAAATTCATCGACTCTATGATAATGGGGCACGTGTGATCCAAATTGATGAGCCAATTTTGTCTGAAGTGGTTTTTCAGCGGGCAGAAGGAGATACCTCGTTCTATTGAGGGACTTTGGGAGCGAAAGTCAAGGTTGACAAAGAATTAGTTTTTGCCCAGTCACTGATCCAACCCGTTTTGGATGAAATCAATCAACTTGAAGGCTGTATTTCAGCGATGCATGTTTGTCGAGGGAACTGGACTAAGGATGAGACCGTCTTATTAGAAGGCGCTTATGACAAATTGGGTAGTTTCTTTAATAAATTAAAGGTCGACATGCTGGCTTTGGAGTTCTCAACGCCTCGTGCAGGTGAAGTATCCAAGTTGTTTTATAATAACTTTCTAGATGAGAGGATCATTCTTGGTTTAGGAGTGGTGAATCCTCGTAACGATGTGGTAGAATCAGTAGAACAAATAATGGCTTTAGCAGAAGAGGCGCTTGAATTCTTGCCGCCTGAAAGGATTTGGTTGAACCCTGATTGTGGGTTTGCAACGTTCGCTAACCGTCCTTTAAATCCTTATCCGGTGATCGAAGAAAAATTAGCGGTTATGGTAGAAGCTTCGAAACGTCTTCGAGAGAAGCATTGCTCATAATATGAATAATAAAAAAGCAGATTTCCATATTTGGAAGTCTGTTTTTTTGTTTTAGGATTTACTCGTAAAGAAATGAATGAAAATGATTGTTTTTGATTGATTTTGAAAGAAAATGCATGTATGATAAGAATAGAGGTGATGGAAATGCTTACAGAAGAGCGGCATCGTCAGATTTTACAAGCGTTAGAAACAAAAACATTTCTAACAGTTAAAGAGTTGGTAGAGGCCTTACAAGTTTCTGAATCAACCATCCGAAGAGATTTGAGTTTGTTAGAAGAAGGAGACTATTTAGTTAGAGTCCATGGAGGAGCTAAGCGGGGACAAGGCTTAGCAGATGAACCAGATGTCAATCAAAAAATGGCCTTGAATCCTGAACTCAAAAGCAAAATGGCGAAGAAGGCGGTCTCGTTGATAGAAGCGGAGGAGACGATTTATGTGGATGCTGGAACGTCTACTTATGCTTTACTGCAAGCTTTGGATTTAACGGATGTTCGGGTTATTACCAATGGCATCGATCATGCGCAACTCTGTCTGGAGAAGGGTATTGAAACTCGTCTATTAGGAGGGAAAATCAAGTCTGAAACGAGGGCGATTATTGGCCTGACAGCTTTAGATCAAATTCGTTCTTATCATTTCCATAAAGCTTTTTTAGGAATTAATGGGATTGATTTGCAATATGGATTGACAACCCCTGATGAAGAGGAAGCAATGATTAAACAAGCGGGAATCCAGATGGCGAATCGGACGTTTGTCTTAGCAGATGTTTCAAAATTTGATCAAGTGGCTTTTGCGAAAGTGGGGGATTTAGATGAAGTAACCATTATTAGTTCTGGAATGAATGCCCAAATGCTTAGCAACTATCGAACAGACACACAGATAATGGAGGCATAAATGAATTATACAATAACTTTTAATCCGGCCTTGGATTACGTTGTTCAAGTGGAAGATGCCAAATTAGGTCAACTCAATCGTATCCAAAAGGAAGATTATGTTATCGGGGGGAAAGGAATCAATATATCAGTTCTCTTGAATAACCTGGGTGTCCGCTCTATCGCAACCGGCTTTAGTGCGGGTTTTACAGGTGATTACTTAAAAGCAGAGTTAGAGAAACAGTCAATCTCTCATCACTTTATTGAGGTAGAGGGCGTCACTCGGATCAATATGAAGTTGAAAAGTGATTTAGAGACAGAGTTTAACGGAGCGGGTCCTACAATTAAAGCCCAAGATTTTGCTCGCTTGTATCATTACTTAGAAGAAAGGTTAAGCGAAGAGGATCATGTCTTTCTAGCTGGTAATATGGCGCCCGGTATGTCTGCTGATGATTATGTTCAGATTGCTGCGCTCTGTCAATTAAAAGGTAGTAAATTTATTCTGGATACGAATCGCGACTTATTAACAGCTTGTTTAGTACACCGTCCTTTTATTATTAAACCGAATCGGGATGAATTGTCAGAGATTTTTAACTTAGCCATTGAGAGTATTGAACAAGTGATTCGTTATGCAAAAGAATTACAAAATAGGGGGGCAAGAAACGTTCTGGTTTCCTTAGGTGGAGAGGGGGCTGTCTTAGTTAGTGAAGAAGGTAAAATCTATCGTTCTGGAACGCCAAAAGGAAAGGTTATTAATTCAGTAGGGGCTGGAGATTCAATGTTAGCAGGTTTTATGGCTGAATTTGAACACTCTCAATCTTATGAGAAGAGTTTGAGACAAGGAGCTGCTGCGGGATCAGCAACGGCTTTTTCAGTGGGTATTGCGAATGGAGAGATGATTCATCAGTTGATTAATGAAGTGGAAGTAAGTCAATTAAAGGAGGAAAAATAATGCGAATAGCAGATTTATTGAATGTGGAAGCTATGGATTTAGATTTAAAAACACACGGCAAGTCAGATACGATTCGCTATCTGGCAAAAAATTTAGAAGAAGTCGGTGGAGTGGAGAATCTTGACGCCTTAATTGAAAAATTAATGGCTCGAGAAGAACAATCAACGACCGGAGTGGGAAATGGCATTGCGATGCCTCATGCTCAAGAGGCAAGTGTTAAAAGTCCAACGATTGTATTCGGTCGCTCAAGACGAGGGATTCCTTGGCAATCTTTTGACGGTCAAGATGCGCGTTTAATTTTTATGATTGTGGTTCCTGAAGGAGGGTCAAGTGATCATCTTCAAGCGCTGGCATCCTTATCGAAAGTCTTAATGAAAGAGGGCGTTTCTGACCAGTTACTTGCAGCGAATACGGCTAAAGAAGTTGTTGAAATTTTCCAAGAACATGAAGAAGTGGAAGATCGTGAAGAGACAGTAGCCACTTCTGTAAATAATGCTTCAAAAGAGAGTGTGGCTACTCAGTCTGATGAAGAAGTTCCTTTTATTGCTGCGGTAACAGCTTGTCCGACTGGTATTGCGCATACCTTTATGGCTGAAGAGAAATTAAAGGCAGCTGCTCAAGCAGCAGGAATTCCTATTAAAGTGGAAACAAATGGACAAGCAGGTATTGCTAATAAATTAACACAAGCCGATATTCAAAAAGCGTCAGCGATTATCGTGGCAGCAGATAAGCAAGTGGAAATGGCTCGCTTTGATGGAAAGCCAGTGATCATTAGAAAAGTAGCGGATGGGATTAACAAGGCGGATGAATTACTGGCTCAAGCGGCTCAAGCCAAGGCACCCATTTATCACGCTGATCATCAGGCTGTTAATGAAGAAATAGAAGACGAGGAAGCAGAGAGCTGGGGACGTCAAATTTATAAGCATTTGATGAACGGAATTTCTCATATGTTACCTTTTGTGGTTGCGGGAGGAATTTTAACAGCGCTATCTTTCTTCTGGGGGATTAATTCTGCTGATCCATCGAGTCCAGAGTATCATATAATTGCTCAGACATTGAAAACGATTGGAGGACTAGCCTTCTCCATGATGTTACCGATTCTTTCAGGTTACATTGGTCAATCAATTGCCGATCGTCCAGGTTTGGTATTGGGGATTATGGGAGGGATTTTGGCTGATCCTTCTAAATTTTCAGGTTTTACTCCAGAGGGAATCTTTGAGAATGCTGTTCCTTCCGGGTTTTTAGGTGCTTTAGTGGCTGGTTTCTTAGCAGGGGCCATTATTAAGCTATTACAAAAACTTTTTGCCTGGATGCCGAAGTCTTTAGAAGGAATGAAGTCCATCTTTATCTTCCCAGTTCTGGGTATCTTATTGATGGGAGTGTTGATGCTATTTGTGGTGAATGGTCCAATGGGGGCTGTGATGAACGCCTTGATTAATGCCATCAATTCTATTCCGCAAGAGTGGGGGATCTTACTTGGCTTCGTTGTAGGGGCGATGATGTCGATTGATATGGGAGGGCCAATTAATAAGGCTGCCTATGTAACAGGAACAGCACTAGTGGCTCAAGCTCAGGGCGGAGGATCTGATGTGATGGCCGCTGTCATGGTAGGCGGGATGGTTCCTCCATTGGCAATTGGACTTGCGGCGACGATTGGACGTCGTCTTTGGTCGCCAGCTGAACGTTCTTCTGCATATGTGAATTATGTCATGGGAGCTGGCTTTATTACAGAAGGGGCGATTCCTTTTGCGGCGGCCGATCCCCTTCATGTGATTCCAAGTCTCGCATTGGGAGCTGGAGTGGCAGGGGCGCTATCAATGGCCTTTAATTGTGTGAGTTTGGTGCCACATGGTGGAATCTTTGCGGTAGCAGCTCGAGGAGTGACGAACCCGATGATGTATCTCATTGCTTGGCTGGTGGGCGGCTTGGTAAGTGCTTTATTATTAAACTTCTTCCGCCGTCGTTCTGGAAATCGCTATGAATAATCCTTCATAAAAGACATCCGCTTAGCTAAAAACTAAGCGGATGTCTTTTTTATTTTTTGTTGGCTAGCAGTCTTTCGACTTTGAAGGAACCTGCTGTGAATAAAACGCCAGCGTAGAGTAAGACAATGGGGATGGTGGTCCAAAAGTCTCCACGATCGATGTATTGAAAGACCCAGTGAAAAGGACTTAAATATTTGATCATTTCGAATTGATCAAGTTCTTTTCCAATAAAGGTCATAATAAACATGAGAGTGGGAATCAGAAAACCAAACCCTAATATAATGCGGCTATCTTTAATATATCGGAAGAGGAAGATCATCAGACCATTATAGAAGAAAGCCATACTCAAGATGATAATTAATAATGGAGCAAGGTTAGCTAGACTAATGTTTAGAACTAGACAGGAAATAAGCATGGTCATAAAGCTATTGAATAGCATCGCAAGTGAGTATCCTAACAACAAGCTACCTAATACGAGCCAGGAATTGGAATTCGCAGTGATGCCGCGTTTTAAGACTTGTTGAGAACGTAATTGTTCTAAATCAGCTGTGGTGACCATGGCGCCCATTCCCATATAAAGAGTGATCATGATTGCCATTAAGATTAAATCGTCTTCTATTCCTTTTGTCATAAAGTTTAAGGTGGGTTGTTGAGCTTCAATATTGAGCGAGGCGGGATCGATTTGATAGTGATTAAGAACTTGATGCTCGATGGCTCGATGAGAACTTTGAATGAGATCAGCTTC
Source organism: Facklamia lactis (assembly GCF_015863205.1). Taxonomy (GTDB): domain Bacteria; phylum Bacillota; class Bacilli; order Lactobacillales; family Aerococcaceae; genus Facklamia; species Facklamia lactis. Next base: position 123,765 of record NZ_JACBXQ010000005.1, on the reverse strand, counting down.
CCAAACGGGATCCCGATTTTCACCGTTTAAAGAATAAGCGATGATGGATTGTTCTGGATAATTTTCAGGGATTTCATAGACAATGGCTAATTCTCGTTCTTCAAGTTGCTGAAAAGCTTCTGAACGATCCTCTGTAAAATAATGAGTATTTTCTTCTTGCATATGAGCCTGCACCACCTGAGAAATCCAATCAGAATGGTTAATCACTGCTATTTCTGAAGTAGGAGCCACAGAATCTGACTCATTAACTTTAGCAAAAAAGATAATAAAAACCAAAGGCATAAACAGTGTTAAGGAAGTAAAACTAAGATTAGAAACGAGGCGTTTTGCATGAAAGAAGACCAAATTGGATAAGTTTCTCATTAGCGTTCCTCCTTTAATTGTTTCAGATAGATGGTGATAAGGGCCATGACGATGCTCACAATTATGAGCCAGAGAGCAATCGGCCAGTGAGTGGTCCAATGTCCACTCTTCAAGTAATGGATGAGAGGTTGTTGAAAGAGTTCGCGCATGGGATTGCTCGCAATCCACTGAGCGATCGGTCCAGAGAGAATATCATCCATTGGGAAAATAATTAGAAACATATAAAGATACATTAGTAAATTAAGAACTATCATGACATACTTGGTTGGAATTAGGTAATTGATTAAATGATAGAAACTGAACAGTAAGAAAGAGAAAAGTCCCATCCAGAATAGATAGAAAAGTGGATTATGAGCAAAGGATTCTGGTGAGATTAATTTCCAAATTAAGATGTAAAGACTGGTATAAAAAGTGGTTAATAAAGTATGCGATATGAGATCGAAGCTAACGGATTGAGCAGCACTTAAAGGGACGGTTGAAATTCGTTTGCGTAGGCCGGAAAATTCTTTTTTAGAATTTAGGGTTGCAGCTGATATGGCAAGAATAAAAATTAAGTAATGCATGGAAGCGATCGATGAATATTGGGTAGAGGACAGCGTTTTATCGGTAGAGAAAGATTTTTGTTCAAAAAGCTCCTGATTAAGGTCTTGGGTTTTCATCTGTAATGTTTCCATTATAGTTGGGTATTGTTCACCACTCTGCTGGATGAGTTCATGATTTTTGGCTAGTTGTGTCTGCCATTGACTGATAAAGTGCTGAAGGAATTGACCTTGCTGATGGGAAACGTTTGTTTTTCCTTTGATTTCAACAGCTGTTTGGGAGAGCTGGTCGGAATAGTTTTCTTTAATCAAGAGGTTAAAATCAGCTTCTTCGGCATTTTTAATTTCAAATAGGCTTTGATTTTGTTGATCTTCTATTAAGTTGACCAGTTCTTGTCCATAACTCCCTCGATCTTGGTTATCTAGAGATAACTTAATGGGATCAGGTTTGAATTCTGGTTGGTAAGAAGAGGAAAAAGAAAAAGCAAAAAAGCCCGACATGATTAAAGGAATAAGGAGAATCGAGATGAGCGATTGCCAAAAAGAATGCTTGAATAGTCGAAACTCCGTTAATAAGTAGTAGCATAACTTGTTCATCTTTTCCCTCCTAGTCTCTCAAAGTTTTCCCTGTTAAACTCAGAAAGGCTTCTTCTAGACTGAGCTCTTCGCGCGATAAAGAATGAATTTCAATTGATTCTTGGTGTAATAGTTCTAAAAGCTGGTGACTATCAAATTCAAGTGGATCTACGATAAGTTGATAGGTTCGTTGTTCTTGTAAAACTTTCTCTACCCCTGTTAAATGGCTTAAGGTATCAGATAGGTTAAGGTCTGGGTTGACCACTTCTAGGTGCCATTTGATGGAATCTTGAACCAGCATTTTAATCTCTTCTTGACTACCGTAGGCGATTTGTTTTCCATGATCCAAGATATAGATACGATCGCAAAGGGCTTCTACTTCTTCCATGTAATGTGAGGTATAGAGAATAGTGGTGTTAAATTCTTGATTCATTTGTTGGATGAATTCAAAGATATTGTTTCGTGATTGGGGATCGACTCCGACCGTAGGTTCGTCAAGAATTAGTAATTTAGGTTGGTGCATGATGGCCGCTGCAATATTCAGCCGTCTTTGCATACCGCCAGAATAAGTTTTAATGGCTTTTTTATTGGTTTCTTTCAGTCCAACTGCTGACAGAGCCATTGAAATCTGATTTTTCAGATGGTTTCCATGGAGACCGTATAAGCCGCCAAAATATTCGAGATTAGCCTTTGCCGAGATATCTTGGATGAGTGCGATTTCTTGAGGAACTAATCCAAGTTGCGCTCTGATTTTAGTGATATCTTTTGGCACCTTTAAACCGTCAATATAAATACTTCCTGAATCAGGGCGTTGTAGCCCAGTGATAATATCAATGAGCGTTGACTTGCCGGCTCCATTAGGTCCAATAAGACCAAACGTTTCTCCGGGGGCAATGTGGAATGAGACATTCGACAAAACCGATTCTTTGGCATAGCTTTTAAAAATATTATCAATGGTGATTTGGCTCATAAATGATTCCTCCTTTAATTGAACAACTTTATTTTAAGTCTAATCGTTACCTATTGGTATTCACTAGGGTCATGGGAAGGCATGACTTAAGTCATTAAAAAAAGGAGCAGAAAGTAACGGCTCCTGAAAGTGATTATTTAATTCCCTTTTCGAAGGCGAAAATGGCTAATTGGGTCCGATCTCTAAGCTCTAATTTATCGAGGATTAAAGAGACGTTATTCTTGACGGTTCCGAGTGAGAGGTAGAGTTGGTCGGCAATCTCTTGATTATTCAGGCCAGAAGCCACTAAGCGGATGATTTCCACTTCCTTTTCTTTTAATTGGTAGTTTTGGGGCTTAAAAGACTGGCTCAGTGATTTTTGTAGTACTAAATGATGGCTGATTTTTCCGTCAAAGACCATATTGCCTTGCATCAGTGTTGAGATGGCTTCGGCAATCTCTTGGTGGCTTGAATCTTTGAGTAGATAGCCTGAAGCCCCGTATTGAAGCGCCTGGCTAATGTATTCGGAATCTTGAAAAGTGGTTAGAATTAAAATTTTTATTGAAGGGTCGAGTTCATGAATCCGCTGGGTGGCTTCGATACCATTCATTTCAGGCATACGAATATCCATTAAGATGCAGTCCGGTCTTTGTGCTTGGCAGAAGGCAAAGGCTTCTTTTCCATTTGAAGCCTGCCCGATAATCTCTAACTCTGAAAATGATTGGAGCAGAATAGCCAGTCCAGAACGAATCAGTGTTTCATCGTCTACTAAGAGAATTTTAGTCATGAGTTAGTCCTTTCTATAAAGTACAATTCGAGTACGGAAACCTTTACCTTTAGAAGTAAAGTGTTGAAGCTTACCTCCCACGAGTTCAATGCGTTCTTGTAAGCCAGTCAGACCAACTGAAGGAACAATTTGATCCGTTCCTCTACCGTTGTCCTCCATTGTAAAAATCAAACTTTTATCGGTAAAGTGCATATTAATTTGGATCTGGCTCGCATGGGCATGTTTGGCTGTGTTCGCAAGAAATTCTTGAACAGCGCGATAGAGTGTCTCTTGTTGCTCATGGGTGAGACTAAAAAGGGCATCGTTATAATAGAATAATAAATGGATATGACTATGATTTTGGAAGTCATCCATGATTTGTTGAAGTTTCTCAATGAAAGAAACGCGATCATAATGGATAGGTTTCATTGAATGGACAATCTGGCGAACTTCTTGTAGTCCTTTCTGAGTGAAATCACGCAAATGATGAGCCATCTCCGCCACTTGAGGTAAGTGATCTTGACTTAAGAGGGCAATGGCATCTAACTGAATAATGACCGTCGAGAGTACATGACCAGCTGAATCATGGATGTCTCTTGATAATCGATTTCTCTCTTGTAGCGTTCGCACTTCTTGTAAGGTCTTTTCTTGGGCGATTATATGTGCTTGCTGTGTTCGCAATTCATTCTCTTGAATCTGCCATTGGAAACTTTTCTCCCTTAAGTCTTTTTGTTCTCTTTTGAGCTTGGCAATTAAATGAATGAAGGCCCAAGCACATAAATAGAAAGCAAGATGACTGGGATCAATGATGATCGACTGGAAAAATGAATAAATAAAGAGGATTAACAAAGATATGAGTCCCGCAATTAAAGCTTTTTTCTCTTCTAAGATTGAATATAAATCAATTATATAAACCAATAATAAGAAAAAATCAAAATGAGGATCCATTTTAAATTTTAAGAATAAGATGAGATATGAAAAGAATAGAAATAAAATAACGAACGGTCGGTTATGAGTATAATACCATTTAATCTGGTGAATAAGGACGAGCAGTAGATAAATGATGATGGGGCCAGACCAAAAGTTCTGAATAGCATAAGAGAGTAGAAAGGATATTAAGATAAGTAGATATTGAATGGGACGCATGTGATCACCTCATAGTATGGATTTTAACAGAAGATACGATGTTTTACATCTTAAATTTGCAGAATATTAGAGTCAAAACATTATATAAAATCTTATGTTAATATAATGAGATTTTTCAAATCAAATTTTCATAAAAATAGCATGGTAATTTGAATTTATTCGGGGTAAAATAAAAGCGGTTCCAAGAAAACGATATCATTTTTTCAAAAGATAAAAATTTGTGTATTTTATCAGAAAATTTATTAAAATTTTTATTTTTTGAAATTTTAAGGCCAAAATAGGGGATATTGAGGCTTAAAATGAAAAAAGGGTGATAATTTCTTATGGAATATTAATTTTTGCGAATAAAGACACCAAACCGTTGACAGCGTTTTCATGCGTTGGTAAGATGAAATTAATACAAGGGTTTGAAAGTGAGGTAATGAACAAAGAAAAAAAGAACAGTCGGTTGTTGGAAAGCAAATTATAAGGAGGAAAAAAATGAAGAAACAAATTAAAAAAGCGATTGTTTCGATTATGGCTGCCTTTACTTTAGGAAGTCTTGCAGCGCCTATGACAAGTTTTGCACAAGAAGAAGGGGAACTCGTACCCGAATATAAAGCAACTTATTTAACGGACCCTACTTCACTTGATTATACCTTCTCAATGCGTGATATCAATACTAACCATACGGTGAATTTTATTGATGGACTTTATGAGAATGACCAATACGGTAACTATATCCCAGCAGTGGCGGAATCACATGAAGTGTCGGAAGACGGATTGACTTACACTTATAAAATTCGTCCCGGTGTGATGTGGTATGACATGAATGGTAATGAATGGGCTGAAACGACCGCTCATGACTTTGTCACTGGCTTGCAACATGCGGTAGAAGTTCAATCTGAAATGCTACCGATTGTTCAAAACTCAATCAAAGGCCTCAATGAATACATTAATGGTGAAATCACTGACTTTGCTGAAGTTGGGGTAAAGGCAGTCGACGATTACACTTTAGAATATACCTTAACCAAGCCTGAACCATACTTCAATTCGAAGACAACTTATGGTATTTTATATCCGATTAATCAGGAATTCTTAGATTCTATGGGGGCTGATTTTGGTAGCCTATCACCGGATTCTATTTTATACAATGGACCGTTCTTATTAACCAATTTAACAGCTAAATCACAAATTGAATATGTGAAGAATGAAAATTATTGGGATGCAGGCAATGTCTTTGTGGATACAGTATCATTTACATACAATGACGGATCAGATCCTGAAGTTTTTTATCGTCTTTATAAGGATGGGGCTGTATCATTCTTTACTGTTCAACCTAACTTACCAATTTATAAAGAAGTAAAAGCAGAATTTGAAAATGAAATTACGCAGCAACGAAGACAGGGTTCTGCTTTCTTATTACAATTTAATATGAACCGTATTAAGCATGAAGCAACTGGTAAATCTGATGATTCTCAGCATGAAGATACACATTCTGCTATCTTAAATAAAAAATTCCGACAAGCGATTATGTTCGGCTTTGATCGTCATACTTATATGACTCAATTATTTGGAGAAGAATTTGCGGATACAGATATTCGTAATACATTAGTCGCTCCAGAGTATGTTAATGTGGGAGAAGAAAATTTTGGTGATGCAACACTGCGTCATTTACAAGAAATGGATCCTGAATTATACGGAGATGTTAATTTAGAAGACGGGCAAGATGGATTCTATAATCCTGAAAAAGCTAAGAAATTAATTGAGGAAGCTAAGGCTGAGCTAGAAGTTGACGGTGTGACTTTCCCGATTCAAATTGATATTCCTGTATTAGAAACTGTACCACTTGCTGTAAATCAAGCTAAATCATTAAAAGCAACAATTGAAGAATCTTTAGGATCTGACAATGTTGTAATTAACCCTGTATTACTTGCTCAAGACCCTTACTTAGCTGCAACCTTTAATGCGACAGTTGCGGCAGAAGTTGATTATGACTTTACGAATGAGTCTGGATGGATTCCAGATTATCTGGACCCCTCAACTTTCTTAGATATTTATCATCCAAAAAATGGTACTTTCTTAGTGCCGATTGGATTTGATCCAATTCTTCAAGAAGGAGCAGAAGATCCATATGCTGAGGCTCGTAAAGAATCAGGCCTTGAAGAATATGGAACTCTGGTTGATGAAGCAAATGCAATTACAGATGATATGGATGCTCGTTATGATGCACATGCTAAAGCTCAAGCTTGGCTAACGGATTCAGCGATTGCCATTCCAATTCGTACGGGTGGTTCTTTATTACGTGTGACAAACGTTGTGCCTTTCTCTGGACCGTATGCTTTTGCAGGAACTGGTGGTCAACGCTTTAAATTTATGAAAGTTCAAGCAGAGCCTGTTTCAAAAGAACAATGGCAAAAAGCTTATGATGAATGGGAAGCTAAGAAAATAGACGCCAGCAGTATCTCAGGTGAAAAAGAAGAGGCTGGCGACGAATCAGATTCGAAAGAAGAAACTCAAGAAGAATCAAAAGAAGAATCTGAAGAAACTAAAGAAGAATCAGAGGAATCAAAAGAAGAAGAAACATCTGAAGAGTCTGCTGAATAAGCGTTAAATACAATGAGATCTTAGATGAAAAAGGCTGAGAAATTAGCCTTTTTCATTTATTATAGGAGGATTCATAACATATGTGGAAATATATATTTAAACGAATTCTTCGGTCACTATTTTCGATCTTCATGGTTACAACCCTAGTCTATGTAGCTGTGTATGCGCTAGTGCCGAGAAACGCAATTTTTCGAGATGACCCCGCCGTTACGAAGTTAAAATCTCAACCAGATAAATTATTAGACTATCAAAATACAGCCTTTCAAAGAATGGGCTACCATCATTATTTAAGTCAAAAACATCTGCAAGAAACCATTCAAAAAGATTATCCTGAATTTACGAATAGTGAGAGTGCTGCTAATCAGGCGATTGTCGACAAATGGGCAAAAGAAAATTCCGATTGGAAAGTGGAGCAATTGCCAGTATCAGGTGCTTATTTTGCAACCGATGATATTTCGATTGGGACACGAGTGCTAAGTTTCTATAAGAATCTATTTGAACTAGACCATCCTTGGCGTGTTCAAGATCCAGAGAATCCTGACCTGAAGCGTGGCTATCAAATTACCCACGATAAGACCGCAGGCTGGTCGATAACCGGTTCAGGAACCAAGTATTATTATCAAATATATTTCAATAAAACATTCCCTTTTATTCACCAAAATTTCTTGAAAATTAATTTGGGAGTTTCTTATCCAACTTTTGCAGGACAACCGGTAATCGATGTAATTACGAACCCTCAGGGACGTCCTAAAACGGAAGAAATTACATTAGAAGATGGAAAGACTTTCAAATCATCCTTAAATCCTTTTACCCGCTATTATAAACCAACCAGTGAAATTTCACCGACAGAGAAGCGGATGTTTGATAATAATTATGCCGGAGCTAAAAACATTAACCAAGATCCTTCCATGATCCAAATTTCAATGATCAATGGCTTGTTTGGGGTCAGCTTGATGTATTTAATGGCGATTCCAATGGCAGTGCTAATGGCCCGCTATAAGGGGCAATGGATCGATAAGTTGGGAACCGTCTTTATTACCCTCTTGATTTCAGTTCCAGCCTTAGCCTTTATCTTCTTTGCGCGTCATGTAGGGTCTCAATTCTTTGATATGCCTGACTTATTCCCGATCTTGGGGGCAGGAAATGTGAAATCATATATTATGCCAATCATTGTCTTAGCCATGTTATCCCTGTCAGGGAGTGTAATGTGGATGCGCCGTTATATGGTCGATCAACAGTCATCTGACTATGTAAAATTTGCTCGTGCAAAGGGGCTCAGTGAAACTGAGATTTCGCGAAAGCATATCTTTAAGAATGCAGTCATCCCAATTGTAAACGGAATTCCTGGTGCCATTATCTTCTCGATTGCAGGTGCGACCATGACAGAAGCAGTGTTTGCTATTCCAGGTATGGGGAAAATGTTGCCAGATTCTATCTTGGCACATAATAATCCGATTGCGATTGGTTTAATCTTTATCTTCTCTGTTCTGGGTGTGGTGTCTGTTTTACTTGGTGATATTGCTATGACATTAGTTGATCCAAGGATTCGCTTAGATGTGAAGGAGGATAAATAATGGAAAATTCAGTAAAAATTAATGATGCTTCCTTCCAATATGTCGAAACGAGTAGAAAAGAAGCAGAAAAAATTGATTCCCCTAAGTATTCCTATTGGGAATCTGTCTGGCGGACTTTTCGACAGAATAAAGTAGCCATGTTCTTTTTAGTGGTGATGGTCTTGATCTTGTTGATGTCCTTTATTCAACCAATGTTTTCAGGCTATGATCCGATGGATACCTCTAAAATTAACGATTTATCCGCACGTTATGTGGAACCGAGTGCTGAACACTGGTTTGGTACGGATGCTGATGGACAGTCCTTGTTTGATGCAGTTTGGGCGGGATCTAAGACCTCTCTGTCTATTGCCTTTCTTGCGACTTTTATCACAGCTGTAATTGGAGTGACCGTAGGTGCTTTCTGGGGGATTTCTCAGAAGGTGGATGTGGTCATGTTAGAGATTTATAATATTTTCGCTAATATTCCGATGCTCTTAATTGTCATGGTTTTAGCCTATTCTTTAGGAAGTGGTTTTTGGAACCTTTTATTCGCAATGTGCTTAACGTCATGGATTTTTACGGCCTATTTTATCCGGGTTCAAGTTATGATTATGCGAGATCGAGAGTATAATTTAGCGTCTCGAACACTCGGGACCCCGACTAAAAAAATGATCTTTAAGAATATTTTGCCTTACTTAACATCAGTAATTGTGACTGATTTATCGAGAGCTTTACCACTCTTCATTAGTACAGAGACTTTCCTATCCTTTATTGGGGTTGGGTTAAGTTCTGATATCGTATCTCTAGGTAAATTAATTCAAAAATATTCAACCAATATTGCTTCTAAACCTTATTTATTCTGGATACCTGTAGCAGTTCTAGCTTTGATTTCTATCTCTCTCTATATTGTGGGGCAAGCCTTAGCAGATGCGACAGATCCTAAGAACCATGTCTAGGAGGAGATTGAAATGACAGATAAAAATAAAATTTTAGAAGTAAGAGATCTTAAGGTTAAATTTAGAGTAAGGGATACCGAATTAACAGCCATTCGTGGTATTGATCTTGATCTTTATGAAGGAGAAGTTTTAGCCCTTGTTGGGGAGTCAGGATCAGGGAAATCCGTTTTAACTAAGACCTTTACTGGGATGCTTGAGAAAAATGGTTATATACCTGAAGGTAAGATCGTCTATAAAGGAAATGAGTTGCAGAATTTCACGAGCCATAAACAATGGTTGAAGTATCGGGGAAAAGAATTAGCGACTATTTTCCAAGATCCCATGACTTCCTTGAACCCGGTTCGAACAATCGGAAGTCAAATTACGGAAGTAATCACGAAGCACCGAGGAGAATCCGAAGGAGCGGCTAAGAAGATTGCCATTGATTTAATGGAACGAGTGGGAATTCGTGAACCTGAAAAGCGTTTTAATGATTATCCATTTGAGTACTCAGGAGGGATGCGTCAGCGGATTGTCATTGCGATCGCACTGGCATGCCGACCGAATGTACTGATCTGTGACGAACCTACTACTGCATTGGACGTTACCATTCAAGCACAAATCTTACGCTTATTAAAAGACCTTCAGAAAGAGTATGAATTTACTATTATTTTCATTACCCATGACTTGGGAGTAGTTGCTCAGATTGCTGACCGAATCGCGGTAATGTATGCGGGTCAAATCGTAGAGACAGGAACAGCTGAAGATATCTTTTATGATCCGAAGCATCCCTATACTTGGGCGCTCTTATCATCTCTACCTCAATTGAGTGATCCAGAAGAAGATTTATATTCGATTGCCGGGACGCCTCCATCACTCTATACTACGATTGAAGGCGATGCTTTTGCACCACGAAGTCCTTATGCTATGCAGATCGATTATGAAGTGGAACCTCCTATGTTCCAAGTGAGTGAAACACACTTTGCTAAGACATGGTTATTGGATCCACGTGCACCAGAAGCGACGAAACCTTCGGTGATTCATAATTTACATGACCGATTAAAAGAAGTTCACGCGGACGACGTGATTTTTAGAGAGGAGTAAAATGATGGCAAATAAAGAAAAAGAAGTACTAGTCTCCGTTAAGGACTTAGAAATTTCCTTTGGAGAGGGGAAAAATCGCTTTGTTGCCGTTCAAGATGCTACTTTTGATGTCTATAAAGGCGAAACATTCTCTCTAGTAGGAGAATCTGGATCCGGTAAAACAACGATCGGACGTGCAATTAATGGTATTAATAAAACCTCTGATGGCGAAATTCATTTCAAAGGTAAGCGAATCAATACCCAATTATCCGACAAGGAAAAACATCAATTAATCGGGGATATCCAGATGGTCTTTCAAGACCCATCTGCCTCTTTGAATGACCGTGCAACCGTTGAATATATTATTTCTGAAGGTCTCTATAATTTTGGTCTCTTTGAGAACGAAGAAGACCGTCTTCAGAAAGTAGAAAATATGCTGAAAGAAGTGGGACTCCTTTCAGAGCATATGTATCGTTATCCGCATGAGTTCTCGGGAGGACAACGTCAGCGGATCGGGATTGCGCGTGCCTTAATTATGGAGCCAGATTTAGTGATCGCAGATGAGCCGATTTCTTCTCTTGATGTGTCGGTTCGAGCGCAAGTTCTAAACTTATTACGTAAGTTCCAACGTGAAAAAGGCTTAACTTATATATTCATTGCCCATGATCTTTCTGTGGTTCGTTATATTTCAGATCGGATTGCGGTGATTCGGAATGGACGTATTTTGGAAGTGGCTGAGACAGAGGAGCTCTTCAAAAATCCGATTCATCCTTATACTCAGGCCTTGTTGTCAGCCGTACCAATTCCAGATCCAATTCTATCTCGAAGAGTCCAATTAAAAGTCTACGATCCTAATATGCATGATTATGAGACTGATAAACCAAGTGTCCGTGAAGTGATACCGGAACATTATGTCTATTGTAACGATGTAGAATTTGCTGATTATCAAAGTAGATTCCATTAATATAAAGTAGCTCCTGCTAGGCAGGAGCTGCTTTATTGTTTCTAAGCAATATTGTATACTAATAGTAATGAAGGAAAGAAGGTGGCTCATGAAAGTCTGGCTAAGTTTTCTCTTAATAACGTTCTTACTTTTGGGAAATGGAAATAAGATTTATGCGCATGAAATGCTTCCTCAAACAGGAGAGAGGTCCTCTTGGTTAGTTATTTTGATTGCATTCTTAGCTCTAATAGCAGGAATCTTTTTAGTAGCTAAACGCAAAAAGAAATAGGCTCATAGAAAACAGCAGGTCAATAGACTAGCTGTTTTTTTATTCGGTCAATTCACTTGTATATGTAATGGTTACTTTTAAAAGTTGTTTTGTAAATCTTTACAGGAACTTTACCTCAAATTTACTTTAAATTTACAAACGTGAATTATAATGAACTCAGATTTGATTTCATAATAAATAAAATGGAGGTAACACCGATGAGAAAATCATTGTTATTGTCATGTGTAGCGACTCTTTGTGCAACTGCATTTATGAACTTTGCTCCCTTAGTATCGGCTCAAACGGCTGAAGATGTAAAAGATTACCCAGTGGTAGAATTAGAAGAAGGACGTCCTTTAACAGAGGATTTAAGCTTAGTGAATGAGAATGAAGCGAAATATGTTTTCTTATTCATTGGTGATGGAATGGGGAACATTCCTGTTTCAGCGGCAGAATATTACTTAGGCCCAGATAATGGAGATGAAGGAAATGGTGTGGCAGAAGCACAGCCATTAAACTTCTCACAATTCCCTGTTATCGGATTACAAAACCCAACAGATGCTGACCACTATGTCCCAGATTCAGCTGCAACGGCAACTGCTTTTGGTACAGGAACAAAAATTAATTCAAATGTTATTGGATTAACGCCTGATATGACAACGCAAAGTAAATCAGTTGCTGAGAAAGCTCAAGAAGATGGAAAAGCAATTGGAATTATTTCGACTGTTACTTTAAACCATGCAACACCCGCTGCTTTCTATGCAAATGTTGAACACCGTAACAATTATTACGATATCGGAACTCAAATGGCTGCTTCTAACTTTGATTACTTTGCAGGTGGATCTTTAGGAGATCGTACGGGTGAAGAAGAAGATCAAAAAGACTTATACGAAGTATTAGAAGAAGCTGGTTATACAGTAGCAGATACAAAAGAAGAATTTGACGCCATCTCAGCAGATTCTGAAAAGGTTTATGCACCAGCTGAAGATTTATCACTGGCTGATGAGTCTTCTATGAAATATGCGATTGACCGCGAAGAAGGCGAGCAAACATTAGCAGACATGGTCGCTAAAGGGATCGAAGTGATGGGTGATAAAGAAGAAGGATTCTTCATGATGACAGAATCTGGTAAGATTGACTGGTCAGAACATGCCAACGATGCAGCGACGACTGTTAAAGAAGTTATTGATTTCCAAGATGCAATCCAAGAAGCAGTTGATTTCTACTATGAGCATCCAGAAGATACTTTAATTGTTGTAACGGCAGACCACCCAACTGGTGGATTTACAATTGGTAACTCAGAAACAGGCTACGATTCTTACTTCCACTTATTAGATAATCAAAAAGTATCACAAGAAGCATTTGATGTGATCTTTGAAGAAGCAAAAGAAGAAAATCCTGAAATGACATTTGAAGAGGTTGTTCCATTATTAGAAGAAAACTTTGGTTTTGTATTCGACTTAGAAATCAAGGAAGAAGTTTTAACGAATGCAGAAGCTGAAGCAGCTGCAGAAGAAGAAACTGAAGAGAAAGATCGGATGTTAATTACTGCTGATGAATTAGAATCATTGAAATACGCTTTTGACCAATCCATGTTAGAATTTGAAGAGCGTAATGCAGGTCAATCTGATATCTTACAAGGATTCCATAGCTATACACCAATCTCAATTACAGCTACTCGCATCTTAAACAAAAAAGCTGGATACGGATGGACAACAGTTGACCACTCGCCAGAACGTGTACCAGTATATGCAATGGGTGCAGGAGCTGCTATGTGGGAAGGTAACTATGAGAATATCGATTTAGCTTATAAATTATTAGCTGCGATGGGCTTATATGAAGGTGGCGAAACAGCCGTTGAGAAAATTTCAGTAACGGGTAAGGCTGGAGCATCAGAAACTGAAGAAGAAGCTGGTTCTGAAGAAAGCTCAGAAGAAGCAAGTGCTGAAGAAACAAGTGCTGAAGAGTCTTCAGAAGAAACAAGCGCTGAAGAGACAAGTGCAGAGGAAAGTGCTGAAGAAACTTCAGAAGAAACAACGGTTGAATAATCTCTTTGACAAATAATAAACACTGTGAACGCAGCGTTAGATGACGCTGCGTTTTTAGTGATAGAAATAGGTGGAAAGATGACAAAGTTATGGACCTTATTAGTGAGCGTAGTGATTGTTTTAAGTGGGGCAGGAAGTCAAGTTTTGGCAGCAGAAAGTATTAGTGATTTACCCTTTGAAGGATATTATTTAGCTCCGGAAGACCATGCGATTGAAGGCTTGCTTTTTGATGAAAACCAGTTATTTATTTATCTTGATGAAGCCTTTGCAGAAAAAGCAGAAGGGCAAGAACGAGTGGCCTTTTTGGAAGAAATGCATAATTTTCCGCATCCTGATTTAAAGCAGTATACGGATAGTGTGGCGGAACTTTATTTAGAAGAAGCTCAGCTAGATTATGATCTGAAAGATATTTATCAAGAAATCACTGAAAAGATTACTCCTGAGATGTCACAAGCTGATGTGATGGATCTTATTAATAATCGGATTCCAGGTATTTATTATACGGAAAAGAATGAATTCAAGTATTATTTGATTGCTTCTCCAAGTGTGGAAGAAGTCGATGATCAATGGCAGATTACACTGTTTGGGAAGGAAATTTTTACTTTCGATCAGCAAGAGGATCAAGCCGTTCTAATAGATCAAGATAAGGTAGAATACCAGTTTATACCTGGATTTAGACCTTAGTAGACGAGGAGTTTAGTATGAAAAAGATTGTTACTTTATTGTTACTATTGATGACGACAGTAAGTGGAACTTGGCTTTCTGTGGCAGGACAAGAAGTGGATGCTGAATCGCTCGAGGAGAGTGTAACGGCTGACGAGTCTTATGATGAATCAGAAGATCCACATAGTCATGATGAAGACCAGAATCGAGGATTTTCAGCAGATGATCATCATGGGCATAATCATGGACCATTGAAGGCTAATTATATTCCCAGTGAAATTTTGAATCCTGACGGTTCTCGTTATGAAGCACCTGAGCAGGTGAAAGAATATGTTGGACTCTATACGGGAGCAATTCAAATTGATGAGATGAAGGTAAAGATTCATTTCGTTCTTGAAATATTTGAAGATGGTTTGTTTAACTTAGCTCATTATTATGAGAATAATGAAGAAGATAAGGGGTTGCGTTTCTTTGTGAATGCAGATGAAAAGCTAGAAGCGCGCGGAGCTGTTTATCAGGATCTATCGATTTTAACGGGAGCCTTACGTGAAGCCGACGGGGGTATCGGTGCAGGAGTTGTCGGTCAGCAGATTCAACCTGTCGTTTTATTAGATGAAAAGGGAGAACCAGCTGAAATGGTCACTTATATGGATCTTGCTTTTGGTTTGAGAGATAATTATTCGAAGCCCAGAGTCTATTCCAATGTTGGTTTAGCCATCATTGATGAGGAGTTGATGTTAGATGTTAATCAGTTGATTGGATTGAATTCAGAAAAAGATCATGTAGTACAATTAGAAAAAGTCGAGACCTCACCTGATCAAGCCTTAGTTGAACAAAGGACCTATGAATTACTGCAGGATAATTTTGATCACAACTTGAATTCCAAGGGGGATTTTGATTTAAACTTTGAAACGGCTAACGAATTTGTACAGGCTGTTCTGATGATGCAACTTAAAACGAATGCCTCTTTTCCTCAGGAGACAGATGTGCAATTGATTGAAGCAGAAAAAGTTCAAGGAACGGATTCTAAAGGCAATGAAATAAAGGCAGAATATGTGATGAGTCTCAATGATGAAGTCTTATTTGCTTCTGTTGGAGATCGTTTATATATGGCGAACGAATTTGATGGGAGTGGCGATAGCTATCAGAATGTAAAGTGGAAATCTAATTAGCTTGTGATTCCTTAATGCGAATGATGACATTTGGTCTGAGTAAATAATTCCATAGGTTGTAAGAGAGGGACTCTTGTATGAAAAGCAATAGTTCCTCTTCATTTTATTTTTTATCAATATTTAGACTGATTTTTTTGCTAGTATTCATGATATGATAGTCGAGAGGTGATTAAGATTAAACAAAATAATCAAGCAGAATTACAGCGGTTCGCTACAAATGTATACCATAATATTAAAATTTATTTAAAAACAAAAGGTAAGCTTTTTATTGTCGGTTGGCTTTTCTTATCAATTGCCTTGGGTTTGTTAGAAATCACAGGTTGGGTTTGGATTGCTTTGGCCATTATGTTTATTGATTTACTTCCGGTTATCGGTTCAGGGATGGTATTTGTTCCTTGGGCATTGATTGAAATGTTTACGGGAGATATGCAAAGAGGTTGGATTCTATTAGGAATCTATGTTGCTCTCATCATTCTGGAACAAGTTGCTGAGACCATTTGGATGGGGAAATCCATGCAGATGCCATTCTGGATTCCGTTAGCGATTACTCTGACTTGTTCCATTGCTCTCGGACCTCTGGGGATATTGTTAGCAGCTTTGTTGATTCCTGTCGCTTCGACCCTCTATCAGCAAGGAAAAATTTAAAACGCAAGAAAGCCGAAGCAGAGACTTGTTTGGGCTTTTTTTTGTAAATATGATAAAGTAGAATTTAATGAGATTATAGACTTAGGAGTGCACATTATGAAAAAGAAAAGGCTAGATCAATTAATAGCTTTTCTATCTGAACATACCACGGTTACGATCCAAGAATTGGCTGATCAGTTCAACTTATCGACTATGACAATTCGTAGAGATTTGAAAGAATTAGAAAAAATGGATTTAGTGAGACGGTCACAAGGAGTGGTGACCTTTAATACTTTTGAGAATGTTGAGATGGATTATAATATTCGCTGGCAGACTAATTTGCAATACAAACAAAAAATTGCTCAACAGGCTCGAGAATGGATTAAAAATGGCGATACGATTCTGTTAGATTCTGGCACCACGACTTGTTGTTTAGCGAAAGAGTTATATGACTTTCAAGATTTAACCGTGATTACGAATGATTTAAATATTCTAAAGATCTTATTGAATTATGAACATTTAACAGTCATTTTTGCAGGGGGAAATGTGGGCCTATCTTCAGGGATGAGGGTATGTAGTGGTTATTATACGCAAGAGTTTCTCAAGCAATTCCGAGTGAATACCGCTTTTATTGGGGTTATGTCCTTGGATATGGAAGCGGGTTTATTTCATTCAACTGCTGACCTCGCTTTGACCAAAAAAGAGATGGTAGGAATTGCTAATCGAAAAATTGTGCTGGTAGATAACAGTAAGTTTAATAAACGAACCTCTTTTAAAATATGCGATATACAAGAGATCGACCATATTATCACCAATCGCTTTGAGAAGGAAAATAAGCCTTTGTTTTCAGAGAATATTGATATTACCTATGTTTGATCGGTTTATACAACCACTAGAGAAAGTCTAGTGGTTGTTTTTTATTGATTTTGATTTGTTAATTTTCAACTCAAATTAACAGACTATTTACAAAAAATATACACAAAGTTAACTTTTAAAAGCTCATTCTTTACATAAAATTAAAATGAAATTTACACTCTGATGATAAACTTCAAATGTGCAGAAAAATTGTTGAGATGAGGCACGTTTTGATGGAGGGGGTAGAGGATGAAGTTTTCGGTTATTGGTGACTTACATTATTCTAATAACCTACTTAATGTAGAAGAATTTGAAGAAATTAGAGAATTTTATTTTTATCATTTTATGAAGTGGTTCTTTGAAGATGATGCGGACTTATTTTTCTCAATTGGAGATTTAACCAATACCGGGCATCCTGATGAGGTCACTGGGATTTATAAAATCATTGAAGATGTTCGAGAAGGTAAAGAGTTTATTCATGTTTGGGGAAATCATGATCTCTATACACAAAAGAAAGAAGAGTTTCAAGGGCAGACCCAGACGAAACCTTACTTCTCATTTGCTCATGAGGGCATTGCTTTTATTGTGTTAGATAGTACACGTGAACAAAACATGGCAGACTGGAGTGGCTATCTTGATGACCTTCAACTTACTTGGTTAGCAGGGGAGTTGAAACGTTATGAAGAGATGACGGTTGTTATTTTTTGTCACCATCCTGTTTATGATACGACCATGTTCTCAACTCAGGATAAGGCTTCGATTGTTGAAGAAGTTCCCATTCGAGACTTAATTTTTCAACATAAAAAAGAAGCATTCTTTATTAATGGCCATACACACAATGACAGTATCACAAAGATACAGAATTGGAATTTTATTCAAATTGCTGATGTCATGGATCAGCCCACTGTTCGTCATTTTGACTTAACAGATGGTTCGATGAAGATCACGAGTAGCACCTTGGATGAGAAGTATCGTCAGTACGGTACTTGGTTAGGATCACGGATGCAATATTTTCAATTGCTTTATCGCGGTTATCAAGGACTTGAGAATCGTGAAACAATTATTAACTTTTAAGGAGAAAAAATATGAAAAAATTTATTAACAAAACCATTAAATTAATTTCTGCTGCAACATTATCACTTTCTTTATTTGGAGCATTTGGTCATGGTACAGAAGCAAATGCAGAAGATAAAATTGAATTGACATACTGGTATGCATTTGGTGGAAATATTGAAAAGACGAACTTAGCTTTGGTGGAAGAGTTTAATGAAAGTCAAGACAAAATTCATGTAACAGCTGAGTATCAAGGTAACTATGAAGAGCTGCATTCAGCTACTCAAGCGGGAATTGTAGCTGGAAATGCGCCGAATGTCACGATTGTAGAAGGAGTGACAATGGGACCATTTAGTCGTTCAGGAATTCTTGAAGACTTAACCCCGTTAATTGAAGCCGATTCAGAAGCCGTGAATGTGGAGGATTTCTTCCCTGCATTATTAGAAAACTCATATGTGGATGAAGGAATGTATGGACTTCCAATGTTCCGTTCCACTCCAATCTTTTACTTAAATAAAACCTTAATTGACGAATCAGGGGTAAAAGTGGATGACTTAGAACAAGAATGGACTTGGGAAGATTGGAATAACGTTGTAAATAGTGTGGGTGATAACACTGATGCAGCAGGGATGTCATTCTATATGTATGTATGGGCTTTAGAAGGAATGATTCAAACAGCGGGTGGTAATATGCTGAATGAAGAAGGAACAGAAGCGATCTTTAATCAAGAACCAGGTGTAAAATTAGCGGAACATTTAAAAGCTATGTATGAAGAGAAAAAATTAAAGGTTCCCGTAGGTGATTCAGCAGCCGATACGGCTAAACAAGATTTTGCGAACCAACAAGCAGCTATTATCGTACAATCAACAGCAGATATCCGTGATACGGTTGATTTATCTGCGGATCAAGGATTTGAAATCGCCACAAAATTCTTCCCTAAATCAGAACAAAATTCAGTTCCAACCGGTGGATCTAATCTTGTAATGGTAGCAGGACAAAGTGAAGAAGAAAAACAAGCTTCATGGGAATTTATGAAATGGATGACTTCAACTGAACAAACCATTACAGCTTCTCAAGGCACTGGTTATTTAGTCACTCGTCAAAGTGCGGCTGATTCAGACGTTATGCAAGAATTCTACAAAGAGTACCCTCAATTCCAAGTTGCATTAGATCAATTAAAATATGGTAAAGGTCGTCCAATGGTTGAAGGATATTCTGAAGCAGAAAAAATTATTGGGGATGCTTATTATGCCATCATAGTAGAAGGTGCTGAGATACAAGAAACTTTGGATGCAGCTGCAGAAGAAGTCAACGCTTTAATCGCACAATAATATTATTTAGACAGATCAAATAAAAGCAATAGGGGAGATTCTGTCTCCCTTATTCTTTATTAGGGGGAGAAACAATGGCAGAAATTATACTAAAAAATGTTAGTAAAATCTTTGATGGTGGAGACCATGCAGTTAAAGATGTAACGTTAACCATTCCAGATAAGTCCTTTACTGTATTAGTGGGGCCATCAGGATCTGGGAAGTCAACGTTGTTAAGAATGATTGCAGGATTAGAAGAGGTAACAGAGGGAGAGATTATTGTCGACGGTGAAGTAGTGAATGATATTTCCGCACGCAATCGTGATATTGCGATGGTTTTTCAGAACTATGCCCTTTATCCATCAATGACGGTGCGAGAAAATATTGAGTTTGGTCTCAAAAATAATAAAGTACCAAAAGAAGAAAGAAATAAGCTCATTAAAGATGTGAGTGAAATTGTTGATTTAGTGACTCATTTAGATAAAAAACCTTCGCAATTATCTGGGGGACAGCGCCAAAGGGTTGCGCTGGCTCGTGCGATGGTAAAAAAACCAAAAGTCTTTATTTTGGATGAACCATTATCTAATCTAGATGCTAAATTGAGGGTTCAGATGCGTGCTCAATTGATTGAATTACATAAGCAATTGGGAACCACTTTTGTATATGTAACCCATGACCAAGTAGAGGCGATGTCAATGGGGACGCATATCATTCTCTTAAACTTTGGAGAGGTTCAACAATTCTCATCTCCTCATGAAATTTATCATCAACCTGAAAATATGTTTACGGCTACTTTTATGGGGACACCTCCGATGAATATTGTGAATATCAATAGTCTAAACCAAGATCAACAAGAAGGGCTGTTAAGTAACGATCAGGTCACTTTTATTGGCTTTCGACCAGAAGTTGCCCGCATTAGCCAAGAAAATAATCCTCAAGAGGGTTATTTGACTTTAGCAGGAAAATTGGTCGCATCAGAAATGCTAGGGTCTGAAACAGTTCATACTTTGGATATTCCTAATCATCGGATAACCGTTAAGGATTTCTATAATGAAATGCCTCAGGAAGAAGAGCTTTGGATTCATATTCCTATTCATAAAATCAACTATTTTGATCAGGATCACCAACGTCTGAAAGGTGTGGATGATCATGCCTAATAAAATTAAGCCATATTTGTTTGTAGCGCCGTCAATTATTATTTTCCTCTTGTTCTTTATTTATCCAATTTTATATATGTTGAATCTTTCTTTTCATGATTGGAACTTTATTAGTCCCGATATGAAATTTGTCGGATTAGATAATTTTTCTAAGTTATTTGCTGATCGGACGTTTAAGAAAGTGGTTCAAAATACACTTGTTTATACGATTGGGCAGGTTGGAATAACGGCTATTTTAGCTTTAGTCATTGCGGTTGTCTTAAATCATAATACGCGCATCCATAAATTTGTTCAGAGTGCGATTTTTTCGCCACATATTATTTCTTTAGTCTCTGTTGCAATGCTCTGGAATTGGTTATTAGATCCAGATTATGGTTTTATTAATTACATGTTATCTTGGTTTAATATCGATCCAATCAATTGGTTGGGTGACCAGAAAACAGCTCTATTCTCACTCATTATGGTACAGGTGTGGAAATCATTGGGCTATAATGTCATTATTTATTTATCAGGATTACAAGCGATTCCTAAAGAAATTTATGAAGCAGCGGAACTCGATCGTGGGAGTCAATGGTCAATTTTCACTAAGATCACATTACCGATGTTGTCACCTACCATCTTTTTTGTCATTATTATGAACATTATGTCTTCATTCAAGGTCTTCGAAACGGTTCAGATTATGACCGCAGGTGGTCCGGTTAATGCAACCAATACATTGGTTTATTACTTATATGAACAAGGTTTTGTTCATTTCAATATGGGATATGCTTCTGCTGCTGGGGTTATTCTCTTTTTGATTTTGGCAATTGTGACGATCTTTTATTTCAGATTACTGAATAAGAGAGTTCATTATAAGTAAGGAGTTCATATGAAAAATCATAAAAAAATACTGAATTATCTGTTATTATTGTTGCTGGCTTTGATTTTTATTTTTCCATTTTATTGGATGTTAGTGACGTCCTTTAAAACAAGGTCAGAGACCTTGCTTTTTCCTCCAACGATGTGGCCGACTAAATTTCAATTTGAAAATTATGTGACGGCATGGGAGTCAGGCCCTTTTATTCAATATACAATTAACAGTATTATTTCCAGCCTGGCTATTGTAGTTCTTCAGCTGTTAACTTGTATTCCGGCAGCTTATGCTTACTCAAGATACCAGTTTTTAGGCAAAAAGCTCTTTTTTGCTATTACGATTATTACGCTGATGATTCCAGCTCAACTTATTTTTATTCCTGTCTATTTACAATTGAGTAAGGTGCAATTGATTGATACTCTATGGGCTTTAATTTTACCTTGGTCAGCTTCTGCTTTTGGTATCTTTATGATTCGGCAAGCGTTTATGCAAGTTCCTAAGGATTTGATCAACGCTGCTGAATTGGATCATGCGAATGAATTTCAAATTATGACCAAAATTATGATTCCATATGCGAAGCCAACGATTATTACGTTTTCTTTGTTTTCTTTTATTACGCATTGGAATGATTATTTCTGGCCATTAATTATGACGACTACTGCTAAAGCCAGAACTCTGCCTGTAGGGATTTCGGCGTTAAGAAATGTGGAAGCAGGGGTTGCTCATAATATTGTGATGGCAGGAAATGTTATTCTCGTTATTCCTCTCTTGATTGCTTTTTATTTCGCTCAAGAGCAAATTATGAATGCATTTACTTTCTCGGGTGAGAAGTAAATGGTTTATTAAGAAACTTAATAAAAGCAGCTAGATTTTTCTAGCTGCTTTTAAAATTAAATAAGCTCTTGCATCACTGCAAGAGCAAATCTCTACTTCTATGGGGAAACATAGAAGTAAATCACACTAATACATCATATTATATATAAAATTAATATATTATGCTATTCAAAAAATTTTTTAAAATAAAAGATAATGAAAAAATTATCTTATTTTTGATGAAAAATAAATAAAAGATAAAGTTAATTTTGCTTTATATAAAGCGAAAAATAGCGGTCTTTATTTTTGTCTGTAATAATATTGAGGGTCGCTTTTTTGTTATTTTAATTATTTGCAGATTCATTTGTTTAAGAATACTGTGATAAAAATAAGAAAGCACCTTCTAGTTTCAGAAGCTATTCTCAATCATGGTGGCTTGATCCACTGATTATAAAGTTTCTGTTTCACTGAAAGGTGTTTAATTTATTTATGAATTAGGCTTTTCTAAGGCCGAAAGTCCAGTAGCCCATACCATCATCGATCATTTTCCAAGCTTCATGACCACGGGTACTATTATTTCTAAATGGTCGATCATTCGGATCGTTGATAAAGACTTTCCCTTGGTCATAACCGCGGATGACCATGATATGTCCTCCTTGAGTGAAATGACCTGCTTTTGCTGAGACAACGCCAACTTGGCCTGATTGAACAGCTTGCATCGCAGCGTTAAAGTCTCGACCGTGATAGGTGTAGTCATAGTTGAAATCACGGGCAAAGGCACCGAAAGCGGACCAAGCAGTGCCTGCTCCATAGACATAGTGATCGAGTCCTGCCCAATTGGCAAGGACGGTTGGATCAACAATTTCTCCTTTGAAGTAAGAGTCTACCATAGCAAGCGAAACGATTGCGCAGCCATTTTCCCAGATGCTTTGTGAGACATCATTTCCATAGTGATTATTGGCCCAACGCGGATCACGTTGACTCAATAAGGGAACATTTAATTGATTGAAATGTTGGATTGACTCGTTTAAGGCTGGCCAGTCCACACTTGTTCGATCAATGGCTGAATCAGCTTTTGGGTTGGATAGAAAGAGCTGATCTCCTGAAAAAATATAGTTAGAGGTAAGATTATTCCATTCTTTTAATTGGGCAATGGTGATCCCATTATCTGTTGCAATACGCCATAGGTAGTCTCCGGATTGAACGGTATAAGTTTTAGGGGGTGCAACAGGTTCTGGTGTCTCAACTGCTTCTGGTGTATCAGGTTGGCTAGCTTTTGGATCGGAAACAATTAATTGGTTGCCACTGTAAATATAATTAGAGGTTAATTGATTCCACTCTTTGATTTGATCGATTGTGACACCGTTATCCGATGCGATACGCCATAAATAATCACCTGATTGAACGGTATAAGTTTTAGGTGGGGTTGCATTGGGTGTTGCAACAGGATCAGAGGTTATATCTGATTCGGGTGTGGTGATCGGTTGGCTAGCTTTTGGATCGGAAACAACTAGCTGGTTACCGCTATAGAGATAATTGGAAGTTAACTGATTCCATTCTTTTAGTTGTTGGATGGTGATCCCATGTTGATCGGCAATCTTCCAGAGATAATCACCCGATTGAACCGTATGGGTTTTAGGTGCGGCTGGATTAGATGGGCTTTTTACGATTAAATTGTCGCCAGAGAAAATATAGTTGGAATCCATTTGATTCCATTCTTTTAGCTGTTCAATCGTAATTTGATTTTCACTAGCAATCTTCCAGAGGGAATCGCCACTTTTAACAGTATAAGTAGATTCGCTTGTGCTAGCTTGGGCGCGTGTTTGAATCTGATCGTTGTTAGCAAACTCAATGAATTCTGAATTAGAGTCCTTACTTTCAGAAGAAAGGGTTGATTCATTCAAGTCTGGATCTTTTTTTGTTGCAGTTTCATCTGTTGGGTTTTGAAGTGGACGATCAGAGGTGGTTTCGTCTGTTATGTTTTCAGAATCTGGCGTTTCAGTTTCTGACTCTTGTGTATTGTCAGCTTCTTCAGTACTCGCGACTTTTTCTGTACTTGAACTTTCTTCGGTACTAGTGACTTCTTCGGTACTAGTGACTTCTTCGGTACTCGCGACTTTTTCCGTACTTGAACTTTCTTCGGTACTCGCGACTTTTTCCGTACTTGAACTTTCTTCGGTACTAGTGACTTCTTCCGTACTAGCGATTTCTTCTGTACTCGCGATTTCTTCTGTACTCGCGCTTTCTTCTGTACTGGCGACTTCTTCAATATTCGAACTTTCTTCGCTACTCATAGCTTCTTCCGTACTGTCAACTTCTCTCGTGCTAACCACTTCATTGGTAGTGGAAACTTCTTCAGAGTTGGTTACCGCTTCTGTATAGGTTGATTCTTCAAGAGTAGAAGCTTCCTCAAAGACAGTAGTCGCTTGTAGGAATGAAGATTCTTCCTCTTCGATATTATGAGAAGAAAGGCTTGAATCCACTTCTACAGGAAGACTAGTAGGATCCCCAGATTCAAAAATTTCTTCGGCAGCGACATTTTGACTGAAAGAGAGACTTACAACGCCAGCGAGTGTCATGGCAGAAAATGATAACCATTTTTTCCTCATAGTTTTTATCCCATCCTTTATTTGTAATAACAACATTATTATAGAGGATTTAATCGATAGAAAGAGCAAATTTAAAGGGTTTTAACAATCCTGTAATATGTTAGGAAAGAAGCGAAATGGTCTATTAATATAAATGATAAATAGACACTTGTGGGAGAAGTAAAAGATGACGAGAGAACCTAGTAAAATTGGTGGCTAAATGGTATGATTGAGATGAAAGCGTAATCGCATGAGCCTGCTCATTATGATATTACTCTTTCAGAATATATATTCAATGGAGGATCCAAATGAAGAATAGTTTAGTTTTATTAGCCAGTTTAATGACACTAGCTGCTACGATGCCAGTCTATGCTCAAGATAGCACTGATGCTGAAAGTATTGAATCTGAAATTGCCACTAAAAAAGAAGAATTAGAAAAGTTAGAAGAAAAGTTAAAAGAATTAGCCGGTGAAGATACATCAGATGATGCTGAATCGACTGATGGCTCAGAAGAATCTTCTGATGAAGATGGAGAAGATGATGAGTCTTCAGAAGGAAGTGATGTCATTGGTGAGACTTTTGAACATATGGGAATTGAAGTGACCATTGAAGATGTTTACTTAACAGAAGAACGTGAGAAATATAATGATGATGAGTATGAATATGTGTTACGTATTGAATATACTATCGCTAATAATACTGAAGAAAGCTATAGTGCAGGCTATGACTTTGAATTATATGTAGATGGTAAGAAAGCTGATGATTATTATTTCAGCGATGACAAATCTGACAGTATCTCGCCTGGCAGACAAACCGATGTGATTAATTCATTTGGCTTCAATAATGAACCAGAGAATATGGAATTAGAATTTAAAAATTACATGGAATACTCTGGTGAGGCACCTGTGATCATTCCATTAGAAGATTTAGAAGTTAGAAAAGCTGAATAAAGAAAGAATTGTGAGCCCCCTATTTAAATAGGGGGCTTTTAATGTGCGATTAATGGCGCATCTTTAATTTTCGCTGGTAAGGTTGTTATAGGTCGATTCGAGTTGAGCGATAGCATGCTCACTTTTTTCATTTAATTTGTCTGTCCATTTCTCGGCATTTGCTAGGCCGCTATCTGTATCTTCAATACTAACTTGAGAGAATGCTTGACTGGCTTCGGCCATAATTTTAGCAAGCTCATCCGTTTTTTCTTGGTAGACTTTCTCAAGGTTTTGATGGTCTTCGTTTTGGCTTTGAGAGTCTTCTAGTAATTCTTCTGATAACAGATCAGCTTTATTGGCTAGTTTTTCAGAGTAATGAAGGTAGATTGTTTCGTAGGCTTTCTCAGGATCAGTCGAGTCCACAGACACTTCAAATAACATCTCTTCTTCAGAATTTTGCTCTGGCAGTGAACTACTTTCTGTTGTTTCAGTAACGGTTGTTTCGAGAACATCCTGTGCTTTAGGCGAACAGGCGGCAAGAGTGAGAAAGCTAGTTAAAAGTAATAGAAGTTTCATCGTATCCTCCTTTAGATAATGGCAGTATTATATCAGTAATAGTAGCAAAAGTAACGAAATAGGATTTAGTCGTGAATGGGGAAAGAGATCAAGGATCTAAACCAAAAAAATTTATAATAAAAACTAATAGTTCACATCTCTATATATAAATTTTGATTTGTTGTGCTATGATCGTTTTGAAGGCATTTTTTTGCTTAATATGATGAGGATGGGATGATGAAATGAGAAGGAGAAAATGTAAAACTTTATTAGCTTTATTTACAGTAGGTTCTTTGTTAGTGACAAGTACGGGACAGTCGTTGTGCCCTGTATATGCCGAAGAATCGGTGGATATATTAGCGATTTATTTAGATCCACAAGCTTCAAAATTCAAGGAGAAAGATTGGTATATTAACCTTGATCTTGTGAAGGAAGAAAGTTTACAGGCTATCAAAAAAGAACAGGAATCGATTGGGAAATCCATAACCTTGGAAGAAGTGAAAGAAGAAATTCAGCGACAAATGAATATGGGGCTTCCTGTATATGTAGTGCAACCTGGTGATCATTTAGATCTTTTGGCCCAGGCGATTGAAATTGAGGTAGAAGATCTAGCTGATGCGAATCAATTATCAGTAGGGGCTGAACTTTTAGTAGGGGATGTTTTAACGGGGATTCTACCCAACTCTGATCAAGTCCTTCAGGAGAAATGGTTGGAGAATCAGTCAATGGAAGAAGAACGAAAGGCAGATGAAGATCTAACGTTCCCTGAACAAGAGGAATTAATCGAGGAAGTAAAAGAGACAAGTGATGAACTTTCAGAGGAAGTAGCGGAAGAAACAACAATTGAAGAAGCTCACCCCACTGAACCTGATCCCAACGAACCGGTGTTATTTGCAAATGAGATTCTACGTCAAGAAGTTCTTGCTCATTTGAAAGACCCGAGCAATTTATGGGACGCATCAAAAGCCTTGATCCATGCTGAGGAACATTATCAACCGACTTATGAAGATATGGCGAATTTAAAGACTTTTCGAAGTATTCTACTCTATCAAGACCAAGACGTAGCCGATCAATCATTGATGGGTCTGGAGGCTGCTCAGAATTTAGAAACGATACAGATTTCTTATTCTGATGTTGCTGATTATCAAGCTCTTGGTAATTTAAAGAATTTGAAATCAGTTCAGCTGTCAGGGAATGGTTTAGCAGAAATAGACTTTTTGGCTGATTTATCTCAATTACAAGAATTAAATCTTTCTTCAAATAATATTGAATCGTTAGCGAACCTTAAGAACCTTACTCAGTTGAAGCATTTGACTGTCGATAATAATCAGCTTCAAGATCTAGAAGGATTAGAGAAGATGGATCAATTAGAATATCTTTATGCGCTTGACAATCAAATCGATAATCTAAAAGGCATTCAACCTCTTTCAGCGTTAAAATATCTAAATGTCGATCATAATAGGTTAACTTCAATTGACGATTTAGGTTTTAAACCTAATATGGAAGTTTTAGATCTCAGCCAAAATACTTTAGACGATTTATCGCTTGTGGCAGAAATGCCAAAATTAAGAGCTCTATTCGTTATTTCGACTAAAAATATTACCGACTTAAAGCCATTAGAGAATTTAGCGAACTTAGAAGCTTTGTCGATTCGCGATAATCAAGTTTCAGATATTCGTCCTTTAAGTCGTTTGAACCAACTTAAATATCTCCATCTTTATGAGAACAAAATTGATAATATTGAAGCAATTTCAGGCCTTACAGAGTTAAGAGAACTGAATATTTCAAAGAATCAGGTGGTTGATATTACTCCAATTAGTGACATGCAAAAATTGCGGGTCTTTTTTGCCTATCAAAATCGAGTGGAAAATCCTAACCCGATCGTTGGATTGGACAATTTACGGATAGCTAATTTATCTGAAAATAGCATTTATGATTTATCTGGTCTGATTACACAAATGGAGGCTCATAATCGTCAAGGTTATGTAGTGGATCGGGGAATGAATTCATTAATAATGGATCAATACATGATTTCATTTGAAGAAGATATTGTTAAAATTGAGTTTGCGAATCCGATTAAAAATATACGTAATCAATTTGTAGCCGTTGACACTAATACACGTGCAGAAGATGGAATGTATGAAGGAGATCCTATTCAAAAGGCCGTAGATGCATACAATCAAGCAATAGAAAGTTTGGCGAATCAGGGAGTATCCATTGTTTCTAGGACTGAAGTAGCTGATAATGATACATTGGTGATCCGTCTTTCTAGTGAGTATTTTGATCAAGAAGGAGAAGAGGTGTCGGTTCAGCTTCCATTCTTTGAACGAGAGGCCATCTCGTATGATAGTTTCTATTCTGATTTTCCGGAAATTTTGGATCCGATTCTGGACGGAACTTTTGCGGATAGTCCTAAACGTGAAGGAGAATCGTATGCTTTGACAAATCCTTTTAGTGGAATATTAGAATTGGAATTTAATAAAACACAGTCAGTAGATGGAGTGTTAGAAAGATCAGAAATTTCAGAAGAAACAGTTGTTCCTTCCGATTCATCAATGGATTACAGCGAAGAAACTGTTATAGATGAAGTAAGGGATGACGAGGACATAACAGGATTCGATATGACGGAAGAGGTAAGTGCTGAAGAGTATGTATCTGAAGAAATATTGTCAGTAGAAACAGAAGAATAAGAGAATCAATATATTTTCTTGCTTTATGTGATGGATGGTGTGCAGATTAAATATTAAAAAAGATCTCCTACCTCTTAGTTGGATACTAAGGAGTAGGAGATTGTTTATATCCAATCAAATGGCATGGGACCTTTAACTTCTATCGGTTCAGTTTTACCGTTTTTGATTAGATCAACCAATTCTTCTGTCGTCCGGGCATAACCCTCTAATTTAGTGGCATAGATCCCAACCCGGTCGACAAAGTGTGAATCGCTTCCGCCCGTCGGTTTAAAACCACGTTTCGTGCAATATTCCATGGCTAAATCATTTTCTTCTTTTAGAGTAGAGCCATTCAAGACTTCCACACAGGTTAAATTTTCAATCGTAGCCAAGCGCTCTTCCAAGCCACGATTGTTTTTGCGAAAAGGATGACAGGCAATGGTGACGCCTCCTTGTTCATGAACATAGTTGATAAAGTCTTGGGCATTGATTCTTTCCTTAGGAAATTCATCAATTCCGAAAGCAATAATGTCTCCTTGTAAAGAGAAATATTCAACCCCTACAAAAATAGGGAAATTGACTTTCTTAGCGTATTCCGTAGCAAATTCCTTGAGCCCCATACTGTCATGGTCTGTAATGGCAATTCCTTCGAGCCCTGCTGCTTTTGCTTCTTCAACAATATCCTCTAATTTTTGGTGGCTATCTGGCGAGTTTCTTAATTCATGGGTATGTAAATCAACGATCATTCGCTTCCATCCTTTACAATCTATTTCTGGTCCTGTTCAACTTTGATTGATAATTTGTTTAAATCCTACAAAAATAAATTATAGCATGAGTGAAGGATACAAAAGGATAGGTAAGAGCGTTGGTGGTTGATTAATTTGAAAAAATAATAAAATGCTTTTGTAGGTGGTTTTATTGATATAGGTAGAGTTTCAAATCATTTGATGAAGTTTATGGTGAATTAATGATTTATTTATTATTTTTTATAATAAAAAAGTGAGCAATCTTATAGGAATAGAAGTAAAGTAAGCTTTGTAATATTTAAGGTGATTTTATCTAGCTTATAATATTCTGTACAAAATCAACTAAATTCGGAGTTATCTGTATCAACTCATATTTCGTTTTGTTATAGAACATCTGTTATTTCCTTAAAAATATTAATTTACTATGAAAGTATCATTTTGTTTAATTATTCTCTTGATGTTACTCTTTATAGAATGATAACATTATATATAAGAAAGCGGATTCAATGATATTGATAAGGAGATGCTATCTATGATATTTAAAGTTAAAAATGTTATGTTAGTGGGTCTGTCTGCTATATTATTTGGAAGCGCATTTTATTCAATTCCAATCCAAGCTAATGAAGCAAATGAAGTAGAAGCACCTGTCGTTAGTCCTGACGGTGTGAGTACAAGATGCTTGGAAAGCATCGGCATTGATATTAATTCTGATGTATATTATATTACAGATTCTCAAATGGAAACGGTTCTTAGAGAAATTGGATATGATATTCCATTAACAGAAGATTTCTATACAACCAGCTTTGAAGGGGTAACTATAGTTGAAAAAGTAGATCGTGGCTCTTGGAATATTTATGTAAGTAGATCTTTCATAAAAAAATATTATTATTCTGGCGCATTTTTGGCGGATGCATTAGCAGCTGTTGTTCTGGGGCTAGGAGCGGAACTGGCCGGATCCTTGTCTGTTACTGCAGCAGTAATAGCTGGTGAGACTGATTTGGGAGTATATTTTAAAATAAGCAATTGGCAAGTTGTAGAAGCGGGGCCACAATAATGAAGAATTATAGTCCAAAAGAAAAAGCAGTCATTCTATTGAGTTTTATGGTTCCAATGATAGGTAGTGTGTATTCGATTATAAAAAGAGATATGTTTACATTTATAATATGCCTATGTTTATTCAGTATTTATTTTTATAGATATAAGAGAGATCTTTTTTAGAACATTTGTTATATAAAAGGGAATATATCTGATTAACATAGGGTGAAAATAAATGCCTCTTGAATCTTGATCCAGATTTAGGGGGCATTTATTGATTGGGAATTTAGTCCATTGACAGGCAGAGCGTACGAAACAAAATCCACCCGTTAGATGGGAGGTCTTCATTGTTATGTATGGAAGGTGTTATTGCCAAGTTAGCCTGTAACAATAGGTAGGGGGTTGAGATGAAGCAATTATTAATCATACGTGGAAATTCAGGAAGTGGAAAGACGAGTCTGGCAAAAGAGATTCAGAAGGAATTTGGAAGAAATACACTTCTTATTTCTCAAGATATGGTGAGAAGAGAGATGCTGAGGGTCAAGGATGGAAAAGGGAATTTGTCCGAAAATTTATTAATTGACCTTCTCGAGTATGGTCATCAACACTGTGAGTTAACAATCTTAGAAGGAATTTTAAATGCTAATTGGTATCAATCCTTATTTGAAAGAGCTTGTGAACTTTATGGTGATAGCATTCATGCTTATTATTATGACTTAACCTTTGAAGAAACGCTCAGAAGACATGCGGGACGTGCTCAGCGTTATGAATTTGGTGAGGAGGCCATGCGTAGATGGTGGAAGGAGAAGGATTATTTGGAGATCATACAAGAGCGCGTGATACAGGAAGACCAATCGTTAGTTAAGACTAAAGAAAGGATTATAAAGGAGCTGCAGGGCTAGTATAAAGCTATCAGAAGTTCTTTCGATAGATACTTCAAATATTTTCGTTCAAATTTATTTTTTAAAAAAGAAACAAGATAGTTATAAGGAAGAAAGTCATCATGCGAAAGTATAATATAAAAAGTATTACTTCTATCCATTAGGTCGATTCTCATAACAGGTTTAATATAGGCATCAAAACTCTATTTTAACTAATATGCGTTTATTTAGTCTTGCTATTTATAAAGATGAGAAAGATTTTTATTAACGTAGAGGGGCGATTGAATTTAAAGATTGTATTCTATAATTAATTAGAGAAGAATAGAAAGATCCTCCAAGAAAGAGCTCTGGAGGATTTTATTATGTATTACTCTCATAGGGATTAGTTGAGTTGAAAAAAGTACAAGAAATCAGAGGCTTAGGTTCTCTGATTTTTTTAGTATTATCCAAAGATTTTTATAAAGAGGTTTAAAATTTTTCAAAAAATTGAGCGTTAATTTTGTTAGTGTAGTAGTTAATTTTGTTAGTGTAGTAGTTAAGTTGATATCATTATATTTGAAATAGAGAACCATGTTATCTATTTTTTGTTCATTTTAAACAAAAGACAATCTAATAATGAGCAGAATGAACAATGATTTTGAAACCGTTTTACAATAAAATGAAATAAGGACGAAAATGAAGGGGGATTATGAGAAATGATTGAAATATTACCTGAAGAAATTGATCGCCAAATGGATTGGATTTCTAGTATTTCGGATAAAGAAGGAAAGGGGACGACGCGATTATTATATAGTGAATCTTGGGTTAAAGCGCAAAATTCGTTAAAAGAGTTATTTGAAAAAGACGGAATGAAAGTCGAGTTCGATGAAGTAGGCAATATGTTTGCAACGATCGAAGGATCTGAATCACCAGAAACGATTATAGCTTCGGGTTCTCATGTGGATACTGTTGTCGACGGAGGACGTCTAGATGGACAGTTAGGGATCATGGCAGCTTATATGGCTATGAAGGCATTGGTTGATGAGTATGGTCAGCCTAAAAAGTCTTTACGCATTGTTTCGATGGCTGAAGAGGAAGGGTCACGATTCCCATATGCTTTTTGGGGGTCAAAAAATATATTTGGAATCGCTAAAAAAGAAGATGTAGAGAATATTTCTGATAATAAAGAGGTTCCTTTTGAAACAGCCATGACGGAAGCTGGTTTTGGTTATCTAACAGGGGCACCCCGTTTCAATAACTTTGATGCTTTTATTGAATTACATATTGAACAAGGAAACTTTTTAGAAAATTCTGGAAAAAAAGTTGGTATTGTGAATGCGATTGTTGGACAGAAACGTTACACCGTTAAATTAAATGGTGAAGCAAATCATGCAGGAACGACATTAATGAAATATCGTAAAGATGTTGTAGAGAGTTATGCAAGAATTGTAACGGAAGTCATTGATAAGGCAAATGAAATCGGTGATCCTCTTGTGGTAACGTTTGGTCATGCTGAAGTCACACCAAATGTTGTGAATGTTGTACCAGGTGAAATTGAGTTTTCAATTGATACCCGTCATACCGATCAAAAGGCTTTGAATGAATTTGCTGAATACATCGAGAAGGTTATTCAAAAGCATGCGGATGCAAAAGGGATTCAAGCTGAGTTGAACTTATGGATGGATGAACAGCCTGTTCCAATGGATCAGGAGATTGTGTCAGTCTTAGAAAATGTGTGTGACCAGAATGGTTTGAATTATCAGGTCATGCATTCTGGTGCCGGGCATGATTCACAAATATTTGCTCCACGTGTTCCAACTGCTATGATTTTTGTTCCTTCTATTAAAGGGATCAGTCATAATCCTGAGGAGCATACAGAAGCGGTAGATATTGTGCAAGGTGTTCAAGCCTTAGCTGAAGCATTAAAAGAACTAGCATATTAAATTTCATATTAAAGGAGAAAATGATGGAAGTTACTAAGAAAAGTTATCCAGAAAATTATTGGAAACGCATTGTATTTACATTTTGTATGGGGTGGACCATTATTTGGATCTATCGGTCTATGTTATCCCCAATCTATGAGGAAATTCAAGGGACAATAGGGCAACAAAGTAATGCTGCAATGGGATTGATCTCATCTTGTTATTTCTTTGGATATACAGCACTTCAAATCCCATCGGGTTTACTTGTAGATAAATTTGGTCAGAAAAAAGTATTGATTCCAGGCTTTATTATTTTTGCTTTGGGAGTATTCTCTATTGCTTTTGCTCAAAATTTAATGATGATTTATATTGGAGCAGTTTGCGCAGGGGTAGGATGCGGAACTTACTATGGCGCTGCTTTCTCTTTGACTGCTCAACATGTGCCGGCTGAGAAAAAAGGTCTATCAACAGCAATTGTTAACTCAGGTTCTGCACTCGGTATGATTTTAGGGATGGTTGGTTCTTCATTTGTCGTGAAACAACTACAGTTACCTTGGCAGACAATGGTATTGATTTCTGCAGGTTTAATTGTTTTTCTAGTCATTTGGTTTGCGCTTATGGTTGTTGATTCTTCAAAAGTTCCAACTCAAACAGTTGAGGTTGTTGATAACGATGGAGTAGAGCAAGAAGAAGTTGTATCTGTGGAATCAAAAGGACTCTTTAGAAAAGAATTGCTTGCTTCTTATCTTTTATACTTTACCACTTGCTATGCTTATTATTTAATAGTCACTTGGTTGCCAAACTTTTTAGAAAATGAACGTGGTATTACAGGTTCAATGATCGGGATTATTACTTCAATGATTGCTGTGACAGCTGTACCTGGGGCTTTATACTTTGCGAATCTATCTGATAAACATAAGTCTAATAAAGAAAAAATTATTATTGGTTTAGAGATTGCTGCATTTGTTTTAGTAGCGGGATCAATCCTTGCACCAAACGCTGGTATACTGGCTGTGGTTCTATTGGCTTATGGATTTTTAGGAAAACTAGCCGTAGATCCTGTTCTAATATCTTTCGTATCTGATAAAGCTTCTAAAGGTAAAATGGCTTCGACACTTGGAACTTTTAACTTTTTCGGTATGTCTTCTTCAGTTGTTGCACCATGGTTAACTGGTTTGATAATTGACAAGACAGGTTCCGGAGAATTAGGATTCTATATAGGTGCGGGTCTTCTAGCATTAGGAACTTTAATATTTATGATGGCATCAAGAAAACCTGCAAGATAATGATTGGCATTTGGTAGGTTTAGGGGTGTATTAAACAGACCAAGTAACAATTTATGTTGCTTGGTCTGTTTGTTTTTTATAGATAATTTTATTTTTAAAAATTTCATCTTTTATTGCCCGCTTAAAGGAGGGAAATATGAAAAAAATCAGTTTAACAAATCAAATCTTGATTGCGATGGTCGTTGGAATGATTGTTGGAAGTATTATTGGTCCCCGTATTGAACCATTAAAAATATTGGGAGATATCTTCTTACGTTTGGTGCAAATGTCTGTAGTGGTTATGATTATGGGCGCTGTTATTGAAGCTGTAGGGTCTTTGAATCCGAAAGAATTAGGCAAGTTTGGTTGGAAATTAGCTGTTTGGTTCATGGGAGGAACTTTTGTTGCTTCTATCTTGGGAATTGCGGTTGGTTTTCTAATAAAACCGGGGTCGAGTGTGACAATGGAGATTCCATCAAATGTCGAACTTAGTCCAACAACCGAAATCTCAACTTATGAAACGATCTTAAATTTTTTTCCAAATAATATTGTAACATCAATGACAGAAGGAAATATGATCCAGGTGATTATATTTTCAATTCTATTTGGATTAGGGATGAGTTTATTATCTGTGCATACCGATTTAGGAACGATCAAAGCCGGAATTCATCAATTTAATCAAATCATAGTCCAGATGGTTACAATGATAATGAAAATGGCACCTATAGGTATTTTTGCTTTGTTGGCTTGGGTAACGGGAACGATTGGTTTTGAAGTGATGATTCCATTAGGGAAATTTATTTTTGCTATGGCCTTAGCTACGGCTGTATATTTGATTATATGGATCGTTTTAACTGCTACTATATGTAAAGTTAACCCGATACTATTAGCCAAAAAATTGACTAGAATGACAGTAATGGCTTTTACGACTACTTCCTCTGCTATCACCTTACCGGTAAAAATGGAAGATCAAGAAAAATTACTGGGAGTTAGTAAAAGAGTCTCTGGTTTAGTTGGACCGCTAGGGATGGCAATGAATAGTAACGGTCTAGCTATATTTTTAGCGATTGCTTCTATTACTCTGTCACAATTTTATGGACTGGAATTTGGAGTGAAAGAAGCGATCTCTACTGTCCTTCTTTCAACATTAGCAACTTTAGGTACAGTTGCGGTTCCGGGTGGAGGGCTAGTAGCTTTAGCCATTGTTATTCCTAGCTTAAATTTACCTTTAGAAAGTATTGGGATTTTAGCGGGGATTGATTGGTTTTCTGGAATGTTTAGGACCGTTTTAAATGTAGATGCGGACGCTACAATAGCCATGATTCTTGCTCAAGGAGAAGGTGAGCTGGACCATCAATTATTAAACACTCCAATGGATGACATTCCATAAAAAATAGAATGCCTTCTTTAGAACATTCTGCTTTAAGATTTTTAATAAATAATAGTATAAATAGAAATTTAATTTACTTCCCTGCCAACCATTTCAATAATTCTTGGTAGACGGTGGTTCCTTTGGCAATATCCAGACGATCAAAGTCGTGTACATCTCCTTCGAGTTCAATGAAGTGGCTCTTGCTTGCTGTGTTGGCAAGATATTTTGATTGGCGAGCGGGAACGTCAGGGTCGTTGTTGCAGTGAACGAGAAAAGTAGGTGGTAAATTCTCGATTTGTTTCTTCTCTAGTGAATAATGGCTTGCTTGAGAAGTGTTTTGAGTCAGGAAGTCCAGCCACTTGCCTTCCTGTCGCGCATATAAATAGATGAGGTAGCGCTCATTAGCTGTCCCTTTGGTGACCGGTGTGTCCTGGATCAAAGAATCGACAATTTGACTGGAAACTTTTTGGGTCTGTTGGAAGTGAGGATTGGGAAAAGTAAAATAGGGATCTTGTAAAGTATAATAGCCATAGAAGCTAATAATTCCTTTTAGGAATTTAGAATCGATGACGGTTGAGAGGTAGAAGGCGAGATAGGCTCCTGCCGAGCGACCAAATAGATAAAAGTTAGGCTCTCCTCTCTGCAATGCATTGAAGCCTTCTTCCGTATACCATTGGATGGTTTCAACAAGCGATTGGCAGATGGTATCTATTTTACTTTCAGGTGCTAAAAGATAGTCTAGGGCAAGGATGGAATAGCCTTCCTTTGTCAGTAGGTCCAAGTAGGGTTCTGGGAGGTCTTCACGCTCGCCAAAAATAAGGCCCCCTCCATGAAGATAGATCAGGAGATCTTTTGAGCAATTGTCAGGGTTATAGTAATGCGTAGCAGAGAGAGAATATGAGTCGTTCGTTACAATGTCAATCGTTTTTTTCATATGGCTATCATCCTATAGTTAGTTTATTTAAGTGTATCATGATCCGCTTATCAACAGGCACAAAATAAGATCAAAAGAATGAATAATTTTGTTCGAAGTGAACAAAAAAGTGAGCCTTATTTGTGGGTTAAGCGATCGATAGATCGTGTGGAAACGTTTATAATTATAATAAAGGAGGGGTTTTTTTGTTATTAACGAAGATACAAAAAGGGAACTATCAAGATTCCATTAATTTAATGCTGTTATCGGCAGAAGTAAATAAAATTGAAGGTGTGACTCAAGCACAAGTTATGATGGCAACAGATGCCAACAAGGATATCTTTAAAGGAGCAGGCTTAGCGACGCCTGAATTAGAAGCAGCGGGGGCCAATGACCTTGCGATTGTGGTTGAAACAGAAGATGAACAAATTTTTGACCAAGTCTTGGATGTGATTTCAGACTTCTTAAGTGATCTTTCTGTTAAGAAAGATTCATCCGGCAATAAAGAGGCAGACAGCTGGGAAGAAGCTTTAACTGAATTACCAGATGCTAATATGGCTTTATTCTCAATTCCTGGAGAATATGCTGCTGCTGAGATTGAGAAAGCTTTAGACGAAGGACTGCATGTCTTTTCGTTCTCGGATAATGTCGCTTTGGAAGATGAAGTGCGATTAAAAGAAAAAGCGCATGAGAAAGGTCTTTTATTAATGGGACCAGATTGTGGGACAGGAATTATTTCCAGCATTCCGATGGCTTTTACTAATGTGGTCAAACCAGGCAATATTGGGGTAGTTGGTGCTTCAGGCACGGGTATCCAGGAAGTTACGACCATTATTGATCGATTAGGTGGTGGCGTGGTTCATGCAATTGGAACCGGTGGACGTGACCTAAAAGAAGCAGTGGCAGCTCGGACGATGATGGATGCTATTAGTGCTTTAGAACATCATTCGATGACGGATGTGATTTGCGTTATTTCGAAACCACCTGCAAAAGAAGTTCGTGATGAAGTGGTTAAATTATTGCAATCTTTATCCAAACCTGTTGTCGCAATTTTCTTAGGTGAGAAGCCAAGTGAACATGATGGGAATGTTTATTTTGCTTATACTTTGGATGAAGCAGCTAAGATTGCGGTGGATTTATCAAATGGGGAAGAAATTAAGCCTAATTATACGGAAGAGAACGACAACCAAGTCGAAGCGGATATCCAAGATAAAACGGTTAAAGGGCTTTATTCAGGTGGAACGCTAGCGAATGAAGCAGCTATGATCATTGCGGATGCGTTAGAATTAGGAGAAATCCAAAATGAAGAAGGTTATATCCTGAATACCCAAGGCTTCCAAATTATGGACTTAGGAGATGATGTGTACACCCAAGGTAAACCACATCCAATGATTGATCCAAGTATTCGGATTGCCAAGTTGAAACAAGCCTTTGAGGACGATAGCACAGGTATTATCTTACTAGATGTGGTCTTAGGTTATGGTTCTCACCCTGATATGGCGAATGCGTTAATTCCTTCTATCAAGGAACATTTAGCGAAGGCGGATCAAGTAAAACGTGAAATTCATGTTGTAGCGACCGTAACCGGTACGGCTAATGATCCTCAAGATTACAACAAAGCCGTAAAAGACTTGAAAGAAGCAGGAGTCTTAGTGGAATCAACTAATGCTAAGGCAATTCGTTTGGCCTTGAAATTGATGGGCGTTGAATATCAAATAGCTGACAAACAAAAAGTTGATTATGCGGGTGAAACGGTTGAAGTTCCTGCTCCGAGTGACCCTTTATTAGATTTAATTAATACTTCACCACGGGTCATCAATATCGGAATTGAAAGCTTTGTAGATCCGATTCATAAATATGGAGGTAAAGCCGTTCAATATAATTGGCGACCAAAAGCAGGTGGAGATAAAAAGCTGATTCATATTCTTAATGAATTGGAAAAACATTCTGAAGCGATCGATCAAGCGAATGAAACAGTGATTGGACGTATGCGGGATTCTCAGCCTTATTTAGTCGATGCAAAATATGCTAAAGAGGTCATTCCTGAATTGAATACGGATGAGAAAGTGGTGCTTCATGCAGGTCCTCCAATTGACTATGCCAAGATGACAGGACCGATGCAAGGGTCAGTGATCGGCGCAATGTTGTTTGAAGGTTGGGCTAAAGATCAAGAGGATGCCAGAAAGCAACTCGAAGCAGGCGAAGTGAAGTTTATTCCGTGTCACCATGTAGGAGCAGTTGGCCCTATGGGGGGAATCACCACGGCTAATTTCCCTGTTTTCATTGTGGAGAATAAGGTTGATGGCACGACTGGCGTTTGTATCATGAATGAAGGAATTGGAAATGTCCTTCGATTTGGAGCAAATAATGAAGAAGTAATTAATCGTCTGACTTGGATGAAGGAGGTCCTTGGACCTGTTCTAGGAGAAGCATTACGCAAAATCGAAGGTGGCATTAATGTCAATGTCATGATCGGAAAGGCGATTA
The DNA here is from genome assembly GCF_015863205.1 of Facklamia lactis. GTDB lineage: Bacteria > Bacillota > Bacilli > Lactobacillales > Aerococcaceae > Facklamia > Facklamia lactis. The sequence continues at coordinate 84,169 of NZ_JACBXQ010000005.1, read as the reverse complement.
CGATGGGGGATGAATTCCATCAAAGAAATATTGCAGCGTCACTGGTCTTCTTAAAAGAAGTGGCTCCTATTATTACATCATTGGATATTGACGAGAAGCATAAGCAAGAAGTGATTCAATTCTTAGCGGATACCGATCAATTCTTCTTGAATATCGCTATGGCGACTGGTAAAGCAATTGTGGATTATGCACGTAAACATGAAGAAGGTTGTATCGTGACTACTATGGCACGAAATGGAGAGAATTTTGGAATCCGCATTGCGGCGCTAGGAGATCAGTGGTTCACCGCACCGGTTAATACGCCGAAAGGATTGTACTTCACCGGTTATAGTGAAGAAGATGGAAATAAAGATATTGGAGACTCTGCTATTACAGAAACGATTGGTTTAGGTGGTTCAGCTATCGTAGCGGCTCCTGGTGTAACACGCTTTATTGGAGCTGGAGGATTTGAAGATGCGGTTCGAATCTCCGATGAACAGTCCAAAATTGTGGCAGGGCAAAACCCGAATTGGTCGATTCCAACTTGGGACTTCCGTGGAACGAATTTAGGGATCGATATTCGTAAAGTAGTAGAAACAGGAATTGAACCGATTATAAATACAGGTATTGCCCATAAAGAAGCAGGCGTCGGACAAGTAGGGGCGGGTACGGTTACTGCACCTCTTGAATGCTTTGAGAAAGCTCTCATCGCTTATGCTGAATCTCTAGGCATTCAGGTCAATGAATAATGTCAGAAAGCTTCGTACAAGTCTAGAGGTCAGTAATTACCTGTCGCCTTTGTCGGAACAAGTTTATGTGGTCGAGTCCATCTATGAACAGGGCTTCAATCTAAAAGAGAATTCGACAAAATCAAATCAGGATCGAGTTTACATTTCCTGTCAGGCACCTTTAAAGCGTTCAGTTATGGGAATTCAATTAACTAATGAAGAGACTTTTCAGGTGATTCTAGCCAACCTTCGTTTGGGCGAACGACTGCATTTAAAGGAAAAGTCCTGGCGTGTTTACTCGCGTCCCGTCGTGTTAGAAATAGCATTGGATGAGGTTCACTTTTATGATTGTGAACTCCCTAGTGGGAAGCTTTATCTGACGGATATTCGAACAAGCGAGCTAATGACTTACATAGAAAATTCTAACTTGCTTGAACAATCAGCCTTTTATCAATTAGCGCCTTTACATCATCTGTATCAAGAATGGATAGAGGAGAGCGAAAACTCTCCTCTCCTTCTGGATTCAGTCAAAATAACCCGCTTAATCCAAAAAATGATTGGAAAAGGCTTGGGTTTGACTCCTTCTGGGGATGACTTTCTCCAAGGGATGATGGTAATGGAGGCGATGATGAGTCAAGAAAATCAAGGAATGGTCAGGATCGGCCATGCAGTTAAGCAACTGTTAAACCAATATACGACCAGTCAGGTTAGTCTCAACTACTATGATGCGCTTTTCTCTGGTTATGCTAATCAAGCCTGGGTGCAATTAGCTCATGCTCTCATTCATCATGATAGCTCACAAGCCCCTCTTTTTCTGCAGAGGATTGAGAATTATGGGCATACGTCAGGTAAGGATATGTTATTAGGGGTCAAGATGTATATAAAATTACGAAATGATTTGGAGGGTTTCAATGAGTAAAAAAATTGTCGTCGCGCTTGGTGGGAATGCGATTTTATCGACGGATCCAAGTGCAAAAGCTCAACAAGAAGCTTTAGAGAGTACCGCAAAGTATTTAGTAGAGCTCATTAAACAAGGCAATCAGTTAGTGATTAGTCATGGGAATGGGCCACAAGTCGGAAACCTATTATTACAACAGAGTGAGGCGGATTCTGAGACTAATCCAGCCATGCCCTTAGATACCTGTGTGGCAATGACGCAAGGAAGTATTGGTTATTGGTTACAGAATGCGATGAAGAAAGCTTTAGAGAGTTCAGAATTAGAACGAGAAGTTGCCTCTATCGTGACTCAGGTAGTAGTGGATAAAAATGATTCAGCATTTACAAACCTAACGAAGCCGATTGGTCCGTTTATTAGCCAAGAAGCAGCTGAAGAAAGAATGAAGACGAGCGATGAGCAGTATGTAGAAGATGCGGGGAGAGGCTATCGTAAGGTAGTGGCTTCGCCTAAGCCAATTGATATTCTTGAAGCAAGTGTAATCAAGAAACTAGTGGAACAGGATGTGATTACGGTTTCTGCTGGGGGTGGTGGAATTCCTGTCGTTGAAACGGAAACAGGTTATCAAGGAATTGAAGCAGTCATTGATAAAGACTTTTCTTCCGCGAAATTAGCAGAATTATTGGATGCCGATTTCTTACTAATCTTAACGGGTGTAGACCATGTCTATGTCAATTACAATCAACCTGATCAACAAAAGCTAGAAAATGTTACGGTAGAAGAAATGACCCAGTGGATTCGAGAAGAGCAATTTGCTCCAGGAAGTATGTTGCCTAAAGTAGAGGCAGCGATTCAATTTGTTGAGAATAAACCAGAAGGGAAAGCTGTAATTACGTCTTTAGAGAATGTGAAGGCTTATTTCGAAGGTGGTTCTGCAACGGTTATTACAAAGTCATAGAATAAGAAAAGGAGAATAAAGAATGGGATATAAAAATAATAATACGGGATATCGTGAGGGTTTATTAGAGAATAGAGCAGTTATAAAAAAAGGCCTTTATGCCATTATTCCGCATGACGGTCTAGTCAATAATTCAATTCCAGGTTTTGAGAATGTTCGAATCTCTATCTTAGGATCTGCTGCTTTAGGTGGAAGTTTTAATGATTATATTGCAGAATTTCTAGAAGGTGGTAAGAATGAGTTAGGCTTTGGTGGTGAAGGTCTCGAGACTTTTGTTTATGTCATCTCTGGTAGATTAAAAGTTAGCGATGGTAAGGAAGAACATATCTTAACCGATGGGGGCTATGCTTATTTCCCAGTCAATGAATTGATGTACTTTGAGAATGGCCAGACTGAAATGACGGAAGCTTTCCTTTATCAACGCCGTTATGAAGCCATTGATGGTCATGAAGCTTACAAAGTAGTGGGCAATAAGGCAGATTTAGAACCAATTGAATACGAAGGCATGAGTGATGTGCTCTTATGGGACTTCTTGCCAACAGATGATTTTGGCTTTGATATGAATATTCATATTCTAGAATTTCAACCAGGAGCGAGTCATGGTTATGTAGAAACTCATTACCAAGAGCATGGAGCTTATCTCTTATCAGGTCAGGGAATGTATAATCTTGATAATGAATGGTATCCCGTTGAAAAAGGAGACTATATCTTTATGGGACGTTACTCACTACAGTGCGCTTATGCTGTGGGTCGTGACGAGCCATTGGCTTACGTTTACTCTAAAGATGCCAATCGTAACCCTCAGTTATAGGAGGTGAATAGATGACTCAAAAGAACGAAACGGTTAAAGTAACAGCTAATCGTCTGCATGAATTAATCAAGAATAAATTAATGCAGGCAGGGCTTCCAGAAGAAGCGGCTGAAGAGACTGCAAACCATTTGACGTATGCTGATTTATCAGATATTCATTCTCATGGGGCGGTGCGAGTGGCGTATTATGCGGAGCGGATTGCCAAGGGTGGCGTGACCCTTGAGCCAAATATTAACTTTACTCAGACAGGACCTGGGACGGCTACTTTTGATGGTGATAATGGTCAAGGTCATTATGTGGCTAACCTTGCCCTTGAGAAAGTGATCCAAATGGTCAAAGAAAATGGCATTGCCATGGTAGGTGTGACTCATGTGAGTCATACAGGAATGTTGGCATATTATGTAGAGAAATTAGCAGAAGAAGGCATTGTCAGTCTTTCAATGACTCAATCAGATCCAATGGTTGTACCATTTGGAGGGGCAGAGAATTATTTTGGAACCAATCCGATTGCATTTGGAGCTCCTAGAAAAAAAGGGCGTCCGATCTTTTTCGATATGGCGACAACAGTTCAAGCTTGGGGGAAAATCTTAGATGCACGTTCAAAAGGTGATTCGATTCCTGATACCTGGGCAGTTGATAGTGAAGGAAATCCAACGACTGATCCTCATCAAGTGGCAGGCTTACTTCCAATAGCAGGACCTAAAGGTTATGGCTTAATGATGATTGTGGATATTCTGGCTGGAATGATTTTTGATTTACCATTCGGGAAACATGTTTCTTCGATGTATAAGGACTTAGATAAAGGTCGCGACTTGGGACATGTCTATATTGCAGTTGATCCTAGTCGATTCACGAGTCTTGATCAATTCACGAGCAATATTGAACAGATGGTCGATGAATTGCATGCGATTCAACCTGCTAAAGGCTTTGACCAGGTTTATTATCCAGGAGAACTGGCCATCGAAAGTACTGAACGAAATCTAGCGGAAGGTATTGAGATCCCTAAACATATTATTGATTATTTAGAATCGGATACGGTTCACTTTGATCAATATGGGAATAAGGGTGCTTTCGCGGAATAAATATCCTTTGGGAAAGAAGATCAAAGCGAGATTCTGTTTGGTCTTCTTTTCTTATAGGTTGCGCTTTGTTAGGAAGCTAGCTCCTTCCTTGCTATAATAGGAAGGAAGGAGATGGTTTTTGTGGTCTTACTCGAACAATTGCTAAATACAGATTATATAACCGATATGGTCCTATTGACCCAACCCGATACCTTACAGAATCAAATGGTAAGTAATATCGAAATAACCGAAACGCCTGATGTTGAATTCTATATTAGTGCTGAAACTTTTATTTTGACAACTGGAATGGTCTTTAAAGATAATCAGTTAAAATTGATTGACTTTATTGATTCACTTATCCGGGCGAAAGGTTCTGGTTTGGCCATTAAGAGTGGTAGATTCCTTGGAGGGAAAATTGATCCACTTGTGATTGAGCATGCTAACAAGCAACACTTTCCTATTATTAATATTCCAGATAAGTACCCGTTGGGACGGCTTTTGCATCAAATGTCAAATTATATTTGGGACCAGCAAAAGGAAGAAATTGAATTTGCTTTAGAAATTCAGAAACAATTTTCTGATTTACTTTTGAATAATACGTCGGTTGGAAAAGTAATTAATGAGTTCAGTAAGATTATAAAGTGTCCGATTATTCTTTTAAGTCCTTTAAAGAAGGTCATTGCTTACTCTCAATTTTTTGTTCGTCAAAAAGACTGGCTCGAAAGTATTGAAAGCCAATTTCAGCAGAAGTTTTATCAGTCAGAGGTACCGGATGATTATGTCAAGATGTATGACCAAAAACATCAGACATTCATGCTTTCGGTGAGTAATGTTTTTGTTTTTAAGTATTTTCCCCATTATTTGTTGATTCTAAATCCGGAAAATATGACCTATCCTATTTCCACCTTTACGATTGATCAGGCCAAGCTTGTCTTATCTTATATCTTGTACAAATCTGAAATGGTGTATAATACCTACCTTCATGCTTCTTCCAGCTTTATGCTAGAATCTATGACCAGCGATTCACACGATAGAAGTGTCTTGTACAATGCAATTGAGGATATTCATTTAATTGATTCGAATTATTATCTCGCAATTGAAGTCAATGTCCCAAGTGCGCTTGATCCTATGCGAAAAACAGTAGAATTATATGAAAAGTATGCCTTAATTGTGGACTGGTTGAAAAATTATGGTGAAAAATATTTTGAAGATATGTTTCTCTTCCAGAAAGATGCTCAGTCTGATATCTATATTGTGCTTCAAAACCATAATATTAATGTCGAAAAATGTCTATTAAAATGTCGGCATGACCTCGCTGAATTAGTCGATATTGACTTGATTTATAGTGTAGGAGAAGCGGTTATTTCCTTGGACCAACTGCCTAAATCTCTGGATCAAGCCCAACTTGCTTTTAAATCACGCTTCTCTGATTATAATAGAGAGCCAATTACCTATTATAATAATTCTGGAGTTCAACATTTGTTTCATAATATTAATGCGAAGGAAATTGAGTATTTCTGTGAATCGGTCCTGAAAGAGTTAGCTTTTCCTGAGACAAATAGCCAAAAAGAACTTCGAACGACTTTGAAAGTCTATTTGGATAATCAATGTGAGACCACGATTACTGCTAATCAATTATTTGTTCATCGCAATACGGTGAAGTATCGAATTGAGAAGTGTCAGGAAATTCTAGGAACGGATATTCATGATCCTAAAGCCTCACTGAATATTCGCGTTGCTTTGAGTTTAAGTGTGTAGCGATTCTGCTCTCACTAATGAACGGAATGTTTGTATTAATTAATCTATTAGGTTATTTTAATGATTGTTTATTATAATCCCAATGATTTGTGCGACTTTTTTAATAAAGTTAGAAAATTGTTAGAAAAGGAACAGTCGAAATAGATTAAATATGATAAAACAGAGGTAAATAACGAGGAGGAAACAATATGAAAAAATTAGAAGGAAAAGTTGCCATTATTACCGGCGGTGTTTCGGGAATTGGGGCAGCAACGGCGCGTTTGTTTGCTGAAGAAGGCGCAAAGCTGGTCCTAGTAGATATTAATGAAGAAAAGGGCCAAGCTTTTGTTGAAGAGTTAAATGAAGCAGGACATTCTGAAGTACTCTTTGTAAAAGCTGATGTAGCGAATGAAGCGGACGTGAAGAATATTTTTGATCAAACGAAGGAGAAGTTTGGAAGCTTAGATATTCTCTTCAATAATGCGGGAATCGGGGAAGTTCAGCCTTCCCATGAAGTAACTTTTGAGCGTTTCCAACAAATTGTGAGCATCGATTTAAATGCAGTATTTGCTCTATCACAAATAGCTATTCGTGATTTCTTCTTAGAACAAGGAGCGGGAGTGATTGTCAATACAGCTTCTATGTATGGTTGGGTTGGAGCGGCTGGAAGTGCTGCATATAACGCTGCTAAAGGTGGAGTGATTAACTTGACTCGTTCGCTTGGTGTGGAATATGGCGAGCAAAATATTCGAGTAAACGCCCTTTGCCCAGGCTATATTGATACCCCAATTATCCCAGAGGACTATAAGCAAGTGCTAAAAGATACCATGCCAATGAAGCGATTGGGAACTTCTGAAGAAATGGCAAAAGCGGTTCTATTCTTAGCGAGTGAAGATTCTTCGTATATGACTGGAGCTTCTATTACGATTGATGGTGGTTTTACCGCTCAATAAGGTGTAAAAGCAGCGGATAAATAATTGGAATGACTTAGCCAAGATAAATTTTATCTTGGCTTTTTTTTACAGATTTTTATCAAAGTGGAGAGGTGCTTAAGTCTACGGGGAGTAGTCTTAAGCCTGTATTAAAATAATATCAAGAAATTTTTCAAAAATTTAAATAGTCAATAATTTGCAAATAAGTTTGACAAGAAGTTTATTTCATGGTACATTAGTAAATGTAGTAAGTAATCATTTTAATATATTTTTTCCATTTCATTATGTAAATTATATCTCTTAAATTTAATTAATTATTGCAACAAAAAAAGATGCTTAAGAAGCACATGGAGGATTTACATTATGGAAAACGGAACAGTGAAATGGTTTAATGGCGATAAAGGCTTTGGTTTTATTACAGGACAAGACGGAACAGACGTCTTTGCACACTTCTCAGCTATTGAAGGTGACGGTTTTAAAACATTAGACGAGGGACAAGCAGTCTCTTATGATGTCATCGCTGGCCCAAGAGGCAACCAAGCGGCTAATATTACTAAATTATAAAAATAGGGTCTGGAGATTAGACATTTAAAGTCCAGACTTTCTTAAACAACTGGCTTTCCTTTAAAGGAAAGCCAGTTGTTTTTTTTTGGGAAAAAGAAAAATTCTGAGTAGAGGACGATACAATAAGAAGGCTATCCCGATATTGGAATAGCCTTCTGGAGTGATAGGGTGCTGGATAATTTTTATTAGTTGATCGATTTGAATTCAGGATTCCAATCGAGTACGACATAGTTTCCATTTGATTCTTGATCAATTTTCTTAATCCATTCTAATTCATTATAAGCACGAGCTCCTAGGATTAGGTCTTGGGTTCCTGTACCTAACATAGATTGATTAATGAGCCACCAGTGATGGTTAATATTTGCCCGGTCTAGGTCTTGGGCTAAGCGGTGGGTCTCATAATAGGGGGTAGCTTCGGCTAAGGTAACCATCACTACTTCGGTTTCATCAGACTGAATTCGTGGTAAAAGCTTCTGAGTGGCTGGATCGATATCTCCTGAAGAACGCTCTATTTCTTGCGAATAAGCTCTCGAGGAATCGAGCAATAGAATCGTATGGCCTGTTGGAGCAGTGTCAATAACGATCGTCTCATTCTCATTTGCTTGGTCTACAATTTTAGCAAAGGCTTTAAAAACAGCAATTTCTTGAGTACAGGGGGATTTTAAATCTTCTTTAACATAATCGAGTTGGTCTTCATCCATAAATTCGCGTGATTTAGCTAAAGTTTCTTCAGAATACTTGCGTAATTCTTCTTTTTCATCAATATGTTCAACTTTGATTCCCTTAGTTTCATTTAAATAGAGATGGAGATGGTCTGCTGGATCAGTTGTTGCTAAACGAACATTTTGACCTCTATCAGATAAAGCATGGGCAATTTCAACCGCAACAGATGTTTTTCCAACTCCACCTTTCCCCATAGTGAAGATAATTTGACGTTTCTGTTCGATTAAGTCGTCAATCAATCGCTCAAAAGGAGGGAATTCAGGTATTTCATCAGCGAAATGATGAGGCAACTGATCCTGTTCGACTTCTAAGAAAATTTTTAATTTGTTGACTCCTGTAACATTATAAGGTCTGAGCGGAACATAGTAGTGATCAATGGCTTGTAAACGATCGGATAAGTTGTCAAGGGCTTTTATCTGTAGGCTGCGGTAAGTTTCGGCAACCTCATCATTGGCATTTTCGAGAAGGCCATTAATAATCAACTGATGATTTTGAATACCAATTTCAGAGAGCTCGTGGAGCGACCGATTGGCTTCAGCGATTGCTGCGCCTTGTGGGCGGGTTACCATGAATAAAGTAGTCATTTTTGGGTTATTTAAGACTTTTAAAGCAAGTTCATAACGTTCTTGTTCCTCAGTTAATCCAGATAACTGCCCCATGCAGGACGTGCCAGTTGTATTCTCGTCGAAATAGCTGGTCCAAGCAGATGGAAGTTCTAACATTCTAAGTGTATGACCTGTGGGGGCAGTATCAAAGATAATGTAATCATTTTCTGCTCGTACAGTCGGATCACTTAGGAAAAAGGCAAATTCATTAAATTGTGCGACTTCAAGAGTACAAGAACCTGAAAGCTGTTCTTCCATATTATCAATAGCTTCTGAAGGAAGGATGTCACGGTAAGGTCCAATGACTCTTTCTTTATAATCATCGACCGCTTGGTCAGGGTTGAAATTGGCTACCTTCAAGTTTGGAATTTTAACGATAGGTCGTGCTTTATTTGATAACTCTGTTTCAAAGACATCCTGCAAATTGGAAGCAGGATCTGTTGAGACAAGGATAACGCGTTTACCTTTGTTTGCTAGCTGTACAGCTGTTGCTGAAGCAATAGTTGTCTTACCAACTCCGCCTTTTCCAGTATAGAAAAGATAAGGGGTTAATGGCATTTGATCAGGATGATAAAGTTTCATATATCTCACTCCTTTTGTGATGGATTAAAGGTTTTCGTGACTCATGTTAGAAAAGTTGATTCCAGTATATTCTTGAAATTCTTTTGGGCTTGGATAGGCACCTGTTTTTACGACTTCTCCGTTGACTATGGTGATGGGGAGAATTTTTTTGCCGTTCTTATGAATTAGATCGATTGCAACACCGTTCTCTACAAAAGCCTGGGGCGATTGTGAAAGATTATAACGATTGGCTTGGACACTCTCGCTTGATTTGAGTTGGTTAAAGATATTAGCAATTTCAATCAGATTCTTATCGAAACTGGGACCACAGATTCCTGTTTCGCAACACATAGCAGGTTCGAATAATTCTAATTTAATCATTTGATTTCTCCTTTTTTCTTTGTTTAATGATAGGATCACAGAGACAGTGATCTTTGTCTTTGGTAAAGATTTGGTGTAAATGGCTATCGATTTCAGCAATTTTATCTTCATTGAGCGTATAGAAAATCCAGCGTCCTTCTTTGGATTTGTGGACAAGGTCTTCTGAACATAAGACTTTCATATGGTAGGAGAGAGTAGGTTGTGAGAAGTTAAAAAATTCAAGAATCTCACAAGCTTTTAGACCTCCACAAGATAATAATTCAATGATTTGAAGGCGATTAGGATCAGCAATTGATTTGAGAGTATCACTTAGTTTCTCGTAATTCATTTGATATTTCCTTTCTAGCAGGTTGGTATTTCGTTGGGAATTGATCTTTGGTAGAATTAGCAAATTTAACTAAGAATAACATCAAAGGCACTTCGGTTAAGACACCTACCGTGGTGGCTAAGGCAACAGGTGAATGAACTCCGAATAAGGCAATGGCAACAGCCAAAGCTAATTCAAAAAAGTTAGAAGCGCCAATCATGCCCGCTGGTGCCGCGATAACGTAAGGAAGTTTCAAAAATTTAGCTATTGTGTAGGATAAGCCAAAGATTACAAAGGTTTGAATGGTTAATGGAACAGCGATCAATAAAATATGAGTAAAATGACTGACTAAGGTATTCGCCTGAGTAGCAAAAATATAAATTAGCATGAGTAAAAGCCCCACCGTTGTTATGCCATCAAACTTAGTGACAAATTGTGTATTAAAATATTTTTTTCCTTTATTCTGGATGACAAATTTACGAGTTAAGTAGCCTGCAATGAGTGGAATTAAGACAAAAAGTATCACGGATAGAATAAGCGTATCCCATGGAACAAACACTTCCTCAACCCCAAGAAGGAATTTGACAATAGGGACAAAAGCTACTAAGAGAATTAAGTTATTGGTTGCTACCTGTACGACCGTATAGGCGGGATCTCCATCTGTTAGCTCGCTCCAAACAAAGACCATTGCTGTACACGGTGCTGCTCCCAGAATCACCGCACCTGCTAAATATTCACGAGCAATATCGGCTGGTAGAATAGCTTGGAAGACATAGTAAAAGAAAAAACCGGCAATAAGATACATAGAGAAAGGCTTAACTAACCAGTTGATGATCCAAGTGAGATAGAGTCCTTTCGGATTCTGACTAATGCGCTTCACACTGGTAAAGTCAACCTTCATCATCATGGGAAAGATCATAATCCAGATTAAAACAGCGCTGATAAGTGAGACATTGGCAAATTCAAATTGATTTAAAAATTGGGGGACTTGAGGTAGGAGACTTCCAACGACAACCCCTCCAATCATACATAAGATAACCCAAAGCGTTAAGTATTTGTGGAAAAAACTAATTCCTTTTGTTTTCATAAGCATACCTCCTGATATTGATTCATAGATAACTGTCTATCTATTATTATATAGAAACTTGTCTATAAGTCAATGCGTATGTTAAAATTCATTTAAACATAATGAGAATTGATGCATCAACGATAGAGGAGGAAAGTTAATGGCAACAAATATCATCGATCTGAGGTCTGCTCAAAATTTTCGAGCAAGTCACCTTCCAGAATCAATCAATCTAAATGAAAATAATTTTTTGAAATATGCTAAAGCGCTTTTTAATGAGGGAGATTATTTTACGTTTATTACTTCTGAGAGCTTAGAAGTGGATTTCACACGCATTCAAAATCAGTTGAAGGAATGGAAGATGGAGATGGGAGAGAGTCGTCCTATTGAATCTTTCACCGACACCGGCTTTGAATCACTTCAAGTCATCAACGCACAAGATTTCTTAGCTTTAACCGATGATTATCTTTTATTAGATGTGAGAACTTCAGAAGAGATAACACGTCCTGCCCCTGAGAAGAACTTGGTTCATATTCCTTTAGCAGAATTGAATAAGGAACTTGCTCAACTGGAACAAGGGAAACCTATTTATACTCTTTGTGGTTCCGGAACGCGTGCAACGGTTGCAGCCTCGATCTTGAAAAAGGCAGGCATGGAAGCAATTGTAATTGATGGTGGTATTGCAGCGGTCAATGAAGCGCTAAGCAGGAAGGATTAATAAATGGCAGTAAATTTTGGCCTTTTTATGGCCTTTCTAGTGTTACTATTACTTAGTTGGATTTACTGTTTAGTAGGATGGAGAAGAAATCATGATTCCTATAGAAGGCATATTTTTAAGCGGTTGACTATTATATTAGGTCTTTTATTGTTAATCCTAGTGGCACCTGTTGTTTGTTATTTTTTATATTAAAAGAAGGGCGAAATTTTAGCGAGAAATAGATAGAACTGGTGAGGAGAAGTTATGATTCAAAATAGAGTAAAGCATTATTTACAGAAGATCAATCATGTGATTAAGAAAGTTTTACAAGAACAATATATTGGGACCTATCTTCATGGTTCTTTAGTTCAGAATGATTTTGCTTGGAATCGTTCGGATATAGATTTAATTATTTTAATTAATGGAACTCTTGAAGAAAAAATGAAGTTAGATTTGTTAGCAAAAATTGATGCTTTATCTCAGCAAGGGCCTAAAAAAGGGATTGAACTTTCTATTTTGAACACAGCAGACCTAGAAAACAATGGTCAAAATATTTCTTATGAATTTCATTATTCTCCTTATTGGATGGTAAACATTCGACAAGAAGGATGGGAAAAGAAACCAAAGGAAGAGCGGATTGATCCGGATTTATTGAGTCACCTTTATAATATTAGAGTTCAGGGACAGGTTGTAGAGGGGCCTCCAATTCAGACTGTTTTTCCTTCCATTACTGAACGGGATTTTCTTGAAAGTATTTCTTATAGAAAAGAAAATATTGACTTGAAACAAATTGATACGATCATGAATTTATGCCGAAGACATGCTTATGATCAGACCAAGCAATTAGTATCGAAAACACAAGGTCTTCATATTGTTAAAAATCTTTATCCTGAATTTGCTAATTTGTGCGAGGAGCTATTGAGGGATTTCAAAAATGGAGAAATAGAGATTAACCATGGATGCCTGTCAGAAATAAAGAATTTAATGCTACGAATGGGATTGGAGGGCGTTAGTCATGAATAAAGTTGAAATCAGAGGAATTGAAGCTTCTGACTGTCAAGAATTATTTGATTTATATCAAGAAGAAGGCTGGTTATCTTTTAGCCAAGAAAAAATACAAGCATTGATCCATCATTCTGAATGGCTTATCGCTGTGGAAGCAGGGGAAATATTAGTACCTTACAGATCATGTGCTTACCCTCTATTTATGTGAAATATTGGTTCGTAAAAAAGCTCGCAAACAAGGAATTGGAAAATTATTAATTGAAGAGTTAAGGAAAAATTATTCTGGTTTACGGATTGATTTGATTTCTGAAGAAGATCCATTTTATCAAAAACTTCATTTCTCGGATAAAGGAACAGGCTATCGAATGTCGCTTAGATAATAATTTATTATTCAATTTATTATTCAGAAGAGGAATAATTAAAAATCACTTAAAACTTGCTTTTGTGACCGGCCAGTCATATACTATTGTATGACTGGTCGGTCATTTTGTTTGGGGGGGAAATGAATACCAAAAGAAACTTTTTATAATTTAAAAGAGTCAAAACAGCATCAGATTATCGATGCGGCAATCAAAGAGTTTGCCCAAAATTATTTTGATTCAGCAAGTTTGACTCAGATTGCAAGTCAAGCAGGGGTGTCTAAGGGGAGTATGTATCAATATTTTGAAGATAAAAAAGAGCTTTATTTCTATGTATTAGAAACGATTCGACTTAAAAGAAAAAATTATTTTGCTGAAGGTTTAAATAAAGACCATGATGTGATGGCAGTTCTTCGTCGAATATTTGAAAAGGGGCTATATTTGCGAGGGAGAATCCGTTACTAGTAGCGGTTTGGCAACGTTATCTTCATGAGCAAAATTTAGAGCTAAAACAAATGATTGACGATCGGTTGAAGTATCAGGAAGGCGATTATTTTATTCATTTGATTCAAGAAGCACAAGCACAAGGGCAAGTGCGAACTGAAATCCCAGCCTCCTTAATAGCTCGTATGATTTATCAAATCAATCAGTTATTAATGGAAGAGATCGATTTAAATCATTTGATGTTAGGTGATCGTGAAAAAATAGAAGAATATCAAAGGATAATGGAAGATTTACTCGAGATGTTAGCTAGAGGTATTCTGAGTTAAGCTAACTTAATAAAACTTGGAGGTTTTTATGGATGGTGAATGGAATCGCTCTTATATTGGCTTTAATATATGGTGTCATTGCTGTGTTTCAAGTTTATCTTGCTTTAGGATTTCCATTTGGAGAATATGCGTTGGGGGGATTTCATCGCATTCTTCCGAGTCATTTACGAATAGTGAGTCTGATTAATTGTATTATTCTACTGTTAATGGCGGTGCTTTCCTTGATGAAAGGTGGGTTTTTAACGGCCCCAGAATGGTTATCGCTTCAAACAGGGTTATGGGGCATGACAGGGTTTATGTTTATTAATACACTGGTTAATTTCTTTTCTAGAAGTACGAAAGAAAAGAGGGTGATGCCCCCTATCTCATGCTTGTCAGGTATTTTGAGTTTAATCCTTGCTTTAAATTAAGCAGTTCAATCGCGAAGTTAAACAAGGCTAATAAAGAAATGGATAGCCCCTTTTAAAAGGAGTGAAATTTTTGTGTTTAATCAATATTAACAACCAAATATAAAGATGGTAAAATAAAGATATCTTTTAGGGCGATAGGTTTGTTATCAAAGGACTTTTTTACCGTTTAAAAGAATTGGGTTAAGACAAGATGCCTGATATCACTTAGCAAGTGCTATTAAAATGTAGTTATTTTATCTTTGAATAGGAGCTAACCATGATGAAATCTTCGCTTAGGAAGTTGTTGGTGTGTGGTTTATTGTCCTGGATGATCTTGGTGAGCGGGACGCAGTCAATTGAAGCGGTCCCGCCTAACTTTGATCAAATAAAAAGAGAATATAAAGAGACTTTGGAGATTTTAAAGCCTCACTATGGATTTTATGTATCTGGATCTGAATCTTATGAAACTGGCAAGTTGAATAGACAACATTCTCGGCTTGATGAACAGATCATTGGAGAAATATTTGCTTTCCTTTCTAACTGTGATGATGAGTATTATAGGGAAAGGGGCGATGCGATCTCAGATAAAAAAAGTGATCAACAAGAAGAAAAAGATGATAGTTGGATTTATCTGCCAGATGAACTGGATGGGTATCTATACCAAATTAATTTCGCGCTCTCTTTTGATGAATATATAGGGGGAGAAGCCTATCCTCTTTCACAATTGCCTGAGCAAACCTTTAAAACAAAGGAACTTGAAGAGCTTTATCAGCGTACCTATAGTATTACGAAGAGTCATTATTTGACGATCTTAGATCCCAACCATCTCCTTTTAACTTCTATTTCTGATAATGATACCGTTCGATTTGATTTTATGACAAGGATCAGTCAGGATCCTAACGAAATTAAAAGACTGATGGATTAAAAAATTTTCAGTAAATCGATCAAATTCTCTCACGATAAGTGAGAGAATTTTTTGCTTTTAATGATTGAGAGTTATAAATGAGTTAGATCTGTCGATTATTCTAGAGATAAAAGGAGGAAGATTATGCAAAATAAAATTGAATTAGTAAATATTTCGAAGCAATTTAAAAATGAAACGGTGTTGAAGAATATTACGATGACAGTAGAGGAGAAGGCAGTCTATGGACTTTTAGGTCCGAATGGATCAGGAAAATCAACGACTTTAAAAATAATAACCGGAGTCCTAAAACCTACAAGTGGTAAAATTTATATTAATCAGGAAAACTGGAAACAAGAGCACCTTAATAAAATTGGAACGATGATTGAAGGTCCCGCTATTTATCCCAATTTGACTGCTTATGAGAATCTAGATGTGTTAGCGACATTACTACATATTTCTAAGGAGAGGATTGGCGAGGTTCTTGAAATCGTAAATTTGACGACTACAGGAAGTAAACTTGCTAAAAATTTTTCTCTAGGTATGAAGCAACGCCTAGGAATTGCCATGGCTTTATTGAATGATCCTGAAATTATCATTCTGGATGAGCCGACTAACGGGCTAGACCCAGTTGGGATTAAAGAATTGAGGGAATTAATCATCTCTTTTCCGAAAAAAGGGAAAACGGTTATTTTGTCGAGTCATTTGTTGAGTGAGGTGCAACAAGTATCAGACAAAATAGGCATTATCCACCAGGGAGTTTTGGCTTATGAAGGAGAGAATTCAAAAAGTGAGCAGGAGTTAGAAGCATTATTTATGGAAATTATTTCGAGAGGTGAGCGAGATGTATAATCCTTATATTGCGACAGAGTGGCTCAAGTCCAAACGGACAAACAGTCGACACCTTATGCTTATTGGTCCGATAATTTTTATTGCTTTTTGTTACTTCATGACTCTATTAATGGGGTCTACACCTGAAGGAAAAAGTTTTTTGATGGCGGTTGCTTTTAATTGGTATCCTTCTATTATATTGCCTATTTTTGTGTCGATTTTTATTGTTTCAATTGTAAACCGAGACCGGCCTGTCCATCAGGTGATATATAAGGTTTACGCAGTAGATCGGGCCAAAGTTTTTCAGGCTAAGCATTTTTGGGTTCTCGTAAACGTTGCTTGTGTTATTTTTATTGCCAGTATCTTGTTATATTTAGTTAATTTTATTTTGATAAAAGATGTAATTTTGGTTAGTGAAATTATTTATTCAAGTCTAATGTTATGGATTGGGATACTTCCTTTAATTGCGACGGGCTTTCTGCTTAGTCGATTATTACATCCAATTTTGGTCCATTTGGTGCTTTTTGTGTTGAATTTTATACCGGCCGCTATTCTAGCGAATACTTCTTATTGGGTTTACTATCCATGGTGCTATGTTATGAGATTAATGGCGATCACGGCAAAGGTTCATCCCAATGGAACCTTTTTACCACCTAGTCACCCGATGTTAGCCAGTCACAATCTTTATTTAGGGGTTGTTCTTAACCTGATTGCTTATATGGGGCTTATTGGATTGGACTGGTTAGTGTATAAGAAAAGGTGGTCAACATGCTAGGAATTTTGTGGAGTCAATTTAAGAAAACAAAACGTCATCCTGTTCGTTATATGTGTGTGTCATTACCAATTATATATATTTTGGCATTTGTCTTAATGACAAAAATTTGGCCCCATCTATATCCATCAGATCTTCTGCAACTTTATAAATATTTATTATCCGTTGCTTGTTTATTTTGTTTGAGTTTGCTAGTTCCTTTATTGGTTGAGGAAGATCGAGAGATTGGTTTTGCCCATCAGATTCGAGTCGGCGTTAAGAGAAAATATATCTGGTTAGGACAGTGGATCTTTTGTATTCTGCTATTATTAGGTGTTTTGATTTGGACGAATATATTGTTTGGTTTAGTATTTGGCTGGTGGGGTAATATGACTTCGTTTATTCTGTATAGTTTACAGCAGGTTTTTTATTTTGCTCCTGTCCTGCTTTTCTATCTTTTAATGGCCCATTTAAAAGGGCTAACCTCCACTTTTATTTTGGGAAGTTTTTTTACTTTATCAGGGATTCTCTTGAGTTCAACAGGTTTGGGAGATGGTATTTGGTTCTGTCTTCCATGGTTATGGCCTTTAAAACTGGCTTTTATGGCAGATCAGACAGGATGGTTAGGATCGCGTGATTTAGCAATCGGTAATAGTTTGTTGATATTATTTTTATGGTTGGCGACGACACTTTGGTATGATAGGTGGGAGGGTCTTCAAAGAATGGAGGATTAGAGGTGGCTAGAATCTTAATTATTGATGATGATCAGGATTTGTTGAGAATGATGGAACGGGCGCTGATAAAAGATCAACATCAGGTTGAAACAAACCATCAGGCAGAATTAATCGAAGAGTCCCAATTATTGAAAGCAGAATTGGTTATTTTAGATATTATGATGCCAAATATGGATGGCTTTGAATTCTTGAGGAAATATCGTCATAAAATTGATGCGCCGGTAATTTATTTGACGGCTCGCAACCTTGAGCAAGATAAAGTGCATGGTTTTGCATTGGGGGCGGATGATTATATTGTCAAACCTTTCTCAATTCTTGAGTTTCGTTCTCGGATAGCCGCTCATCTTAGAAGAGAGAAACGTATTAAAAGTAGTCGTCTAATTGATGGAAATATTTTCTGTGACATGTTAGGAAAACAATTTTTTGTTGATGAGGCCTTGATTCCTTTAACGGCCTCTGAATATGAGATTTGTGAGCTTTTGATGTTGAATCAAGGACAAATTTTCTCAAAAGAAGATATTTATGTACAAGTATACGGCTATGAGGGTCGTGGGGATAGTCGCTCAAGTATTACTCAACGTGTCAAAGAGATTCGACAGAAGTTCATGCTGATGAATGAAAATCCAATTAAAACAGTCTGGGGGATTGGGTATAAATGGGAAAGAAATCTTTAAATAGAGTCTTTGTTTATTTTTCATTTAAACTATTTGTGCTGACGATCCTGCTTCTTCTCTGTTTAGGCTTGATCACAAACTATGCCATTAGGAATCAAATCATTTATGTTGCGAATTATCCGGAACAAATTGTCGAAGAATTGAGGCAAAAGCCGGTGTTGTTAGAAGAAGATTTAAAAGATTTACCAGATTATATTCAATCTCAACAATGGACTGAAAACCTAGACATTCAAGCTCCTTTTCAAGAAAAAGATCGGGATCATTTAAAGGAAGCTGCTATAACGGGGCGGAGCATTAGTACGTCTATTTTTCAGAATCGGGTTTATCAAAGAGTGATGGTCGAGGATGGCGTTTATATTGTATCTTATCAATTAGTGAGTGATTTTACCTCGAGTCGTTTGCGTCAATGGTTACCTAATGCAGAATTTTGTTTGTTGATAATGGGCATTTTGATTTGGTTGGTAGGCTTTGCTTTAGTAGTGTTGTCTTCAGTCAGACAAATCAAGCAAGAATTGGTGCGATTGAATCGTGCTAATCAACAAGTGAAGGAATTAAATTTAGAAAAGCCTTTTGAAGGATCGAATTTAAAAGAAATTGATCAAATCTTACGTTCTATGGATCATATGCGCCAGTCTCTTTTACATACTTTAAAAGAACAATGGCATATGCAGCAACGACAAAAAGTGAGGTTACAAAGCTTAAACCATGATATTCGAACCCCTCTCGCTCTAATTAAGGGGAATTTGGACTTATTGAAGGAAGAAACAAATGAAGGGAGTGAGGAAATAATAGAAGATTTAGCGATTGGGGTAGAACGTCTGCAATCGGTTTTGGACTTGATAGCAGATGAAGAAAAGCTTGAGAAAAGTAAAGAGGTCTTAAATCAAGAGGTGATCGATCAGTGGATTCGATTGGGCCAATCCATTGCTAAGAAGAAAAATATTCAGATCAAGTTGTTTGATCGTGATTCGTATCCTGTTCCTATTTCGTTGGATGCCTTAACGAGTGTGCTCCAAAACATTCTATCGAATGCGGTAGATTTTGCTCCTGTGGAATCGGTTATTACCTTAAGTTTTGAACGTTTAGCGGATTATTTCAGAATCTCAATTAGTGATCAGGGGCCTGGTTTTAAAGAGGAAGATCTTAAGTCTTTATTAATGACAAAATATACAGGACGAGAAAATAAGACCGATCATCAAGGCTTGGGTTTATATGTGTCGAATAAAATTGTGGGGGAGTATAAGGGAGAAATGTTGTTAGAAAATCGGATTGGAGAAAGTGGAATCGAAGGAGCCAAAGTAACCATTCTTTTGCCAATGAATCTAGTGTCTGATTCTATTACAGACGAAAAAAGATAGGCTGTAAAGCCTATCTTTTTTTAGTGTGGATTAATAAATATAGTTGACGGTCTTTCCTTTGAAATTTTTCAATAGAGTGAGGCCTATTATAATCCACAGGATAGATTGAGTGATCCAAATAATAGGACCATCAATGCGGAATGGAGTCATGGAGAGTAGAGCATTAGTTAAATGCAGACCACCGTGAACTCCAAAGGCTGGCCATAATGATTTCAATCGCAAGGCAAGTGCACCTGCTAGAAAGGCAAAGGCTCCCGCATCAAAAACATAGATCACTCTTTCGATGAAATTTTCTTGACCTCCAGATGAGAGAAAGTGTAAGAGAGCAAAGAAAAGGGAAGATAAGATTAATGATTTAATGGGACGGTTTTTCAGACAATTCATCATCCAACCTCGCCAGATGATTTCTTCAGGCATTCCCTGCATCAGCACCCCTTTTCCGAAGGCTGAAATCAGCGTGATCGCAACGATAGTAGGATTTGAAGTGTCTGCAGCTTCCATTAATCGGTGGTCGAAGTGGAAAGTTTTGGCGAATACCTGCGCCAGAATCATGGCGAGGCTAACGAGTAACCAACCCAGGCAGAAATTACGGATCGAATACTTAGAGAAAGTCCAACCAATCTCTTCAAGACTGGCATTAAGTGAGTGCTTGCTAGCGATTTTGGTTAGGAAGAGGCAAGTGACGAGCACCAAGGCAAAGGTAACCATGCCAATTAACACTTCAACAAACACATGCGACTTGGCGATTGGTTTCAGAAAGGGGACAAAATTTAAAATGATTAAAGGAGCATAATTCAGAAACATTATGAGAACGCCTAAGATAACACAAATAAAATAGGGAATCTTGAGTACAGGAGTGCTGACACTGGCATAAGGGTCTGACGCATTGTGAGTGTACTTGTTCATAATGACCTCCACTAAAAATTGATTTAAGTTTAGTATAGTCGTTGCTTTTAGGATGCGCAAAAGTTAGCGCTTCAATTACTAAAGAAGAAGGAAATGAGGGTCATTAATCTTCAGTTAACAATGGTCCCCTATACTGAAGTTAGCAAAGAATCGAAAGGAGATAGTATAATGAAATGCGTGAAGTCATTCGTACAATTCTTGATGGTTATGGCAGTTTTGTTGAGTGGCGTGAAATTCGTACAAGCGGAGGAAAGGGTTAATTTTACTGGTGAAAGTCTGAATGAAAAGTTAGAGGTTTATATTAATGAAAGGAAAGAGGCAGAGCTTCTAACTTTTCACTATTAAAAAGCTCACCGCTTGGCGTTAGTCCAAGCGATGAGAGGATAGTGTCAGTTACTATTCTACAGGTTTCTCCCCTTTATAAAGGACATTGTGGCAATAGTAATAGATAGGGAAGCCCATTAAAATAACAATCAGTCCCACAACAAAGTTCATCGGGTTAGATGAAACAGCACTTAATAACATAAAGAGTCCACCTAGAATTCCTATAATGGGTGTGATGGGGAAGAGCGGTGTTGAGAATGATCTTTGAATCTCTTTTTGTTTACGTAATTTAAAGACGTCCCATAAGACAAAGAGAATAAAGATCCAAATAAAGAAAATAATTAAGAGCGAAATACTTTCAAAAGTTCCTGTTAACATGACAATGGTTGACAAAATTCCTTGGAAGATAATGGCATTGATGGGGGTGTCTGTTTTGGGATGGATATGACGAATCCATTTGGCGCCGATTAAGTTATTCTGCCTAGCTTGGTAGAGCACATCACGGGTTGCTTGAACAATTTCTGCGTTCATGGTAAAGGTACTACAGATTACCATTAAAATCGTCATGAGTAACACGCCGTGCTGACCAAAGAGTTTTTCGGAGATGTTGGCTCCAATATTCTGAGAATTTAAGAGTTCTTCAGCTGGAATTAATTTGAAACCGACATAATTGAAGGCTAGGAATAAGATAATGAGAAAAGAGATCGAATAAAAGATGGCTTTAGGGAAGTCGCGTTTCGGATTGACCATTTCTTCTCCTAAATTGGCCGTTGCTTGCCAGCCATCATAGACCCACATAGCGCCTAGTAAGGCGATCCCTAATGAAGCTCCGGGTGAATTCGGATCTCCAATTAAGGAGAGATTAATGTTGTTGGCATTTGCTCCGTTCAATAGTCCCAGAATGACTACAATCGCAATAGGGGCTGCTTGGATCACTGCTCCTAAAAGTTGGAAGCGCATGGTTCCTTTTACGGAGAACATTTGAGAGAGGGATAAGCCCCATAAGATGATAAAGGCACATAATTTAATTTGGACATTATTCATGGGTAAGACAGCAGAGATAAAAGTCGCCGTTGCAATGGTGTTAGCAGCTAAGGTGCCAGGATTATTGAGGATGGAAAAGAACCAGCCAGACATAAAACCTAAAGTTTTACCATTATATTCATTGACATAAGAGGTGATTCCACCGATCATGGGTTTATAGGAAGCAACTTCAGCAATCGTTAAGGCCGTGCAGAGGGTGATCACCCCAGCTGCTAGCCAGACTAAAAGTGAAATTCCTGTACTATGTGTGGCTTGAAAGATAGCGGTAGGCTTGAGAAAGATTCCCGTTCCAATAATTTGACCGACACTAAAAGCGATCGCTTCGATCAGGGTAATGTTTTGTTGCAATTTCCCTTCATGTTTTGACATGTTCAAACACTCCTTTATAATAGATTGTAAACGTGTTCAATTGCTTAAAGTAATGATAAATAAGAACTTCATCATAACTCACAAATCTTCAGAAATATTCATTGCTCCTCTAGAAAGGAAAATGAGAATGATTCGAAATACCGAAAAGTTCAAACGTTTTTTGTTGTGTTCGGTGATTATCGCTTTGTCTGCCCAAATCCATATTACTTATCGAGTGGAAGGTTTTATTCTGGCTCTCTCGGTCGCAATTCTTCCGATTATTCTTTTTTTTAATGAAGATTTACATCCTATCTATTTAAGTTTATCGATTGCCATTGCCTCTCCCTTTTTTAGAGGACTTCTCTTGTATATCACGGATGGCTACCATGGTTATCAAATTATCGAATTTATTATAACGGATATGGTATTTTATATGACGTATGGCATTATTTATTATCTATTCTATTGGCATCGGCGCCAAGTGAACCTGACGACCTTTGCCTGTACGATTATTATGTGTGATTATTTATCGAATTTACTTGAAGTTAGTCTGTTAATGGGCTTTCAAGGTTATCAATTGACGCTTTTTAGAGATCTGTTTATTGCAGCATTGGCCCGTGGAGGTATTGGTTGTATTTGTGCCTTTATTTATTATTCCTTGAATATCTTAGTTGATAAAGAAGCGCATGAACGTCGCTACCATTATTTTCTCTGGTCGTCTTCGGCGATTAAGAGTGAAGTTTATTTTATGCAGAAGAATATTAACGAGATTGAGCGTATTATGAAAAATGCTTACCAACTAAATAATAGTTTGAACCAGAACGAGCAAATGGAAGCGGAAGCACAAATCGCTTTAAGTGTCGCCAAAGATGTGCATGAGATTAAGAAAGCTTATAAGAGTGTGATTTCAGGCTTGAATAATTTCTTCGATTCGAAGGATCATCAGCAAATGTCCCTATCGGAGATTTTAAAGATTGTGTTAAGTTATGGGAAATTAATGGTTCGAAATAAAGGGTATGATATTCTGATTATCATTGATTGTGAGATCGATGTGACGGTGACGAAGCATTATTACTTGGTGACTATCCTTTCAAATCTTGTCTCGAATAGTATTGATGCGATTGACAAGACAAGCAATGGTCAAATTCATATTAGAGTGGTTAAAGAAGATTCCAAATATCTTGTATTGGATCTGATCGATAATGGTCCAGGTATCCCTGAAAAGTTTCATGAGATTATTTTTGAACCTGGCTTTTCAACTAAGTTTGATGAAGAGACGGGCGATATCTTTCGAGGCATTGGCTTGTCACACGTAAAAACCATTTTAAATGAACAATTTAATGGGGACATTCAAATGAATAAGAATTACGATGAAGGGGCGTCGTTTCGTTTAATGATTGATCAAGACTGCCTGTAAGGGAGGACGAGTATGAATTTTTACATTGTGGATGATGACAAAGCCGTTTGCATGGTTTTGCAGAATATTGTTGAAAAAGACATGGACAATCAGGTGGTAGGGATCAATCAAGATCCTCAAGCGGCTTATAATGAAATTTTATCAATTGGAAAGTTAGAGATTGTGTTGGTTGATTTGTTAATGCCTAAAATGAACGGAATCAATCTCGTTCAAAAAGTTCTGGCAGAGCGACCGAATATGAAATTTATCATGATCTCTCAAGTGAATGATCAGGAGCTAAGAGAAGAAGCCTATTTGGCTGGGATTGAATTTTATATTGAGAAGCCCGTCAACATTATCGAAGTTCAAACGGTTATCAGCAAGGTTAAGAAGCATTTAGAGACCACGGAAAAGTTGAGGGTGATACAGGAAGTATTGTCCCCCAATCATTCGACAGAAGGCCTTGCGACAGATAAGAAACAGAATCCATTGCAAAAGGTGCCATCCATTCTGAGTGTCATAGGGGTTACATCTGAGAAGCATATTCAAGATATTCTGAGCATTCTTCAGGTGATGGAGAGGGAGCAAAAGAGTTACGATGACCTTGACTTTCAAGGCGATCTGAAGCTTGATGATCATCAAAAGAAAATTTTGACCCAAAGAATTCGACGAAAATTAAAATTATGTTTGGAAAATATTGCCTCTTTAACCCAAGCTGATATAGAGAATGAATGGGTGATTGAATATGGTAATATACTGTTTGGTTATAAAAATATTTATCTTGAAGCATTGAAACTTCAATCACCCACTTCAAAAGGAGGGACCGTTTCACTCCCACGCTTCTTTGAAGGACTACAGATTTTGATCAAACAAGAGAATTGAAAAAATTGTAAAGACGCCTGTCCTCTGCGATGGGTGTTTTTTAGATGAATCTGAGAAATAGCATGGTGATTTAAAAAAGGAATGAAGGTGTTATAAGAAAACTCTTAACTGGTATTTTTTAAAAAAAGGTTGAAAAGTATCGGCAATAATTACGTTGTTTTAATAACGATTTTGAAAAGAAACCTTTACTCTTGTGTATGGTCTAGGTTCGTTTTCTTTTGTTCTGAGTCAAAAGTATATTAGAATAATCTTACAAGCTTTTGATGAAAGCATTGAAAGCAAAACAGGGAGGTTAGGGAATGGAAAATTATCAATTAAGTAATGGTGTAGAAATTCCGAAGGTTGGTTTTGGGACTTGGAAGTTAGAAGAGGGCGAAATCGCCTATCAATCTGTTCTTAAAGCGTTGGAATGTGGTTATCGTCATATTGATACTGCTCAGGTTTATGGAAATGAGCGAAGCGTTGGGAAAGCAATCATAGATTCAGGCGTACCAAGAGAGGAGATTTTCCTAACGACTAAAGTTTGGAATGATAAGGGAACGGCTGAAGAGGCAAAGGCTTCGATTGAAGAGTCTTTTGAGAAATTACAGGTCGATTATGTCGATTTGTTATTGATTCACTGGCCTAATCCTGAAAAATTCCAAGCGAATGATGGCTGGAAAGAGCGCAATGCCCAAGTCTGGTCAGCCATGGAAGCATACTATAATGAAGGTAAAGTGAAAGCCATTGGGGTTTCTAACTTCTTGCAACACCACTTAGAAGAATTGTTCAAAACGGCTAAAATTAAACCTCAAGTGAATCAAATTAAACTTTCACCTGGCTTACCACAAGAAGAATTGGTTGCTTTCTGTCGTGAACATGGCATGCTATTAGAAGCATATAGTCCATTAGGCAAAGGAGCAGCTTTCTCGGATCAAACGTTGAAAGCTTTAGCAGAGAAGTATGATTGTACCGTGGCTCAATTAGCGCTTCAATGGTCGTATCAGCATGAATTCTTACCTCTGCCAAGGTCACAAAATCCAGAGAATATTAAGTCAAACTTAGAAGTGAAGGGATTTGAAATTGCGGAAGAAGACATGGAAACGATGGATAATATTGAAGGGTTAGTAGAGGCACCTGATCCTGACCATATTACTTTCTAAAAAGCAAGAATCTTTGGAGAAGACTATTGACGGATCGACATTCAAATCGCTAGAATAACCTTAAAAGGCTCTTTCGGGATGGAAGGGTCTTTTAGAATGGGCGAATCCATTGGATGGACGCTGACTAACTAGGAGACTACTATGAAACAACTCGATTTACTCAATGGCAAAATATTCCCTACGATGTTGCGTTTATCAACCCCTCTCATGCTGACGGCTTTCATTCAAATGGCTTACAGTTTAACCGATATTGCTTGGATTGGTCGTCTTTCAACCGATGCGGTGGCAGCAGTGGGGCAGGTAGGTTTTTTAATCTGGATCGCAGAAAGTTTGACAGTGATTCCTCGCTTAGGAATGAGTGTTTTGACTTCTCAGAGTTATGGTTCTAAGGATTATCATCAAGCCAGGCTATTTCTCAACAATGGCTTTTGGCTGGCCATTATCATGGGCATTCTTTATGGAACAATGTTGTTGATTTTTAGGGACCCTATTATTCATTTCTTTCGGTTAGAAGAGCAAGTGAATCGTTTAACAGAGGCCTATTTACTGATCATTGCGGTCGGCATGCCTCTCTTCTTTGTCAATCCGGTCTTATCGGGTGCTTATCAATGTTTGGGTAATAGTAAGACGCCGTTTCGGGTGAATGCGATTGGTTTGATCACTAATATTGTCGTGGATCCCTTGTTAATTTTTGGTTTGGGTCCTGTGCCGGCTTTGGGGATTCGGGGGGCTGCGATTGCGACTGTCTTGGCACAAGGAGTTGTTTTCTTGCTCTTTTTAAATATAATTCGTCAACAAGATGACTTAATAGGACAGAGTCATTTGTTGCGATGGACGTTTGATCGATCTGCTTTATTTAAAGTAATTAAAATTGGGATTCCTGCGTCCTTACAAGCTAATATTCATGCTTTGATCAGTGTGTTATTGAATCGTTATGTGGCTTCTTTTGGGGCCTTAGCCTTGGCGGTTGGAAGTGTGGGATCGATGATTGAGTCTATTTGTTGGATGACAACCGAAGGAGTGGCGATTGCGATCACAGCGCTTGTGGGTCAAAATTATGGAGCGCATCGCTATGATCGGGTGCAGAAGATTTATCGTGTCTGTATTCAGCTATTAGGCACGATAGGAATGATCTCGACTTTCATTATAATGGTTTTTCGTTATCAACTGTTCCAACTCTTTGTACCGGGAGATCGGGAGGCAATTGCCTTAGGTGCCGTTTATCTCTTGATTTTGGGAGTCAGTCAATTCTTTATGAGTTTTGAAATCGGGTGTAGCGGCTTCCTCAATGGCATTGGTGAGACTCGACAGCCGGCGATGGTGAATACCGTTTTTAATTTGTTGCGGATTCCGCTTGCCTTGTTGTTGATGCCACTTTACGGGGTTGAAGGGGTTTGGGCGGCGATGAGTCTTTCGACCATTCTGAAAGGGATTTTACTTTTTTTCCTTTCGAACTTTCAAGGGCGACGATTAGACTTGAGAGCTGACCACTAAGTGGTTTTGCCCCAAGGGGAAAGATGGGATCTTTGTTTGTGGTAAAGATGACTGGTAAGGTGATGGAGGCAGTATAGAAGAATAGAGATGAATAGTAAAAATAGATTTTCTTGTGCTATACTCAAGTTAGTTTAAGTTGTGTTGTAGAGTTGGGAAGTAGAAAAGGAGAAAAAAATGAAAAAATATTTTTCAGAATTATTAGGAACATTTATTCTGGTGTTCTTTGGTACAGGGACTGCTATTATGTCGGGATTAAATCCAGATACTTCGGTGGGAGCTTTGGGGATTGCCTGGGCGTTTGGTTTATCAGTAATTGCAGCTGCTTATAGTATTGGTCATATTTCAGGCGGTCATTTAAATCCAGCGATTTCTTTTGCGATGTTTCTCGATCGAAGATTATCGGGACAAGATTTTGCTTTATATAGTGTCTTCCAAACGATTGGGGCACTATTAGCAACTGCCTTGCTGTATTTGATTTTTAGCAGTTTGTCGAGTCCAAATGAATTAGTCCTTGGAGCGAACAGTGTGGGTGAATTAAGTGTTATGACGGCATTTCTTGTCGAATTCATCCTGACATTTGTTTTTGTTTTTGTGGTTCTTTCAGTGACTAAAACTAAGTTTATTGCTCCTAATCTGGCGGTTGTGATTATTGGTTTCACCTTGACAATGGTTCATTTAGTGGGGATTCCCTTAACAGGGACTTCAGTTAACCCAGCCAGAAGTATTGCACCAGCTGTCTTTATGGGTGGGGCAGCCTTATCTGAATTATGGGTGTTTATTGTAGCGCCGATGGTAGGAGCCGCTATTGCGGTCTTGGCTAATAATTTATTGGATTCTTCGGAAGTTCATCCAGAAGTAAACGAGTAAATTTTAAACTCCTCAGCAAAGCCTGGCTTTGTTGGGGAGTTTTTGTGTGGACATAAGATCTAAAAGAAGGATGGTGATCATTTTTATCAATAGGGTATAGAATAGAAAGCTGAATGATGAGAATCGGTTTATTTTTTGTCGAAGAAAGGTTGCGTGCCTCTGGTCGCTATACAATTTAATTTTTTATAGTCTATAATGAGAGTACGGCTTGCTTTTTGTCAAGTGAATCGAAAAAGAGCAAGATGAGAAACACTTATCAGATTGATAAAATACAGGTAGCAATCGATGCTATAGAAAGAGGATATGATGATGGAACCGATTTTTTTAAAGCCTGTTCTCCAAGAGAAAATTTGGGGTGGCAGTCAATTAAAAGAGCATTTTGCTTTAGAAATACCGAGTGATCAAACGGGGGAAGCATGGGTAATCAGTGCTCATCCCAATGGATTATCGACAGTAGAATCGCCGAAGGAATTAGCGGGTATGACTTTAGATCAACTGTATGCCGAATATCCAGCATTGTTCGGTCCTCAAAGAGCTAAGACATTCCCATTATTGGTGAAAATTTTAGATGCGAGAGAGGACCTATCTATTCAAGTCCATCCTGATGATGCGTATGCTCAGCAACATGAAGGAGTAGATGAATTAGGGAAAACGGAATGTTGGTATGTGATTTCTGCAGTGGAGGGGGCCAAAATTGTCTATGGCCATCATGCACAGAATGAAGAGGAATTTCGTGCTTATGTCAACCAAGGGCGCTATGAAGAATTGTTTAGAGAAATTCCGGTACAAGCTGGTGACTTCTTTGATGTTCCAGCTGGTACGATTCATGCGATCGGTGGCGGCATTACCATTCTAGAAACGCAACAAAGTTCAGATACGACCTATCGGGTGTATGATTTTGACCGAGTGGATGCAAATGGTAACTATCGAGAGTTGCATTTGGAGCAATCAGTGGAAGTGACCCTATTTCCTCATCAAGATAGCCCTTATACCAAGCAAGCTTTATCCATTGAAAAAAATACTCTTTTTGAATTGGTAAAGAATCAGTATTTTGAGGTCTATAAGTTGGAGGTATCAGGGACAATGGCTCATCAATTTAAGCCGAATTATTATTTAGCGACGGTTATTGAGGGGCAAGGACAAATGCGTGTAGCGGGGGTTGAATACCCACTCACTCTGGCCGATTCCTTTATTCTCCCTTATGGTTCTGAGAAGGTAGAATTTTCAGGTGATATGAGTCTGATTATTTCTTGCCCTCGGGAAGTAAACTAAGAAAGGATTTAGCATGAGAATAGAACATATCTTAATTCAACTACTGTCTATTCTTGCTAGTCGTTCAACTGTCTTTTATGAGGAGTTAGCGGATCAATTACAGGTGTCAACGCGTACTGTTCAACGTTATCTGCAGGAATTGGAAGAGATTTTTAAGCAGCTTGACCTTGCTTTGCAGATAGAATACTTAGCTGGCCAAGCCGTTCGTCTTCATGGTGATTACGATAAATTGGCTCTAGCTATGCAACAATTAAAACGTTTATCGATTAATGAAGAACGTGATCGAATGGCTTATATCATTAGTCTTCTGATCAATAATGAGCAAGCTGTTACCATTCAATCGATTGCAGACAAACTATTTGTCGGTCGTAGTACGGTTGAGAAAAGTTTGATGGAGGCACGTGAGTTTCTAAAAGCTTTTGAGGTCGAGATAGTAGGAACAAATAAGGGGTTAATTTTAGAAGCGGACGAAAGAACAAAACGAAAGATTTTATCGGAGCTAATAAAGGGATATTGGCATGGGGTGGTGGTCAATCCTCAATCACTTCAAAACAATCTTCCTTTAGACATTGCCCTAAATTTTCAATCGACTTCCATGTTTGAAGAAGAGCTTATCAGAAAGATTCAACTTCTTGTCAATCAATTCATCTATGAGCATCGCTTTAGTGTGACCGAGTATCAATACCAATCGCTCATTATTCATATTGCGATTGCGATTGATCGGATTGAAAAAGGTCAATTTTTAAAATTAAGTGGGCAAGCTGTTAAATTGAATGAATGGACACCACAACTCATCACTTTAATTGAAAAAGAATTTGATCTGACTATTCCCTCTATTGAGAAAGCTTATCTTAACTTGCATATAGAGGGGATTGTCTGTGGCCCTGCTTATACTTTTGATTCGATCCGGATAGAAGACCTAGAATATGGGGCACTGATTCAAGAAGTCTTAAATACTCATTTGTCGTCTCTTTATCCGGATGAAGTCTTGCTTAAAAATATTGCGATTCATTTGAATACAACCTTAAAGCGCTTAAGTCAGAAGATTAGCATCAAAAATCCATATAAGGAAACCATCAAAAATGACTATACGACTTCATTTAATTTAGCAGTGGAGATTGCCTTAGATTTATCTCACCATACGGATTTAATTTTTAATGTGGATGAGATTACTTATATTGCCATTCATATTCAGTCTTTTTTTGAAAGAAAGCAAAAAGAAAAATTAGAAATCGTGCTCGTTTGTGCGAGTGGTGTGGGGACTGTTCGTTTGTTGGAGCAGCGTATTTTACAACACTTTGGTGATGAGATCAAAATTAGTGAAGTGGTCGGACTGAATCAATTGAACGATTTGAATGCTTCGTCTAAATTGATCATCAGTACGATTCCTATCAAAAGTTCCTCAGATAACATTGTGCTTGTGAGCCCGCTGTTAACAGACCGTGATATTCAGTGTCTTTCCAAGAAAATTCATCGACAAAGAAGTGGAAAGCATGGAGCTTTTAGACAATTGTTATCACCTGAATTTTTGTTTTATTCAAATGGAGAAAATGAGAATTCACGTACGGTGATTGAATTCATTACTAGCCAGTTAATTTTTCGTGGATATGGTCAAGTGGGCTTATTAGAAAGTGCTCTCCAGAGGGAACAGTTATCTTCGACTGCCATGGGATCTTTCTCGATGCCGCATGGGGATCCTCAGCTAATTGATCGGTCAGTGATTTGTATATATGTTAATCCAAATGGCATTGAGTGGGGCGACCAGTCGGTTAAGGTTGTCTTCTTCTTTGCCATTAATCCTCAAGAAACGCTCTCTATCACGCAAGTATATAAAGAATTTAATGATTTGATTTCTACAGAAGCATTGATTGCAACATGCTTAAAGTTTAAAAGTCAGGAAGAATTAAAAGATTATTTTTTAGGAAAAGGTGAAAAATTTGAGTAAAAAAGTGATTGCGATTACAGCTTGCCCGGTTGGGGTAGCCCATACTTATATGGCTGCTGAGAATTTGGAACGTGCTGGAAAAGAATTGGGTATTGATATAAAGGTGGAGACTCATGGTTCGATAGGCGTTGAACATGCTTTTACCCAGGAAGAAATTGAACAAGCAGAAGGTTTAATTATTGCTTCGGATAAAGAAATTGATAAAACGAGATTTAGTGGTAAGCCAATCATTGAAGTGTCAGTTCGCGAAGGGATCGATCGTCCGAAAGAATTGATTCAAGATATTCTAGATGGTAAAGGCAAGAGGTATGAAGGGGCTGGAGAAGTTTCTAAAGAATCAGCATCTGGTCAGGGAAATCTGCTTTACCGGGCTTTAATGAATGGTGTTTCTTACATGGTACCTTTTGTGGTAACAGGTGGATTACTGATCGCCATAGCACTCTCTATTGGGGGAAATCCAACCGCAGCTGGATTTGAAATTCCTGAGGGAAGTTTTTGGTCACAAGTAAATGCGATTGGTGGAGCGGCCATGGGATTCATGGTGCCGATCCTAGCCGGATATATTGCGTATGCGATTGCCGATCGACCAGGTTTAGTTCCAGGGATGGTAGGGGGAACGATTGCGGCTAATGGTGCTTTCTATGGTTCTGAAGCGAATACTGGTTTTATTGGCGGGATTATTGCTGGTTTTCTAGCGGGTTATATTGCCAAAACGATTAAGAAAATACCGGTTCCTAAAGCTCTAAATTCGATTATGCCGATTATTGTGATTCCTGTCTTTTCTTCTTTAATCGTTGGTTTACTTTTTATTTATTTGATTGGGCAACCGGTTGCCTCTCTCTTCTCATCGTTAACGAATTGGTTAGCGAGTATGCAAGGTGCCAACTCTATGATCCTTGCTTCAATTATTGGCGCCATGATTGCAGTGGATATGGGGGGACCCTTTAATAAAACGGCGTTTTTATTTGGTTCCGGTCTGATTGCTGAAGGGGTTTATAATGTGATGGGGGCGGTTGCAGTTGCCGTTTGTATCCCACCGATTGCCATGGGATTAGCTTCTCATATACTTAGAAAGAAATTTACGGATGCTGATCGTCAAGCTGGAACGGCAGCAGCCTTCATGGGCTTCTTTGGGATTACAGAAGGCGCGATCCCTTTTGCAGCCAAAAACCCAGCCCGAGTGATTCCAGCTATCATTGGTGGTTCGATGGTGGGATCAGTGATCGCAATGTTAACCAATGTTGGAGGACACGTGGCTCATGGGGGACCGATTGTAGCACTACTAGGCGCTGTTGATCAAGTTCCAATGTATTTTCTCGCTGTTTTGGTAGGGGTTCTAGTGACCTTATTATTAATTGCTGTCTTATTACCTAATATTGAAGAAACAGTGGATGTATTAGCGAATGATAATCAAGTAGAGACTTCTAAGGATAACGTCATTGACGAGGATGCATCTTCCTCAAAGGCTGAAGTTGCTAATGAGACGATTGCTTTAACTGATTTAATGTCAGAAGATTTGATTATGATGGATCTTCAAAGCAATGATAAAAATCAAACCTTGAGTGAATTGCTTAATTTGACCGCTTTATCAGAACGAATTGACCAGCCGGCAGAGGTATTAGCGGCTGTTCAGAAACGTGAATCACAAGGTTCAACAGGTATGGGAGAAGGGATTGCGATTCCGCATGCCAAATCAGAGAGTATCATTGCCCCGACAGTTCTATTCGCTAGATTATCAGAGGAAGTGGACTGGGAAAGCTTGGATGGATTACCAGTTAAGATGGTCTTTCTTATTTTAGTGCCAAAACGTCACCAAGGAGACGTTCATTTAAAGATTTTACAAATGTTAGCTCGTAAATTAATGGATGATGATTTCAAGAACAATTTGTTAAATGCGAAGACCACTGAAGAGGTCTATCAAATTTTAAGAACAGTCAAATAACAACCAGGACCAAGTGATGGTGTGAGTATAAATAGATAAAATAGTGAAGCTGTTTCGAGTGTTTATCTCGATCAGCTTCTTTGCATTTGGGTTGACATAACTTACTACTTTTTATAGGCTATAGAAGAATAGGTGTTGAAGAGACTAAAAAGGAGGTAATATGGAGTTAAAGATTAGACAGATTGAACAAAAAGATATTGGATCGATGGTGGACTTGATCCATGAAGCATGGTTTAAGGGAACGTATTCTAATGAAGCGTTTGAGAAAGCGGCCTCGACTATTTCCTTGAATAAGGCCTTGTATCATACAACGATTGGACGGGTTGCTGAAGTAGATGGAGAAATACTTGGTTTAATTCTCTGTGCGGTGAAGGATCAGAAGCCGATTTATCGACAATTTCAGGTTCATCCATTAGACCCCTTGATTGAACTTTCTTCTCATGGGAATAATGAGGAGTTTGATCGATTGATTGAAACCTTTAAAGCAGAATGCACTGTTTATGACCAATTTTTAGAAGAAATCGATCAAAGTTTTGATGCCAGTATCGAGTACATTGCTGTTTCATCTAAAGCTCAAGGTAAGGGAATAGGCAAAAGTTTAATCTTTGAGAGCTTACAGGAATTCAAGCAGGAAGCATGTCGGAATTTGTATTTATTTACAGATACAGATTGCAATTATAAATTCTACGATTATTTAGATTTTGATCGGATTGCTCAGTCGACGATTGATCTCCCGACCCAGGAGGGGAGTCGACAGCGTGAAGAATTTATGTATGCTTATTCGTTAGATTAGAATCAAAAGATAGCTAAATAAATACCCTCTTGATTGGACCGTCAAGAGGGTGTTTTGCTTTCCAATGTGACCAGAGAAAATTCATGAAATATTATTTGAATTTGGATGCATTAGATTTATTCTATACTTAATCCATTTGTATAGAAAGAAGGTCGCTCATATTATTAAGTTATATGGTAGGCAAAAGGATAAAATAGTCGAGCATAACCCTGCAAAGTTATTTCTATTCAGTTACCTTGCCTTAATTATCATTGGAGCCCTTTTGTTGAATTTGCCGATCGCTAACCAGTCAGGGCAAAGTCCTCCTTTTATTGATAGTGTCTTTACCGCTACCTCAGCGGTTTGTGTGACTGGGTTGGTCACGCTGACATCTGCGACTCATTGGACAAGTTTTGGTCAGCTGGTGATTATCCTCTTGATTCAAATTGGAGGAATTGGAATCATGACGGGCGCGGGAGCGATCAGTTTGCTAATTAATAGAAGGTTCTCGATTAGAGACCGATTGTATTTAGCGGAAGAGAAAAGTGTTAATTCAATTAAGGGTATTGTGAAATTGACAAAGAATATTATTTTTCTTACTTTATTTATTGAATTGATTGGAGCCTTGCTTTTATCTTTTCAATTTGTTCCTGAATTCGGTTGGTTAAAAGGGATTGGTTTCTCAATATTCTACTCCATCTCAGCCTTTTGTAATGCTGGATTTGATATCATTGGAGAAGCCAGTTTGGCCCCTTATGTGGATCATGCATTAGTATCGCTAACGATTATGGGATTGATTATATGTGGGGGATTGGGCTTTTCGGTTTTTATTGATTTGTTTATTTGTCGGAAGTGGCAACGATTTAAGTTACATACGAAATTAGTACTGGTGACGACTGGCTTGTTAATTATGATTCCTTTTCTCATATTCTTAATAGCCGAATGGAATAATCCTGATACGATGGGACACTTAGATTTAAATGGGAAGCTAGTGGCTTCTTTATTTCAAGCGGTGACGCCGAGAACAGCTGGTTTTTTAAGTATTTATCAGGATAAACTGACCTCGCCGAGTTTATTGGTGACTCTTTTTCTCATGTTTGTAGGGGGAGCACCTGCAGGGACAGCAGGAGGACTAAAGGTGACCACGCTCACTATTATCTTACTTTTTGTCTATTCAAATATTATTAAAAGGAAAGATACGGTGATTTTTCATCGTCGAATTCCTAAGTATATTATTAATAAAGCCATATCGATTATGGTTGTTTCGATCGTTTGGATCGGGGTGGTCCTTTTTCTATTGACCCTAACCGAACCGCATTTAAGTTTATCAGATTTGGTTTATGAAGTGGTCTCGGCTTATGGAACGGTCGGCTTATCAAGAGGGATTACGGCTGATCTATCGTTGATCGGTAAGTTATTAATAATGGTGACCATGATCTTTGGTAAGATTGGACCCATGGCAATGGCTTATGTCTTTTTGACGAAGAATGCTAGTAATAGTTATCGCGAAGCAGAAGAAAGTGTGATGGTGGGATAAAATGAAAGATTATTTAGTTATTGGAGCAGGACGATTTGGCCAGAGTTTATCATTAAGTTTAATGGATTTGGGAAATGAGGTCGTGGTGATTGACCAGAACGAAAACACGATTAATAAGATTTCGCCTTATGTGACCCATGCCATTTGTGCAGATATTCAACGAATTGAAATTCTTGAAGAACTAGGTCTTGGCAATATTGAGACAGCGATTGTGGCGATTGGGTCGAACCTTGAGGCTTCCGTACTGGCTACCATTACTTTAAAAGAACTGGGTGTCTCTCAAATTATTTGTAAGGCGAAGACGAAGACCCATTCAAAAGTTTTGAAAAAAGTAGGAGCGGATCAAGTGGTGATCCCGGAGTTTGATATGGGGAAAAAATTGGCCTATAATCTCTCGACTCAAAATGTTGTAGAGTACTTTAATATTGTGGAAGATTATTCTATTTTTGAAATCCTTGCTCCTCAAAAATGGTGGAATAAGGCCTTGGTTGATCTGGATATCCGTAATAAATACGGAATTAATATTATTGGGATCATACGAGAGAATGATCAATTTATTGGGAATCCAGGACCGGAGACCATGATTGAAGAAACCGATAAATTAGTGATCATGGGAAGTTCTGAAGACTTTAGAAAAATCGAGAAATTATTAAATAAGAAATAGTAAGTGAAGTCCTGATTAACAATGATCAGGACTTTTTTGGTGGGCTGAAGTGCTATTGGTTCGAGTCTTTTTGAGTCGAAAGATTTATTTGATCTTTAATTTTGAGTGGCGGTTTTATTAAATTTCGACTGGCAGAAGAAAAAAACTGAAATTATAAACCAAATTATGTTAGGATAAAAACAATAAAATCCAGAAAATTAGAAAAGAGTGAGAAAGATGGAAGTGTGTATAAGAAAAGTAAGTTTAGGCGACGAAGGTCAGCTAGCTTATATTCAGATCGAAAGTTGGAAAGCTGCTTTTGGCGATATTCTTGATCAGGCAACCTTAGACCAGTATACAGAATTCAAGCGTATCGAAGACATGTATCGTCAGCTGTTAGAAGAACACACAGGCAACGGCTATATTCTTGAATTGGATCACCAAGCGCACTGTATGGCGTGGTGGAATCAAGCGAGAGACTCTGATAAGCTTGGAATGGCTGAAATTATATGTCTTCATAGTTTGCCTAATAATTGGGGAAAAGGGTATGGGTCACTCATGATGAGTAAAGTCTTACAAGAGATTAGAGAGGCGGGGTATGATCAAGTGATCTTATGGGTATTTGCTGAGAATGATCGCGCAAGAAAATTTTATCACCATCATGGTTTTAGAGAGACAGGAGAAAGTAAACGGTCATGGGATTGTCAGGAATTGTGTTATCTGAGGCCTTTATAGCTAGTAATGTTAGAAAGTTGCGTGAATGAAAATCATCTACATCATGGAAGCGCAAAGGGGAAAGCCCTCAGATCGACTCCGATACTTTTTAAGCAAACTGGAAATGGAAGGATTAACTTTACATAATCTTAACACGAAAGGTAAGACTCTCGATCGGAAGTTTGATATGATGAAAGAAACTAAAAGAAATGAGGGGTTAAGCATGGCAAAGTGGTGGAAGAAACATTTGATCCTGTTGGCAATGACCAGTGTTTTATCTCCAAGTATGGTGGGAGTTCAAGCTTTTGAAGGAAAAGAAGTCGATCTTAACGAAACGTTAACGGAACTAATTGAAAGTGAGCGCGTTTATGAGAAAGCTCATTTCAACGGAGAGGCCTTTTTATCGATTAAGAATCCAAATTCTTATGTGGAAGAAGGAAATTGGGAGTTTGACCTTGAGTTTGAAGGGGCTTATAATTTGATCGAAGAGCCTGAAGCTCAATTAGCAGTGCGTTTGGAACACCAGATGAAGACACCAAATGCTGAATCAGACCCAAGTCGCTTTAGAGCCAATGAGATGAGTGCTACTTATACAGCTGATGCAACACTCGTGGAAGGAATCCTTTATGCCTATTTCTTAGATGAATGGATGGTGCAAGATGTTAGTAATGAGATAAAGAAAGCTCGTTCAGACATTGAGTTAGGCTTAGAAACCGGTAAAGAGACTGTTCTAGAAGGAATGAAGGATGTGACGGAGGTTTTTGCTGATTTTATCTGGGTGGGAGATAATGGATCCGACTATGTTTTTGCGCTTGATCAAGAGGCTTATACACCTGAAAAATTCTTGAACAGTTTAAAGTCTAATCAAAAGTATTTAGATTTGAAACAAGATTTTCTGAATGAAGCGAAAAAGAAAACCCCTCAAAATGAATCTTTTAACAAAGTCGAAAAAGAACGCGAGTGGGATTCAGGGGTGACGATTTTTGCTTATTTGATGAAGGAATTTGAGGTTCGTTTTGATAAGGAAAGCAAGCATTTAACTTACTTGAATCTGGATTTTTCGATATTTGATGAGGAAGTGGCAAAAATTAAAGAGCATTTCTTAACCCTCTATCCCGAATATGAAGAAGAGATTATGAATCAAGTGGAGGGAAGCAATGCGGCGGCGCGGATTGAAATGGAGTTTACAGACTTTGATCGTCAAGTGGAAATTGAGAAACCAGAAGATGCCCCCAATTTAGAAGAGTTTCAGCGAGAAGCAAATCAGGCATATTAGGAAGTGCGAAAAGTTGAATGAATAAAAGTCATGGGTTAAACTATGACTTTTTTGTTTGGAGAGGAAGTTTCTTTCCCAAATTGGAGGGTTTCCTTGATATGTTCTTGAAGTCGGCTTAAGATGGAGAGAAGAAAGATGTTAGAAAGGTGGAACATTGATGAAGAAAGAAGAAATCTATCAATGGCTAGAGGATCAAGGAATTCCTTATGAGGTAACCGAGCATCCAGCCGTCATAACGATGGAAGATTTAGAGGCGATTGAGTGGCCTTATCCTAATTCAAATGGGAAAAATTTGTTTGTGCGAGATGATAAGAAGAGAAACTACTATCTCATCACTGTTAAGAATGATAAGCGGGTGGATTTGAAAGATTTTAGGAATGAGCACGGAACACGGCGCTTATCCTTTGCTTCTGCAGAGGAATTGAAGGAGCGTTTGGGCTTGGAACAAGGATCGGTATCACCTTTAGGTCTAATCAATGATACGACGCATTCGGTTCATTACTATTTTGATCAGGCCTTCTTAAAGGGGACTGGCATGCTAGGGGTTCATCCGAATGATAATACGGCCACAGTTTGGCTGAAGGCGGAAGACTTGATCGCTTTGGTTGAGAAACTTGGAAATCCTGTCCATGTGGTGGCGATTGACAGTCCCGAGCTTTTTTAGAAACGTTACTTTTGAATCTTTAAGGAGAAGCGGTTCTGAGTAGGCATGAAAAATGCCTAAATCTTTTCGCATTAGAAAAGGGATTATCATTTTTAAACCTAAAGAGTATAATGACCATAGAGTAACTTCAAGGAGGAATGAAGATGGAAAGAATTATGAAATCGACATGCAAAGAGGTATTCGATTATTTTCAGGAGTTAAATCAAATTCCAAGAGGATCTGGTAATGAACAAGCAGTCAGCGATTGGTTAGTTGCATTTGCAAAAGATCTCGACTTAGAAGTCATTCAAGACGAGGCGCTGAATGTGATTATTAAAAAGCCAGGAAGTGTTGGCTATGA
This sequence comes from Facklamia lactis, assembly GCF_015863205.1. GTDB lineage: Bacteria > Bacillota > Bacilli > Lactobacillales > Aerococcaceae > Facklamia > Facklamia lactis. Next base: position 44,884 of record NZ_JACBXQ010000005.1, on the reverse strand, counting down.
AGAATCTGATGTGGTAATTCTACAAGGCCATATGGACATGGTGCCTGAGAAAGCGGAAGGATCTGATCATGACTTTGAGCGCGATCCGATTGATTTTATCGTAGAGGGAGATTTTGTCCGGGCTAATCAGACGACTTTGGGCGCGGATAATGGGATTGCGGTGGCTTATGCTTTAACGATTCTAGCCTCTAAAGAAATTCCTCATCCTCCTCTTGAAGTGTTAATCACGACTAATGAAGAAACAGGAATGGATGGGGCTTTAGGGTTGAATCCAGCTCACCTACAAGGTCGTAAGTTGATCAACATTGACTCGGAAGTAGAAGGCGAACTCCTCGTCTCTTGTGCGGGAGGAATTGGAGCGGTGACTTCTCTTACTTTGGATAGAACCATGAGTCAAGCGGATACTAGCGTTGAAATTAAAGTGTCTGGCTTAAAAGGTGGGCATTCAGGGATGGAGATCCATAAGCAAAGAGGAAATGCTGTTCAAATTTTAGGGAGAGTCTTAAGTGAAATCGCAAAGGAAGTTAGCTTTGAAATGGTTTCGATCGAAGGGGGAAGCAAGCATAATGCGATTCCATTGAGTGCGGTAGCGCAACTTGTCCTTGCTCAAGCGGACGTAGCAGCTTTCGAAGCGTTAACAAAAAATTGGAGCCAGCAATTAAAAGAAGAATTGCATGGCATTGATGAGGGGGTTGAAGTGGTGTTGACGCAAACAGAAGCGACTCCTGAACAAGTGATGACTCAAGAAGTGAGAGATAAGGTCTTGGCGATCCTCAATTTGACGCCGACGGGTGTTCTGATGATGAGTCAAGATATTGAGGGGCTGGTTCAAACTTCTAATAATTTAGGCATTGTTAGAACAGAAGAAGACCAGGTGACCTTCCAATCAACCGTTCGTTCTTCTATAAGAAGTCTGAAATTTGAAGTGGCAAATCGATTAGAACAATTAGCAAACTTGGCAGGTGCAAAGATTGACTTTGATGGAGGCTATCCTGAATGGCAATATCGTCAGGAGTCCGAATTAAGAGAGGTTTTTGTGGCAGCTTATCAGAAGCAATATGGTCAAGAGCCAGTGGTTACCGCTCTTCATGCTGGGCTAGAGTGTGGAGTTTTCAGTGAAAAATTTGAAGGGGAAATTGATCAGATTTCCTTTGGTCCAAACCTTTTCGATGTGCATACAGCCCAAGAGAAGATGGAAATTTCTTCGGTTGAACGGACCTTTGACTTGCTAAAGACGGCCTTAGCCATGTTAAAATAATGGATGCTAAATGTCAGAATGAGGCCTTAGAAATTTCTAAGGCCTTTTTAATTGGCGATTGTGAGTGAATCTCTTTAGCGCTTTCTCAAAGTTTATGAAAGGAGGTAAGGTAAATGAACTTGGTACAATTTATGAAGTTACGTGAATCATTAAGTCCAACAGAAGCATTAGTTTTTGATTTCTGTTATGAGAATAAAGCAAAGCTCGAGCAGATGACGATCCAAAGTTTAGCGAATCAACTTTATATTTCTCCGGCGACGATTTCAAGAATGGCTCAAAAAATGGGCTTTTCTGGGTTTAAAGAATACAAATACACTTTGTTATTATTGAATACGGAACCAATTTCGAGGGATCAGCCCTTGCCAGACTATCTTGAGCATTATCAGCAAGAGGTGGTGCAGAATATTAATCACACTTTCCAATCGATTCATTTAGAACAAATTGAGAGTTTTATGGATTGGATGACGCAAGCTCAAAGCATAGAAGTGTTTGCGATTGGAGGCAGTAGTATTTCTGGCCTGGATTTCGCTAGAAAATTGCAAAGTCTCAATTATAATATCCATGCCCGTCAGGATTGGGATGATCTGCTTCGTATCTCTAAATTACTTAAAGCCAATGACCTTGCAATCTTCTTTAGTTTATCAGGAACGACGAAGTTAATATTAGATTGTGCAAATAATTTGTTGGCCAATGGTGTAAAGATGATCGCATTTGTAGGAAATCCTGAAGCAGAATTGTTAGAAAGGTCGGATTTATCCTTTGTGTGTCCTTCTATCTATCATTATCAAGGAGAGGCTGATCTCAGTTCTCGAATCAGCTTTAATACGTTAACTGATTTGCTTATCTGGCGTTTAAATGAAAAAAATTGAGAACTAGAGAAAAAATTTTCGCTTTGTTTGTAAACGATTTCCACCTGTCTATTCTTCGATATAATAGAAAAAAGGAGATGGATAGAATGAATAAAAAAAGTAGTAAAATGGAATTTTTGCAAGGCTTAGGAAAGACCTTCATGTTGCCGGTGGCTCTATTGGCTTTCATGGGGCTTTTATTAGGGATCGGTAGTTCTTTTGCGAGCCCTGCTGTGAGGGAACAAATCCCAATACTCGATCATGAGGGCTTGCAATTTTTCTTTAATTTTTTATCAACGGTGGGCGGTTTTGCCTTTACTTATTTGCCGGTTATGTTTGCGATGGCGATTCCTTTAGGGCTTGTTAGAAAAGAAAAAGGTGTGGCAGCATTTTCAGGTTTTGTTGGCTATACGGTCATGCATTTGACTATTAATTTTGTGTTATCAGCTCGCGGCTTATTAAGTGATGAAGAGAACTTACGAATGGCTGGGCAAGGGTTAGTTTTTGGTATTCAGACTTTGGAAATGGGAGTATTAGGAGGTATCATTGCAGGGTTAGTGATTTATCAATTACATCAGCGTTTTTATCGCATTCAACTGCATGACAGCTTTTCTTTCTTTTCGGGTGTGCGTTTTGTTCCCATTATTAGCGCCTTAGTCATGGCGATCTTGGGCTTGTTTCTTCCCTATGTATGGCCGATTTTTGCTTCAGGGATTGCTTTAATTGGAACACTTATTCAGAAGTCAGGCGTTTTTGGGCCATTTCTATTTGGGGCAGGCGAGCGGTTACTGTTACCTTTTGGTTTGCATCATATTCTAGTCGCGATGATTCGTTTCACTCATGCAGGAGGATCGGCTCTAGTTGATGGCCATCAAGTGGATGGAGCTTTAAATATTTTTTATGAGCAATTAAGTAAAGGTGAACTTATTTCTCCTCAAGCAACTGCTTTCTTATCTCAAGGAAAGATGCCAACTTTTATTTTTGGTTTGCCGGCTGCAGCATTAGCCATGTATCACACCGCCTTACCTGAGCGAAGAGATTCGATCAAAGGGTTATTAATTTCAGGTGTGGTGGCAACAGCTGTGACAGGTATTACAGAACCGATTGAATTTTTATTTTTATTTGTGAGCCCACTATTATGGGTATTCCATGTGGTGATGACAGGGCTTGGTTTTATGGTAATGGCTTTGTTAGGTGTGACGATTGGAAATACGGACGGAGGCATCCTTGATTTCGCTATCTTTGGAGTGCTTCAAGGAAACGGTACGAAATGGTACTTGGTGTTACTTGTGGGGCTCATCTGGTTTATTGTCTATTATTTCGTATTTAAAATCGTGATCCGTAAGAAAAATCTTCAAACGCCAGGACGTGCTATTAAAGAAGTTGAGACTAACTATTCTGATCAAGAACTTACGACATCTGGAAAGGGGCATTATGATATCCCTGCTATTCTAGCGAATTTGGGTGGGAAAGATAATATTCTTTCTTTAGATAATTGTGTGACACGCTTGCGTTTGGTTGTAAAGGATGGATCTATGGTGGATGATCAAGCTTTAGAAGACTTAGGCGCTCTCGGAGTGGTTCATCTGGATGATCAGAATGTGCAGGTTATTATTGGGACTAAAGTGACGTCGGTTAAGAATGAACTAGAAGATTTGATATAAGGTTGTGGTAGGATGAATTTTGATAAAGTAATTGACCGAAGAGGAAGCTACTGTACGCAATGGGATTATGTGGAAGATCGTTTCGGTCAGAGTGGACTTTTACCTTTTACCATTTCTGATACCGATTTTGCACTGCCCGACATGGTGCTATCAGCATTACATGAACGAGTGGAGCATGGTGTTTTTGGTTATACGAGATGGAATCATGATGATTTTAAAGGAAGTGTAGCAAGCTGGTTCGAACGTCGCTTTAGTACAGACATTGATTCGAACTGGGTCGTTTATAGTCCGAGTGTAATGTATGCAGTCTCTCAACTAATCCGGCTCAAATCGGAGCGGGGACAAGGAGTAGTGATTCAAACTCCAACCTATGATGCCTTTTATAAAACGATTCAACAAAATCAGCGCCAAGTGATAGAAAACCCTCTTTTGTTTGACGAGACTGGGTATACGATTGATTTTGAACATTTAGAAGCGGTTCTGAGTCAACCTGAAAATGTGATTTTACTTTTTTGTTCGCCGCATAATCCTTCTGGGCGTGTGTGGACACCCGAAGAGTTAGAGAAAGTGGTTCGTTTATGTGAAAAGTATCAGGTATTTATGATTTCAGATGAGATTCATATGGATGTTATTCGTTCAAAATTTCATCATATTCCTGTTTGCCAATACAGTCAGAAGAATGTGGCGCTTTTGAGTTCTGGATCTAAAACGTTTAATTTTGCAGGTTTATTATTTGCTTATGCGATGATTCCAGATGCTGAATTGCGAGCAGCATTCCTGAAACAATTAAAGCAAGCGGATGGTCTTTCTTCGCCAAGTGCCTTGGGAATGATAGCAACAATGCAAGCTTATCATGATTGTGAGGACTGGGTTGATCAATTGAACTTCTATATTGAGAAGAATGATCAATACGTTTGTGCTTTTTTAGAAGAGCATTGCCCTAAATTAAAAGTGATCAAGAGTCAATCGACTTATCTGATGTGGATTGATATTAGACCAACAGGGGTCACGATGGACACTTTACAGAGCTATTTGGTAAAGGAAGGGAAAGTAGCCATTATGGACGGAAAGGTGTATGGCGGAAATGGTCATCACTTCCTAAGATTAAATATCGGGTGTCCCCGAAGTAAGCTAGCGGAAGGGTTACAACGTTTAGCAAAAGTCTATCAGATGTTGATAGAAAAGTAAGAGATGTTAAAGTATCTAATTCAATTAAACAAGCTAGTCAACGAGCATTACGACGTTGACTAGCTTGTTTTGTCTTAACAAATGAGACATTCTATTTATAAATTTTTAAATTATTGTTGAGGAAGACTCCACGCTTTGAGTGTTTGTTCTAACTCAGTATAGGATTTAGGAATGGAATAAGTCTTGGATTTTTGTTTCTCATCCGTGTAGCGAATGTCAAAATCATTGTCACTTTCTCCCATCCATTTCGCTTCATACATTGGGGTGATGGTAGTGCCTGCCTTGATTAAATCTTTGATTTGCTTTGAATGTGGATCTTTTTTATAGGTGGTGACGATATCGAAACTGTATTGATCGTTTTGCGCGTTCTTACGAACTTCTTGGGATTGTTGGTAGATCTTCTTAATTCGACCGAATTTTGTGATGGCAAAGTCTGGATTTCCTCCACCTTGGTGGAATAAGCGCCATAGAATTTGGTCTTCATCAATCACATAAACTGAGCGATATTTGATTGCTAGTTGGGTTTCAAAGATGATGGCGGCAATAATAATGGCGAGACCAACTAAGAGGGCTAGAATGAAAATGACTGGATTTCCGTCACTGGTGGAAATCGAGAAATAGAGAAGCAAGAGGGCAATCGCAATGGAGCCAATTCGCATTAGAAACGAGAGAGTAGAACGAAACTTTTTTGTGTTACGATAAATGGTCATATGAAACTCCTTTTTTAATAGATAGTTTAGGATCATTATATAAAATGTCCCTTATTTCTCAAGTGTCTTAGAGGGAACTTATAGGAAAAAAGAGTAGGAAAGATTGATTAACAAACTTTATAAAGGTTTAACAAGTAAGTTTACAGTAATTTTACATTTTATTTTATTTTTTTTACATAAAATTAATATTGGGTCGTTAAACTGAACCTATCAAATATTATTTGGAGGTTATGATGAAAAAAGTTTTCCCTTTTAAACCAACGGCCATGTTGTTATCCTCTGTGGTAATGTTCGGAGTATGTCATCAAGAAATTGTGAAAGCGGCAGATGCAGAAGAAGTTCAAGAAATGATTGAAGAAGCTCCAGCTGAAGCGGTTCATACGGTTGTTAATGAGAATGGTGAAGTAGAAGTAGAGAATACGGGCGACTACTATCAGGAAGAAGCAGATCCGCTTGACTTATCGGAAGAAGGACAGTTAAAGACTGATGACAGCATTCCAACTGATGAGCGGACGGTGACAGGAGAATTCCATAGTCATACGAACCAGTCAGGTGATGCCTCTGAACCGTATATGGTTCTGGAAAACGTTCTGGATGCGGCATTCCATGAAAATGTGGATCAGTTACCGGAAGAAGGGAAAGCATACCTAGAAGAAGGAGAAGCATTTGATTATTATATGACCGCTGACCATCTTCGTAAATCTCCCCGTGATGTGAATGGGGAAGAAGTTGATCCACAGCCTACTTGGAAAACGATTCGCGATGATGTGAATGAATTTATTCGTCTACAAGAGGAAGAAGGAAAATATAAAGGAAAAATCTATTATCCTGGTTTTGAATGGGATATGTTTGGTTTAGACCATGCGACAGTTGCGATTGTTGAAGATGGCAGCAACCGCGTACCGATTGAAGCTTACCGCCACTTCGAATGGCTGTATGCCTATGATACACCCACTGAAGCCTTCACGGATAACGAATTGGAAGTCTTTGGTCCTCGTGACAATGTAAAAGAAGATAAAATGAATTCTTACGATGGCTTGCGCTGGTTACAGAAATACTACCCAGAATCGTTTCTTCAAGCCAACCATCCTTCCCGTCATAACGGTGGTGGCGGAGAAGTTCGAGCAGAAGATTTACGGGATATGCAAGATATTGCACCTGATGTGGTAGCTGGCTTCGAAGGAATGCCGGGTAATCAGTTAGGTGGAGACCGTGGCGAAATGCGCGATATCTACGGTGGAGCAGATGAGATGATTGCGAAGGTAGGGGGAGTATGGGACTCTTTACTAGGTGAGGGACGTGATCTCTATAATTATGCGAACTCAGACTTCCACTTCAAGGTTTCATCCAATGAACTTTATTCATCTGGCTACTGGCCATCAGAATACTCACGTAATTATACAGAAGTGGAAGGTAATACCTTCCAAGATATCGTCAAAGGATTAAAATCAGGGAATTCATGGTCAGTATTTGGTGATTTAATCTCGGGTCTAGATTTCTTTGTGACAGCAGGAGACCAGACAGCTACCATGGGTGAGACGCTTCATTTAGATAAGAATACAGAAGCTAATTTAACGATTCGTTTCCAAGAAACGCTAAAGAATAATTACAAGCACCTCTTCGAAGATTATGAATCAGATGTTACCAATAATCCGATCTTAGATCATATTGATTTAATCGTGGGAAATATCTATGGTAAGGTAGCGGATAAGCGAACAGACTTCAACCCGACGACGCGAATTCAAGAACGTTTTGATGCGGATGATTGGGGACAAGCGGATGAAAATGGTTGGTATTCCATGAGCTTGCCTTTCCATGTCAATGAGGATATGTATATGCGCTTGCGTGGTACTAATCATGAACTTGGAAGTGAAGGTGAAACAGATTGGGAAGGCAATCCATTATTAGATGAATACATGGAGAAACCTAACCAAGATGATTTCGAAACAGAAGAAGACTTCATGGCCGCTTTACGTCTATACTTTGATCAGATCAATGATCGTAATTACAGTGACTTATGGTCCTACTCGAACCCGATCAAATTATTAGTGAACGACAACCATACTTATACGGTGCCAGAAGTGTTTGAATCAGCCGTTAAAGACATTGTCGAAGATCCATCCACGATCAATGTGGCTGCTGCAGAGGAACCCTCTGAGGATCAGCCCTCTGAAGATCAACCTTCAGAGGACATCCCAGCTGAAGAAAGCCCAGAAGTTGAAACACCTGAGCAAGAAGATTCGGTTGTTGAAGCGCCTACCCCTTCGAAAACCACTAAGGAACAAAGAGGAACATCAGAGACTCCTGCTACGGTTAGTCAAGCCAGCGTTTTACCGGAAACAGGTGAGGGAGATAACACCATCCTTTATACTAAAGCCGCTTTTGCGATTCTAGCAGGTCTTGGCTTATTAGCGATTGAAGGACGTAAGAAAGAATATTAAAAGAAGTCTGTTTTTATCATGGATGACTTTGCCCTTTTCATTGCGGGAAGGGCTTTTAGTTTGTCTTTTTTTGAAAGCCCTTTAATCAAACTTTAACTCGACTTTTGTAGGTAAAAGGAGTATCGTTTAGGGTGTCCTAAAGATTACGAAGTTTTATATTTAAAAAAGATTGAAGGAGTGTTAAGAATGGCTTGTACAACTTTATTAGTGGGGAAGAAGGCTTCTTATGATGGGGCAACCATCGTCACACGTTCAGAAGATGCCCCAACTGACATCTTCGATGCCAAGCATTTTGCGGTCGTTCAGCCAGAAGACCAACCCAAGCGATATAAGGCCGTGATTTCTGGCTGTGAATTTGATTTACCTGAGAATCCGATGCGGTATACGCATTTACCTAATAATGATTTAAAGGATGGGATTTGGGGAGCCGCTGGAATTAATGCAGCCAATGTGGCGATGACAGCGACGGAAACTATTACATCAAATGCCAGAGTTCAGGGAATCGACCCGATTCTAGTGAATCATAAGGATGGCAAAAAAGAAGGCGGATTGGGAGAAGAAGACTTTGTAACCGTTGTTCTGCCTTATATTCATTCAGCTCGAGAAGGCGTGGAGCGTTTGGGTCAGTTATTAGAAGAACATGGAACTTATGAAATGAATGGGATGGCCTTTCAAGATGTAGAAGAAATCTGGTGGCTAGAAACCATTGGTGGACATCATTGGATGGCTCGTCGGGTTCCAGACGATGCCTATGTGGTCATGCCTAATCAGTTAGGGATTGATTACTTTGATTTTGAGGATGCTTACGGAGAACAAAAGGAGTTTATGTGTTCGGCTGATTTGAAGGAACTCACAGAACGTTATCACTTAGATCTTTCGATGGATCCAGAAGCAGGTTTTAATCCTCGTTTAGCTTATGGCTCTAAAGCAGACTCTGACCATCTCTATAATACACCCCGGGCTTGGATGATGTTGAGGCATTTTAATCCTAGAACCTATCTCTGGGATGGGCCTGAGGCAGATTTTCGGCCAGAAGATGATGACCTTCCATGGGCGATGGTGCCAGAGTGCAAGATTACGATGGAAGAAATTAAGTGGGCTTTATCGAGCCATTATCAGGGAACCCCGTATGACTGTTATGGCAAATATGGTGAAAGTAACCAACGTGGTAGGTACCGGCCGATTGGAATCAGTCGTCAGAATGTGACCGCCTATACGCAAATTAGACCTTATTTACCAGAAGCTATTCGAAGTCTTCAATGGTTATCCTTTGGTTCGAATGTCTTTAATGCGATCGTTCCTTTCTATACCAATGTGAAAACAACGCCTGAGTACGTTGCTCACCCAGCAAAATCTGTTACAACGGACAGCTTTTATTGGACTAATCGAATTATTGCCGCCCTTTGTGACGCTCATTACCAAAAAACTGATAAATATGTGGGACGCTATCAAGAGGCTGTTCAGGCGAAAGGGCAGGCCTTGCTAGCCAAATATGATGCGAAATTCTTAGCAGGTCAATATTCAGCGGAAGAGACCCAAGACTTGCTGGAGCAGTCCAATGAAGAAATGGCAGACTTCCTTAGACAAGTGACGAATCAATATCTAGATAAAGTGCTCTATGCCGCTAGTTGTGAAATGAAGAATGGCTATGCACGGAGTGATAATTAGAAAGTTTGAACGCTTAGACATCCCGATAAGGGGTGTCTTTTTGATTTATAGCAAAGAAAGATGGCTTGTCTTTTTTAAAAGGAAAGAAACTACCTTTGATTTGCTTAAACATTTATAAATGGAGAGATATGGCTAGAAATACAAAAAATTTGCTGTTTTTTTGTTGGAAAATCGGTATGATTAAAGCACTATTATATTTAAAGAGGTGAAGGAATGGGGCAGAAGCGTCGAATCCTTTTCGCAGCGATTCCTCTAAGTGGGCATTTAAATCCCCAATTGGATCTTGCGCGTTATTTGGATCCTGATCACTATGAGATCTCTTTCTTATCGACTCGGCATGCGGCAGGAAAGTTTCAGGACAAGGACTATACGTTTATAAGTATTTTGGATCAGCGCTATGAAGAGATTTCAGCCTTATTAGAGGTCTCGACTGATCCAACGATTGAGCAGACTTATTTTAGGCTTTACAATACGGTGAGTCAATTGTTGCCAATTCTGATCGCAGCTTATCAAGCGATGACGATCGAGATAGAACACTTGCAGCCTGACCTCGTTGTGACGGATTTTTCAACTTTGTTTGGGAGTTTTGCGTGTGAATCAGCCGGAGTTCCTTATATGACGACCAATCCTTCGATTGGGATTGTGGAGTCTACTAATCAGTGGGAGGATGCTCCTTATTTCCTAGGGGGGTGGAAACCTGCCTCGTCGTTCTGGGGTAAAATTAAAAATCGATTGGGTTGGTTGTTTCTCTCTTGGGTGAAAAGATCAATTTTTCTGTTTCATCCTAGAGTGAAGGAAACGCCGATGCGAATTTATCGATCGGATGGAACGGAAGCCTATTATTCGAACCGGATGATGTTAATGTTGGGCTTGGAAGAATTAGAATTTAATCGTTATTTACCAACTTATCTGAGATATATTGGTCCTTGTATCAGTCCCTCAACCTCTGTTCAACGGGAGGCTTTGCCAGACAAGTATGAGAAAAAAGTCTTGGTGACCTTTGGAACGCTTCTTGACGGGAGACAGGACCAGCATTTAGACCAGATCAAAGTGCTAGCTCAAGCCTATCCTACTTATTTATTTATTTTGACGGATGGAAAGGTTGAGTGCCAAGGGGATGCCCCGACCTATGAAGCAGATAATATTATGCGTTATGGCTACTTGTCTTATAGTGAAAATTTTGATCAATTTGATTTTGTGATTCATCATGGAGGAGCTGGGATTCTCCATGAGTGCCTCAAACACGCTATCCCGAGTCTGGTCTTACCTGTGATGTGGGATCAATTTGACCAAGCGGCTCGCTTAGAAGCGGCTGGAGCGAGTCTCTGGCTGAAAAAAGGAGAAGCAATTCTTGACCGGTTTACACAACTTCAAACAATGGATCGAACAAGGCTCAAGCAATTACAAGCAGCGTTGAAAGGTTATGATACGGCGCAATTATTCAATGAAGCGATTGATGAACTTTTAGGAGGGAGTATGGATGATACTCGTAACAGGAATTAGTGGCTTTCTAGGGCGGTATGTTGCTCAACAACTATTAGCACAAGGTTATGAAGTGGTGGGCGTTTCTCGGCATTCTAATGATCGCATTCCGAAAGGTGTGGATTACCAGTCGGTCGATTTGGCTGATCAAGCGGCAGTAGCGGCCCTCTTTGAGCGTTATGATTTTAAAGGGGTGATCCACTGTGCAGCCAAGTCCTCGGCCTGGGGAACTTATCAAAGTTTCTACTCTGCCAATGTCCTAGCGACTCAACATATTGTCCAAGCTTGTCAAAAGCATGGTGTTGACCGCTTAGTTCATATTTCATCTCCTAGCGTTTATGCTCGGTTGGACCACCAACTAGCTGTCAAGGAGACCGAACCTTTTAGCCAGCCACCCTTGAATCATTATATTGAAACCAAGGGGAAAGCAGAAGCAATCGTGAAGCAGTCAGGCTTGTCATATAACATTTTGAGACCTCGGGCTTTAATTGGAGATGGCGATACGAGTGTGATTCCACGCCTACTCCAGACAGAAGCGAAATCAGGGATTCCGCTGTTTAATCAGGGGCAAAATTTGATGGATGTGACCTGCATTGAGAATGCGGCTTATGCGTGTCTTTTGGCACTGGAGAGTGAGTCCAGCGGGGGGATCTATAATGTGACCAATGGTGATCCTAAACCTTTTATTGAGTTAATGACTCTCTTATTTGACCACTTGGGACGTTCGCCTCGTTTTAAACGTTTACCTTATGGTTTACTCATTAATTTGGCTCGTTTAATGGAGAAAGTCTATCCAGCGCGTAAGGAGCCACCTTTGACTGTTTATACCTTATCGACGATTGCCTTTAGTCAAACGTTGGATATTTCTGCCCTCCAAGAGGAACTTGGCTATCATCCTCTGGTGACTTTAGAAGACAAGGTAGGTGATTACGCTGACTGGTATCGTCACTTCTTGTCATAAAATAGAAGTTGGAGGGTGTATTCGACCTGAAAAAACCTTGATTAAAGGGGGATCACCCAATTCTCTCTACTTTCCGGCTTCTTCTTATCTGATTGAACATACCGAAATGGGAAGCCTCTTAGTCGATACGGGTTACGGCGAAGCTGCTTACCAGGTGATGCGCCAACGACAGGCCGGTCGCTTACCGATGAGCCAATTTTTATTGAATATTTATGACCGCCTATTGCCGATTCAACCCTATGAAGAGGATCTTGCTACGAGTTTGGTCAAGAGAGGTTATCGTGCTGAACAAGTCAATCATCTCCTGATTACTCATGCGCATCTGGACCATATCGGCTGCCTAGTGAACTTCCCTCAGGCAAGACTTTGGATGAGTCGGTCGACCTATCGACACTTGTGGTCTTTCAGGAAGTATTTGCCCCAATATGGACGAGCTTTTTTAGGCGATTTGGAGCAAGACATTCACTTAATTGATTTTAATGAAAGGTTATGGATCGATGGGGTGGATACAGGAATTGATGCTTATCGATTGGCAGACGATTTAATTGCGCTAGACCTAAGTGGGCATGCAGAGGAGATGACCGGTCTCTATCTGCCTAGCTTGCGTCTCTGTCTAGCCATTGATGCTGGCTGGCGGAAGGCTTATTTATCACCGGAAATGTTGGACCGCTTTACTTGGATTGCTCGCCGAGTTCAATGGTCTTGGCCGCATTATCGGGCAACTTGTGAGAAATTAAGCGGGTTAATGCAATTAGGAATTACCGTTGATATTTGTCATGAACAAGGAGGTGGCGATCAATGATTCTCGATTTTTTGAAAACTTTTTACCAGACGCGTTATCAAATGAAGACTTGGTCGAAAGACCAATTGAAAGCTTATCAAGAAAAAATGTTGCATCAGCATTTAGCTTTTTTAGAACAGCATTCTCCCTTCTACCAAGGAGTGTCGTGGGAGAACTTTGACCAAATTCCGATCGTCAATAAAAAAAGGATCATGGATCAATACGATCAAATGAATACCCGAGGCTTAGTGCTAGAGCCGTTGATGGAAGCAGCATTAGAAAGTGAGCGAACGCGTGATTTTTCTCAGCGTTTTGAGGATATATCGGTGGGACTCTCATCGGGGACGAGTGGCCATCGAGGCATCTATACGCTTTCGCGGGCAGAAGAAATTCGCTGGGCAGGCAATGCTCTGGCCAAGTTCTTACCCCAAGGGAAGTGGTTGGGACATCGGATTGCCTTTTTTATGCGGGCGAATAATAATCTGTATTCCTCTTTAAATTCTCCCTTTCTGAGCTTAGATTATTTTGATATTGAACAAGCTTTTGATTCCTTGATGGAGCGGTTGGCTAATTATGACCCGAGTATTTTAATTGCACCTGCTTCTGTCCTTTATGATATCTGGCAATATTTTGACCAGAATCCTTGTCCACACCTGATCAAGGTTATTTCAGTGGCAGAAGTTTTGGAAGAGGCTTATAAGGATGACCTGGCTCAATTCTTTAACGTCCCTTTTATTGATCAAGCCTATCAGTGTACGGAAGGTTTTCTAGGCTACACTTGTCACCATGGTTCCTTTCATCTCTGTGAAGATGTGGTCTATTTTGAACGAGAATGGCTAGATGAGCGACGTTTTATCCCAATTGTTACGGATTTTAATCGTCGGGTTCAACCGATTATTCGTTACCGTCTCAATGATATCTTGGTAGCCGGATCAACATGTGCTTGTGGTTCACCTTTGGCAACGATTGAGAAGATTGAAGGGCGTGAAGATGATGCCTTTCGGATGCAGGGAATCGAAGGGAAAGAAGTGACAATCTATGCGGACTTTATCCGGCGTGCCCTTTTATTTGTGGAGGGGATTAGCCGTTATCGCGTGACTCAATTAGCGGATGCGATTGTCATTGAATTAGAAGATGCAGGAGATGAGCGGATTCAATCGGACTTGACGAGCGAATTGGAGAAACTTTTTGCCCATTTTCAAGTTCAGCCTTTACCTTTAAAATTTGAAACATTGAAACGACAACGAACAACAAAATTAAATCAAGTAAGAGTAAATAAGGAGCAAAATTATGAGACATTTAAAAATTGTGAGTCATAGTCGAACGCAAGGGAGTGAAAAACTTGAATTTCAAGATGGAACGCGTTATCGGTTTCCATATCAAGCCCTTAATGATTATCAATTACAGATGTATGAAGAAGTGGCTCAAGAGGCCTTAAGTCGTGCTGAGATCACCATTCAAGACATTGATCTGATAGTGGTCGGCTGTGCCGGAATGGTCCAGATGATTCCCTCTACTTCAGCCTTATTACAAGAAAGAATCGGCAAAGGAACGGGGATTCCGTGTTTCGACGTGAATTCGACATGCACTTCCTTTGTGACGGCGCTTGATGTGGTTGGCTCCTTATTAGAAACGGGTCGTTACCATCGGGCCTTGGTGGTCTCTGGTGATTTGGTTTCACATTATATTAATCCAGCCCAAGAAGAAAGTTATCGTCTCTTCAGCGATGGGGCAGCGGCCTTTATTGTCGAAGCAACTGAGGAAGAAGTAGGGATCGTATACGCTAGTCAAGAGACTTGGTCAGAAGGGGCTCACGAAACGGAAATTCGTGGCGGCCTCACGCATTTATCACCGACGCTTTGGTCGGAAGACAATGCCCAGGAGTATTTATTTGATATGGATGGTTTTGCCGTTTTGAAAATCGCCATGCGTAAACTGCCAAAAATGTTTAAACGAGGTTTGCAAGAAAGTGGCTTAACAGTGGATCACTTGGATAAATTAATTCCTCATCAGGCTTCACCGGCCCTATCCTTGGTAACCAAGAAGCTTAAATTAAAAGAAGGACAACTGATTGATTACTATGCGGAATTTGGGAATATGGTTTCCGCTTCCATCCCTTACACCCTCTCTGAAGCTTTAGATCGTGGTGAGATCCAAGAAGGAGACTTGGTGGCCTTATATGGAACCGCAGCGGGCTTGACACTTAATTTGATGTTTCTGCAGTTGTAAAAGCAATAGATTAAAAATACCAGCACTTTCCTTTCAAAAAGGAGGTGCTTATTTGTTTTATGGAATAATATGAGCGAAAAAATATTGAATTTAGGGAAAGAGGAAGGAGCAATTAATGGAAAAGCTCAAATTAAAAACTTCTAATCTTTATTCTTAGAATCATAAAAGATATGGTATTCTATAATTGAATGATAGCGTTTGTGTTATATGATAGGGTGGTCTTATGAATATTAATCATATATTGGAAATTGATAACCTAGCAAATTTAGAAGTGTTGGCAGGACATAAAGGGCTAGTGAATGAAGTAGAAAGTGTTTCGGTCTTAGAAATCCCTAACTCCCAGCTCTATATCAAACAGGGGGAATTATTAATTACGGCGTTTTTCAGTATTAAAGATGAAATAGAACAACAAGAAGCTACGATTAGAATGCTCAAAGAAGCTGGAGCAAGTGGGCTAATTTTGGCTCATGTTGGAGTGATAATGCTCCACATTGATCAAAGAATTATTAATTTATGTGAAGGATTGGAGTTACCACTATTAAAGGCACCGAAAGATCTTGCCTATATAGACATTATTTCGCCCATATTGGATCAGATTTTAACTCGAAAAAATAAAGAATTAGAAAAAGTAGTAGAAATTCAAAATTTGATTTCAAATGTATCAATTACAGATAATAGCTCGGAGAACTTATTGAATACATTATCAAATATCTTAGATGATGATGTTTATTATATTGATATAAATGGGCTGATCCATCAATCAGCTACGAAAAGATATCAACTAAAACAGTCAGATTTAAGTACTAAATTACAAGATAGTTCTTTAGATAAGAAAGATGTCATTAAAATTCAGGATGAAATCTTTTTGAATTATCCCATAATAAATGAACAGAATTTTTATGGAAGCCTACTTTTTAGAAAAAGAAAGGCTTTTAATAAAATAGAAGAAGTAGCTATTCAGCAAGTGGAATCATCACTTATCAGATCGGCTTTAAATAAAGTCAGTAAATTAGAATATAATAATCGATTGAGGTCAGAGATGTTTAATGAATTACTTTTCTCAAAAGAAATCAATACGAATTTAATGAAAAAAAGGGCAGAGTATTTAAATATAAATCTACAAGAATTCATTGCGATTATAGTATTGGATCTCAAAGGATTTAATATTTTAGCGAATCAGACTTCTGAAGTTCACCTCTCTAAATATAAAGAAGAAGTTGTTAATAGGGTAAAAGAGGTGATGCCGATCGCATCAAATAGTTATATTATGACCCAAATGAGTGATAAAGTAATTATTTTGTTGAAGCATATTCCTACTTATGAAGATGAGTATTTGATTGATTTTATTTGCGATTCTCTCTTAAGAAAATTGATCAGTCATCATAACATTGAGATTAGAATTGGATATAGTAGAGGGATTGAATCGATTGAAACGATTAAACATCATTATGATAAAGCGATGTGTGCGATCAAAATCACCAAAAAATTATCCCCTGATCTTTTTGTTACAGATTATGAAGAGATCTTTATTTATGATCAATTGAGTAAAAAATACACTGAAAGTGACGTTGCTAAAATAAAGGATAGTTTGTCTCCATTAATTGAGTATGATAAGTACCATCATAATAAATTGATAGATACACTATATACATTGATTCGCTTTCAAGGGAATGTTTCGAAAACTTCGGAAGTGATGTATTTACATAGAAATACCATTAATCAAAGGATAGCTAAAATTGAAGAATTATTAGGTGTAAATCCTTTATCAGAAAATAACATTATGCGATATACTTTATTATTAAGTTTATACAAATTAAATGAGTAGTGTGCAAAGTGCACAGAAATTGAATGATAAAATGTATGCGTTTTCCTTTTCGTGTTTATATACTAAGGATGTATATATAAGCTTATATAAAAAAACACAAAAGGGAGATTTTACTATGGGGAAAAAGGTATTAAAAACGAGACAGGAAGTAGAAGATTTTGTAAGAGGTTGTACCTTTTATGGTGTAGGGGGTGGGGGATTGCCAGAGAATGGGATTCAATCTTTGATGTCAGAAATTGAGAAAGGAAACGAAGTTGGTTGGATTGATCCAGATGATATTGCAGATGATGCAGTCACGATCTGTCCATTCTTGATGGGGTCCATTGCTCCGCATACGGAAGAAGTTAAGAAAGAGATGGAAGGTTTTGGATTAACAGAAATAAAATATTCAGAAAAAGAACAATTAGCGATGGCTATGAAGTCGCTAGCTGATTATATGGGAGTTAAGATTGATGCGATGGTTCCGATTGAATTAGGTGGAGCTAATACTCCTGGGGGCATTGCGGCTGGTGTGTTAAATGGCTATCCGAGTGTAGATGGTGATTACACAGGAAGAGCGATCCCAGAAGTTCTACAAACAACTCCTTATATTGCGCAAAAGAAAATATGGCCGGTTGCTTGTGTAGATGCTTATGGGAATAAGTCATTTATTGAAGATGTTGTGAATCATCGAATGGTTGAAAGAATTGGTAAATTAATAGCTTCAGGTTCCTATGGTTTAGCAGGTCAAGCTGGATTTATTCTTTCTGGAAAAGAAATGAAGGAATTAGTTGTTAAAGGAACAATGACAGAATGTTTAGAATTAGGGAAACGAATAAGAGAAGCGAGAGAAGCAGGTGAAAATCCGGTTCAGGCCAGTATTCAACATTTAAATGGTCATCTGATGGCTGAAGGAAAAGTTATAAAAAAAGAAACGGATGATCGCTTAGGTTATTATTGGGGTACTTATACAATTGAAGGACAAAATGAGTATGCGAATAATGAATATAAGATATGGTTTAAGAATGAAAATCATATGATGTGGGAAAATGAAGAACCGATTATTACGAGTCCAGATGTGATAACGATTGTGGATATCAAGACAGGGGAGCCTTTCCCTAATCCAATTCTTGCAGAAGGTCAAGAAGTGGCTGTTATCGGGGTGAAATCTAGAGAAGTCTTTAATAATAAGCGAGGATTAGATGTCTTAGGACCACGCTATTTTGGATATGATGTCGATTATATTTCTGTTGATGAACGACGTAATGGTCAGAAAGGATAATATTCATGGAACAGGAGAATCGAGAAAGAGAAGATAAATTTTATGATTTTCCAAGTGAACCAGTGCCGACAGAAAATCGTCGATCTTTTTTTAACATCGCAATGGTGACGACTGGAATGGCTGTCGCTATGTCCACCTTATATACCGGTGCAAGTTTAGCCATGGTTCTGACATTTAAAGATGCTGTGTTAAGTGTTTTAATTGGTTGCGTAATTTTGTTCATCATTGCCTCATTAACGGGTAGTATCGGTGCTAACGAAGGGGTGGCATTTGCGATGTTAGCAAGGTATCCTTTTGGTAGAAATGGCTCAAAATTAGTGGGATTAATTTTTGCTATTTCTATGTTGGGTTGGTTTGCTTATCAAACAGGTTATTTTGGAGAAACCATTTATATTCTTGCACCGGATCATTTTTTGACTTCTGTCAAAATAGCCTCTTTATGGGGTGGTCTCCTGATGATGTCTACTGCCATTGTAGGCTATAAGGGGATGACGATTTTGAGTTATATCGCCTCTCCGTTATTATTAATTCTTTGCATTTATGGTGGTTATATTGCAATCCAACAAGTAGGCTTAGAAACAATAATTAATAATGTTCCGGAGAATCCACAATCATTGGGAACAGGTATTACAATTGTGATTGGTGGTTGGATTACAGGAGGAATTTTACAGCCGGATATTTCAAGATATGCCAAGAAGGCAACTGCGAATGTCGGTGGAGTCTTTATTGCCATGATCATCTTTTCAGTTGCCAATATTGGTGGACTATTAATTGCTAAGGCGACCATGGCAAATAATGTGATGGAAGGGCTTGTCATCTTGGGAATGGGGACAATAGCGCTGATGATTGTAATACTTGGCCAGTGGACAAGTAATGATAACAATTTATACTCGGCCTCTCTAGGGATTATTAATATATATCCTCATCTAAATAAACACGTTGTGAGTGCTGGAGCGGGTATCTTGTTTACGGCGATTGCTATTTTAGGGATTCAAAATTATTTTGTTGAATTTTTAAATTTCTTAGGTACCTTTTTACCTCCTTTTGGTGCCGTTCTCATTACAGACTATTATTTGTTGAATAATAGAAATCAGTATGATTTTAGTGACACCGCTGTGTTTCCGCCGATTAATTATTTAGCTTTTCTTTCGGTTGTAGTGGGTGGAACTTCGGCTTTCATATTAAAATGGGGATCGGGAGCCATTAATTCAATCCTTATAACAGTGATCGTGTATTATCTTCTGATGAAGACTTTTAAAAAGAAATAGTGATTATATAGAAGATGTAATTAGCTTTTAAGAAATATTCAATAAAACAAGACTAAGAAAAATATTCTTAGTCTTGTTTTATTTACAGATCATTATATTTAGTGAGTATAAATGAAGCCTGCTAATGTTTCTGTGTTCTTAAGACATATGCATCGAGTAAAATCCGAGCTAAGATTGATAAGGGTAAACGGGACCTCACTTCATAATCAGGGAAGAGTGAAACTTCAGATTTAAAGCCGATAAAGGGTATTTCAATATATTTCATGATGCTACCTGTCCGGTTTGCGGTTAATAAGATCGTGCCTATTTCGTTTCGGTAACAATTTTCTGCAGCAATTACCAGTTCTTCTGTTTCACCATTTAAGGATACAAAAATGACCACTTCATCATAAGTGATGCGTTTGCTGATACTTTTGATAATTTCTGGATCAGTGTGTAATTCGCAATATTTATCAGTTAATTGGAATTTAATCATCATTTCTTGAGCGATTAATTCTGAAAATCCACGTGCAAAAATAATGACTCTTTTAGCGACGCTGATTTTTTGTATGGCATCTTCTATATTTCCTATTTCGATCATATTGATGGTTCTAATCACTTCATGTTCATTTTTTAAGATAGCGGTACGGATTCCATGATCTGCTTTATCAAGGAGTGAGAAATTTATGTTTTGGCTGTCTTTTTCTTTTAAGTGATGTTTAAAAGCTGTAAAGCCTTCAAAGCCCTTTTTTTTCATTAGTCGAACAATGGTCGCAGTCGAAACATTTGCCTGTTCACTTAATTTTACAATCGAAATATTAGAGATTTCACTGATATTTTTTTGAATAAAATCCCAAAGATATTTTTCTGATTCACTTAAATTATGATCCATACTATCACCTCTATTCATATTATACGAATAAAATTTCGTAATATTAACTCTATTGAGAGAATATTGTAAAAGTTTTCTATCTTTTATTTGAATGTTGAAAACATATTCATCATATTTTAAAGGATAATAAAGTCAGAGGAGGCGACAGGGTGAAAATATATACTTGCACATTAAATTTAGCTATAGATCTGTTTATCGAGACGGATGAAATGGTTCCCTTAAAAGTAAATCGAACGATTGATGATGATATTCAAGCGAATGGAAAAGGAATTAATGTTTCTTTGGTATTAAACAAATTAGGTTATCAGTCAACAGCTTTAGGTTTTAAAGCCGGCTTTACAGGGCAGTTTATAGAGGACGAAATTAACCAAGAAGGGATTCAATCTAATTTTATCGAAGTTCCTGGTAATACTCGCATAAATGTATTCACTAAAGTTAATAATGAAGGCAAAGAATATAAATTAGTTAATAAAGGACCTTTTGTACCTCAAAAAGCAATTAGATCATTATTAGAACAGATTGAACAAATTGAACCGGGTTCGTATTTATGTTTGTCAGGCAGTTTTCCTAGAGGTGTAAAGCCAAGTCTTTTGATTGAAATTAGTGAAATTTGTTATCAAAGAAATATTAATTTGATTATTGATAATAGTTCGGCAGAGGTTATTGAGACTTTACCTTTTAAGCCGTTTTTAGTGAAGCCAAATGAAGAAGAAATATATGAATGGTTAGGGAAAGCAATTGGAAGTATCGATGATGCGAGACAACAGGCACAAAAATTAGCAGAATTGGGAGCACAACACGTTCTATTATCATTGGGTGCTAAAGGTTGTGTATATGCAAGTAAAGAAAAAACGTTATTCGGAAATTCTCCGAAAGGGAAGGTGATAAACACTGCTTGTTCTGGCGACACATTATTGGCTACTTTTTTGGCAAATTATTTAAGTCATAAGTCGCTTAAAGACGCTTTAAGAGAATCAATTGCAGCTGGAAGTTCAACGGCGTTCAGACAAGGTTTGACAGATTTTTCAGATGTGGAAGAGTTAAAGAAACAGATCAAAATAAAATAAGGAGAAATGAAAATGGAAAAATATAAAATAGTGGCAGCTACAGGTTGTCCAACTGGTATTGCTCATACTTACATGGCTCAAGAGGCACTTGAACAAGCGGCAAATGCGAAAGGTGTCTCTATAAAAGTAGAAACTCATGGTCAAGTGGGGATTGAAAATGAATTATCAGAAAAAGAAATTGCTGAAGCAGAGGCTATTATTATTGCTTCAGATAAGGATGTTCAAGCTGAGCGATTTGCTGGTAAGCGGGTCATTGATGTTTCTGTTGGAAAAGGGATAAAAGAAGCAGATAAGTTGATCGAAGATGCTCTAAGTGGAAAAGGAAAGATTTATAAAGGTGAAAACTCAGAATCGAAAGTTGAACCTATACAAGATGATCATGATGATCGGACTTCTCTGGGACATAATATTTATAAGCATTTAATGAACGGTGTTTCTCATATGCTTCCATTTGTTGTAGCTGGAGGAGTTCTTGTGGCAATATCTTTTGCTGTTTGGGGAGTGTTCTCATTTGATCCTGAGCATGCACAATACAATCCAATGGCTGCAATGTTAAAAGACATTGGAGGGACTGCGATGGGGCTCATGGTTCCCATACTCGCCGCTTTTATTGCGGAAAGTATAGCTAAACGATCTGGATTGGTTGCTGGATTTGTAGGAGGGGTAGTTGCTAATAATGGAGGTACTGGATTTTTAGGAGGTATTCTTGCGGGATTCCTTGCAGGATATGTTATTTTATTGCTTCAAAAAGTGTTTCAAAAATTACCAAAATCTTTAGATGGATTAAAAGCCATTTTTCTCTACCCAGTTTTTGGTGTAGCAATTGTGGGGATAAGCATGTCTTTACTTTCCGGTCCAATGAATGCGATTAATCAAGGTATGATGGATTTTCTAGCTAGTTTTGAAAATTCTAATCCGCTATTATTAGGGATTATTGTCGGTTGTATGTCCGCATTTGATATGGGAGGTCCTGTTAATAAGGCTGCTTATGTAACCGGAACAGCGTTATTAGCACAGGGTAACGCAACGTTTATGGCAGGAGTTTCAGCAGCGTGTATTGCTCCCCCGTTGATTACTGGGTTTGCGACATTATTTTTTGGGAAATATTTTTCTAGAAACGATCGTAATGCCGGACTCGTTAATTTTATTTTAGGATCGACACATATTACAGAAGGTGCCATACCGTTTGCTGCTAAAGATCCCTTGCGTGTCCTTCCGACGATGATGCTGGGCTCATCCATTGCAGCAGTCATGACCTACTTGTTTAAAGTTAAAGTTCCGGCTCCTCATGGGGGATTTCTTGTATTACCGGTTGTTGAAGGGAAAATACAGTGGGTTTTAGCTATCTTAATTGGATCAATTATTGGTGGTATTATTCTAGGATTTATACAAAAAAATCAATTTCAAAAAGATAATGCAAAATAAATAGAATGGTTAAGGAGAGGTGCATATGAATTTCATTAAGCCAGAATTGGTATATTTAAACCAAAAATTTCTGAATCAAAATGAAGCATTAAACTTTATCGCAATACAAGCGGTAAAAAATAACATCGCAAAAGATCAGGATTCATTATTAAGTTCTTTCATTCAAAGAGAAGAAGAAGGTTCTACTGGGATGATGGATGGTTTTGCGATTCCGCATGCTAAGCATGAAACAATTAATGCCGCTAGTTTAATGATCGTTAAATTAGACTCAGGATTAGATTGGGCAAGTATGGATGGATTGCCAGTAGAGGTGATTATTGCCTTAATGGTACCGTCGGAAGAATCAGGAACCACTCATTTAAAAATTTTATCAAAATTGGCTCGTTTATTGATGCATCAGGATGTTGTGAACTATATAAAAGAGAGTCAGTCAGAAAATGCTATTGCAGAGTTTTTAAATTCTAAATTAGAGGAAGCATAGTATGAAAAAAATCAATAAAGAAAAGTGGAAACATGTTGAAAAGTTATTGAATGATCAAGGGATCATTGGGGCTCTAGCGATTGATCAGCGAGGGGCTTTAAAACGTATGATGAAATCATATAAAGAGCCGTCTGATCGTGATATGATTGATTTTAAAACAATTGTTTCAGAAAAGCTTACTCCTTATGCCTCTTCCATTTTATTAGATCCTGAATATGGTATTCCTGCAGCTGATAATAAAGATGCGAACTGTGGTTTACTGCTTGCATATGAAAAGACGGGTTATGACAGTAATGATTTAGGAAAAATGCCAGATTTGCTTGATGAGTGGTCTGTTAAAAGATTAAAAGAGGCAGGAGCAGATGCTTGTAAATTTTTAATCTATTATGATGCTGACCAAATAGAAATTAACCGATTAAAGAAAATTATAATTGAGCGAATTGGTTCAGAATGTATTGCCGAAAACATACCTTTCTTTTTGGAAATCTTAACCTTTGACCAGGAGATATCAGATAATAAGTCAAAAGAATTTGCAAAGGTTAAGCCACAAAAAGTCATTGATGCTATGAAGGAGTTTTCTGATGATCGCTATAATATTGATGTATTGAAGGTAGAAATTCCCGTTAATATGAATTATGTTGAAGGCTATGGGCAGGAAAGTGTATATACGCAACAAGAAGCAGCTCAATTATTTATTGAACAGAGTAAATGTACAAATTTACCCTTTATTTTTCTTAGCGCAGGTGTGAGTCCTGAAATGTTTCAGGAGACTTTATTATTTGCTAAAAGTGCGGGTTCTGAATTTAATGGCGTACTATGTGGACGTGCAACTTGGGCAGAGGGTGTCAGAGTGTATGCTAATGAAGGAGAACATCAGGCTAAGCAGTGGATGGGAGAAAAAGGTAAGAAAAACCTTTTAAGCTTGAATGAAGTGATTTCTCAGACTGCTTCACCTGTTTCTCAAAGATTACAATCTTTAGAATAATAGTTAAATTCAACTTTCTAGAAGAAGTTTGGATATTCTTAGTTAAGAAGTCATTAGATAAGAGGCTGTGATAGGAGTTTATTATTTCTTTCATCATTTTAATCATTGCGAATGAATACTGAGAAAAGAGTCGTGGTGTTTATGAAAAACGTTCTTCGAATTTTTACACTCGCAAGACGAAAGAAGATCTACGTAGCTTGCCTTGTTTTAGCAACTTGTTGCTTAGACAAGGCCTAGTAGAGCTAGACCGAAAAAAGAGTTGGCCAGTTGAAGAACTGGCCAACTCTTTTGTAGGGCGGTCTCTTGCGAGGCAAAGGTTCGGAGGATGGATCGTTTTTTCAAAAACAAATAACGGATGTCACATCCTCTTCTTTGCGAGATCATCGCAAATGTGTTGAGCGATTTTACCTGACTCGTTTCCATATAATGGATGCCAGAATTAAGAATTAAAATTTTAAAAGATTGAAAAATAAATTTATTTTCATAAAAACCTATTGCTGCAGTCATAAGAGCTGTTTTCGCTCGTCGGATTCGACTGTGACAATGCAAACTTTTTGCTTGAAATTTAATTTATATTTATAATTTATAAGCAAGGAGTGAATTTATGAAAATAACCTACAAGAGGTTTTTGAAGAAAAGTTTAATAATGTTGCTGTTTTTATTTTCAATTTTGGGTTCTTTGACTGGTCTCCAGGTAAAGGCGACGGAGTCAGGTGACCAAGAGACGTATTCGATCATTACGTCTTCAGATTATGCCCCTTTTGAATTTACCGATAATAAGGGTGAATTGGTGGGGATTGATATCGAAATTCTTGAAGCGATTGCGGAAGAAGAGGGCTTTGAGATTGAATACAAATTAATGCCTTTCTCTTCTGGCTTACAAGCTTTAGAGAGTAACCAGGCAGATGGAATGATCGCTGCCATGGGGATTACCGATGAACGGAAGAACTCTTTTGATTTCTCTGATCCCTATTTTGAAGTGGGATCGATGTTTGCGGTTAAGAAGGATTCTTCGTTTGAGTCTTTAGAGGATTTGGAAGGTCAAATGGTGGCGACCAAAATTGGTTCACAAGGGGCTGATATTGCCAACCGTTTACAGGAAGAATATGGTTATAAGATTACGACCTTTGAAGATTCGGTCAATATGTATCAAGACGTGATTGCAGGGAATAGTCAGGCTGTCATTGAAGACTATCCCGTGATGGCCTATGCCGCAAAAACCGGAGCTGTTGATTTAAGGTTAATTGGGGAAGAAATTGATCAATTGCCTTTAGGCTTTGCGGTTAATAAAGGGCAGAATCCTGAACTATTAGAGAAATTTAACGCTGGTTTGGCTAAGTTGAAAGAGTCAGGCCAGTATGATGAGATTATTAATCGTTATGTAGGTGATGAAGTTGAGGCCATGGATAAATCATTCATTGGTCAATTTGTTGCTAATTTTCCTGCCTTGATGAAAGGGCTAGGCAAAACCGTTATCGTGACCATCTTATCTTTACTGATTGCGTTTATTTTGGGGATTATTCTAGGACTCTTCAATTCGTCCAGTAATAAGTTACTATCAACTATCTCCAGTTTTTATATTGATATTATGCGGGGGTTGCCACTTTTAGTCTTAGCTTTCTTCATTTACTTTGGGATTCCGCAAATGACCGGTATGAAATTCTCTAACATGACGGCGGGGGTCTTGACCCTTGGTTTAAATGCGGCGGCTTATATTGCAGAGATTGTCCGTGGAGGGATCCAATCGATTGCCAAGGGGCAGATGGAGGCCGGTCGGTCTTTAGGTTTAACTCGTAAAACGACCCTCCGCAAAATTGTCTTACCCCAAGCCTTGAAAATCATGATCCCTTCGTTTGTTAACCAGCTGATTATCACGCTGAAAGATACTTCGGTTCTCTCCGTGATTGGTCTAGTCGAACTGACTCAAACAGGTCGAATTATTATTGCGAGAACCTATCAATCAGGTTCCATGTGGCTAATTGTCGGGATAATTTATGTGGTGATTATTACCATTCTAAGTAAATTATCGAACCGACTTGAGAAGGAGTTGAGAGTCTAATGTCAATTATTGAAGTAAAAGGTTTAAAGAAGTCTTTTGGTAAGCACCAAGTGTTGAAATCAATTGATATGTCAGTGAATAAAGGTGAAGTGGTCTGTATTATCGGTCCATCCGGATCGGGGAAATCGACCCTTCTGCGTTGTCTGAATCGTCTAGAGAAGATTAATGGGGGAACGGTTGTGATTGATGGGGTGGATATCACTTCACCAGATATTGATATTAATAAAGCTCGGGAACATATCGGAATGGTTTTCCAACATTTTAACCTCTTTCCGCATTTAACGATTCGTCAGAATATTACCATGGCACCCGTAGAGTTGAATAAGATGACTCAGGAAGAAGCTGATCAAGAGGCTGAGCGTCTCCTAGAAATCGTTGGCATGTCGGAAAAAGCGGATGTTTATCCGGCTTCTCTATCAGGGGGCCAGAAGCAGCGGGTGGCGATTGCGAGAGCCCTCGCCATGAAGCCAAATGTTATGCTGTTTGATGAACCGACTTCCGCCTTGGACCCTGAGATGGTTGGAGATGTCTTGGCTGTTATGCAAGACCTAGCTAACGATGGAATGACCATGGTGGTCGTGACACATGAAATGGGCTTTGCTCGGGAAGTTTCTGATCGGGTAATCTTTATGGAAGAAGGTTATGTGATCGAGGACGCGAGTCCTGACCAAGTCTTTGACCACCCAGCTGAAGCCCGAACCAAAGAGTTCTTGGATAAAGTATTATAGAAGAATAGACAGTAAGAAGAGAGACACCCTTTGCCTGTCTGCCAAGGTCAGTTCAATCTGAACCTGGAGACGGCTGAGGGTGTCTTTTTATTGAATTTGTTGGCTAGCTTTAGGACATTGGTGGACAGGCGCTTCATTGGTTTGGGCAATCTTGCGCACGTCTTTTGAATGAATTCCCTTGTAGCGTTTGAAGAGGGTAGTCAACCGGCTGGCCGATTGATAGCCAACAGATTTTGCGATATCTTTGATTTCCATATCGGTAGTTAGCAGCAAGTTTTCGGCAATATTGATGCGCTTGCGTTGGGTGTATTCGGTAATAGACATGTGAAAGTGCTTCTTGAATGTTGTTTTTAATTTGGTACCACTCATCAAGGCAATGTCTTCTAAGAGTTTTTGGGGAATTTCACTGGCGTAATGGTTGTTGATGTAGGCGGCGACCTTCTCAATGGCTTCGCGATCGTTGTGTTTAAGCGGTTTTTCTTCTTGTTCTTGCATGAGCGCTTGGAGGGTGATGCTGAGCCATTCCTTACTTTTCGCTTCAAAGAATAGGTGACTGGCAGTGGGGCACATACTGCAATGAATCATCTCTTGGGCGATCGAGCCAATTTTTTGAGCGAGGGCTGGGTTGGTTTTGACAATGGGTTGGGACGGATCGAAAGCTTCTAAGGGGCGGTCCCAATATTGTGCAATGAGAGGCTCTTTGAAGAGAATATTCAAACTGAGCCAAAGCGCCTGCCGGTGTAAGACAAAAGAAGGAAGAGGACGACTTGCGGGATGAATATACAGCGAATTGCTCTCGATGGATTGGTAGGGCTGTAGCCATTCTCCCTTGGCAGATGAGAGGTAAGTTGATTCAATACTGGTTGAATCAACATCAGCTGTCATGGAATTAAAGACAATATTCTCTTTGATGAAGAGATCATGAATGGTGAGGGAGAAGGAGTCAGTCTCATAATGCCAAAGGTTTCCTTGGTAGTCTTCTTGGTCAATGAGGAAAGTTTTGCCAATGGGATTAAATTTTTGGCATAAGTGACAATCCTCACAATTTAAGCTGGTGTGGGTGGGCTTAATCGGAATCATGGTGGGCTCCTTTCAGAATGGTTCGAATAGACACTCTCACAATTAGACTTGTTTAGTAGTTAACATTGTATCAAGGAATAGGGATTGATACAATAACTTTACGTGATTGATGGTTGCATACAAACTTTTGCTTAAAAATTGGACGATTAAATTTTTGTTTGTTTATGTCTAATTGGTATGTTGAACTAGCAAAGAATATTTCAATTAAGAGTGCGGAAGCGAGCCGAGCGAATCTTGAAGAGGTGTCGATTCTGCGTAAAGTTTGTTAAATAATAAACAAATAGTAGGGGAGGTTGCATCGTGAAAGAAGTTTCTTTGAACTACTTGCGTAAGGGCGATCGAGGAAGAATTCAAGGGATTTCGACTTCAGAAGAAGGCCGTAAACATTTGAATCGTTTGGGTTTAGTGGTAGGGGCGACTGTGGAGGTAGTTGCTACCTATCAAGAGGAAATGATTGTAGGGGTGAAAGGAAGTCGTTTGGGTCTCTCTAAGGAATATACCCAAGCGATTCAGGTAGAGAGAGTGGCCTTTGAAGCATCTGCTCTTGTGCCCTTAAGCCAAGTTGTAATTGGGGAAACCGTGAGGATTGCTAATGTAAAGGGGGAACCCCTTTTGCGTAAAAGGTTGATGGATATGGGGATTACCAAGAATGCGAAGATTCGAGTTTTAAAAATTGCCCCCTTAGGCGACCCTTTGGAAGTGAGAGTACGAGGCTATCAATTGTCTTTGCGGAAGCAAGAGGCTGATTTTATTGAAACCGTGGCGATCGGAGGGACAAATGATGCGTAGAATTGCTTTAGTAGGGAATCCTAATAGTGGTAAGACGACCTTATTTAATGCTTTAACCGGTTCGAATCAGAAGGTAGGGAATTGGCCCGGGGTAACGGTGACGAAGACGGAAGGCCGCTTAAGAAAAGCGTCTGATACGGTGGTTGTTGATTTGCCAGGTATTTACTCTCTGTCTCCTTATACGACGGAAGAAGTGGTAGCACGAGACTTTCTCTTAGATGAAAGACCTGAACTGATTTTGAATGTGGTCGATGGGACCAATCTTGAGCGCAGTTTATACCTTACGAGCCAATTATTGGAATTAGAATTACCCATGGTCATTGCCTTTAATATGGCGGATCTAGTTGAAAAAGCG
Source organism: Facklamia lactis (assembly GCF_015863205.1). GTDB lineage: Bacteria > Bacillota > Bacilli > Lactobacillales > Aerococcaceae > Facklamia > Facklamia lactis. The sequence continues at coordinate 15,460 of NZ_JACBXQ010000005.1, read as the reverse complement.
AAGACCGTAGTGGATTTGAAGCAAATGCAAGCCCTATTCAAAGTGCCGGTGATGGCCATTTCCGCTAATAAAAGAAAAGGCTTGGATGCGTTGATTGAAAGGCTTCAAACGGCAAAAGCAATCGGTCAGCCCATTAGCTTCTCGCCCGTCGTAGAAGAGCAATTGACTAAGATTCAACAAGAACTTAATAAAGAAAGCTTACCCAAATTCTGGGCGATTAAATACTTTGAACGTGATCAAAAGATGATCCGGAAAGATTGCCTGGAGGGAGAATGCCCAATCATTGAATCGATCATTGCCCAGTCGGAAGCATGGTTGGATAGTGATGGTGAGTCGATCATCGCGAGTGAACGCTATGATTGGATCGAAACGGCGATGGATCAGATTTATTGTCAACGTTCAGCTGGAAAGACCTTGACCGACCGAATTGATGAAATTGTTACCCATCGCTGGTTGGGGATTCCAATTTTTCTAATGGTGATGTATGGGGTATATTATTTATCGATCACGACATTGGGGACTTTGGGAACGGATTGGGTGAATGAAGTCTTGTTTGGTGAGATTGTTCCCGAAACGGTGACTCACTTTCTGGAAGGCCTGGCCATTCATCCACTCTTGATTAGTCTGGTGGTGGAGGGCATCATTACCGGTGTAGGGGCTGTGCTAGGTTTTATTCCTCAGATGGCCATGCTCTTTCTGTGCTTGGCAGTCTTAGAAGATTGTGGTTATATGGCTCGAATTGCCTTTGTCATGGATCGAGTGTTTAAGAAATTTGGCCTCTCAGGTAAAAGTTTTATTCCTCTTTTAGTAGGGTCTGGCTGTTCAGTTCCTGGTATTCAGGCTTCAAGAACAATTGAGAATGAACAGAATCGCCAATTAACAATTTTGACGACGTCCTTTATCCCTTGTTCTGCCAAGCTCCCGGTTATCGCCTTGATTGCGAATGCGATCTTTGACGGATCGCAGTGGGTGGCGTTCAGCATGTATCTTGCAGGGATTGCCTCAGTCTTGATCTCGAGTATTCTCTTGAAGAAGGTGCTCTTTGGTAAAGCTGAAGCCATTCCCTTTGTGATGGAATTGCCAGCCTATCATCTCCCAGAATGGACCTCTTTACTCAAGGTGGTCTGGAAGAAAGTTCGCTCTTTTGTGACCCGAGCTGGTTCAGTGATCTTTATTTCTTCCTGTCTGATTTGGTTTCTGGCTTCCTTCTCCTATCAGCTAGCGCCTGTTGAAGAGGCGAGTCAGAGCTTGTTGGCTATGCTGGGTGGCCTCTTTTCTCCTCTTTTTGCGCCTTTAGGCTTTGGTGATTGGCAGTCAGTGACGGCAACCATTCAAGGTTTTATTGCGAAGGAGAATGTGGTCTCTACTCTTGGGGTGATTCAAGGCCTCGGTGGCGAAGTGGATGAGAGTTCAGCTTCTTTATTAGTTGGGATGGGCCAGCAATTTACTCAAACTTCTGCCATTTCTTTCTTAGTTTTTAATATGTTGTGTATGCCATGCTTTGCTGCGGTTGGCGCGATGCGAACGGAATTTAACGATGATCGTATGGCTTTGATGGCCGTCCTGTATCAAATGTTTTATGCTTATAGCATCGCTTTTATCGTCTACCATCTGATGGGATTCTTTAGCGGAAGTCTACCCTTGACAGTGGCAACGGTTGGGGCTTTCCTTCTTTTAGGAAGCTTACTTGTCTTATTGCTAGCTCCTGCTAACCTTGTTTACCAATGGACCCATTGGTCGATGCTTTCTCCAAGTAAGGAGGCTGCTTAATGAACTTGCAATCGATTTTATTGCTAGTGGGCATTTTGGCTGTGATCGTCTCTTTAATCAGAAAAGAATGGAAGCGCAAGTCGCAAGGAAAGGCGCCATGCTTCACGTGTACAGTGACGGATTGTCCTTTAGCGGGATTGCCTATTCAGAATCAACAACACCGTCTACGAGCAAATTGTGTTCAGTCTTCTTCCCTTAAGATGCAGGCAAGTGCTTTGCAGGAGAGGTCCCAAGAACCAAGCGCAAAAGTAAAATGGAATGGCTAATCCATGAATAGAATCTATTGAGGATGACAAGCGTATCGAGCAATCGATACGCTTTTGTGCTTTGCAAGGGTGTTTTTAGTGGGAGAGGGGTTGAAATGGAGACTTGATAAGAAACAGAGACCCTTTTTGCGAGATCAGCCCAACAATAAAATTTGTAAACGGAACAAATTGGGCTCAATGGCTATTTAGACCGTTTAAAGATTGCGCTATAGTAAGTATAGGAGGAAATGAAATGCTTAATAATGATATCATAAAAAAACTTCCAATTTTCTCTCAATACAATGGGTATGCCATTGCAGACCTAGAACGGATCCTAACAACCTCTCGTAAGAATATTCTTATGGATATCGAGCGGATTAATGAGGTGCTAAGCTATTACGACTACCCTTTAGTGACGACTAAGGAGGATCGCATTAGTTTACCACCAATTGCGATTAAGGATTTATTTGTTCGCATGTCACCCGAGATGAGTCAATATTACTTTCAAGAAGAAAGAGTTTGGATGATTCTTCTCTATCTTTTCTTGGAAGAGGATTATATTTCTAATTTTCATCTGCAAAGCTACTTAAGAGTCAGTAAAAATACGGTTCTTTCTGATATTAAGAATGTGAGGGAATTCTTAACGAAAGAAAAGGTGCAACTCGCTTACTCAAGAAAACTTGGCTACTATCTTGAAGGAGAGTCGCTTAAGGTAAGGGCAGTATTAGAGAAAGCAGTCAATGAAATTCTGAAGTTTGAAAGTGGAAAATGGATTATCCGATATACCTTTTATGCCTGTCAGGTAGACTTTGAAATTGATGAAATCATTGAAATTTTTCTCGCTTATACGCAACAGAATCAATTGTCATTTATTGCGGAGCGGATCGAGGCTACTTCCTATTTAATGCTCTTCTTATTAAAAATCAATAAGCTGAGTAAATGGAATTGTTGTGTAGAAGAAGTTGAGATGATTAACCGATCCAATGTCTTAGATTTGGTTGATCATTTTGTGAGTCGATACCCGAAATTAGCAACTGAAAAGTACTTTATTGCTTCCCGTTTATTGGGGTGCATCCAGGGAGATTTCTATCTTTATCCTGACCAGCAGATTGTGACGATCATGAATCAGATTATTGAATTGGTGTCTGCCAATACTGGGATTGTCTTTCGGAATGATGAACAGTTCAAGATGAATTTATATAACCATCTTGCACCTGCCTATTACCGTCTTTCCTTTGAAATGACGCTTTTAAACCCTTTAAAAGAACAGATTATTTCAGAATATAGTAGCTTGTTCTATTTGGTAAAGAAGAGTCTGTCTCCTTTATCGGAAGCCTTGCAGAAGGAAATCTCGGAGGATGAGATTGCTTATTTTACCATGCACTTTGGCGGTTATATTACAGCTTGTCAAGAGGGGGAAAATCAACGACAGATTGTGGCCTTAGCGGTTTGTCCAAATGGCGTGAGTTCTTCTTTGATCTTAACTTCTGAATTAAGAAATATCATGCCTGAAATTGATTTTAAGAGTCTCCACCAACTTGAGTTGCTGCCTACACTGCCTCCAAGGGAATATGATTTGATTTTCTCAACTGTTTATTTTGAAACGGATAAACCGCTATTTGTCGTTCAACCCTTTATGAACCCTGTTGAGAAGTCACTCCTCAAGAAAAAAGTCTATCGGGAATTTCAGATTAAATCGGAAGATGACTCAGCCGTTGACGAAATGATGAAAATCATCGCTAAACATTGTCAGGTTCAGGATGAAATGCTTTTACGAAATGAATTGTTAGCCTATCAGCTAACGAAGAATGAAAATAATGTTAGATGGGAGGGGATCTCACTGAATGATTTATTACAATTAGATCGAATTCAAATGGCAGATCGGGTGGACAATTGGCAGTCAGGGATTGAATTGGCTGCTCAACCTTTACTGGAAAAAGGCTTTATCGAAGCGTCTTATATTGAAGCTATGATTGATTCGATTCATCAATTAGGCGCCTATATTGTCTTAGCCCCGCGTGTGGCGGTTCCGCATGCTTCACCGGATAAAGGGGTGAAGCGTCTAGGGATGAGTCTGCTGCAGTTAAAGGAAGCGGTTGATTTTAATCGAGCGAATGAAGAATATGATGAAGATCGTCAGGTGCACTTAATTTTCGTGCTCGCAGCGATTGATTCATCCGCTCACCTCAGGGCTTTACAGCAATTGGTGATGATCTTAGATAATGAAGAGACCATTGATCGCTTGATTAAAGCGGAGACTTGTGACGAAATGTATCAAATAATCAATGAATGTTTAAAGGATGGGGAATAAAATGTTAAAAATAGTGACGGTATGTGGAAATGGAATTGGATCAAGTTTGTTATTGAAGATGAAAGTAGAAGCCATCGCCAAAGATCATGGGATTGAGGTGCAAGCAGAGTCTTGTGATTCGAATGCAGCCGTGGGCAAAGATGCGGATTTATTTGTTACAGTTAAAGAATTTAAAGATATTTTTCCACAAGAGGCAAAAGTTTGCATCGTACCAAGTTATACTAATCGCAAGAAAATTGAAGCCGAATTGTTGCCAATTTTGGAAGAAATGCAGAAATAATAGAGGAGGAAGAAAGAATGGTTGTGTTAGATTTTCTAAAAGATATATTAAGTGAACCGGCTTTCTTAATGGGCTTGATTGCCTGTTTAGGCTTGCTGGCGTTGAAATCTCCGGCTCATAAGGTGATGACCGGAACGTTAGGGCCAATTCTAGGTTATTTAATGTTGTCCGCAGGTGCAGGGGTCATTGTGGCTAATTTGGAGCCTTTGTCCCAAATGATCGAGACGGGTTTCCATATTACAGGGGTGGTTCCGAATAATGAAGCGGTAACCTCTGTAGCTCAAGAAGTCTTAGGTGTTGAAACGATGTCGATTCTAGTGGTGGGCTTGCTCTTTAATTTATTAATTGCTCGGCTGACACGCTTTAAATACATCTTCTTAACCGGACACCATAGTTTCTTTATGGCTTGTTTGTTATCGGCCGTTCTGGGTTCATTAGACTTTAAAGGACTTGTCTTAATTGTAGTGGGAGGCTTTATCTTAGGAGCTTGGTCAGCTATTTCCCCAGCGATTGGTCAACAATACACCTTAAAAGCAACCGATGGAGATGAAATTGCGATGGGTCACTTTGGTTCATTGGGTTATTATTTATCCGGTTGGATTGGCTCGCTTGTAGGAAAAGGTAGTCAAAGTACGGAAGACATCCAAGTCTCTGAGAAGTGGAATTTCTTAAGAAATACAACGATCTCAACGGCTTTGATTATGGTGGTCTTCTATCTCATTGCGGCGATCGCAGCGGGAACCAGTTTTGTTGAGACCTTATCTGAGGGTCAAAACCCTATTATTTTCGCCATTTTATCAGGCTTGAAATTTGCTGTCGGGGTAGCCATTGTGTATGCAGGGGTGCGAATGATCCTGGCTGACCTCATTCCGGCTTTTGAAGGAATTAGTTCGAAGTTAATTCCGAATGCTGTACCGGCAGTCGATTGTGCAGTATTCTTCCCTTATGCTCCAACAGCAGTGATCTTAGGATTCGCCTTTAGTTTCTTAGGCGGTTTGATTGGAATGTTTATTCTAGGTGCAGTCGGAGGTGTTCTGATTATTCCAGGTATGGTTCCACATTTCTTCTGTGGTGCGACAGCTGGAATCTATGGAAATGCCACCGGTGGTCGTCGCGGAGCGATTGTGGGGTCCTTCGTGAATGGGTTATTGTTAGCCTTCTTACCGGCTTTATTATTACCAGTCTTAGGAAATCTCGGTTTCTCGAATACGACTTTTGGTGATGTGGACTTTGGTGTCTTAGGGATTTTATTAGGACGTTTAGGTTCAATGGCAGGGTCATTGGGGGTTTATTTGATAGTGGGTATTTTAGCCGTGATTTTAATCTTCCCATCTTTTGCTCATCAATCGAATGAAGCCATTAATAACCACGAATAGGAGAATGATTATGAAAGATTTATCGATTAAAATTTATGCCGATGGGGCTGTGGTTGAAGAGATGCTTGATGCTCTTAAATCAGGTGTGGTTACTGGCTTTACCACGAATCCAAGCCTTATGAAAAAAGCTGGAATTACCAGTTATATTGCGTTCGCAGAAGAAGTTTTGGCTTCGATTACAGAGTATCCAGTTTCCTTTGAAGTCTTTGCCGATGATCTTGAAACGATGGAGAAAGAAGCGATCAAGATTGCGGGCTTAGGGGAGAATGTTTATGTGAAAATTCCGATTACCAATTCTTTAGGAGAAACCACTATTCCATTGATTAGACGCTTATCAGAACAAGGGATCAAGTTGAATGTGACGGCAATCTTTACACTTGATCAGGTAAAAGAGACGGTTGCTGCTGTGAAAGATGGCGTTCCGACGATTGTGTCGGTTTTTGCGGGAAGAGTGGCGGATACAGGAGTCGATCCGGAACCTCTAATGAAGGAAGCCCTAGAGATATGTCGATATAAACAAGCCGTTGAATTGTTATGGGCGAGTCCGCGTGAAGTTTACAATGTGTATCAAGCAGACCGTTTAGGAGTCGATATTATCACCTGTACACCTGCGATTATTAATAAACTCTCTTTAAAGGATAAGGACCTTAATGAGTATTCTTTAGAGACGGTTCAAATGTTCTTGAAGGATAGTCAAAGTCTAGGTTTTTCAATCTTATAAATAATTTTTAGTGGGATAAGATAAAGTTTGAATAACCAATTAACGGCCGATTTCAATGGTTGGAGGGGCATTCCAATCTTGGAGTCGGTTTTTTGCATAGACAGACTTGGATAAGAGTTGAGGGTCTGGTATTTGCGTAAAAATTTAATTATTAAAATTTTTATATCATTTGACTGTTGGTAGAGAGAGTATTACCCTTAACGAAAGGAGGTTTTATGATGAAATATTCTAAATGGATGACTCTACCTTTAGCCTTATCGATGTTGACAACAGTGACGGTTAATTCGAATGTGTTGGATGGTCAAGTATCGGTTTTTGCGCAAGAAACGGCTCCTGATGCTCATGCTGAGACGGTCTTGGAAGAGTTGAAAACCCTCTTTCCCGATGAAGATTTTCCAACTTATCTTTTGATGAATGATTTGCCCCCTTACTTAGCTGCAACGACAACGACACCTAGTGACCAAGAGAATTTTAATGTTCTCTTTTATGCAGAAGATGAAGCCTTTTCCGTGAATGATCAGGCACTCAATGAACGGACGCCAATCGCTTCCTATTCCAGAACGACCTATGGTTCAGAGGATGAAGCGATTCATGCGGTGAATCAAATGATTGATCTGCAGGGCGAAGAGGTTGACTTGGGGTATGGTATCACCGGATATTACCAAGGGGCAGCCGGTTCTACTTATCTCAATTGGCAAGAAGGAAATTGGGGGATTGTTGTAAAATCGAATAATATCGAGAATGAAGATCCTCTGCCTTTGGCACAAGCGATCGTTGAACATTTAGAAGCAGTTCGTTTACCAGCTCCTTCTGTTGCAGGTCAAATGACTTTGAAGAATACGAGTGGGGGAGCTTCTGATGAGAACACGATTATTTGGCAAGAGGAAAATGTCGTGTATGAAGTAACCCACTTTGATCCCCTCCAAGCCGTTAAAATGACCGGATCTATTTCTGAACCGACTGAACAATAGCTTTGGATGATAGAGAATTCCAAGCAATAAGCTCAAACATTGAAAGTTCCGACCCGTGATTTCACAGGTGGGAGCTTTTTTGTTGGAGAGGACCGGAAATAAGGGAGGTGCTTTTCTAGGGGACTCTTGACAAGAGAAGATGAAAGGGGTAAATTAGGGTTACCTAATATTTTTAGGTTAACCTAAAAATAACTGCCGAATAAAATATTTTTTAAGGAGGTGGCGGAATGATGTTTGGAGTTTCAGCTTATGAATTAGAGTTACGAAATCGCTTATTCGTTGAACGTTGGCAAGAACAAATTTCTAACTATAAGAAAGGATAGGTGCTAATCCCCTTGTCTTTAGATAGGGGATATTTTAAAAATCAGATTCAAAACAGACTTTTGTTTTAAATTGAATCCAGAAATGGCTTGTGTTGGAAGGAAATTTTATGTTTTATTGCGGGGAACACTTTGCTATACTAAACATATACGGATTTTTTTGGTGGTGGTTTGTTAGCGCTGCCAAAAAACAAAATTAATCTAAGGAGGTATGTAATGGAAGCACCACAAAAAAAGCGAAGTGTTGTGCAGCGATTTTTGGATTGGGTGGAGAAAGTAGGGAATAAGCTACCGCATCCGGTTTTTGTGTTCATTTTCCTGTCTTTGATTACGATTATTGTATCGGAAATTGTTTATCGGGCGGGCGTAACGGTTGATTTCTTTGATGCGAAGGCGAATGAGCAGACTTCTATTCAAGCAGTTTCACTCATGAACCCAGAAGGGTTAAGGTACATCTTTAATTCGGCTACTTCGAATTTCACGGGATTTGCCCCAATGGGGACGGTCTTAGTGACGATGTTAGGGGTTGGAGTGGCAGAATGGTCTGGTATGATTGGATCAGCCTTAAGAAAATTAATTTCGAAGGTTCCTCATTCCTTGCTAACGATGGTGATTGTGTTTGCTGGTATTATTTCTAATATTGCATCTGATGCAGGGTATGTGGTGGTAGTGCCACTAGGAGCGATTATGTTTGCAGGAGCACGCCGTCATCCGATTGCGGGTCTAGCAGCGGCTTTTGCCGGTGTATCGGGTGGTTTCTCGGCGAATCTTTTATTTGGTCCAACGGATGCGCTCTTAAGTGGGATTACTAATGCAGCTCTCCAAGCAGCCGGCAATCCCTATGAAGTAGCGATTACTAGTAACTGGTATTTCTTAATTGTTTCAACGATTTTTCTAACAATTGTCGGAACGTTGATTACGGAGAAAGTAGTGGAGCCACATTTAGGTGACTACCATGGCGACTTTGAAGAACATGAGGCAGAAGAATTAACAGTTCAGGAAGAGAAGGGATTAAGTCGAGCAGGTTGGACACTGTTAATCTCCCTAATCGTAACCTTTATCTTGGTGAACCCATGGTTTGGACCGCTTCACGAGATTGATCCCGAGACAGGTGAGAAGACCCTGCAACCCTTTATGAATACAGGGATTTTATTCTTAGTCTTCTTGCTATTCTCAGTACCAGGTGTGGTCTATGGTAAGACCACCGGTAAAATCAATAGTAGTTTTGATATTGTAGAAGCGATGACGGAGGGAATGCGATCAATGAGTGGCTTTATTGTGATGGCCTTCTTTGCCTCGCAATTGATTGCTTACTTCTCTCATACCAATCTAGGAATTATCTTAGCGAGTACAGGGGCAGAGTTTCTGAAAGCTCGAAACATTTCGGGTATTCCCTTGATTATTGCCTTTATCCTCTTCTCAGCCTTTATCAATCTCTTTATTGGGTCGGCTTCGGCTAAATGGGCGATTTTGGCTCCAATCTTTGTGCCAATGTTTATTGCCATTAACCTATCACCTGAAATGACGCAAATGGCTTATCGGGTAGCAGATTCATCGACCAATATTATTTCACCATTGATGAATTACTTTGCCATGATTCTTGTCTTTATGCAACGCTATGATAAGAAGAGTGGAATTGGTACCTTGATTTCAACCATGTTGCCTTACTCAATGGCCTTCTTGGTTTGTTGGACCATTCTCTTACTGATTTGGTACAGCTTGAACCTACCATTGGGTCCTGGAGCACCGGTGACACTCTCTATGATTCGTTCATTGATGGTTTATATGTAATTTTTAACTAGTAAAAAACACTCTCACCAGTTTTGGCTTGTGAGAGTGTTTTTGTTTTAGACAGGATGGACCTGATATTTCTTGCCATCTAAGACTAAGTCATGATCTTCTACAAGGGGGTCAGTTCTAACCGGTTGGGTTAATAATTGGCGGAAGTGATCCATTTCTGCTTGAGAATAACCAGGACATTGGGTGTTGGGGTTGACTTCCCAGTGGCCTTTGACTTGGTGAGCGGGGAGAGTTAATTGTGCCATCAGTTGGCGGGTAATCCAGTCGCGAGTGCGAATTTGTTCGGCGGAGTAGTCTGCCTTGCTATCCGCTTCCACTGAAATATGAACCGTATCCTGATTGTGGTCTGCAACGCCCCAAGTGATGCGTTCGAGGTCATAGTTCTGATAGAGAGTGCCGTCACTATCAATATAATAGTGGTAGCCGCCTCGATCCCAACCGCGATCATTGTGCCAATATCGTTCGTGGTCCCAAATCTTACGGCGAAGTCGGCGCGAAACGGCTGTGTAGTGCCAGACAATGGTGGTAATGTCGGAGAGTCGGCGGACCCCCTAGGGCTTGATCGCGTCGATCTATCAGAACGGGTTGCCATTGAGGCGTCGTTCTCTGATTGTATTGGGTCAGTTGATAGGTCTCAATCAGATCAATCAACTTGTCCCCATAGTGGGGATCACCAGCATAGACACCGGAAAGAGCTTGAGCTTCTGCTTGATAAGTCTTGGCCTCAATCGCTGGTCGGTAAGCGATTTGGGCGCGGTAGGGAGTCGAAGTGAAGAAGCTGGCATGGTCTTGAATCGAGGCTTCTAAGCTCGGATATTTGCGGAAAAAGGCTGGATGCTTCCGGCCATCGGCTTCCCAAGATTCATGAAGGACTGTCGGTCCTTGCCAAGGAGGTGAGGCCTTGATCCCGAAGCCATTATAAGATTTGCGGAAGAGGTCTGATTTTCCCGCCTTGGATTCCAAGATGAATTGGGCCATCCGGACTGCGACCGAGAGTGGCGACGCATAGCGGTGAAAAAGGGGGGCCGCCTGACGAAGTTTAGTCTGCATCAGTCCGTCATCCCCAATCCGGGAGGGAAGTCATCCTGGTGATAGTGGTGACTGGAAATCTGAAGGATGGTGCCTAAGAAGGCGGTAATGAGGTTCAGACTGGTCACTACGAGGTCGACCGGTTGCCAGAGGTAGAGTTCACCGAGCCCTTTGATTAGCACCGCAAGGGCAGGGAGGAAGATCAGGACTAGCCACTTGCCCCGATCATAACTTTGATTACTTAAGTACATGTTGGCTCATCTCCTTTAAGGTGTTTGAAATATCAGTGAGTTGACCATTGACTGGAGACAGGTAGCCTTCAATGGTATCGATTCGGTAGGCTTGCTGTCGGAGTTGGTCGCTAAGTGCAGCAGTGTCAGCTTGAGTTTGGCTTAGGTCTATTTGTAGGGTTTCAATTTGGTGGAGGATTTTCTGGCTAGCAGATAAGAGGCTGATCATCTTCTGGATGAGACTGAAGACAGCCATCAAGGCACCCGCATATCCTCCGATTTCGATGAGGGTCATACAAGGTCTCCTCTCAAGATAAAAAGCCTCACTTAATAGCGTGAGGCTTAGCGTAGACGCTTAAGGCGTCACAAGGATTAGGCAGGTTGATAAGTTTCAGCATTGAAGATTTCTTGTTCGCTACGTGTTACATAGCGAGCCCCTAAGGCTTCCGCATAGAGGTCGGTACCTTCTTCACTGAAGAAGAGGTCAGAGCCAATAATAGCTTGGGTTGCTTCATAAGTAGTAGGGGCTGTTAAACCTTCGGCTGGGTTCTTAACTGTGATTTTGCGGGCTTTACCAGCCCCATCACGGAATTGTAATTCTAAGACTGTTTGAGGATTCATACGAGTGGGCTCCTTTCAGGATGATTAGTGGTAAACATAAGTGAGACTCGCCTCAACCGCTTGACTCGGATAGGTCATCAGCGGATCAAGGGCTTGACGGATGGCTTGGACTTGGTCAGTTGATGCCTCTTCCTTTAAACCAGTCAGGCTAAGGGATTGGGTCTTTTCGGTCTCAGCATTGAAAGATTTCAACGTTAAGCGACCATTCTTGAAAGTTCTGTTTTCCATGGGAAAACCTCCTTATTGATTTAATGTAGCTACACCCTATAAACAAGTTGAGGATCACTTTAGTCCGGTGGATCTTTAATTTCTTGATAAATAGGAGCCAGCTTATGGGCAATCCGTTGCTTCATCTCGTAAAAAGCCGACCGCTTAATCTCGAGCAAGTCCATCATCTCTTGGGGTGAAAGTTCCCCTTGAATGAGGGCCAGATAGAGAATGAATTCGCGTTGATTGAGTAGTTCCCGGGCTTGGGCTGTATAATGTCCCAGAAGGAGGGAGGCTTGGCCGAGATTCTGAGCCGGAAGCTCAGAGCTAAACGCATCGAGATCAAGGCTAGAACAAGGGGTCTCAGGCACTGCTTGCTTGAACAGATTCAATAATTTCCACGTTAATCCCTTGGAAGCAAAAGCGATAAAGCGATAGCGGTCATCTGCATTTTGCAGCGGTTGTCCGTCAAAGTCTTGGGCAATCTGACACAGCTTAATCCTCAGTTCTTGCACCAGGTCGGGATAATCAGAATGATAGGGTGAAACAGAATACTGACGCAAAAGGCGATAGATCAAGGCTTGGAATTCTTGCAGGATTAAACGGGCATAGTGATCATCGAGCATCTTAATACCTCCCTTGGTCAATCTGATGAGCAAAATAAACGAGCACGACTAGGCGATTAAAGGAAGTCAGGATCATGGTCTGCCTCCTCGTATTCGCGAACATGGAAGAGACTGGTTAAACCTAAACGCTGCCAGTTCCAGAGGATCTTCATAGAATAAGTAAAGATATCTTGCTTATCGAGAGAGCGAAGAAGGGCCTCTCTTACCATCTCAAAGGGCAGTTTATGTAGCCAATTCGCATAGGCAGCTAGCTGGGTTTGGTTGAAGGACAGCTGCTTCACATTGCAGAAGAGTCGGAAAGACAGTAAGACTTCCTCATCGAGTTCAATGTCAGGATTATTGACGACCTGATCGTGGAAGGCAAGGGGATCTTCCTCGAGGGCTTGAATCGCCTGCTGATTGCTTGCTTCTCTTTCTTTCAATGGTTTATCTTTATCTTTGTCATTATTTTTATGCTTATCATTCTCATTATCGAATAGAGCTTCAGAAGATTGAGGTCTTTCTAAATAGTTTTGACGAATCTCAATTTCTTTTGCGAGGAGGTCGCGAATCTTACGATCAAAAGACCGACTTGAAATATCGAAGTAGCGCCGATTATATTCGAGGGTGACTTCAATTAAGTGGAGGTCCTTCACCTGGCTGAGTTCTTTCTCCAAGAGCTTGGCCACGGCAACCCCTCCCTTGATGATGGAGTGACGAAGGGATTCAATTAAGGCAATTTCCTGGGTCTCATAATTATACTTGATGACACAGAGCACCTTCTCAAAGCGCTCTAAGAGTGTCAAAACGACCTCACGGGTAAAGCCTGTTTTATCAGAGATGGTCTTAATCGGAAGTTGGTAGATACCCAGTTGGGTGGTATTGGGGTTGGTCATTAAGTAGAGATAGAAATAACGGTCTTCAATTGAGAAGTGGTCGATGATTTTGGGATCTTCCCAGAAATCAACATCAATCAGTCGTTTAATGCCCATGACAAATAATCTCCTTTCTATTACAGAAACGGCGGTGTGATGGAGCCTGACCGCAAGGGTAGGACGCACCATCACCTTCCATTCTGTATTCAACGAGTAAAAAAATTAATTATTTAATATAAAAAATATATAAGGGTGAGTGAATGTAGGAACCAGAGGGTAAGCGCCTATGTCAATAGGTAGGTCTTCTCAGTTCCATAGGGTGGTTGTTGATCGAAGGCCTGCAGTGACTTGCCAATATGAGGAAGATACTCCTGGTCATTCTCATTAATGAAGAAGATCTCCATCATTTCATGGTCACTTAGCTGAAAGGTGACGAGAAACTTATACATCAGCGAGAATGAGGGGGCATGGGATCCGTACAAAAGATTGTGAACGGAAGCAGGAGACACTTGAAGTAAATGAGCCAACTCGGTGTAGGTGAGATGGTGTCTCTGGATCAATCTCAGGAGCGGCCAATTCGTAGAAGATGTTACTTTAGACATAACACATTCCCTTTCTATACAATATAATAGCGCTTTCTCAAGCTGCAATAAAAGTATATGAAAAAGTAGATGATTTGTAAATATGTAATTCACAATTTACTCCGATTCACAAAAGTTTTTAGGCTTTTGATAACACTTTATAGTGAATTGAAACCGTTAATTTATTAAAAAATTTCATGAACTCTATATGAAAGGTCCTTTAGGATTCGGATGAGAGTTGAAAAAGGTTGGCTAGACTTGAAAAGGGTTGAATTACAAGGATCTATATGGAGTTACACAATATTTATCAAGATAACCAATGAGAAAAGGGCACCTGCCCTGTAGAGAAACAGGATTGAACTGAAAGGGGTTACAAAAGGTGATATAATAGAGATAAATTGAGAAAGGACTGATTGAATGGACGGCTATCAAATTGTTGAAGATAAGTTGAATGAATTGGGCATTCCCTTTGAAATTGTGGAGCACGAACCGGCTTTGACAACTGAACAAGCAGATTCCTTTATTGAAGGAATTGAAGGGGTTCGAACAAAGACCATGTTTCTAACGAACCGCAAGAAGACGGAATACTACCTCCTGATTATGGATGACGCTAAGATGCTGGATATGGATGAGTTCAAGGAGAAGATCCAAGCCAACAAGGTGCGCATGGCTTCCTCAGAAAGTTTGATGGAGAAGATGGGCTTACCTCCTGGGGTCGTTTCACCCTTTGGTTTGCTTAACAACAAGGATAAGGACATTAAAGTCTACTTCGATCAAGCCATTGTCGATGAAGAACGAATGAGCTTCCACCCCAATACCAACGAGAAAACCCTCTTCTTAGCCACTCAAGACCTCTTCAAATATCTTGAAGCGATCGGCTATGAATATACGATATTGGATGTTTAAATGAATTTAGTGTAAATAAGAAAGAAGATTGAAAGCTCTTCTTTTTTGTTTGGATAGATCATTTATTTTCTCTCACGGAATAAGTCTAATGCCTTCATTAAGAAAAGTGATATGTTAGAAAAAAGAACAGATGAAAAAGGTCTGATTTTGATCAAGGATGTAGAAGAGAAGGGGATTAATCGTTTTAAGCTCTCTTATCTAGATCGAATTAAATTAGAGATTATGCTTTTAGATTAGTTTTGAAAATTTAAGTTTAGAGTTCTCATAAGCCTCCTGAATAAAGAGAAAACAATGGAATGTCAACAGTTTCTTAGACACTTTTCATGTGTAAATTTTTAAACGCCACAGGCGTTAAATAATGTAATGAAGAATGTGGTCTAAAATTGTTGTACCCATTCACATAATCAAATAACTCAGTTTCTAGCTGGTTCAAGTTTTCAAATTTTATTTGTTTTACAAATTCAGTTTTGATTGCTTTCATCGTTGCTTCTGCAACAGCGT
This sequence comes from Facklamia lactis, assembly GCF_015863205.1. Classification (GTDB taxonomy): domain Bacteria; phylum Bacillota; class Bacilli; order Lactobacillales; family Aerococcaceae; genus Facklamia; species Facklamia lactis. The sequence goes on along the minus strand of NZ_JACBXQ010000005.1, from coordinate 111 downwards.
TATCATAAGGACAGCCTTTTGTGCTTAATGAACGTTTGATGTTAAATGTTTTTAATACTTCATCTATCAATTTGTTGTCGAATTCTTTACCTCTATCTGTATGAAATAATT
>NZ_JACBXQ010000004.1 GCF_015863205.1 Facklamia lactis | reverse complement strand
CCTTTGGTCCTGTGAGAGTAGGACGTTGCCGCGCGTGTCTTGTCTATGTGATTCCGCCATAGCTCAGCTGGCAGAGCGCATGACTGTTAATCATGATGTCGTAGGTTCGAGCCCTACTGGCGGAGTTATGAAATTAGGTTAGCATGGAGAGTTGTCCGAGCTGGCCGAAGGAGCACGGTTGGAAACCGTGTAAACGTATTGATACGTTTCAAGGGTTCGAATCCCTTACTCTCCGTTTATTTCATATATTATTGGCCCGTTGGTCAAGCGGTTAAGACACCGCCCTTTCACGGCGGTAACACGGGTTCGAATCCCGTACGGGTCATGAAGTTTTTTGGGGAATTAGCTCAGCTGGGAGAGCGTCTGCCTTACAAGCAGGATGTCGGCGGTTCGAGCCCGTCATTCCCCATTGCTAAAATTTAATATTTTAATATTGGTCCGGTGGTGTAGGGGTTAACATGCTTGCCTGTCACGCAGGAGATCGCGGGTTCAAATCCCGTCCGGACCGTTTTAGCTATGGCTTGGTAGCTCAGTTGGTAGAGCACTTGATTGAAGCTCAAGGTGTCGGCGGTTCGATTCCGTCCCAAGCCATTATGGAGGGGTAGCGAAGTGGCTAAACGCGGCGGACTGTAAATCCGCTCCTTCGGGTTCGGCAGTTCGAATCTGCCCCCCTCCATTATATTTATAAAGTAGGGAATTTGCATAAGTTCTTCCTTCTAATAGGGACTTAGTTTAACGGTAGAACAACGGTCTCCAAAACCGTTAGTGTGGGTTCGATTCCTACAGTCCCTGTTTTATAGGTATATGATGGCGATCGTGGCGAAGTGGTTAACGCATCGGTTTGTGGATCCGACATTCGTGGGTTCGATTCCCATCGGTCGCCTTTTATATTTTTGGGGTATAGCCAAGCGGTAAGGCAACGGACTTTGACTCCGTGATTCGTTGGTTCGAATCCAGCTACCCCAGTTTTAATGGCGGTATAGCCAAGTGGTAAGGCACGGGTCTGCAAAACCCTGATCGCCGGTTCAAATCCGACTACCGCCTTGCATTTATTATGGCGGTGTGGCGGAATTGGCAGACGCGCCGGACTCAAAATCCTGTGCCCGCAAGGGCGTGTCGGTTCGACCCCGACCACCGCTATTGTAGAAAATGCATGACATCATTCTTTTGATGTCATGCATTTTTTTGTACTTCTAAAGAGATAATGAATTTTTTTCCATTATAAATTCTCTGAATAAAATGTTTATTTTCTTTAAATGTAAAAGAAGATTTATGCTTTGTGATATTTTTTGCGGAGGTACTGATAATTACAGAAAATACAAAAAGTATTATGAAATTATTAATAAATTTGATTGGTATTGACAAGTGTTATTATTACACAGTTACAATACTTTTATTGTAGTGTAAATAAAAGCTTTTAATCAGAGTAACTTAGTGTAATTCTATATTTATTGTGTATATTGAAGAAGTATACGGACAAAGCATATTGTAAACACCTATATAATAGGATAGACTATTATATAGGTGTTTGATAAAGCGATAGATTCTGTTGAATTTGTCTTATTAAATAGTTCAACAAGTATTGTTCTAGCACTTATGGCAAAGGTGACAAAAGTTGCGTCTCCTTTAGATGAAATGTACTTTATGCAATAAGAAATAAATTTTGAGGAAAATATATGAAAAAAATTTTAAATAATAAGTTATATTTGAAAATTCTTATTTCAGATCTCATATCAAATTTTGGAGATACGCTATATTTTATCGCTTTAATGACCTATGTGACTGAGATTAAGAATAGTAATCTAGCCATCTCAATTGTCACTCTTTCAGAGAGTCTACCTATTTTGTTCACAATATTTTTGGGTATTATTGCGGATAAAACACTTAATAAAGTGGAGATGATTATCAAAACGTTATGGATACGAGTTGTTTTATATCTCTTAGTAGCTATAGTCATGAATTTTAGAGCATCCATTATGGTAGTGATATTTGCTAGTGTGGTTAATCTTATTTCAGATACTTTGGGACAGTTTGAAAATGGCCTTTTTTATCCTATTTCTAATCGAATCGTTAAAAAATCAGATAGGGAAGAAACCATGGCATTTAGGCAAACGGTAACCTCCACTATGAATATTATAAATCAGTCAGTAGGGGCGTTTCTGATCACTATACTTAGCTTTTTTCACTTAGCTCTTATAAATTCAATGACATTTGGGATAAGTCTACTAATCATGCTCCTTCTAAAAAGTCAGGTTAATAAGTATTACGAAGAAAAAACTTCTTCTAATAATAGGTTACCACTTGATTTTAGAGCTGCATTTTCTGATATTCGTTCAAACCTTAGACTATCTATTAAGCATCTATTTAGAATTAATAATATGAGAACTATTCTACTTGTTATTCCAATCCTTAATGGGAGTTTAGCGATACTTTTACCTTTAGTTGTAGTTAATCTTTCTAAAGGAACCGCACTGACTATTATTAATGCTGCTACAACCATTTCATTATTAGGAATTAGTACTGTTTCTGGGGGGATTTTAGGGGGAGCTTTGATTTTAATTAGTAATAAATTTAAGCAGCTTTCTTTAGGTAACTTACTACAAATGAATTTAATGACTATTTTGTTATCGTTTATCGCATGTTACTATCAAAATATTTACTTAATAATATTAGGTTCATTTCTTTCAAGTATCTTTGTTGGTGCGCTAAACCCCAAAATGGGGACTATTATATTTAATAATATTGATGAGACGAAATTGGCTACGATATTTGGGGGGATGGTTACTTACTTTCAGCTTGGTGAAGTAGTATCGAGATTGATTTTTTCTTCATTAGTAATCTATTTTCCTTATAGTTACATAACAATAATATATATAGTGGTAGTATTAATAGCGACTATCTATACTTTTAGTAAGGTACAGAATGTGTGATATTCTATTGAGGAATAAAATATAGTTATGTGTATAAAACCGAATTCGTTTGTAATTTCTCTTTTACATAGTAAGAGATTTTTTGCCTAAGTTCCCTGATAATTTTTTGGTGAAGTTATTCGTTTACAGATTGAACTCCGAAAATGGCTTCAGCAATTTGTGAGCATCACAAAAAATCATTTCGAGACATTTTCCATTTTGGAAAAGTGTCTTTTTTTATATGATGTTGCTTCATTAATACTTCCTCTCTTTTTAAGTCAATTACTACTATGGAATAGTTAAATGGAAAAGATAAGTGACAAATCTGTCAATTTAAAATTAAATACTGTGCCCGCAAGGCGTGTTGGTTCGACTCCGATCATCGCTAGCTTTTAATCTCAGCTATCTTTGCTGGGATTTTTTTGTATAATAAACTAAAGAGGACGGTGAAAGAATGCTAAGTATAGTAAATGATTATGTTGAGAAAGAAGATATCACCATTCCAGATTATTATTGGCGAATAGAGATTGAGTCATGGGAAGAAGTAAGGGCCCCCTATCTGGATCAAGTAAAAGATTATTATCAACAACTTACTCAGACTTCTGTGGATGTTATTAAAGATGAACATTTTAGTCTATTGGGCTTAAGTGGGATACAAAATTTTGATGATTTTTCTGATTTTGTTAAGCGTGATTATACGCAAGAAAAAATTTCGCTGGCTTTTTATGATAAATTAATGCCGTATCTTTTGGCTTTTCATGGAGAAACTGCTCAAGTGATTTTAAATGATGATGAATATGCAAAATATGAAAAGGAATATTTGGAGCAGATTCATGCTTTTTCAGATGAAGCCGGTTTATCATTTGAAGAATATGTTCAGGAACATCTAGGTTTGAGGGGTGAGTTTGTTAAACACTTGAAAGAAAGGGCCTACGAAGACTTTGTTTTTAAATTAATAGCAAATAATCGATATGGTCATCTGTTAGAAGAAGTCAGCGTAGTAGATTATGAGGCTTATATCCAAGAACAGGTGATTAAATTTGGTTTGGATGAAATCGATGTCCGTGAGAACTTATCGTATTCACAATTTTGTAAAGTATTGCCTGAAATGATGTATAATCAAGAATTATTTAGTTATTTTACTCCAAATTTCAAAATTATTGAGTCAACTAATGAATAAAAGATTATATTGAAAGTTTAATTTGTAATTGGTATATTTAAAGGCATAGGATTTGTGAAGGGAGATAGTCACTTGGAGAAACAGAACAAAAATATGGCTTTTTGGATGCTATGCGTTATTCTTATGGGGATATTTTCATCTATCAGTACATATTTTTTGTTGATGAATTGGCAAGCGAAAGAACAAAATTTTAAGCAAGAAAATGAAACAACTAATCAAGAATATTCTATTAATTTAGATCCTGATGCAGGAATACTGGTGGAACATTTAAAATCAGGTCAAGCAACACAAAATAATAGTAACCCGGCAGATCGCCAGTATCTTGAGGAAGAGGACAATGACATCCTTTTGGAAACGATGCCATGGTTTTATTATAGTCCGAATGTGGCGTTGGTATCGCCATCTTCTAAAGCATTTCAATATCCCACTATTGAGAGTGAACCCATAAATGGTTTTTCTTGGAGAGAAAATAGGCACGGAAAGTTTCTTTTTCAGTTCGATCAACCCTATACGGGGTGGCATGATGATCAAGAGTTTGGTTGGCGTTACTATAAAGAAGGAAAGGATGTACCTGAATTACACCAAAGCGAATCAACGGCTAAAAGGTGGTTGTCATACAGTCATTTGATGCATGGTTTGCTTCCGCAACCCGCAAAAAAATACTTTTTTTTGACACATACTTCAGATTACCAGCAACATTTTGATGACTATGATATTGAATATAGTATTCTTTATAAAAATCCTAATTCTATGGTATTAACCTCACCGCCTGGCACTTTGCATTCATCTATAAAAGCTTTGACGAGTGAATTTGTAGAATTTCCTATGGATGTTACTGAAGAAGTGACAACCGTTAACGGAGTTTGGCTGCATGTTTATAATGGATATGAGGAATTGGGCTGGGTTAAAAAGGATTCTTCTTATCAAGATTATGTCTTAACGCATTATAGCGAGAGAGGTTTATTGGATGCAGTAGAAGAGACGTTAATCGAGTATTCAGAATATGTAAGTGGAACTGTAGGCACGTCTTTCGTTAATAATGAGACAATGGCACAAGTTTCTGTTAACAACCAAATTTTTTTCCCAGCTAGTACACAGAAGATTTATGTTTTGGGAGAACTTTATCACCAATATAAAACAGGAGAACTAGCTCCAGAGCAAGAAGTATATCTTACAGAAGATAATCGTGTTCCCGGAGCAGGAATTATTCAAGGATATCCTGTTGGAAGTCCGTTTACGATTGATTATTTAGTGGATTTAGTAGCAATTTATAGTGACAATACGGCTGCTAATACATTGATTGAGACAGTAGGTGGTGGTGAAAGAATTACTCCACATATGCATCAATTAGGTCTGTATGACACTTATGTTGATGGGAAATATTATCATAGTGAAACAAATGGTCTTTTTCAGACTTCACCAGGTGATTCTGCAAGATTTTTTGCATTATTATATAATAATCGGGTGAATGGAGAGCCATGGGATGAGATGCTAATTGAAAAGTTTTTTATGAATACTCATAATTTTCTTCGTTGGCATGTGCCAGAAGATACGACGGCATGGAACAAATCTGGTTTGGGTGGAACTGAGCAAAATGATGTGGCAACTTTCGTGACACCTTATGGGTCATATAGTTTATCGGCTTATACTGAAGAACCATGGAATTATGATTCTATCGGATCTGAATTAGCTCAATTATCCAGTGCTGTGATGGAGACTTTTAATCAATACCGTCAAAAGCTTTGGGAAACAGTTGAAGACCCAGAAGCATACATGGAAGAATTAATTAATAATAATTCATTAGCAAATGAAAGTGAGAATACTGAGGCTAGAGAAGAAACAGATAATCTTTTACCTGAAGAAGAAGCCAATAATTAATTACACCCCCTCATCGTAATGATGAAGGGGGAATTTTAATTGTTATTTCCGTAAGCTTTGAGGATAGTCTTAGCGGTTTCGCTGGTAAGGGAGTAGTAAATTTTAGTTCCATCCCGGTCAGCAGAAACGATCCCAGCTTCACGCAGTTTGCTGATATGCTGAGAGACAGTTGACTGTGTTAAATCAAGAGATTCTTGAATTTTGCTAACATTCATAATTCCGTTTTCATTGAGTGTAAGTGCGATTGAAAAACGAATTGGATGCGAAAGTAATTTAATCACATTAACAAATTCCACAATATTGGGAGATTTAACATCATATGTTTGCATATATTCCCTCCTTAACTAGATAATTTATTAGTGTGTAATCTGAATTTTAACATAAAATGCCAAAAATGGTTAATAAAAGTATGCTAAAATTAAAAAAGAATAGAATAATTAACTTTATCGTTATAAAAAGATATTATCTTGTAATATCAGACAAGCTTTTTGATTTAAAGTGCTATTTTTTCATAAATTATTATCAATTGGAAGGAAGAAAAATATGAACAGTTTGCCAATGAGGTCAGAATTAAATCAAAAGGAATTATGGGACTTAAGTTTATTGTATGCTAACCAACAAGAATTTGAAGAGGCCATTCAAGCCTATCTGTTTAATTTAGATGAAATAATCAAGTATCGTGGTAAGCTTGGACAGGCTGAAAACTTGTATCAAGTATTGGTTCTTTATGAATCAATGTTAGAAGAATATTCTAAAATTTGGCATTATGGTTCCCTTGGTTATGAAGTAGATCGCAAAAATCAAAGGTATGAACATAATGTTGCCCAAGTTGAAAAGTTGGCAGACCGGAGTGGAGAGATACTCTCCTTTATACTGGTTGAAATAGCAGGATTAGATCATTCTTATCTTGTTAACTTTATGAACTCGGAACAGGGTAAAGATTTTCAGCATTACATTGAAGAAATTCTATATCAAAAAAAGAATATTCTGTCGTTAGAAATGGAAGAATTACTAAAGGGAATTAATAGTCAGCTTTTTAATCAATATCGTTTGTATACGACGATGATGTATCAGGATCTAAAATTTGATTCTTTTGAAGTGAATGGAAAGACGTATCCTAATACTTTTGCTGAATTTGAAGGAGAATATGAGGTGCATTCAGATCCAGCCATTCGAAAGGCTGCATGGGAAAGCTTTCATAATGGACTGTCTGCTTATCAATTTACAGCTGCCAATAACTATATTTCACATGTTCAAACTGAAAAACAAATCTCCAAAATTAGAGGATTTGATTCCGTTATTGATTATTTACTTTTTGAGCAAAAAGTAAATCGCAAGGCCTATGACCAACAGATCGATGTGATTATGAAAGAGTTATCCCCGGTGATGCAGCGTTACGCCACTATCTTGCAAGAAAACCATGAGCTCGAATCAATGAGTCTCGCAGATATTAAAACGCCTTTCTATAATAAGAATATTCAATCAATTAGTATTGCTGAAAGTAGAAGAATGATTGAAGAAGCGGTATCTGTTTTAGGTGATGAGTATTTAGAGATTGTTCAAAAAGCGTTTGATCAAAGATGGATCGACTATCCAATGAATCAATCTAAGACCACAGGAGGTTTTTGTTCAACTGTGTATCAGGGGCCTGCTTATATTTTGTTAAATTGGACAGGCTTATTAAATGAAGTATTAGTCTTAGCTCATGAGTTGGGACATGCAGCACATTTTTGCTTGTCCTATAAGAATCAACTTGCTTTGACGCCAAGTCCGAGTATGTATTTTGTTGAAGCACCTTCTACAGCTAATGAAGTGATTATGTGTCAATATTTAATGAAACAAGATATTGATGAAACGGTGAAAAAAAGTTTGATTGCCGAATTTATTTCACGTACGTACTTTCATAATATGGTAACCCATTTATTGGAAGCACATTTTCAGAGAAAAGTTTATCAAGCAATAGATGATGAACAATTATTGAATGCTGAGACCTTGAATCAATTTTTTTATGATACGTTGAAAGAATTTTGGGGAGATAAAGTAACGATTAATCCAGGCGCAGAGCTGACTTGGATGCGACAACCGCATTATTTCATGGGATTATATTCTTATACTTATTCAGCAGGATTAACCATAGGGACACAGGTGGGAAATAAAATTGCTTCTGGCGATCAAGATACAATTAATAAGTGGCTCCAAGTTCTTGAAGCAGGAGGGAGTATGGGCCCGCTTGAATTAGCCAAAGCAGTAGGTGTTGACATGGAAAAGACAGATGCCTTACGAGAAACAATCGATTACGTGCAGACGCTTGTAGATCAATTAGCAAAATAACGATTTGTTTTTGTCATCATTTTGTAATATATGTTTCGAAACGCCGTGTTTTTTCTTAAGCCTGGATAACAAACAGGTAAAAACCGTGCATTGTATCATCATTTTGGATAAAATACTTCTTGCATCGTAAAAATCATAAGTAATAAGGAGTATTTTTATAATGAAAAAAACATTAACCATGCTATTAGCTTCAACTCTTTTCTTACCTGCAGTAGGATCAGTGATAGAAGTAGTAGCACAAGATAATACTATTAATACAGAATTATCTGTAAATAAGCAATGGCGTCGTCGATCATTAGATGAAGTCCTTGCAAATGTACAAGAGATTCTTTCTAATGCAGAAGAAGTTTATATTATTCAATGGGGAGATACACTTTCAACGATTGCAGAAGCAACAGGTATTGCTACAAGTGATTTAGCTCAAATTAATCAAATTTCCAATCCAGATTATATCATTACAGGTGCTGAAATTCGTTTTAATCCTGTTACCCACACCATTACCTATTCTGATGATTCAATGGAAGAAGCTGAAGAATATCAAGCTTTTGCAACAGAAACATTACCAGAGGAAGAAACAAGCGTTGTTGAAGAAAGTGAATATTTAGTAGAGCAAGCAGTTGACTTTTCGAATTCAGAAGAGACAATCGGTGCTGAAGAAGGTCTCGTAGCATTAGACAATACTTTGTCAGAAGTCTCTGTTGAAGTTTCAGAAGAGGAAAGTACTGAAGAGGTCTCGCTAATTGCCGGAGAGCTTGAAGAAGTAGTAGTTGAGACATCAGAAGCCAGTGAAATAGAGACAAGTCAAACGTCAGCTGAAGAATTGATGGTTGAAGAAATCACGTCTGTAGAAGAATCATACGTAGAAGAAACAACTGAAGAATCATACGTAGAAGAAACAACTGAAGAATCGTATGTAGAAGAAACAACTGAAGAATCGTATGTAGAAGAAACAACTGAAGAATCGTATGTAGAAGAAATAACTGAAGAATCGTATGTAGAAGAAACAACTGAGGAATCATACGTAGAAGAAACAACAGAAGAAACATACGTGGAAGAAACAACAGAGGAAACATACGTAGAAGAAACGACTGAAGAGCCATACGTAGAAGAAACAACTGAGGAAGCTGTTGTGGATGCTCCTGTTTCCTATGGAGACCCTTATAGTGCTTTTGAACAAATTTCAGCAGATAAAGGCTTGAGTCAAGCTGAAAAGGATATGTGGTCGTCTATTATTGCTTCGGAATCAGGCTGGAGTCATACCGTATCAAATCCTTCATCAGGAGCTTATGGGTTACCTCAAGCTTTACCAGGAAGTAAAATGGCTTCACATGGTGCAGATTGGGCGACAAATCCTTATACTCAATTAGCATGGATGTATGATTACATGGTGGGTCGTTATGGATCAATTTCTGGAGCTTGGTCATTCTGGCAAGGTAATCGTTGGTATTAAAATTAAATGAAAAAAGATCATGCAAATGATGCATGGTCTTTTTTTGTGGATTTGATTTGGCAATGATACACTACACTGGAAGTGAAAAATATTAGGGAGGTTCTTTATGTCTGTATCGACGCATATTACATTTTGGAGCGGATTGAATACGATTGGTGGGAATATTGTTTCTATAACAAATGGTAATTACCGAATTATCACTGATTTCGGAGCTTTAGTGGGAGCGGATATTACTCAATTATCTGATCAGATTAATCTCGAAACATTACTAAAGAAGGGCATGATCCCCCCAATAAAGGGAATATATGCTCAAGAATTTATAGAGGGGAGTAAATTAGTAGCTGCTGAAGCTGATCAAATAATGACGATAGTCTGTTTGTCACACATTCATTTAGATCATATTGGTTCATTAGGACAGCTTGACGTTAGCATTCCGGTATACTTGACACAAGAATCTTTTACGCTTTATAAAAAACTAGTTCATAGAAATTTACTGCCCAATTATAATGTCAATTGGCAAACTATATCAACTGAAACAGCGTTCGAACATGGTCCATTCCACATAACTTTTAAGGAAAGTGATCATGACACACTTGGAGCGAGCTCGATTTTTATTACGTGTCCAGATATGAAAATAATTCATTCTGGAGACTTTAGACTTTCTGGTTTTCATCCTGAAAAAGTTCAACATTGGGCATTGGAAGCTCAAGATTATGAACCTGATATACTATTGTTGGAAGGGACTGCTTTTTCGGAAATAAAGGAGGTTCAGTGTTTGCCGGAGGATCAAGAAATATTTTCTATTGATGCCCTTAGTGAGCGAAAATTAATTCAAAAAATTAGTGGTTTGCTTGTTGATCATCCTGAGAGTAGTTTTGCAATTAATTTTTATCCACAAAATATTCAGAGAATAATTGCAGTAGCTGAACAAGCTCAAAAATATCAAAGAAAATTGTTATTAGATCCAAATTATTATTATTTACTCGCTTCATTAGACTTAATACAAGACTTTCCAATTGTTTGTTTGCTGAATGAGGACGCTAAAAAATACCTAGAAGAAAATATTTCATATGTCACTCTAGAAGACGTAAAGTTAGCACCAGGCGGATATATTATTCAGATTGATTATCAGTATCGCTCAATTTTATCAGATATTCCTGCAGGTTTATATTTACATTCTAATGGTTTTCCCTTGGGATCTTTTCAAACGGAATACAAATCTTTTGTGGATTTTATTATTAAGTCTGGTTGGAAATTTGTGAATGCAAATGTCTCGGGACATGCCAATAAGCAAGATTTACTAGCATTGGCGTATACCATTAACCCGAGGATTGTGATCCCTTGGCATACTTTTCAACCATCTGCCTTTGCAAATGCTTTAGAAGAATACGGGATGTCTACTTTTATGCCACAAAAAGGTCAGGAGTATCTGCTAAAGGAGTTATTAGGTGAAGACTATGAAGAAAATTAGATTATTAGTGACGAGTGATACGCATGCTCAGTGGCATCAACATCCTGAAGATTTGAATTATTCATTAAAGGATACAGCGAATCTACTAAAAAAACTCCAGAAAGAATGTTCCCTCCCTACTTTACAGTTTGATTTAGGTGACTTTATTCAAGGGTCTGCTATGGCGACTTATACGAGTCAAATTGAGCATTCAGCAGAAGTCTACGCACGAGCAATGAATGATTTGCATTATAATTACCAAATTATTGGGAATCATGAATTTAATTTTGGATTGCCTTATCAAGCATCTGCTTTAGATAAGCTTCAGGCAAATATATTATGTGCTAATATTCTTGATACGAAAACTCGTCAACCTTTCATAGGAAAAGCTTATGATTTGATCGAACTTGCAGGAATCAAGGTGGGAATAGTTGGTTTAACCACTCATTACATTCCTAATTGGGAACTACCTCAGCATTACCAAGGATTAGAATTTATAGATGCTTTTGAAAGTGCTAAATTTTATGTCAAGTTATTGCGTCCTAAAGTAGATTTATTGATTGTTGCTTATCATGGAGGTTTTGAAAGGGATTTATCGACAGGAGAACCTTTAGAAGTTTTGACAGGTGAAAATCAGGCTTATCAAATGATTACTCAGCTTCCAGAAATAGATATTTTGTTAACCGGACATCAGCATCGATTAATATGTCAGCCATTTAAGAACTCATTTGTCTTACAACCAGGCTATGGAGGAGAAGTGGTAGGAGAAGTGGTAGTGGATTTTGAAACGAGACTCAATGTTTCTTATAAGGGAAGGCTATGCTCTTTTAGAGAAGAAGCCGAAGAGATAGAACTATCATCTGTAGAGCCTGAATATAGTAAAAGTAAGAAATGGTTGAATGAGATATTAGGCTATGCACCGATACAGATGATGAGTGAGGACTCTCATCAAGCAAGAATTATAGGGCATCCTTTTGTAGAACATATTAATTATTTAATGTTAAAATATACCAATTGTGATTTTGCTGGGATTTCGCTTTTAAATGATCACTTTGTAGAATTTCAAGGACCGATTAGTAGAGAGAAATTATTAACGATCTATCCTTTTTATAACCAAATTGCCATAGTAGAGTTAACGGGAGAAGAAATATATGCAGTAATGGAACATAATATGGCTTATTTTATAGAAGATGAGCATCGAGCGATTCAGGTTAATCCGAATTATTTGTTTCCAAAAACTAAACATTATAATTATGATTTATATTCTGGCTTTCTTTGTAAAGTTAAACTATCTGAAAATATTGGTAATCGTGTAGTTGAAATTATTGATGAACAAACTCAAAAACCTCTTATTTTAAATCAAAATTATCGTTTAGCTGTCACGCAATATCGTGCGGTTGGTGGCGGAGATTATCAAGCTTTTACTCCAGATAAAATTTTAACAATCACGGATATGGATGTTGCAAGCTTGATTGAAAAAGGCTTAGATGAATTGAGCAATTTGGAATGGCATCATATTAATTCAAAATATATGCATCTCAAATGGTTATAAATTTACTTAAATTTTACAAAGAAAAGATCAAGATTTACATGAAATTAATAAAGCTTTGTTATACTTGGGCAGGTAAAGTAGAGGGGTGAGTTAATGCAAGTAAGATTTGATGATATCTCGATGAAATTTGGTAATAAACTAGTCTTAAATCATATTAACTTTACTTTACCAAGTCATCATTTAATCTCTTTTTTAGGCCCTTCTGGTTGTGGAAAATCGACAACTCTTTATCTAATTTCGGGTCTGTTAAATCCTAGTTCGGGCAAAATATTCTTTGATGAAAAAGATGTGACCAGTAGTGATCCAGTCAAACGGGGGGTAGGTTTAGTTTTTCAAAACTATGCGCTTTATCCTCATATGACAGTTAAAGAAAACATTCTATTTCCCTTAAAAATGGCCAAGATGGATCGAAAAACTCGCCATCAACGGACAGAAGAAATGGCAGAATTGACCCGAATTGCTGATCAATTGGACAAATATCCTCGTCAACTTTCTGGAGGTCAGCAACAACGAGTTGCTATATCGAGAGCTTTAGCAAAAGAACCTAAAATTTTGTTGATGGATGAGCCCTTATCTAACCTGGATGCTCGATTGCGAATTGAGATGCGAGAAGAAATTAGACGAATTCAGCAAGAAACTGGTATTACGACTGTTTTTGTGACCCATGATCAGGAAGAGGCATTAAGTATTGCTGACCAAGTGATGGTGTTAGAAGCTGGACATATTCAACAAATATCGGATCCTATTAGTTTATATCAAAAGCCTAATAATCAATTTGTAGCAAGATTTATTGGAAGTCCCGTTATCAATATGATCAATCGAAATTCTCAGGCTCTTAATTCTAACCATCCGATTCTTCAAATAGAGTGGGAGAACTTAGGCGTTCGATCAGAGGATTTTATGGTAGGAAATCAGAATTATTATTTAGTTGAAGCACAAATTGAGCGGGTCAATATAGTTGGAAAAGATATAACAGTAACCTGTTCGAATGGAAAAGAGCAATTTATTGTATCGGACATTGATCCACAGTTCAATGAGGGAGATAAACTCTATTTGGATGTAAACCCAGAGAAAATTCACCTCTTTAATGAAGTAGGCAAAAGACTGGATAATACTTTAGGTGATTTAGATGAATAAAAAAGCAACTTTCTATTCAACTATTCAAGCCTTTTTATATCTTTTACCGATGTTGATTATCATTAGTATTTTTACAATCTATCCCATTTTTAAATCGATCGATATGAGTTTTTACACAGACTATAATATTTTTACGGGAGAAGTTGCTGAGCGAGGAATAGAAAATTATCAGACGTTATTCCAAGATGCTCAGTTTTATCAATCACTACGCAATACGAGTTTGTATGTAGCATGTGTTGTGCCCCTATCAATTGCGATTTCATTAATGATTGCCATGATGTTAAATCAGATTCCTTTTTTAAAAAGTATCTTTAGAACCATTTACTTTTTACCTTTTGTCACTTCAACCGTTGCGATTTCAATTGTATGGTCATGGTTATGCCACTCCAATTACGGCCTTATAAATTATTTTTTAGCTTGGTTTGGAGTGGAGGGAATCAATTGGTTGAACTCTTCATCAATGGCGATGCCTGCCATAATAATAATGGCTATTTGGAAAGGTTTGGGTTTTAATATTTTATTATTGTTAGTCGGTTTGGGGAATATTGATGACACGTATTATAAAGCTGCAAAAATTGATGGTGCAAATGGTATACAAGTTTTTACTCAAATTACATTACCACTATTAAGACCTACCTTGTTCTTGTTAACAGTAGTGAGTGTTATCAATGGTTTTAAAGTTTTTGATGAAGTGTTCGCTCTTTTTAATGGGAGACCAGGCCCTGCAGGATCAGCAACAACCCTAGTTTATTATCTTTACCGAAAATTTTATGAGCAGTATGACTATGGGACAGCTGCTGCAACAGGAATGGTTCTGTTTGGTATTGTATTAATATTAACAATTATTCAATATCTAGGAAATCGCTACTTTGAGAAAAGAGGGGGATAAGCTTGAAACGGTTATTAAACTTATCATTCACTTATTTTGTATTGGCTCTAGGAGGATTCTTAATGATTCTTCCCTTTTACTGGATGTTATCAACCAGTTTAAAAACGGCAGGGCAAGCTACTGCGATTCCACCTATTTGGTTGCCAGTAAAGCTACAATGGTCTAATTATCGTGCAGCTTTATCGGCAGCTCCCTTCGACCGTTACTTTCTTAATAGTGTTATCACAACTCTAGTGAGTACAACGGGCGAATTAATAACAAGCATAATGGCAGCTTTTGCCTTTGCTAAACTAAAGTTTTGGGGAAAAGATTTAATTTTCTTAGTTTTGCTAGCGACCATGATGGTTCCGGGAGAGTTGATGACGATTCCGAATTTTGTGACCTTGTCAGACTGGGGAATGATAAATACTTATGGTGCCTTAATTTTACCTTGGTTAGCTTCTGTATTTTCAGTATTTACCCTAAAACAGTCCTTTCAGAATGTGCCGGATGAATTATATTATGCAGCTAAAACAGATGGTGCGAGTGATTGGCAATTTCTATGGGAAATGATGGTGCCTCTATCAAAGTCATCAATCATTGCTGTCATGATTTTGAAGGTAATTGGCTCATGGAATTCTTTTATGTGGTCCTTGATTGTCACCAATGATCGCAATATGCGAACGTTACCAGTGGGACTTCAAGCTTTTACTACAGAGGCGGGAACACGCTTTGAATTATTAATGGCGGCTTCTGCACTTGTTATTGTTCCGATGGTTATTTTTTATCTGGTGTTTCAGAAGCATATTATGAAGGGGATTTCTAGGTCAGGTCTTAAAGGATAGATGGATTGTTGCATAGTCAAGAGAAAAAGGAGAATCCTATATGAAAAAATTCAAATTGTTCTTGTCTCTAATGGTAACAGTATTGTTTGTAACTATTTTAGTACCATTTGCACATGCTGAAGAACCGATTGAAATCACTTTTTGGCACGCAATGAGTGGGCCTCATCAAGAGTCTCTTACAAAATTAGTAAAAGCTTTTAATGAATCACAAGATCAATATAAAGTCGTAGAACAAAACCAAGGGGATTATGATACTTTACAGCAATCAATTATTGCTTCTGGTGTTTCAAAAGACTTACCAACAATGGCACAACTTACAGCCTCAAATGTAGTGGATTTCAAAGACCAAGGATTGACCATTCCTTTAAAGGAACATTTAACAGAAGAAAATGGGTTTGATCAAGCGATATTAGATGGGATTTATGAAGGGTTTATGTCAGGTGTTACTTTGGATGATGAAATTTATGCTCTTCCATTTTCAAAGTCAGTCCGCTTAATGTTTGTGAATCAAGATTTATTAGACGAGGTGAAGTCTGAAATTCCCACTACTTGGGAAGAAGTGAAAACACTAGGTGAAAAAATGGATGAAGCGGGCATGAAGGAACAGGCAATAGGCTTTGAGAATGGTCCTTCAATGGAATATGAAACAATGGCGCGTCAGAATGGTGCGAGCTGGATCTCAGAGGATAAAAAAGAAGTCGATCTATCATCTGAAACAGCAGTTGAACCATTAAAGTTTATGAGTGAATTAATCAAAGAAGATCATGCACGATTAGCAGGAGAAGATGGTTATATGTCTGGCCCATTCTCTCAAGGAGCAACTGCTCTTTATATTGGTTCCTCAGCTGGCTTACCACATGTATTGCCAGGAGTAGAGGAGTCAGGTATGAATATGGTAACAGCTGAACTACCAGTTTATGGTGATGGTGAGCCTTTAACTTTATTTGCTGGAAATGATTTAGGCATTTTTGCTTCGGCAAGTGATGAAGAAATTGCAGGTGCTGTTCAGTTTATGTCATTCTTATTACAGGCAGAAAATACAGCTCAATGGGCTGTCGAAACAGGTTATTTACCAATTACTCAAGAAGGGGTAGACTCTGAAACTTGGCAAAAGTATCTGAAGGAAGTCCCTTATGTGGAAGCAGCTACAGCAGAATTAGAATATGGACAGTCGCAGGTCCCATATGTTGGCTCTTCTGAAGTCCTTACAGAATTAAATATGGCATTAGAAAATGTCTTTATTAATGATGCGGATGCTGAGAAAGAAATGAAACGCATTGAAGATTTAGTTAAAGGTCATTTAGAAGTGGAATAGTCTAATAGATTAATGAAAGTTCAAGAGCTCTAAAGATCGATTTAGAGCTCTTTTGCTGTCTATACGCTATTCTCAAAAGTTAAGATATGATATAATCAGCTTATCTAACTTTTAGAGGGTGGTGAATCTCCATTAATAATAGAGAATACGAACAAGCATTTGTCATTGGAGATATCCATGGGATGTATGAAGAACTCGAATATTTGCTGACTTTTTGGAAACCTAAAAGACAGCAACTTATTTTTGTTGGTGATTATTTTGATCGAGGTTATGCAAATTCTCAAGTATTAGAACGTATTTGGCAATTGGAGAAAGATTACGGTGCTCTTTGTCTAAGAGGAAATCATGAGTCAATGCTTTTGAATTTTATTAAAAGTCCAACTAATTATTTTAATCATTATGTCCTTAATGGTGGAAGTATGACTTTAAGCCAGTTTCTAAATATATCGGAGGATTTAATTACAAAATCATCTAGTCGTCGAACAGTTCGACAATTGAAAAAAAAATATCCTGACTTAGAAGGTTGGTTAGACCAGTTACCTTATTATATAGAATTTGGAAATTTTATCTGTGTTCATGCAGGAGTAGATCTTAGTTTAGATGATTGGAGAAATACTTCTGATTACGATTTTATGTGGTTAAGAGATAGTTTTCATAAAGCAGAGAATCATACAGGTAAGCAGATAATTTTTGGGCATACTCCAACAATGGTATTGAATCAAGATTATAATAATTCTTCAGTTTGGCGACAACAAATGAAATGGGGAATTGATGGAGGAGTTGTGTACGGTGGTCAACTACATGGCCTATTAATAAGTAAAACAGCGGTTATTGATATTTATTCAGTTTCAATTTTAGAAGGGGATTTACATGACAATAGTTGAAAAGCAAGAAGAGTTGGTTGGGCCAATTAGTCAGGCCCTAAATATTAAAGAAAAGCAGGTTCAAGCGGTACTAGATCTACTAAAAGATGGAAATACGATTCCATTCATTGCTAGATATCGAAAGGAAGCAACCGGATCTTTAGATGAGGTTCAAATTCATGAAATAGATAAGCAATATCGCTATGCTGAAAATTTAAGCCAAAGAAAGCTCGAAGTGGCTAAGTCCATTCAAGAACAAGATAAATGGACGGAGGAATTGGCTGATAGCATCCAACAAGCAAAAACGTTACAGCAAGTTGAAGACTTATATCGTCCTTTTAAGCAAAAAAGAAGAACAAAAGCAATGATTGCGATAGAAAATGGCTTAGAACCTTTAGCTAATTGGATTAAGCAAGTTCACGATGATAAGGTAGATATTGATAGCAAGGTCACTGAGTTTATTACGGATGTAGTCATTGATCGGGAAATGGCTTTAGAAGGAGTTCATGAAATTCTGGCTCAAGAGGTAGGAGAGCGGGCTGATTTTCGTGAATTTATTCGTAAGTATACTCGATATAATGGAGTATGGGTTGCTAAACTGAAAGATGAGAGTCTCGATGACCGCGGTGTCTATCAAATGTATTATGATTTTCAAGAAAAATTAGTTAATTTAGCAGAGCATCGGGTATTAGCCACTAATCGAGCCGAAAAAGAAGGCGTTCTGACAGTAAAAATTGTCGTGGATGAAGACCCAGCTATTCAATATATGGAAAAATATTTATTGAATCCGGGGTTATCTGCAGTGCAAACCACCATTATCAAAAGTGCGATTGCGGATGCTTATAAACGTTTCATTGCGCCATCAATCGAAAGAGAGCTACGTAATGAGCAGACAGAGAAAGCAGATATGCATGCAATTGATATATTTGGTGAAAACTTAAGACACCTCTTATTACAGCCGCCTTTAAAAGGGAAGACTGTTTTGGGATTAGACCCTGCATATCGGACTGGCTGTAAATTAGCCGTTATATCTGAAACAGGACGAGTATTGGACAAAGGCGTGATTTATCCGCATCCGCCAGCTCCGGCTAACAAAAGAGCTCAAGCGAAAACACAGCTTAAAACAATGATTGAAGAGCATCAGGTGGATATCATTGCCATTGGAAATGGGACAGCTAGCCGTGAATCAGAAACTTTTGTAAGTGAGTTGGTAAAAGAAATAGATCGGTCTGTCCAATTTATAGTGGTAAATGAAGCAGGGGCCTCTGTTTATTCTGCGAGTGAAATTGCTCGTCAAGAATTTCCGGATTTCCAGGTAGAAGAGCGGAGTGCCGTGAGTATCGCAAGAAGACTCCAAGACCCTCTAGCAGAATTAATAAAAATTGATCCTAAGTCAATGGGGGTAGGGCAATACCAACATGATGTTAGTCAGAGCTTGCTAAATGAGGAACTAGATTTTGTTGTAAATATGACTGTCAATCAAGTCGGAGTGGATATTAATACGGCGAGTATTCAATTATTAGAACGAGTGTCTGGTATGACTGCTTCAACAGCAAAGAATGTCATTCTCTTAAGAGATGAGATGGGACATTTTGCTAATCGAGAACAAATCAAAAAAGTGAAGCGCTTAGGGCCTAAGACATATGAGCAAGCAGTTGGATTTTTGAGAATTATTGATGGAGAAAATCCTTTGGATCAAACCTCGATTCATCCTGAGTCATACGCTATTGCCACACAGATATTAAATCATTTAAATATCAATTTACAAGACTTAGGAAGTGCGAATTGTTCGGAATTATTAAAAGGTCTCGATCCGCAGAAAATAGCAGAGCAATATAATATTGGGCTTGAAACAGCACAAGATATCTTGAAAGGTCTTCAAAATCCGACGCAAGATATTCGCGATAATCAGGAGGCTCCCCTTCTAAGAGAAGATGTTCTCAAGATGGAGGATTTATCTGAAGGGATGAACCTACAAGGAATTGTACGGAATGTTGTTGATTTTGGAGCGTTTGTGGATATCGGAGTAAAAGAAGATGGTTTGATTCATATTTCTAAATTACTTCGTCAAAAAGGTCAGTTTATTAAGCACCCATCGGATGTTGTAGCAGTTGGGGATATAGTTGAAGTAGAGGTAATATCTGTAGATATCGACCGTAGCCGAATAGGATTAAAGCAATTAAAAAAATAAAAAAGATTTGACAGAAGCCTGCTAGATTCGTTACAATAAATTTTATCGATGATAAATTTGCGGTCGTGGCGGAATGGCAGACGCGCCAGCTTGAGGGGCTGGTGTCCTTAAGGATGTGGAAGTTCGAGTCTTCTCGGCCGCATAGTAGTTTTTTTAACTACAACGAACTACTCTTAATCATTGATGTAGTCACCCTTTTAAATAAAAGATGTGTCAAAATTTATTATAATGAAATTTTAAGTCGTGACTTTTATGAAAATAAAAGTTACTCACCCTCACGATTAATAAGTACAAAACATCTCAGCTCTTCTGAGGTGTTTTTAATTTTAGAAGATTTATGAAGCATCTGTTAATAAACTAGAAAGACGACACCAAGATAACTGAACCCAAAAGCATGTTTGACAAGTAATTTACTGTGAAAAGATATATCATTAAAATAATTATAATATATAAGCTCTGGTCTAATAAGTGGCCAGAGCTTGTCATTTGAAAATTTTGACCGATTTCTATCAATTATTTAATGACCATCTTTTAAGAGATGATAGTCTAAAATGTTTAAAACTTTGTGAATTGTCTAAAAATTGAGAAGCCTTTTGCTTACCGTTTAAAGGTTTTAATATGGTATGATGTACACAAGGAACATAAGGGTATTAAATTTATCTATGTTTCTTAATATTTACTAGGAGGCCTGAAATGAAGAAAAGTTTTATTTTGTTTACTAGCTTATTTGTATTAAGCGGTAGCTTGCCAGTTTTTGCACAGGAAGATAGTAATGTTGAGGATATTCAAGCAGAGATTGAATCAAAGAAAGAAGAATTAAAAGAACTAGAAGATAAGTTGAAAGAGTTATCAGGAGAAGGATCTGAAGAAGCAGAAGAAGGATCTGAGGAAGAGAAAGACGAGAAAGAAAAAGAAGAGAAAGAAAAAGATGACGATTCTAAGAATAAAGTGATTGGTGAAACGTTTGAGCATGAGGGAATTGAAGTCACCATTGATGATCTTTATTTGACTGAGGAAAGAAATGAATATGCAGATAAGGAATTTGAGAATGTTCTTGTGATTGAATATACAGTCGTGAATAATACTGAAGAAGACTATACTGCTGGTCATGATTTTGAACTGTATGTAAAGGGTTCAAAAGCTGAACGTTACTTTATGATCGATGACAAGGGTGATACTATTTCGGCAGGACGTAGCACGGATGCTAAAGCTTCTTATGGCTTTGATGGTGATGCTGAGGAGATGGAGTTAGAATTTAAGAATAATTATTCTTACGATGGAGAAGATCCGATTATTATTCCTTTGGAAGAAGTAGAAGAACAATAGATAAATATTCCCCCCTGTTCGAGAGAGCAGGGGTTTTTTTATATATGTTGTTATTTAGTCATAAGACTTGTTCTGAAGTTTATGACTCATGAAAGTTAGGCCACCATAGATGAGGCTTAATAATGCTGTCCAGAAGAGTAAGAAAATTTTGGAAGGTTTTTTATGTTTACGCATATTTGTCTCCTTATGATGATGATAAGAACAATTTTATTATACAAAGGCATTAAAAACTTTGTCAATAAAAGCACTTTTCGCTATAAATGCCAGTATTTTCTTAAATTCATTTAAGAAAATATTGAAGAGCCATTAAAGGACAAAATTAGTGTAAACAAAAAACGGACAAAAGATTAATGCCTTAAAAACAACAATGAAAGCGCTTGTGAAGCTGTTGTCTAATTTTTGTTGATAATCACAGAAATTAGAAAATGCATTAATATGCTAATAATTCTATTTCTGAAAAAAGCTTTAACATTAGCGATAAGAAGACTTTTGTATTTTCAGAAGGAAAATTCTCTCTAAGAATATTAATAAAAGAAGAAAGTTTTCTTGTGAAAACGTTATAAATATGTTAAAGTTTTTGTATGTTGAAAACGATAACATAATGAAGAAAGTTGGTGAGGAAAACAAAAATAAATTACAAGCGTTTTCAATAGTAGTTTTATTTTACCTGTTGGAGTAAACTGATTTTATTTGTGATTTTTTATACAAACTTTGCAATTATTTTTTATAATACGGATAAATAAAGGGGATATAAATAATGAGTTTTAATGATGTAATCGTGATGTTACGAGATTTTCTGTGGGATTATGTATTATTATTTGCTTTTCTTGGAATTGGTCTATTCTTAACCATTCGTTTGAGATTTCCACAATTCTCTCGCGTTTTACCAGCTCTTAAGGAGATGATTTCTGATATTGTTAATAAGGTTCCAGCAGAACCAGGAGCGATGACACCGTTTCAATCATTAGCGACAGCAGTAGCTGCTCAGGTTGGAACTGGTAATATTGTCGGGGTTGCAACAGCACTAGCGTCCGGTGGGCCTGGAGCGGCATTCTGGATGTTGATATCAGGATTTCTTGGGATGGCAACCATCTTTACAGAAGCAGCTATGGCTCAAGTTTATCGTGAGCGGGATGAAAATGGCGAATTAGTAGGGGGACCTGCTTATTATATTAAGAATGGTCTGAAGCAAAAATGGTTGGCTTATATTTTTGCAATTATTTGTGTGGTAGCCTTGGGTGTAGTAGGTATTATGGTTCAAGCTAACTCTATCGTAATGTCAATGGAGTCAGCATTTGGCTTTAATCCTATGATTGTTGCAGGTGTGTTGATGCTAGTAGTGGGTTGGATTTTAATTGGTGGAATGGATCGTATTGCTAAATTTTCAGAAACAGTTGTACCAATCATGGCATCTGCCTATATTTTGGCATCTATTATTATTTTAATATTGAATCTTGATATGTTGATTCCAACTTTACGCTTGATTCTCGTTGGAGCTTTTACGCCAAAAGCTATGGCTGGTGGAGCTTTAGGGATCGGTATTAAAGAAGCTGTTCGTTTCGGGTTATCTCGTGGACTATTCTCTAACGAAGCGGGAATGGGATCGACTCCTCATTCGCATGCAGTAGCAAGAACTAAGCACCCAGCGGAACAAGGGTTTGTCGCAATGATTGGTGTTTTCATTTGTACCTTTGTCATCTGTGTGGCGACAGTAATGATCAACTTGTTAACGGGAGCAATGTCAGAAGAAATTATGTTAGGGTGGGAAACCGCTGAGGCAATGGAGAGTTATGCACAAATTATGACTCAAACAGCCTTTAATAATCAGTTTGGTGTAGTAGGAGAGGCTTTCCTTTCAATTTCATTATCTGCATTTGCTTTGACGACAATTGTAGGGTGGTATTTCTTTGCTGAGGCGAATGTTAAATTTATGATAAAAAATCCGGTGGTTGTTCATGCTTTTAAATTAGTAGCACTGATTGCGATCGCTTTAGGTTACTATGCAGGTGCTGGTATAATCTGGGATCTTGCTGACTTAGCAATGGGTATGATGGCTTTACCAAACATCATTGCATTAATTTTCTTATCTAGAAAAGCAGTAGAAGTATTAAACGATTATGACGCACAGACTAAGTTAGATGCGGAACATGTTCACTGGGATTATAAATATGAAGATATTCAATAATAATTAGTTTAACTTTTTGTCAATGATAAGAGGGACCATTAAGGTTTCTCTTATTTTATTTTGCAGGGAATATCGTGTATTATTTCTTCACTTCGTTTATAATAGAAAATGAGAAGCGTAGGAGGTGTGGGAATGCGATTCCGAAAGATGTATGTGTTACTATCGATCACTTTTTGCCTATTAGGGGTTCTTTCGATTGAACATACAATGATTAATGCACAAGAAGTAGAAAGTTTGATGGAAGACAGTTCTGAAATAACAGATCTTAATGTAATGGATGAAAGTAATGAAAAGCGAGACCAGCTTCAAGAACTGAATGAAGAATTAGAAAAATTAGAAAATATTGACCAGTATGAAGTGGACATAAAATGGACGAATATCAGTTTAGACCAGCCACTAGGAGAAATTCATTTGTTGGGAAACAATAAAACAGGTGACTTAGGTGGCCAAGGAAAGTATTATTTTACAAACTATTTTCCTCAGATGGCGGAATTTAACTTTCTTGCCTATCAGCGTTTTGATTTAGTATATATTCAACAATTTGATTTACTCCATTCGCTAGCCTTTTATAAGCAACCTTTCTTTAATTATGGCTTTGATGAGGAATTAGCTAAATATAAAGATATTTATGTCCAGGTTGATCATCATAATCTTCAAATTAATAATCTAGCGAGAATTCCTTCGTCTAGTCTTTTGTTTCTACCACAACTTGATAAATTAGAAATGGTAGATGAAGAAAGTTTGGAATTTGATGGTAATAAATACCAGATTGAACTGGAGCGTTTAGAAGTACCAGCTCAATTCTTTGACAATCGTTCATTATTTGTTATGAATTATAAATTAGACTATGAAATTAATTCATCTCCGAGTTCGAGATACGGATATAATTCTTGGGATGCGGTGATGAATCAGCAGTTGACCATGAGTGAAGATGAACGACTGATGTCATTTAAAGTGGAGATTTCGACTGACCTAACGTCGCAATTGTTAGGGTTAGATTCTGAGGAGGAGGCAACGATTTTACCTCCGAAGTTTGAGAAACAAATGAATTTGAGTAGTACTGGGTTGATGGATAAGATTACTAGAGTTGAACTAAGCTATGACAAAGATCAACAAGCATATGAAATTCTTGTTGAAGGAATGGTGGAGAATGTTGAGTTTAATTTATTTACGACGGATACAGCAGAACTTTCTACTAACCATGTACGAATGGAGTATCAGTTTAAGCCAACAAATAAAGAAATACCAACTTTAGATGAAATTGAGACGATGACTGCTAGTGAAGCTAGCTATCATTTAGAACAATTGCTAGAAAAAAATTAAATATATTGAATTAAAGGGTTAATAAAAGTGCTCAAGGATGTTTGGGGGTTTGTTGACCCTTTCTATTTCGAAATAAAACTAGGATAATGATGTATGGGAGAAAGTACGATGAAAAGATTTCGTTTAAGAAAAAAAGCTGCAGAGGCAATTAAGTTGGGGGAAAAATTAATCACATTGGAAGACTTTGAGAATCCAGGTGATATTCAGGATGCTAAAGAGGGGATGATCTTATGGCTTTCTGATCCAGAGCAGACATATACTGCTCAAGCAATTGTCGGGCGTCAGAATAAAGGTTTTGCTTGGGTTTTTAGTCAAGACACCTCTGATTTATGGTCGAAGGAATTAGTAAAAGAATTTTTATTAAAAGCAATCGAGCGTAGACGTTCACTTTTAGGGGATGAAACGACCAATGCTTTCAGGCTATTTAATGGTGAAGGGGATGGCGTTGGAGGACTGACGATTGATTATTATAAAGGCTACCTTCAGTTTACTTGGTATTCAAAAGGGGCTTATTTGTATCGAGATTGGTGGCTAGAAGCAATTGGGGATAGTGATCTTGACGATGTTCAAGGGATTTATGAGACGAATCGCTACAGTCTTACGTCAGGGGAAGAGGCCATTAGCTTAATCCATGGTGAACGTGCGCCTCAACCATTGGTAATTCAAGAAAAGGGAAGGCAGTATGCTATTTATTTAGGACAAGATTGGATGACAGGTCTGTTTTTCGATCAAAGAGAAGTGAGAGACTTTGTTCAAACTCAAGCTCAGGGCTTAAGTATGCTTAATCTTTTTTCTTATACAGGAGCATTCTCAGTTGCTGCAGCTATCGGTGGCGCGAGTCATACTGTTAGTGTGGATGTAGCGAAACGTAGTCTGGCTTGGACACAAGAAAACTTTAAACTTAATAAAATTTCGTTGGTAGATGGTCGCCATGAAATAAGAGTTGTCGATGTATTTGATTATATTGATTATGCTAAGAAGCAAGGTATAAATTTTGACTTGGTGGTTTGTGATCCGCCTAGTTTTGCTAGAACAAAAAACTACACGTTTAGCGTTTTAAAGGATTACGTTAATTTAGCGAAGGAGTTGTTTTCGTTGACAGCTCCGGGTGGTTTTTGCTTAATGGCTACTAATCATAGTGCTTATAGTAAGGAAGATTTTATTCAAGAGATAAATTTAGCTAATCAAAGATTTAAAGGAAATATGCAGTTAATTCAAACGTTTGATTTGCCAGAGGATTATCCATCTTCTAAAGATCCACAAAGTCACTATTTGAAAGTGCTCGTCTATTATCGTTCAGAGTAAGGAGTAAGAGATGGCGTATATTGAGTTGAAGGATGTTGTAAAAGAGTATTGGAGTGGTGAAGTGGTTACGCGTGCTAACGACGGTGTAAGTTTTATTATTGAGGAAGGGGAATTTGCTGTCATTTTAGGTCCCTCAGGGGCAGGGAAATCAACAACATTAAATATTATTGGTGGAATGGATCAAGCAAGTTCAGGTCAAGTCATAATTGATGGAGAAAATATTGCCAATTATTCTGCTAAAGAATTAACTAAATTTAGAAGGAAGAATGTCGGATTTGTCTTTCAGAGCTATAATCTTGTTCCTAATTTAACCGCTCAAGAAAATGTGGAATTGATGGTAAACATTTCGAACAGCAGCTTAAATCCTCGCGATATTTTAGAAGCAGCAGGTCTAGGCCATCGTGTCGATAATTTTCCTGCACAACTTTCAGGGGGGGAACAGCAGAGAGTTTCGATCGCAAGAGCTTTAGCTGGGCAACCAAAATTATTACTTTGTGATGAGCCTACAGGAGCTTTAGATTATGAGACCGGGAAACAAATATTGAAATTATTGCAAGATACATGTCAGCAAACACATACAACGGTTGTTGTGATTACTCACAATACTGTAATATCGCGTATGGCTGACCGAGTGATCAGAATTCATAATGGAAAAGTTGAATCTATTGAACAAAATCCAGAACCTGTTGATGTGATGGATTTACAATGGTAAGAATTTGGAGTGACAAGCAATAGATGAATCCTATATATAAAGATACGTTACGTGAAATACGGAAGTCTTTCCCTAGATTTCTCTCTATTTTTGCTATTATTTGTTTAGGGGTTGCTTTTTTTATTGGAATTAAAGCTACCGGCCCCTCTATGGTTAAAATAGCGAGTGACTACTATGAAAAATATGATATGCCAGATGGAAAAATAGAATCTCTCCAAGGCTTTAATCAAAAAGATTTGGACTTGCTGGATTCGATGAGTGAAATTGAATGGCAAGCTATCTCTTCGGTCTATGCAACGTTAGAGACGTCGAAACAGGCCATTAAGCTATATTCATATCAACCTAATCAAAAGCACCATTATTTTAAGCTGGTTGAAGGGCGAATGCCTCGTTCAAAAAATGAAATAGTTTTGGATGCGAAATATCTTGAGATTCTCAATAAGGAATTTAAGCAACCAATTAAAGTTGGAAGTTCAGTTGAAATTCTTCAAGATCAGAAAGATCAAAGCTTTGATTTAATCAATCAACATTATCCTGACTCAGTTACAAATATACAGGTTCCAACATTATCAAATGAACATTTTACAGTAGTAGGCTTTGTTGAAATGCCTATTTATTTCGAACGTGTCAATCGTGGGATGAATTATACCAGTTTTGGCGTGGTAATTGAGGATGTAGTTGAATCCAATATTGCAACCGAAGTATTGTGGTGGCTAAAGGGAAATCACTTCTCTTCTTATACGGAGGAATATCACCGAGCGCTTGACCAGATGACACAAGAAATTGAAGAAATCTTACTTGACCGTCCTCAACAGAAATTAGAGAGTAGTCAGAGTGTTTTTGATAATGAGATTCATGAATTGGAACGAGACTTACTTAAACATAACTATCACTTGTTGAACAATTATAAAAAAATAGGACCAGAAGAAGAGCAACTAGATGCTGCGCTTGAAGAATTTGATAATGGGTTGGTTCAGATGGCTGAGACTGAACTAAATGTATTTCAACAAAATGATGCGACAATAAAATTGAATGGTCCGGTGGAGAATCAGTCTGAAAGTGTTGGTAGCTTATTAGAAGGTCAATCTCAATCAAATTATACTAGGTATCAACTTCAGTCAGCTCATCAAGCCATTGTGCAAGGAAGAAAAAGCTTGAGAGAAGGGATTCAAAAAGGTGTATTAGGAATCCGACAAGGGGAATTAGGAGTACTTGATTTACAAACAGCTAAATCAGAGCTTACAAAGGTTACTTATGAGGTAAACGATCGACAAAATTTTAGCTCGTATAATACTTTATTTGATAATGCAAAAAAACTAAATGTCATTGCGAATCTTTTTCCCATTTTTTTCTTTGCCATTGCGATTTTAGTAGTGTATTCAACGGTTAAAAGAATGGCTTATGAGCAGAGAAATTATATGGGAACAATGAAACAAATGGGATACTCTAATCGTCAAATTATTAGTAAATTTATGATTTATGCCGGTTTAGCCTGTTTGTTCGGAGTCATCTTGGGTATCTATTTAGGCTATAAAATATTCCCTCCGCTGATTATTGGTGCCTATAATTTAATGTTTTATCTTGATGAAGTGAAAGTAGTAGAGTCAAATCGGTGGAATCTGATAGTTTTCAGTATATCTTTGATGTGTGCACTTTTACCAGCAGTTTATACTCCGATTAAAATGTTGCAGAAAGCACCAGCGCATTTATTAACAGCAGAACCGCCTAAACAGGGAAAGAAAATCTGGTTAGAAAATTTGACATTTTTGTGGAACCGGTTGAATTTCAATCGGAAGATGGCGCTTCGTAATTTATTTCGTTATAAAGGCCGAAATTTGATGACCCTGATTGGAGTGTCTGGCTGTACAATGTTGATTACAACAGGATTAGGCATTAGTGACACCATCTCTGGACTTGTATCTAAACAATTTGATAGTATTCAGTCATATGATGCTACCATTTATTTAGAGGAAGACTTGACGGCATATCAACTTGCTCAAATATTAGAGAAAGTGGCAGCTACTTTTGGAGTAAAGAACACAATTCCTATTTATAGTCAAAAATTTACAAGTAATGGTATAAATGGAATAGAAAATGAGATTAACCTTGTAGTTCCCTTGGGGAGTTCTGAGGATTTTAATAAATTTGTTAGTCTTCATACACGGCAGGAGCCACAAAGGCTTTTATCGCTCGACCAAACAGGCCCCTTAGTGACTGAGCGTTTAGCAGAGCTTTATCATTTAGAACAGGGATCTCAATTGTTGCTAGAAAAGGATGCGCAAGAATACTCGTTAAATATTGATCGAGTGATTGAGAACTATGTTCTACATTATGTTTATATGTCATCATCCGATTTTAATAAAATTTTTGAGAAGAAAGTCCATGGAAATGCTTTGCTCGTTAACTATCATGATAAAGTGAATGTGAATCAATTAGAGGATACTATTGGAGACTTGGAACATGTTTTAACAATTGTAAATACCGACACCGTCCGAAGCATGGCGAGTCAATCGATGGACAGTTTGGGTTTGATTACGCTCGTACTAATTATAGCGGCGGCAGGACTTGCTTTTATAGTGTTATATAATCTAACTAATATTAATATTGAAGAGCGTATTAAAGAACTTGCTACAATAAAAGTATTAGGTTTCTATTCTAAAGAAATTAGTTTGTATGTTTATGAGGAGATTATGTATATAACATGTTTTGCTTCGCTTATTGGTTTAGGCTTAGGTAGAATATTGACTCATTTAATTATGAAGCAGATGCAAATGGAAGATATGCTATTCTATCCTAGGATATCGTTGAGAAGTTATGGGATATCTATTGTGTTAACATTAGTTTTTTCAAGTTTGGTAATGTTATTAATGCATGGTAAAATAAGGAAAATCAATATGGTTGAAGCTCTCAAGGGAGTGGATTAAAGGAATGGGGATTGTCCCTAACTTCTAGAATATGCTACAATAATAGCGTGAATAAAGATGTAAATGTTACAGAGTGAAATATAGGAGGTAACAACATGCAATGTCCAAATTGCGGCCGAAAAGTAAGAAGTAAGACACAGTGTGCATATTGTGGATACCATTTTAATTCGGCTGATAAACAGGAATTTAAACAAGATAAGATCGAAAAACAAGAATCGAATGTAAAGTATGAACCATCATCTAAAGTAGGAAGAGAAGATAGGGTAAGTCGAAGGAAAGCTGGGGACTCCGTTCCTAAGCCTGAGTCTACACCGATTCAACCAATTCCTCGCAGAAGTTTAGATAAAGAGATGGCTGAAGCTGAAGAACAGGCTCAAGAAAATTATCAAAAAGTCAATAGAGCCAGTCATGATCAAGGATTGGATGAGGATGAAAGCTTCAAGCAGCGTGCAGATGAAGTTTTTGCTTACCCATATACTGCTAATCAAGAAAGTTATCAAGAAGATTATGATGAAGAAGAGGAATATATTGTTCCTAAAACAAAACAACGATCAGGAGGAAGCGTACTTGCCACTATTCTAAAATTGTTGTTAGCTTTTGCTTTAATCTTTTTACTGTTTTTATTTGCACCACGCATTATTGGTAAAATGAAAGAGTATTTTGCTCCAAATCATAGTAGTTTGCGTCAAGTGCCAGAAGAGCACCAGGATTCGCCTAATTTAGCGGGATCTGAAGCGATAGAAGAGGGAGCACAGCAAGAACAAGCGAATGATGATCAGGATGAAGAAGTAGCAAAAGAAAACTCAGCAACTGATCAAGAAGCTAAAAAGAAAAATGAAACGTCTGCAGGAGAAGGAGAAAAGGAGTCTTCAAATCCAAGTTCTGAATCAGAAGGAAAACCTGAACAGTCTGATGAAAGCCAGTTATATCAAGTGAAAAGTAGCCAGGTTAACGTGGATGACTACCCAACAATCAGGGTGGAATTAGATTTTGACCAAGAGCTGTCGAAAGTTGATCAAAATACTTTTGATTTTAAAGTTAAATATAATGACACTGAAATTAAGTTGGATGATGAATATTCTTTATTAAAAGAAGGCAAGAAATTAATTATAAGTTTTGTTGATCCTGCTTTATCCGTTGTGGGAGAAGACACGAGTAAACAAGCGCTCCTCATTGAGACGGAAGGTTTCAGTGATAGTGTTGCATATGATGTGCCGAGTAAAGATCTCGATGAAGAAAAGGCTCAAGAGTTAAGCAAGATTGCAAAAGAAAACTTAAATGAGCAAGGAGATGCTTCGCTATTTGTTCATGTTCAGGATGAGAAGTCACCATTTGTCTATGATAGTAAGGCAGTGGAAGCTGATAATTTGATAGGTTGGTTTATTCTCCAAAGAATATATGAGCTTGTTGCAGATAATAAGGTTCAATTGGATGATACAGTGAAGTTTAATGACCAACTATTAGCTTCAGGTGATTTTGGGACTGTCGCTACAAGTGATGCGACAGAGTATACGGTTCAAGAACTGATCGATTTGACTATTCAACAAGGTGATGCGAGTGCTATGAATCATTTGGTTCAATTAGCAGAAGGTGTAAATCAATTTAATTATTGGCTAAAAGAGTCCGGGTATTTTACAACAAGAATGAATGCTCCTTTAGCGGTAGAAGGAGAGAATTATATCTCTGGGGCTATGACTAATGCTACTGACATCGGACAGTTGCTAGAGAAATTAGCTAATAATCAACTGATTGATAAAGAACGAGATGAAATGTTTAAAGAGGCACTCCTTCAATCTCCTATGTCTGAGAAATTCCCTGCTGAGAATGAGTTAGTGGAAAGAAGGTTTGAACTTTTAACCTCAGATGCCAATACGAATGTCCAGCATTATTCTGGAATCATTGAAACATCTGAAAAGCCTATAATTTATGTGATTATGAGTGATGAGTTAGAAGATCCAGCTAGTATGAATACTGCTATTCAGCAAACAATTAGTCAAAGTCTAGATTATATAGTAGAGGGTCAGACGACGGAAGATCGAGAACAATCTGAAGACGAATCACGAGAGGAAGAAGCCAATGCGGAGGCTGAATCACGTGCTCAAGCAGAAGCTGAATCTCGGGCAGAGGCAGAAGCGCAATCGCGTGAAGAATCAAATCGGGAAGCGAGTCAAGTAACTCTTGTTGATAATGAAACGACTGCTGAAATTTCGCCATCAGGAGAAAATATTAGCAATTTGTATGAAGGGAAACAGACTGATAATTATTATTGGTTTGGAGATGAATATCGCCGAGGCACTTGGTATCAAGATGAAAATGGGAAATGGTCCTATTACTAATGATTCGTCGATAGAAATAATGAAGCATTTTTTGTAGTGTACTACAAAAAATGCTTTTTTTGATGATTAACCTTTTGAGCTATCACCCTTTAGGTGTATAATAAAGAAAAGGAGTGATGTTATGAATCCAGCACTAGTTCAAATTGTTGTCTACGTCATAAAGGAAAAGTACCAATCAGAAAAGGCTTTCTATCATGAAAAGTTAGGAATAAGTCCCCAATCTTGGGATCGATGGAAAAAGGGTGAGCAGGGGTTAAAATTTGAGAATATCCAGATACTCTCTACTTTATTTACTGATTATGAGTGGATGCTAGTTCAAAAAGTTGTTCGTAATGCTGAAATTATGCCTGATGTCATGGCTAATCCAGTTCCAGAATATCTATATTTGAAATATCAAATAGCTAAGACTTGGGTCAATCATGGGATGGTAAGACTTGAGTGGCATCACAGCGAGAGTTATTCGGATAAAGCTAATACTACTATTTTACAATTGATTGCAGAATATAATTTTTGGGGCTACAATGATATCATTGAGATTCGATTGCCAGGAATTTTACGTCAACAAATTGAAACAGATGAGGTAAAACTCCTACAATGGTTTGATGACCAAAGTGAAAGATTGAAAGATAATAGTGAGGAATAAACAATAAGTGTGGTGAAGTGATTGGTCAAGAAAGCACGCAAAAATAAACCGCGTACGTATAAGAGTGGACATAGTTCGTGGTCAAAAAGTCGGAAAAAGTGGCAGAGAAATTTTAAAAATTGGTGGCAAAATTTTTTCCGTAGAGCAGGATATTTTGCTTTCTTAATTTTAATTATTTTTGTGTTATTAATGGGTCTAATGTGGAGATGGTTGTCTCATCCATCACAATTTGAATCGTTTCCTGATTTTATTAGTGATCAGGCTTACCCAAGTGAAGAAGAATTTATTGCTCAAATCGTTCCAACAGCTCAAGAGCTTCAAGAAGAATATGGTGTGCTGGCTTCGGTTTCATTAGCTCAAGCCATGCTAGAGTCTGATTTTGGTAGGAGCCAGTTAGCCAGTGAGCATTATAATTTATATGGGGTTAAAACAAGTCCAGATGATCCGAATAAGGCGATTTATCCAACGTTGGAGTATGTGGATGGTGAATGGGTCGAAGTTGATGAGCCATTTAAAGTTTATAGTTCGTGGAGCGATTCTATGCGAGAACATGCGGTCTTGATAAGTGGTGGAACTACTTGGGATCCTGGTCAATATGATGCAGTTCTGACGGGGAAAAGTTATCAAGAACAAGCTAAGGGCTTACAGAGTTCAGGTTATGCTACTGATCCAACCTATTCAGATAAAATTATTGAATTGATCGAAAATTGGGATTTAGATCAATATGATCAGGAAAATACTACAACTGAGGAAAAGAATATTTAACCTTAAAGCATAATATATGGTATGATAGCTTCACGACTATGTGTAAAAATAGAGGGGGAATTACATGACCCAGAGACATTATCCAGGAGCTACTATTGGGATTATTGGATCATCTTTAACATCGGCTCTTTTGGCTCAAGAAGCGGGTCGTTTAGGCTATCGTGTAGCGAGTTTAGTACAAGATCAGCAGAATCCAATTCAGCAATTTGCAAGTTTTCAAATGGTGGTAGAAGTATACTCTGATGCGATTTTGATCGAGTTTGCAAAAAGGGTAGATTTAGTGTACGTAGAGGTAGGGATTTTATCGAATAGAGATTTTCAATTATTAGCGGATCATACTAATTTATCTTTATCAGAAGATCTTATTGCTATCACTACAGATCGGTTGATTGAAAAAGTCTATTTAGATTCTACTAAAAGCTTAGTCGCGCCTTTTTCTATGGTGACCTCATTAGAAGATATCAAAGAGGCTGTTGAATATATAGGCTATCCCTGTATTTTAAAATCAGGACAGAGGCATTTACCCGGAGCGCATGATCATATCATTCTTTATAATGAGGAAGATTTGGAACATGCTCAGGGGAAGGTTGATTATGGTACATGTGTCTTAGAAGCATGGATTCCAGTAGAAAAAAAGGTATCTCTAACCGTAGTAAGAAATGAGCGGGGAGATATGTTATGTTATCCACCTTTTGAATTGATTGATAAGGGAGATATTATTGGAATTCAAGTGAGATATCCAGCAAGAGTTGAAAGTTTTGTAGAAGAAGAGATCAATCGTTTAGGTCAATTAATCGCAGAATCTTTATCTTTAATCGGTTCTTTAACTTTGGAATTTTTTATTACTTCAGCAGGTGTGATTTATATTAATCATGCAAGTATTGGTTTATCTGAAGCGGCTGTTTTCACCATTGGTGCCATGTCAATTTCTCATTTTGAAGCGTGCATGAGAGCTTTGGTGGGACTACCTTTGCCAGAACTCTCACCCATTAGTGAGGCGGCTGTTTCCATACCAATTGAACAGTTGAATTTTGCGAATGTAATGATTCAACAAATGGCTAGAACGGATTGGGGTTTTGTGTTTGTGAATAAACCAAGTTCCACAGCTAATCATTTAGATGGTCAAGTGATCATTACGGGAGATTCATTATCTTCCTGTGATCGACAAATTGAGGTAACCGAATTATATAAACCTGATTAAACAGTATAATAATGCTAGTGTGTGTTTACACTAGCTTTTTTTTATTGAAAAATAGCAGACGAATTGGGGAAGGGATATATGTTCGTTATTTTTTTTGTTATAATAGTACAGATACTGTAGAAGGGGAATGGAGAGATTAAATGAGCTTGATGGAAAGAATTCAGCAATTAAATGATCGGCAAAAAGAAGCAGTTTTAACCGTAGAAGGGCCATTGTTGATTGCAGCAGGAGCAGGTTCAGGGAAAACTCGAGTTTTAACGCATCGAATAGCCTATTTATTAGAAAATAAAGCAGTGAATCCTTGGAATATATTGGCCATTACCTTTACAAATAAGGCGGCCAATGAGATGAAAGAAAGAGTACGCGCCTTAGTAGGATCGGAGGCTGATTCAATTTGGGTTTCAACTTTTCATTCAATGTGTGTCCGAATTTTACGACGTGAGTGCGAGATGGTAGGATATCAGCGTAATTTTTCGATTGTAGATCAAAGTGAGCAGCAAACACTTATGAGACAAGTATTGAAAGAGTTGAATTTGGATAGTAAACAGTTTCGAGAGAAAGAGCTTCTTTGGGTGATTGATCAAGCGAAGAATGAAGGATGTTCTGTTGAACAGTATACAGAACAAGCTGGAAATTTTGTTGAAGAGATCCAAGCGAAAGTTTATGCTAAATATCAGGAAAAGCTCAAAGCCGCGAATGCAATGGATTTTAATGACCTTATTTTAAATACGGTAACATTACTAGAAAATCATGAATATGTACGTCGGTTTTATCAACAGAAATTTCAGTATATTCATGTGGATGAATATCAAGATACCAATGACAGTCAATACCGACTTGTACAACTATTAGCTGGTTTATTAAAGAATATTTGTGTGGTTGGTGATGCAGATCAAAGTATTTATGGTTGGCGAGGTGCCAATATGGAAAATATTTTGAATTTTGAAAAGGATTATCCGGAGGCCAAAGTAATTTTTTTGGAACAAAATTATCGTTCTACTCAAAATATTCTTAATGCTGCAAATAGCGTAATCAAAAATAATTATAATCGTAAGGCTAAAAAACTTTGGTCTGATAAAAATACGGGTGAGAAGATTAAATTTTATCGGTCCAACAATGATACGGATGAAGCTTGTTATGTTACTCAACAGATACTGGAGAATAAAGATCAATTAGGACTTACAAATTCTGATTTTGCGGTATTGTATCGGACACAGGCACAATCTAGGACGATTGAGGAGCAGTTGCTAAAAGCTAATATCCCTTATAAAATTATTGGTGGGATTAAATTTTACGGTCGAAAAGAAATTCAAGACACCTTAGCTTATTTGCGTTTGATTGATAATCCTACTGATAATTTAAGTTTTAACCGAATAGTAAATGTTCCTAAAAGGGGAATCGGGAATGCAACGATTGAAAAATTGGCGCTGTTTGCTGACTCTATCGGAAGTTCTTGGTTTGAAGCAATTCCAGAGCTTGTTCATTCTAATTTATCGTCTAGTGCTCAGAATAAATTGCGAGAGTTTGCTCAAATGATTGCGAATTTACAAGAACAGGCTAAATATTTAACGATTACAGAATTAGTGGAACAAGTTTGGGAGCAATCCGGCTATACTCAAGCATTAGTTGAAGAAGGAGATTTAGAAAGTCAGACTCGTTTGGAAAACCTAGAAGAATTTGCTTCTGTGACCAGACAATTTGATGAGGAAGATCATGAAGCTTTAAAAGAAAGTGATCCAGATCTTATTAAGTCAGACGAAAATCCACAAGTTAATTTTGTGCCGGAGATAACACCCGACTTGTTCAATCCAGCATTCTTAGAAACAGAGGATCTCCCAGGTTTACTGGAGGAACAGGCTTCATTATTAACGTTATTTTTGACAGAATTATCTTTAGTAAGTGATAAAACGGAAGAAGAAACTCAATCAGCTGTAACTTTGATGACCATGCATGCGGCAAAAGGGCTTGAATTTCCGGTTGTCTTTATTGTAGGGATGGAAGAAGGATTATTTCCTTCGTATCGTGCTTTTGAAGACAATGAAGAAATGGAAGAAGAACGCCGCCTAGCCTATGTAGCCATGACTCGAGCTGAAAATTTATTGTATCTAACAGCTGCTCAGAATCGTCTAATTTATGGACGCTATCAGCAAAACCTTATCAGCCGTTTTATTGATGAAATCGATCCTCTGTTATTAGAAAAAGTAGGATTACCCTTACAAGATAACTCATTTTATCCATCACAATCTCAAGCATCAAAAGTTAAGCTAGGGAAACGACCATTTACTTCCCAGCGTGTGACTAAAACAAGAGCGAAAAATTCAGACAAAGAAAATACAAAAATGATTTTGGATTGGAATGTTGGAGATAAGGTGATGCATAAAGTATGGGGGCAAGGGACGGTTGTGAGTATTGATTCTACCTCTAAAGATCAGATATTAAAAATTGCTTTTCCTGAACAAGGTGTAAAACAGTTAATGGCAGCTTTTGCTCCGATTAGTAAGGTTGAAGAATAGGGGGACTAGCTAATGGATAAAGACTTACGCGAGCGTTTAGATGAAATAAAAAATCAACTGAATGAATATGCCTACCATTATTATGTCTTGGATCAGTCTCTGATTTCAGATCAGGAATATGATATGTTGTATCATGAGCTTGAAACAATTGAAAAACTTCATCCTGAATGGATCACTATTGACTCTCCTAGCCAAAGAATAGGTGATCAATTGTTGGAAGGCTTCTCAAAAGTTAGTCATGCTGAAGCTATGTATTCTTTGAGTAATGCATTTAATAAAGAAGATATCGCAGGGTTTATTAAAAGGGTTCAGTCGATAGTCGGACAAGATCTAGAGTGGATGTGTGAATGTAAAATTGATGGCTTGGCAATTGCCTTAACTTATGAAGATGGGCAGTTTGTAAGAGGGGCAACACGTGGCGATGGTAATATTGGCGAAGATATTACGAACAACCTTAGAACGATCCCAGCCATACCTTTGCGTTTAAGGGAAGAGGTTTCTGCTGAATTTCGTGGCGAAGCATATATGCCAAAAGATATTTTTCTTCAAATAAATGAGCAAAGAGATGAAATGGGGCTGGTACCGTTAGCAAATCCTCGGAATGCTGCTGCTGGAGCATTAAGGCAGATTGACCCCAAGAAGGTAGCAGAACGTAAATTGAATGTTTTTATGTATGGATTAGCCAATAGTGGGAAACATCAGATAGCTTCTCAAGCGGAATTATTTCAACGGATCGAGGAACTAGGTTTAAGAACCAATCCACTAAGAGAGATTTGCCGTACGCTTGATGAAGTATTGAATTATATTGACAAGATTTCTGAAATACGTCATGATTTGGTATATGAAATTGATGGAATCGTTATTAAAGTGAATGATATAAAACAACAACAAGACTTAGGCTATACTGTTAAGGCGCCTCGTTGGGCGATTGCATATAAATTTCCAGCAGAATTAGCTGAAACACGCATTCTAGATGTTGAGTGGACAGTGGGGCGTACGGGAGTAATCACCCCAACTGCTAAGATGGTACCTGTTCAATTAGCAGGTACTGTTGTTCAAAGAGCCAGTCTGCATAATGTAGATTTTATTGAGAATTTAGATCTGCGGATAAATGATATCGTCTCTCTTCATAAAGCAGGAGATATTATTCCTGAAGTTACGGCAGTTATGATTGATCAAAGGCGAGAACCAACAGAGAAACTGTCTATTCCAAAGAAATGCCCAGCCTGTCATACTGATTTGGAAAGAATAGAGGGTGAAGTGGCGATTCGATGTATAAACCCTAATTGCCCTGCTCAAAGACTAGCCCAAATTAGTCATTTTGTTTCAAGGCAAGCGATGAATATCGTGGGCTTAGGTGAAAGAATCATCCATCAAATGTTAGAGAATCAATTAATACAGGATATAGCAGACCTGTATTATCTGACAAAAGAAGATCTATTAACCTTGGATAAAATTAAAGAGAAATCTGCAAATAATTTGTATCTAGCAATCCAAGCTTCTAAAAGTAATTCACTTGAACGACTTCTTTTTGGGTTAGGAATTCGGCATGTGGGAGCAAAAGCTGCTCGCTTAATTGCGCAAAAATTTGGTACAATAGAAGCAATCAGCCGTATTAGCCCGGAAGAAATAAGTGATATTGATGGGATTGGACCGATGATCAGTAAGTCACTGGTGCAATATTTTAACCAAGCGGATAGTCAACAATTGATCGATAAATTGAAGAGAGCTGGAGTTCAAATGAGTTTTCATGGGCAGTCTTCATCGATTGATCCTTCATCCGAATGGTTAGGTAAAACAGTTGTTTTAACGGGAACTTTGTCACACTATACAAGAACAGAAGCTAAGGAAATTCTAGAAAGTTTGGGGGCAAGCGTCACAAATAGTGTTTCTAGTAAAACAGATCTCTTAATTGCTGGAGAGCAAGCTGGCAGTAAGTTAGTTAAAGCTGAGAGCTTGAAGATCAAAATAATAGACGAAGCAACTTTTGTTCAAAAACTAGCAGAAAGTGGAGTTGAAAATGAATAAAAAACTAAAAGTGTTTAGCTTGATGGTTATACTGAGCTTGCTATCAGGCTGTTTAAATAATTTAGATGCTCAAGACGAACAAGAAACCACTCCGAATCCAGATACGGTTAGTGTTCAAACAACTGCCAATCAGCTATCTTCTGAAAACTATCGAGCGGTTATCACTGATGGGAAATATCAACTTGGTGCATCAGCTAGTTCAGATTATACTCTATCTTCAACGGGAAATGCTTTTGCCTTTGAAGAAGGACTTTTAAGATTGGGAAGAGAGGTCTTTCCTACTGACCAGTATTATCTTCAGGAGGGGCAATTGATTGATGAAGAGACCCTTACCTCTTGGGTTGGAAGAGAGTCTGAAGAAAATCCTGAGGGGCTAAATCCTGCTATTCCTTCTGATGCAGAACAAATTCCTTTAGAATCTTCTGAAGAAGAGTCTGTTTCACCTGCCGATGATCCGGAAGAAATAGGTGAAATTTCGATTACGGATACAGGAGAAGAAGTAATGGTAGATGAAACCGGAAGCATTATCGAAGAAGATGAAGATGATGAAAATGAACAAGCTGTAACGGAAGTTCAATCTACCCCTATTTATTTGTCACAAATTATGGAAAAGAACATCATGGTTGAAACGGAAGAAGGGTTTGAATTAGGTGGGATCGTTATAGGCCTATCGATGAATTCTACCTATCAATATACCGATCCAGAAGGAGTCGTATACGAACAAGAAATTTCTATGGGGGAGATGCGTGAACGAGGACGTGCTTATGCGAATATCATAGTAGGAAGGCTGAGATCTACTGAACAATTGCGCTCGATTCCTATTGTTGTGGGGATCTATCGTCAATCTCCTGCCGAAGAAATTGTGGGTGGAACTTTTGTTTCAGATGGTATATCTCGTGAAGGGAACGCAGTGTCGGATTGGACAGATCGGAATGAATATCGGGTAGCTTTACCGCAATTAGAAGCAGGGGTTGAAGGAGAAAAGTATGCTTATTTTGATAATTTTTCTTCTGCTGTCCGGAATTTTTTCCCTAATCTTAACGGAATATCAGGACAAGCTTTATATATTGATGAAAACTTGTCGACATTAGATATTGAAATTGTGACCCAATTTTATCAAATTACAGAAGTAACGGCGCTCACGCAATATGTGATGGATATGGCTCAAACACATTTACCGGAAAATATAGCAATAGAGATAAAAATCATTTCAAATACGGGTGTGGAAGCCTATGTTGGAAGACCTGCGGGTCAACAAGAATTTCAATCACATATTTTTAGACAATAGGTAAGGGGGATATAAATGATTAGTAGAGAAGAAATTAAGCATGTCGCTCATTTAGCTAAATTAAGTTTTGATGAAGAGAGTTTAGATAAAGTGACACCTGAAATTCAAGGGATTATTGAATTAGTCGAACATCTTCAAGAAGTAGATACAGAGAATGTTGTCCCAACTTTTCATGGCAATGATTTACAGAATGTTTACCGGGAAGATCAGGCTATTCCAAATGAGAACTATCATGAATTAATAAATAATGCACCATCCTCCCAAGATGGATATATTCAAGTGCCAGTGATTATTGAAGAAGGGGAGGGAGCTTAAAATGAATTTTCCAGATACAATTAAAGGAATACAAGAGGGGTTAGCTAACGGTCAATTTACAGCAGTAGAATTGATAAATTCGATTTATCAGCGTATTGAAGCTACAGAATCGCAGGTTAAATCTTTTATTCATTACGAAAATCATAAACAAGCGGCCCTAGAAGCGGCTTCAAAAGCTGATAAAATTGGATATGCAGACGGGGCACCACAATTAAATGGAGTTCCAGTAGCGGTAAAAGATAATATTTTAACAAAAGGTTTTACAACAACTGCTGCCAGTAAAATGTTAGAAAATTTTGTTCCCACATATGATGCGTTTGTGATTAAACAGCTGAAAAAAGCTGGTGCAATTGTTATTGGAAAGCTTAATATGGATGAATTTGCGATGGGAGGTTCAACTGAAAACTCATATTTCCATCCGACGCACAATCCGTGGGATTTAGAGCGTGTACCAGGTGGCTCTTCAGGAGGTTCTGCAGCCACAGTAGCTGCGCGTCAAGTTCCAGCCTCATTAGGAAGCGATACTGGGGGATCCATCCGTCAACCCGCTTCATATACGGGGATAGTAGGAATGAAGCCTACGTATGGAAGGGTGTCTCGTCATGGAGTGGTTGCGTTTGCTTCTAGTTTAGATCAGGTGGGTCCTATGACGTTAACTGTCGAAGACAATGCAAGGGTACTTCAAGCAATAGCAGGTCACGATCTCAATGATGCAACGACTTTACCGAATTGCAATGAAACGTTTGCGAGTAAAATTGGTGAATCAATTAAAGGAATGAAGATTGCTTATCCGAAAGAATATCATTCTGATGCAATTAACCCTGAAGTTCGCCAAGCGATCGATAGAGCAGCCGATTTTTTTAGAAAAGAGGGAGCGATTGTAGAAGAGGTGAGTTTGCCACATTCTGAATATGGGGTGAATGTATATTATATTATTGCTTCGGCCGAAGCTTCATCTAATTTACAAAGATTTGATGGCATTCGATATGGCTATCGTTCAACAGAAGCGCATAATTTAGATGAGATTTATACTAAATCACGAAATGAAGGGTTTGGAGAGGAAGTAAAGCGTCGGATCATGATTGGAAGCTATTCTTTGAGTGCCGGTGCTTATGATGTTTTCTTCAAAAAAGCAGCACAGGTTAGAACATTAATTAAGCAAGATTTTGCGAAAATTTTTGAAGATTATGATCTTATAATGGGTCCAGTGACAACAAGCACGGCCTTTAAATTAGGAGGACGGATCACAGATCCTTTAGAGATGTATGTGGCTGATTTATTAACAGTTCCTATTAACTTAGCAGGAATACCAAGTTTATCTATTCCAGCTGGATTTGATAATAATCGACTACCAATTGGAATGGCTTTAACGGGGCCATCGTCAAGTGAAACAATATTATACCAAGTAGGACATGCTTTTGAACAAGCACATGATTTCTATCAAAAGAAACCAGAATTATAGGAGGAAAAAGATGAATTTTGAAACTGTAATTGGATTAGAAGTCCACGTTGAATTAAAGACGAACTCTAAGATTTTTTCATCATCTCCTGTTGGTTTTGGATCAGCTCCAAATGCGAATACTAATGAGAAAGATTGGGCTTATCCAGGTGTTTTACCAACTGGTAATCGTAAGGCGATTGAATATGGAATGAAAGCGTCATTAGCGTTAAATTGTCAAGTAGCTAAGCAAATGAAGTTTGATCGTAAGAATTATTTCTATCCTGATAGCCCAGCGGCTTATCAGATTTCACAATTAGATCAACCAGTCGGATCAAATGGTTATCTTGATGTTGAAATAGAAGGTGAAACTCGTCGTATTCGAATTGAGAGAGTTCATTTAGAAGAAGATGCGGGAAAAAATACACACGGAACAGATGGGTATTCATATGTCGATTTAAATCGGCAAGGAACACCCTTAATTGAAATTGTGACGGAAGCAGATATTCGTTCCCCTCAAGAAGCCTATGCTTTTTTAGAAGCTTTACGTGAGCGAATTATGTATACGGGTGTATCTGATGTGAAGATGGAAGAAGGATCATTGCGCTGTGATGGAAATATATCGCTTAGACCTTTTGGCCAAGAAGAGTTTGGAACTAAGACAGAAATCAAGAATTTGAATTCTTTTAACTACGTTCGCAAAGGGTTAGAGTATGAAGAGAAGCGTCAAGCCAATATTTTACGTTCTGGAGGCAAAATAACTCAAGAAACACGTCGTTATGATGAGAAAACAGGGCAGACAATTCTTATGAGGGGTAAAGAAGGAGCGGCTGATTATCGATATTTCCCAGAACCAGATATTCCACCAATGACGATTAGTCAAGAGTGGGTTGATCGTGTAAAATTGGAAATTCCAGAAATGCCTGAAATTAGACGAGCTCGCTATATTAAAGAGTATGATTTACCTGAATATGATGCGATGGTTCTTACTTTGCAAAAAGAAATATCCGACTTCTTTGATGCAACAATCTTAGAAGGAGCAGATCCTAAACAAGCATCAAACTGGTTAATGGGTGAAGTTTCAGCCTATTTAAATTCTGAACAGATTCAACTTACTGATATCGGACTAACACCTGTTAATCTAGCTCAAATGATACGATTAATTGATGAAGGAACAATTTCTTCGAAAATCGCTAAACAACTCTTCAAAATCCTAGCTAAGGAAGGTGGAGATGCGGCTACTATTGTTGAAGAAAGGGGAATGGCTCAGCTGTCCGATCCAGCTAAGTTACAACCGATCATTGATGAAATTGTTGAAGGTGATCCAAAATCAGTTGAAGATTATAAAAATGGTAAAGATCGGGCTTTAGGATTCTTTGTTGGACAAGTTATGAAACAAACAAGAGGCAAAGCTAATCCACAGGTAGTTAACCAATTAATCTTGGATAAATTGGAAAAGATGTAATTAGATCAATTCAGAGTAGTGATTATGAGTTATAAATAGTCACTACTCTTTTTGAGTGGAGAATAATTTTATCAAATATGTGGTTAAGCAAGTTAAGAGAGTTGAGAATATGACGACTATTTTTAGAATAAAATGAAAAAAATATGATAAATAGAGAACTTGAGTTAGATAAAAACGTTAACATCTTA
The DNA here is from genome assembly GCF_015863205.1 of Facklamia lactis. Classification (GTDB taxonomy): domain Bacteria; phylum Bacillota; class Bacilli; order Lactobacillales; family Aerococcaceae; genus Facklamia; species Facklamia lactis. The sequence continues at coordinate 212,916 of NZ_JACBXQ010000004.1, read as the reverse complement.
ATCCGTTCAACTTCTTTATTCTGATATAATAGTAATATTGAGATAGAGAGGGAAGTGCTTAGATGAAAAAAATTGCAAAATCAATTGTAATGACTTTAGTAGGAACTATGTTAGTTGCAATTTCAATAAATATGGTTTCTTTACCCAATGAATTAGGAGAAGGTGGAGTGACCGGTTTTACCCTCTTTCTTCATTATACACTGAATTTTAATATTCCGATGACAGCTTTTGTGGCGAATCTTATTTTATTAATATTGGGCTGGAAGTTATTAGATAAAATGACGATTATTTACACCTTAATTTCAGTTGTGGCTTTGTCTTTTTATTTAGCACATATTCATGTACCCGCTTTTACACCTGACAATCAAATAACAGCTCCTTTAGTAACTGGCGTATTGATGGGTTCAGGGTTAGGAATTGTCATTAGAGGTGGTGGATCGACTGGTGGAACCGATATTATAGCTTTAATTATAAATAAATTTCTTGGAATCAGTGTTTCGAATGCTTTGTTAATAACCGATGCAATCATCGTGACCTCGCTTATTTTTGTGATTGGTTTAGAAAAAGGCGTTATTTCTATTATAGGAATTTTGTTGACAAGCAGAATTTTGAATTTTTGGATTACAGGATACAATCCTAAAAATGCTATTTTTGTTATCTCTGAACATTATGAAGAGATTGGAAAAGAGATTGTGGAGAATGTTAAACGAGGTGTTACCGTATTTAATGGCTATGGATTTTATTCGGGTAATGATCGTAAGATACTTTATATTGTGGTTTCCAATCGGCAGTTGATGGCAGTTCAGCGAATTATTCGTCGTTTAGATCCAAAGGCTTTTATGGCTGTAAATGCAATTCAGCAGGTTGATGGCGAAGGCTTTACTTTTATGCCAGAAGCTAATCCAAACCTTTATCCTGAATCTTCAGTAGTAGAATAGACCATTGTGAATAGATTTGAGGGATTAATTTGAAAAATAAAATAATAATAGATGAAGAAGTATTTAAAATATTTGAAATAGAAGATCTTCAAATTTGTATGAAAGGAATTCGAGAAATCATTCACCCAATCTGGCAACATTATGGTGGGGAAATTTCAAATCAACTTGTGACAGATTCGAAGTTAGAGCCCCCCATACCCGTTCATTTAGCCCAACATCGCCGAAGAAGTGTCTATGCGCCTGAAAGTACTTGGGTAGCAATTGGCGGAAATACCAGAGGATATAAAAAATTTCCACACTTTCAAATTCTTATTAATGTTCAGTATGTATTTGTAGGACTTGCTTTAATCGATAATCCACTTTATGAAAAAGAAATTGCTGCAAAATGGCAGAAAAAAGCTGGGAGCTTTCAAGAATTAGCGGATGATTTTGTCGTAATACCTGATCATACTCAACTTTATTATATTGAACAATCTGCTGTTGATTATCAAGAAATTTTTGAACGATTAATCAAAGTAAAAAAGGCAGAATTCATGTTAGGCCGTAAAGAGGATAGAGGAAGTAAGATACTTTCCAATGAAAAGTTGTTCTCTGAATGGATAGAGGAGACGATTAAAGTGTTAATTCCATTTTATTTTGAAAGTCTATCTTTTTATAAATAGTTAAAGGTCAGTAGTGTAAAGCTACTGTCTTTTTTTTGAATGAATTTATAAATTAAATAGAGAATGATTCAAGTTAAATCGTTTATGGCTGAAAAGCTGAAAATTATTTTTAGTTAAGCAAAATATGAAAAAGGAAGGCTATATTCTCAAAAAAACCAGATGTTTATATATTGTGAAAAACGATGTAAAAGGACTGATTATATGGTAAAATGTTTGTGAAAATATTTATAAAGGAGTTGTTCAAATGTCGTTAGATGTTCATTCGTTGTATAATCGTAAACGTAATCATCGTTGGGATCGAGTTAGTGTGGGAGATATGTTAGAGAGAGTTTCCTTAGGAAATCCAAATCAAGAAGCCATTGTGGCCTGGAAAGGAGCTTTTGCTTACCCGGAATATGAGCGTGTAAGTTATCATGAAGCAGATAATCTCGCTAACCAATTTGCCAATGCTTTACTTAAAGCAGGATTAAATAGAGGAGATCGGATTTTTTTCTTTTGTGATAATTCTGTTGAAGCTTATCTAGCAAAAGTAGGAGTTGCTAAAGCAGGCATGGTGAATGTGCCAGTGAATACTATGCTCGCTGATGATGTATTAGAATATATCCTTGATTTAACAGAGCCCGAAATGATTATTGTCGATGATGAACATCTTAACCGAGTTCAAAAAGTCGTAGAGAGAAAACAAATTAATATTGATGTGGTGATTCCGGTTAAAGGAAATATTAAGTTCAATGAATGCTCTTTTAAGAACTTTATTAAGGATATTTCAAAAGAGTCACCTGAGATAGAAATTCATGGGGACGATATTTGGGAAATATTGTTTACATCTGGCACTACTTCTATGCCGAAAGGTGTGATGATTTCGCATCATTATACATATTTTGCAGCCTATAACTATGGAATGAAATTAGGGACCTCTCTATTTGGAGAGTGGCAATATAAAGTGATCTCTTTTTTGCCTGCGATTTATCATGTAGCGGATCAAACTTTGCCAGGATCTGCTTTTTTAACAGGTGGAACGTTTATTATGGGGCGCAACTACAATATTAACGATCTTTGTCAAGCTATTAGTCAGGAAAAGCCAACAGCACTCTGGGCAGGTTCTGCAGCAATGGTATACGATCTTGTTGATCATTATCATAGCAATTGCTATTCTTTAAACTTTTCTTCATTAACTTCAATTTTGTATGGATATGCAGCATTGGAGCCTAAATATCACGATGCTTTAAAAGAAATATGTGGCCATCACGTAAATATTTTTGAATCGTTTGCGCAAACTGAAGCAATAGCAGGTTATCGTTTTCCACATGATCGGTATCCTGCAATTTATCGAAAGTTTGCACCTTTTGAAAATTATGTAGGAATCCCAGATCCAAGTTTGGCAGCGGTGATTGTAGATGAGCATGATCAAATTATCAATGAACCTTATGAACAGGGCGAAATTGTCTACCGTTCTCCAATTAATTTTTCAGGTTATTATAAAGATCAAAAAGCAACTGAGCAAGCAATACGAAATGGATGGTTCCATTCGGGAGATCGTGGAATGTATGATGAGAATGGCTTGGTAGTTATGGTAGATCGGATAAAAAATATGATTAAGACTGGGGGAGAGAGTGTCTCAACATTAAGAGTAGAATCGATTCTTAGTTCTCACCCTTCTGTTAAAAGAGCAGCAGTCATTGGAATAAAAGATGAAAAATGGGATGAAATGGTAGTAGCGATTGTTGTGTTAAAAGAAGGAGAAGTAATAAGTGAAGAGGTACTCATTCAATTTTGCCGTCAGGAGCTCGCAGGATATGAAACTCCTAAGCGAATTTTCTTTAGAAGTTCCTTACCTGAAACAGTTGCTGGAAAAGTGATGAAATTCCAATTAGCCGGTGAATATCGCCAATTAATAGAGAAAGAGAGACAATAATGAATATTCATAGAGTCAGTGTCCTTGGATCGGGGAGCATGGGGAGACAAATTGCTGCGTATTTGATTAATATGGGGTTATCCGTAAACTTGATAAATATGACCGCTCAGAGTCCTGAAGAGCTCCCTTTAGAACCACTTGATTATATACGAAATCCTAAAAATCAATTATTATTTCGTCCGAGTTCTATTTCACAGATCAATTATTTGCATTTTAGCCAAGCTGAACAAGCCCTCAAAAACAGTGATATGCTTATTGAAACAATAGTAGAGGATTTAGAAATTAAGAAAAAGTTATTTAAATCTTTGACTAGAATTGTTTCGGCGAAAACAATCTTAGCGAGTAATACATCCAGTCTGTCCATTAATACGTTGTCAGAAGTTTTATCAAGTCAACAGAGAAAGTTTTTTATTGGCTTACATTTTTTTACTCCAGTGCATTCGAGTCGTATGGTGGAGTTGATTGCTAATAAGGAAACCGATAAGAGCGTCTTGGCTGAGGTAGAAGTTTTTGTGAAAGAGATTTTAAATAAAGAAGTTATCAAAGCAAAAGATGTCACAGGCTTTTTGGCTAATCGAATTGGTTTTTACGCTAATCATGAAATTATGGCCCGAGGAGAAGCTAAGAAGTGGCCAATTCCAATGATTGATGCAATTTCCGGTGCTTATATTGGTCGCAGTAAAATGGGGCCTTACCGCTTAAGCGATTTAACAGGAATTGATGTATCAGCTGCTGCGTTTAATTATTACAGTAAGGATGAAAGAGAGCGCTTGTTCTTTCAGAAAAGGTCTCTTCCTGATTTGTTATTAGCTCATCAATATTTAGGTGATAAAACAAATGGAGGTTATTATAAGAAAAAACAAAATCAGCGCTACTTTTTTAATGGTGAGACGGAAAATTATGAATCATTTGTTTTTCCAGAATTGGATATCTTTAATCACTTAAAGTCTAAGAAAGCTCAGGATAATTTTGAAGTGATCTTTAACTCAGAAGATAAAATTGGAACGTTTATGTGGGAATCGATTAGGAATGTGATGTACTATGCAGCGATCAATGTAGGATATGCTTGCGATTCTTATCAAGATATAGATAAGGCTATGGTATGGGGATATAACTGGCAGTGGGGACCTTTTGAAATCTGGGATTTGATGGGCTATGAACGCGTAAAAAAAAGAATAGAAGATGAAGTGGGGCCCTTGCCTAAATGGATTCAAGAAAGAGGACAGGCTTTTTATTCCAAACAATGTGAACCGCAGTCTGTCAAACTGCGAGATGATTTGATAGATAGCGTTATTTGGGATCATGATCAACAAAGTCAGTTTGTTAAGACTTCTGAGCAGGTATTACTTCTTATAATTTGTACACCCAAATCTGTTATTACACCTGGCTTAATGGAAGATATCATACTAGCTATCGATTATTTGCAGACTAATGCGGTAAAAGGAATGGTCGTAGCAAATCTACAAAAAAATTTTTCTGTGGGTTTTGATATTCATACCATGCAGAATATGAATCATTTGCAATTACAAAAGAGTTTAAACATGGGACAGAAAATGGTTACTAAATTAAAACATAGTTCTAAGCCGATAGTAACTGCAATCCATGGCCATGTTTTAGGAGGGGGGGCAGAAATAGCTCTGTTCTCTCCTAAAGTAGTCGCTGCAGCGGATACTTTTATTGGATTAACAGAAGTGGGAGTAGGCTTGATTCCAGGTGGTGGAGGCTTAACAGAACTAGCAGATCGAGTTTACCGTAGTCACATGTCACGTTATGAAACAAAGCGAGAACTGTTCTCTGATTTTCTAACAGTTGCTTATGGGAAAGTTTCTAAAAATGCTTATGATGCTCTTAACTTGGGACTACTAAGGCAGACTGATCGAATCGTGCGAAGAAAGCAAGATGTATTACGCTCGGCTATTGCGGAGGTAGAATTCTTAGCTAAGTATGGCTATATAGGAGAAGGCAGCATGGAATATGCGGTTCTAGGGAGTGACTTTAAGGCCATTATAGAGGGACAATTAAGAAATTGGTTATCAGGAGGCTTTGCTACTGAGCACGATTGTGTCATTGCGCGTTCAATCGCAGATGTTTTGGCTGGAGGAAATGTTCCACTTGGAACGATTGTAAATCAAAAATATTTATTAGAAATAGAAAAAGAACAATTTATGGCTCTATGGAATCATCCAAAAACTCAAGAAAGAATGACATTTTGGATGAAAAATAGACGGCCTTTACATAATTAGGGGGGATATTATGGAAGAAGCGTATATTGTAGCTTACGGGAGATCCCCTATAGGTAAAGGACGTCAAGGGGGAGCTTACTATTATGAGCGTCCAGAAGATATTGCGGCACAAGTACTAAAAGGGGTTATTGCCAGGGTCGGATCATCCTTTGAAAGCCAAATGATTGAGGATATTGTGGTGGGATGCTCGATACCAGAAAACATGCAAGGAATGAATATAGGCAGGCGTATCGCTTTACGTGCAGGACTGAGTGAGCAAATCCCTGGTCAAACCGTTAATCGCTTTTGTGCTTCAGGTCTTCAAGCAATTGCGATCGCTTCGAATGCCATCATGGCAAAGCAAGCCGATATTCTGGTAGCAGGTGGAGTAGAATTTTTAAGTACAACAACATTTAATAATCCAGAGATGACCAATAATTTATTTTTAGAGGAAAATGGAAGACACCTTTCCACTTCGATGGGATTGACTGCTGAAAATTTAGCAGAAAAGTACTGCATTAGTCAAGCCGATCAAGATCAATTTGCTGTTGAAAGCCATCGAAAAGCTTATCATGCTCAAGTTAATGGGCGATTTGAGGATGAAATTATTCCCGTTCAAGTAAAAAATGTAAAATTTCATGAAGGTCGGCCGTATGTGACTGAAATGACATTTAAAGAAGACCAAGGAATCCGCTCTGATACCAATCGGGATCAATTAAAAAAGTTGCCCAATGTTTTTAAACAGGGAGGAACAGTAACAGCAGCTACATCATCACAAATTTCCGATGGGGCAAGTTTTGTCGTCCTAATGTCTTCAAGTAAGGCAAAAGAATTGGGGATTCAACCTATTGCAAAGTTTATGGGGTATAAAGTGGTGGGAGTTGAACCTGATATGATGGGGATAGGTCCAGCATATGCGATACCTAAAGTTTTAGACTTGGTAGGCTTAAACATAGAAGACATTGATCTAATAGAATTGAATGAGGCTTTTGCTGCTCAAGCGCTGGCAGTGATTAAACATTTAGGTTTGAATCAGAATATTATTAATCCGAATGGTGGAGCGATTGCCTTAGGACATCCTAATGGTGCAACGGGCTCTATTTTAACGGCTCGCTTGTTAGCTGAAATGAGGAAGCAATCACAAAGTAAATATGGAATGGTTACAATGTGCATTGGCGGTGGGATGGGAGCGGCTGCTGTCTTTGAATATATAAGGCATAAATCGGACTTAAATGGGGCTTATGACCGAGGTTAACTCCTCTTTTGAATCGTAATATATTCATATGTTAGAGGGAAAGGGAGGATGACAGTGTCCTGTTTAGGAAATCTTATTTGGTTTTTATTTGGTGGAGTGTGGAATGGATTAGGCTGGTTATTGATAGGAGTTCTGTGGTCATTAACGATTGTAGGGTTTCCGATTGGGCGACAGTGTTTTAAACTTGCTAAGATGTCATTCTTCCCTTTTGGGAAAAAAATAATCTACCACGATTCAAGTGCATCATTAATTCTGAATATTGTATGGTTGGTTTTTGGAGGAATCGAATTAGCGATGGTGCATATTCTAAGTGCTTTAATTTTAGCTTTAACGATTGTGGGAATTCCTTTTGCCAAACAGCAACTAAAATTAGCTCAACTAGCCTTATTACCTTTTGGTGCAGAAATTATTAAGCAATAGAAAATACCGACCTGACTTACGTCAGGTCGGTATTTTTATAAAAGTAATTATTGAGTAACGAAGATCGATATTAACCTTCAAAAGGAATATTTAATTTTTCAGATAAATTTTTCAACATATCGAGAGACATCGCATCTAAGTCATAATCTGTATGGAAGCCCCATTCTTCTTTAGCACAACTGATATCTAAGGAATTTGGCCAAGATTCAGCGATCCCTTGACGAAGAGGATCTACATCGTAATCCATTTCAAAAGTTGGGATATATTTTTTTATAGAAGCAGCAATTTCCTCAGGGTCAAAACTCATGGCACTAACATTGTAAGCGTTACGGTTAACTAGCTTATCTCCGTCTGCTTCCATTAATTGAATGAGGCAACCGATAGCGTCAGGCATATACATCATATCCATATGGGTTCCTTTGTCAATAAATGAAGTATATTTACCAGATTTTAAAGCTTCATAGTATATTTCAACAGCATAGTCTGTTGTTCCCCCACCAGGTAGGGCTGCGTAAGAGATGATGCCAGGGAAACGAACAGCGCGAGTATCAACTCCATATTTATGATGATAGTAATCGCAAAGTAGTTCACTGGCTACTTTAGCCACTCCGTACATGGTAGTTGGACGCTGAATGGTAACTTGTGGTGTGTTATCTAATGGAGTTGAAGGGCCAAATGCTGCAATAGAAGAGATGTTTAATACTTTACAATTATGATCTTTAGCAATTTCTAAAGTATTAATAACACCCCCAACATTGACATTCCAGCATACCATTGGTTTTGCTTCTCCAACAGCTGATAGGACACCGGCTAAATTAAAGATTGTATCGACATTGTATTTTTCAACTAAAGCTCGGTAGGCATCAACATCTAGCACATCCAATTTTTCAAAAATACCTTCATTACAAACTTTTGAATCCGGATTTTCATTTAGGTCAGTAGCGATTACGTTGTCAATCCCATAATCCTCACGTAGTTTAATGACTAAGTCAGAGCCAACTTGCCCAAGGGATCCTGTAACTAAAATTTTTGTCATAATTAACCTTCTTTCTTGTTCTATCAAGCGATTAAATAATGCCTAGTTCTTTTCCAACTTTTTCATAGATAGCAAGTGCACGATCTAATTGATCTTTAGTATGAGCAGCAGAAGGCATATTACGAACTCGTCCTGTTCCACGAGGAACTGTTGGGAAGACAATTGATTTAGCATAAACGCCTTCTTCGCGTAAGCGTGTTGAGAATTGTTGTGTTAAATTCTCATCACCAACAATACAAGGAGTAATTGGACTTTCAGAATGACCGATGTTAAAACCAAGATTTACTAAACCTTGTTTTAGGTAATCTGCATTATCCCATAGTTTGGTTACCGGCTCATCGGAAGTCATTAACTTTTCAACACCAGCTTTTGCAGCGGCTGCGGCACCAGGTGTTAATGAAGTCGAGAATAAGAATGGACGACCACGAACTTTTAACCAGTCAATGAGAACTTGTTTACCAGCTACATAGCCACCTACAACTCCAAGACCTTTAGATAAAGTTCCCATTTGGATATCTACTCGATCTGATAAGCCGAAGTGTTTTACAGTCCCTGCTCCTTTACCCATTACACCTGAACCATGCGCATCATCCACATAAGTGATAATGTCAAATTCCTCACAAATATCAATACTTTGGTCTAATTTGGCAACATCTCCATCCATAGAGAAGACACCATCAGTAATATACATGATTTTCTCATAGAGACCAGATTCAACTGCTTCTTTGGCTTTAGCACGTAAATCTTCCATATCTTGATGCTTAACACGTATGATCTTAGCACCTGACAGACGACAACCATCAATAATTGAAGCATGGTTTAATTCATCAGACAGAATAGCATCTTTTTTAGTCATAACAGCTGGGATAGCACCCATATTAGAGTTGAATCCTGATTGGAAAGCAATTGTGGCTTCAGTTTTTTTGAATTTAGCTAAGGTTGCTTCTAATTCATTGTGAATTTTAAGTGTTCCGTTAATGGTACGAACTGCTCCTGCTCCTACACCGTATTCTTCTGTTGCCTTATTTGCAGCTGCAATTAAATCTGGATCAGTAGCAAAGCCTAAGTAGTTATTTGAAGATAGGTTGATTACTTTTTTTCCTTCAATTGAAATTTCAGGACCGTTTGCTTCATCAAGAGTATCAATTTGATTATATAGACCTTTATCCCTCAAATCTTGAAGACTTTCTTCAAGGACTTTTACTAAATTTTTTGATGTCATAAAAATTTCCTTTCTTTTGTTAAACCAGTGAGACATGTTAGATTTATTATAACTCTTTTTTTATGCGCTTACATCATTTATTCCATTTTTTATGGAAATGGTCAACAAGAATCGCTATTGCATTATCTCCAGAAACATTGGCTGCTGTACCGAATGAATCTTGGGTAATATATAAACTGATCATAAGCTGTTGCATCGCATCCGTGGCAATGCCAACCATCGGTAGGAATGGTAAGGCTGACATGATGGCTCCACCTGGAGCCCCAGGAGCAGCGACCATTGCAACACCTAAAACCATGATAAAGCTAATGATGGTGACAAAGTTATAAGGAATGCTATACATCATTAAGACAGCTATTGAGCAACTGGTAATTGTAATCATTGAACCTGCTAAGTGAATCGTAGCACATAAAGGAACCACGAAATTTCCGATAGTTTCAGACACACCATTTTGACGTGAACATTCAACATTGACGGGAATAGTGGCAGCAGAAGATTGAGTACCTAGTGCTGTCATATAACCGGCAATTTGGTTTTTGATACAAGCAAATGGATTTTTACCAGCCAAACCTCCAAAGACGATGAACATTAAAGAAACGTATATCAGATGGAGAGCTATTACAATAATGAATACACGCCAGAAGACGGATAAAATTGAAAAGACTGCTCCGGAATAAGATAGATTAGCAAAGTTTCCTAGAATATAGAACGGTAGAATTGGAACAATTACAAGCTCAAGGACCTTCATGATAATCTTTTCGAAGCCTGAGAAAACATTATATATTGATAATCCTTCTTCTGGATATTTACCTTTGAGCCAAGAAATACCAAGCCCCATCATAAAGGCAAAGATAATAGCGGCTGTGACATCGAACATCGGAGTAAGGGGAATTTCAAAGAAAGCTTCGAGGCCTTCTCCAGCATCCGTGACTTTTTCAATCGTTTCAGAAGTAATGAACATTGGAAATAGAAGATTAGCAACTACATAAGCGATTGAACCTCCAATTAAGGTAGAGGTATAAGAGATTCCGACGGTTACGCCTAATAGCTTACCAGCACCTTCAGTTAAATCAGAAATTCCTTTAACAACTAAACCAACAATCATCAATGGAATAATAAAATTCAAAAAACTTGAAAAAAGTCCAGAAAATGTAACTAATACACGAATAAATGCTTCTGGCACAAAGCTGATTTGTCCAATGATAACCCCAACAACGATTGCGATAATGATACGGGGTACTAACCCTAAAGTGAACCCCTTTTTATTAGATAAAGACATATTAACCTCCAGTATATTTGGGATTTAAGTAAAAGCGTCACATAAATATAAATAACTTTCTATGCAGCACAGATGGAAATGAAAACTATCTGGCTAAAGCGTTATTTACTAAATCTTGCATGGAGTTGTGTGAGTTTCACCGCCTTTCTCCCCATTATAAGGGGGCACAACTATAATTAGCCCGCACTGTAACCCTTTACAATATAAGGTGAGAAATTAAGCCTTTTTCACCACTTGTAAGTTGTCATACAGGTTATGCGTTTACTCTAACAATAATGAAAGCGCTTGTCAATGCTTGAAATGATTTTGTTAAAATTTAAATCATTCTGTTTTTGTTTAAGCTTATGTTATGATGAAACATGTTAAGAAGATAATGAGGAGACTTATTATGGTACATAAAATTGAAAAGATCAATGTTGCTCATGAAGTGATGGGACACTTAATTGATCAGATATTATCTGGAGAAATAAAAGCAGGAGAGAAATTTCCTAGTGAGAATGAATTAGCGGAATCTTTTGGGGTGAGTCGATTAACCATTAGAACGGCATTAACCAAGTTAGAGACTTTAGGATTGATTGAAACAAAAGTAGGAAAAGGATCATATGTCAAAGAACGTAAGTTTGCGAATATTATGGCTTTTCCAAGTCAGATACTCTCCCAATATACGGAATTGTATCCTTATGTGAAAGAGTTTAGAATTGAGATTGAGCAGATCTGTGTTGCTCATGTAATTGATCGAGCAAGTGATGAGGAATTGTTGCAATTTAGTCGTTTGGCTGATCAAATGATGGAAGCTGCTAAAGCGAATGATGTTGAGCGGTTTAATCAAATAGATTATCAATTTCATTATTGTTTAATTGAGATGTCGGGAAATCCTCTTTATCGCTTAGTATATGCAACGATTAAAGGATTAATCACTCAGGTGAGTGTTTTGCACGTGAATTATATGATTAATAATCTTGAAAATGGGCTCGTTAAAGCAGCGCTGATTCATTGTGAATTAGTCGATTTAGTGATAGCGCGTGACAAAGCAGCAGCTATAGAAAATGTTGCCAATTTGCTCTTTGTTTCTCATGACATTGATCCTACCGATATTCATTTAAATAAATAAACTTCTCTCATTGAGAGAAGTTTATTTTTCTTTTCATTGTAATTTATTTAAAATTCTTTTGGCAACCGGGCGAGTAATACCCAAGGCACGTAAATCTTCTAGGCTTGCCTCTTTGATTTTGTGGAGCGATTTAAAATGCTTGAGTAATTTAGTGCGTGTGGCTGGTCCTACGCCTTCGATAGAATCTAGCTGAGAACCGAATTGATTTTTGGATCGAACTTGACGATGATAGGAAATCGCATACCGATGAACTTCCTCTTGGACTCTTTGGATAAAATGGAAGGCTTGTGAATGAGGATTCATTTCAACCATTTCTTCTTTGTAGCCATCGATTAAGGCTGCTGTTTTATGTTTATCATTTTTGACCATACCTGCAACAGGGATTGCCAGACCTAATTCATTCTCCAAGACATCACGAGCAGCTCTTGTTTGAATAATACCACCATCCATAAGAATTAAATCTGGGAGCGCCTTATTTTCTTTCAGTAATCTGGTGTAGCGCCGTCGAATGATTTCTTGAGTATGAGCGAACTCATTGCTTCCCTCAACCGTTTTGATTTTATATTTCCGATAGTTTTTTCGATCTGGTTTACCCTCTTGATAAACCACCATTCCAGAAACAGAATGAGTTCCGTGAATATTAGAGTGGTCAAAAGATTCAATGTAATTTGCTTGTGGAATGTTTAGTAGATCAGCTAACTCTTCAACAGCTTTAATGGTTTTGCGAGTACTTAATTCTATTAATCGGAACTTTTCATCTAGCGATAATTTAGCATTCTTTTCACATAGTTCAAGTAGACTTCTCTTTTTACCCCTAAGAGGTGTCTGAACAGGAACATTAAAGATTTCTTCTAGTACTTTTTTGTCAACATCAGAAGGAGTAAGAATGGCTTTAGGCATAATATGATTTTGTTCGGTATAGAATCGAGCGATATAAGTGGTAACTTCCTCTTCGGGAGCTTTCTCGCTATAGGTTGGATACATGGCAGCTTTTCGTTTTAGAATAGAACCTTGACGAAGCATAAAAACTTGGATGGAAAGCCAGCCTCGATCATAGTAGTAATTAAAGACATCTAAGTTATCGTAATCTTGGCTCATGATGTGTTGTTTTTCAACAGTTGTCTCAATATAGTCAATTTGATCACGGTAGTCAGCAGCTTGCTCAAATTCTAACTTTTCAGCGGCACTTAACATTTTTTGTTTAAGTTCAGTTTTAATAGCAGAAACATCGCCATTGAAGAATCGCTTTATATTGGTGATTTGTGCTTGATAGATTTCAGGCTGAATGGGGTGATCACAGCAGCCGATACATTGTCCAATATGGTAATAGAAACAAGCTCTCTTTTCATTTTTACCACATCGTCTTAAAGGGTATACTTTATGAAGTAATTGTTGAGTAGAAGTAGCGGCATTTACATTAGGAAATGGACCAAAGTAAAGGCCACCATCTTTGAGTACTTTATTTGTGATAATAAGTTGGGGGTCTTTTTCTCGAGTGATTTTGAGATAGGGATACATGGTTCCGTCTTTTAGTTTGATATTATAGATCGGTTTATATTTTTGAATTAAATTAATTTCCAGAATCAACGCTTCTTTATTACTGTTAGTGACAATGGTTTCAAAATAGTGGATTTCAGAGACTAGTTTAGTGGTCTTTGTATCATGAGCTCCTCTAAAGTATGAGCGCACACGGTTTTTTAAGTTTTTGGCTTTTCCAACATATATAATTTCATTTTGTGCATTTTTCATTAAATAACAGCCAGGAAGATCAGGTAGAATTGCTAATTTTTTTTCGATTTGGGCTTTATTTGGAGTTGAAATTTCATTTGAAAAAGGTTCTTTTGTCATAATAACCTCCCTGTTTAAATTAAGTGTTTTTACGTTTGGGATATTTGTGGATATGGTTCAGTTCTTTGATTTTGGATTTACTTTCAATCAAATATTTTTCAATAATTAATTGTTTTCGCTGATTATAATGACCAAATATAACAATTTGGTCATCTTTTGAAACATCTAACATGAAAGTTAAAGCTTTCCTAGCGATTATTGCAGTGATTTCTTGGCCTATTAAAAGAGGTGGGTTAAGAGGGTGGTCAAGTAATTTCAGTTTAAATAAGACCAGGGTTGGTTGGCTGGCCTTAATAATTTTTTGGTAGGTAACCTGTCCTTTAAATTGAACTTTTTCTTCCATAAAGATGTATCCTTTTTTCCCTTTATAAACACGTTTATTATAACAAATTCTTTATTAAAAGTTTAGAAAATGATCAGTCCTTTCTGAATCGACCTATGCTATACTATGCTTACAGATAATTAAGGAGTGAGATCATGACATTTAATGAATATGAATATCAACGTCCGGATATGCAAGAGGTGCAAGCGACATTTACAGCGCAAGTCAAAAGAATCCGAGAGGCGAATGATAATGAAGAAGCTTTATCAGCAATTAAAAAAGTGCAAGAATTGCAAAGAGAGATCGAAACAGCTTCTACTTTAACTTCAATTCGTCACTCGGTAGATACACGAGACGATTTTTATGAGAAGGAAACAGATTTTTGGGATGAGCAGACTCCTATTATTGAAGAGTGGGTTAGTGAATATTATCGTGCTGTGTTAGAGTCCCCATTGCGAGAACAAATTGAGCAGCATTTGCCACATACCTTTTTCTTATTAGCTGAAAACCAATTAAAAATTTTCTCAAGTGAAATTATTCCGTTGTTACAACAAGAGAATCGTTTGGTATCAGAGTATGGTAAGCTGAAAGCTTCTGCTGAGATTGAATATCAAGGGAAAACTTATAATTTGTCAAGTATAGCTGCTTTTACTCAGTCAGCTGATCGCAAAGAGCGTCAAGAAACGTCAGAACTAATTACTGATTGGTACCAGGCTCACTTAGAAGAGTTTGATCGTATTTATGATCAACTGGTTAAAACTCGTGATCAGATTGCTAAAGAACTTGGCTTCAAAGATTTTGTAGAGGTGGGCTATGCTAGAATGGCTCGTTTAGATTACGATCGCTCAGATGTTGAAGTTTATCGTCAAGAAGTTCAAAAAAATGTGGTTCCACTAGCTCAACAATTAATACAGCGTCAAAAAGAGCGATTGGCATATAAGGATCTACAATATTTTGATTTAGCATTGCAATTTCCTAACGGTAACCCTAAACCTGAAGGAAGTTCAGAAGAAATCGTTAGACAGGCTGTGAAAATGTATCATGAATTATCACCCGAAACGGGCGAATTTATTGATTTCATGGTAGATAACGGATTGCTGGATTTAGAGTCTAAAGCAGGGAAAAACTCAGGCGGATACTGTACGTATATCCCAAATTTCGATGCACCTTTTATTTTTGCTAATTTTAACGGAACTGCTGGAGATGTTGAGGTTTTAACGCATGAGGCTGGCCATGCTTTTCAAGTCTATCAATCACGATGGATAGAAACACCAGAAGCTGTTTGGCCGACATTAGAGTCATGTGAAATTCACTCAATGTCAATGGAGTTTCTAACGTGGCCATGGATGAAAGGATTCTTTGGTGCAGAAATCGAGAAGTTTAAATATCAACACTTAGCTAATGCCATTTTATTTATACCTTACGGTGTTCTAGTAGATCACTTTCAACATGAAGTATATGAACATCCTGAAATGACTCCTCAAGAACGACGTCAAACCTGGCGGCGTTTAGAGAAAGTTTATAATCCATGGAAAAACTATGATACGAATCCTTTTTATGAAGAGGGAGGCTGGTGGTTTAAACAACTTCATATCTTTACCTCTCCTTTCTACTATATTGATTATACACTTGCGCAAGTATGTGCTTTTCAATTTTGGAAGAGAAGTCAAATTGATCATGATCCCAACACGTGGCATGATTATTTGTCAATCTGTAAAGCAGGAGGAACTAAAACTTTTACTGAAATTGTAGAGTTAGCAGGTTTGAATTCACCTTTTAAAGAAGGAAGCTTGCAGGGGACGCTTGATAGTATTAACCAATATTTAACTAATATTGATGAAGAACAATTAAAAAATTAGATATTTAAAGTGGAAAGGAATTTACCATGCTAAATTATGCCACCATTGGTAGTTCGTGGATTACGAAGCAAATGATTCAAGCAGCAAAATTAACGCAACGTTATCATTTGAAAGCCGTGTATTCAAGGCATGTTGATACGGCAAAACATTTTGCTAAAGAACATCAAGCAGATTATTATACCAATGAGCTTAACAATATTTTATTTGATCCTGAAATTCATGTCATTTATATTGCAAGTCCCAATTCACTTCATGCTCAACAAGCTCTTCAAGCAGTTCAGGCTGGCAAGCATGTAATTGTTGAGAAGCCTATCTTTACCTCTTCTGCTCAATGGTATGAAGTTTATGATGCAGCAGATAGCCATCAAGTATATGTTTTTGAAGCAGTCAAGCATTATCACAGTCGGAATTATAGCCGATTGCGGCCTCTTATTAAACAAAAGCTGCAAGAGAATACTCATCCTTTTGTGGGGGCTAACTTTAATATAGGGAGATATTCGTCACGCTTTGATACATATATTGAAGCAAGAGAAAACCAATGGGAACCACCGAATGTATTTAATTCTGAATTTCATGGAGGTTCTTTGATGGATTTAGGGATTTATCCCTTATATATTGCGGTCGATTTATTTGGGATGCCGAAGTCAGTACGTTATCATGCAATTGATGACGAGAATCAAATTGATCTCTATGGAAATGTTGTCTTGGTCTATCCAAAGGGACAAGTTTCTATCTTTGTCTCTCAGGCCGCTCAATCACAGTTACCAAGCGAGATTTATATTGGTGAAGAAACATTTGTTATTCAAGATATTTCGCGAATTACTAAAGCAAAGTTGATCAATCGATATGATGAACAAGTCCAATTGGTTGATTATCAGCCAGCTAATCCAATGTATGATGAGTTGTTGACTTTTGCTGAGATGATTGAAAACACCAAGAACGTTCATAGAGAGATTCGTTATGAAAATTGGCGACAGCTTTCTTTACAAGTGACACAGATTTTAGAATTGCTCAGACAATCAGCAAAGTTGTATTAATGGATATGAGTCTAACGGTTAAAGGTTTTCGACCTTTAACCGTTCTATTTATCAGGAGGAGTAATATATGATTGAAAAATTACCTCAGGAACTTAGAGAAATTTGGAATAAAAATGGATTTAAAAAACCAAGTTTAATTCAAGAAAGAGTTTTTGAATATTTATTGACACAGCGATCTTTAATAGCGATCTCACCTACTGGTACAGGGAAGACATTAGCTTATCTTCTGCCCTTATTGGTAAATGTAGAGGCCAATAATCAATTACAAGTTATTATTTTCGCCCCTTCTCAAGAACTTGCCCAGCAAATCTATGTTGTGACTGATGAATGGGCATCTGCAGTCGGAATAAAGTGTCAGAGTTTAATTGGTGGAGCGAATAAGAAGCGTCAAATTGAACGATTGAAAGAGAAACCAGAAATTGTAGTGGCCACTCCTGGTCGTTTTCTGGAATTAATAAAGCAAACAGCTAAGTTAAAAGTTCATTCTGTTAAAACAGTTGTCTATGATGAAGCCGATTATTTATTTGCAGATCGTAGTCAAACTCTTAAAGAAATTGAAATAATTGAAGAAAGTTTAATGCGGGATATTCATCGAGTTTATTTTTCTGCTACAAAAAATGACGATTTGGAACGTTATTTGTATGGTCGGATAGAGAACCTTTCTTTAGTAGAAGTCAGAAGTGAAGAAGTAGAGGGACAAACAAAGCATTATCTGGTTGAAACATCGAATCGAGAAAAAGTAATGCAGCTCCGCCGGTTATCGCAACTTGAAGATATGCAGGCAATCGTTTTTTTTGAACAAATAAATGAACTGGAAATGGTTGCAGCCAAATTATTGTATGAAGGATTAGGGATATCTGTTCTTCACAGCCAAGTTTCTAATACAGAGCGACAATTGGCTCTAGCAATGTTTGAACAGAAAAAAACGCAGTTTTTACTTACAACCGACTTAGCGTCAAGAGGTTTGGATCTAACGGATGTTCCTTATATTATTCACTTTAATAGGGTTCAAGATCAGAATACCTATTTGCATCGTTCAGGCCGAACGGGTCGGATGGGAAAAGAAGGGACCGTTATTTCTCTGGTTAATCAGCAAGAGGCACGAGATTTATTGAAAATTTTGCAGAACAGTCCGATTGAATTAGAGACACGCATTATTTATGGACGAAAATTATTGAAAGAAAAACCGATCATTGAAATGCCCGCAGAACAAATACTGGCTTCAAATAAAAAATTTAATAAAAATCAGTTTGCAAAACCAGCAAAAAAGAGAAACCCAAAAAAGAAAAAGCAACGCTATGCAAGGAAGAAGAACATTGGGATGCCACGTAAAGATAACAAAGACTAATTTACAAAATCTTTACATAAACTTTACAATATATCATCATATTTCATATATAATAAGGAAGTAGCGTTAAATGATCGAGGATGATATGAATGAAGGGGTAATGGAATGAGAATTTTAATTGCAACTGAAACATTTGTACCGGCCACTGATGGGATATGCACGCGTCTAGCGCATATGACAGTTATTATGAAAGAATTGGGGCATGAACTATTGATTGTTTCCCCAGATCTTGGCATAAGAGAACATCGCGGAATTCCTGTTAAGACAATGGATACCTTTACGTTTCCACTTTATAAGTCACGTCCGTGGGGACTCCCATCAAGAAAAATGAAAACGATCATAGAAGACTTTAACCCTGATATCGTTCATGCGGTCAATCCCTTTTTGATGGCCACATCGGCTGTCAAATATGCCAAACGAATGGGAATCCCTTTGATTGCATCTTATCACACACATGTGCCTGATTATTTGGATCATTACCATTTACCATTACTTAAACCGGTTCTTTGGGATTATATTCGATACTGGCACCAATCTGCAGATTATAATATTACTGTTTCGGAAAGTCTAAAAGAAGAATTGCTGAAAGAACAAATTAGTGTTCAAGGGGTTTTGCCACGAGGAATTGATCTAGATCTTCGACATCCCAAATATCAATGCCCTGAATTATATCATCGATGGACTTTTGGTTTAAACGATCAAAAATTATTAGTTTATGTGGGGCGTTTAGCAGCAGAGAAGGATTTGGACCAACTTGTAGAAATTTTTAAGTATCGTGATGATGTTTGCTTAGCGATTGTCGGAGATGGTCCTGCAAGATCAGAATTAGAAGAAGTGTTTGCAGGAACCAAAACAACTTTTACTGGCTTCTTAAATGGAGAAGATTTATCCAGAGCATATGCAACGGGGGATGCTTTTATTTTTCCATCTATATCTGAAACATTTGGGCTTGTGATTTCAGAATCGATGGCTTCCGGTACTCCTGTTATTGCAGCAGAAAACGGCCCCACACTCGAGCAGATTAAAGTTGGGGAAACGGGAGAAATTTTTAAGTCTAAAAACACGGAATCATTAATGGATGCTTTAAGAATTTTAGACAGTCCATTAAAATTGCAACAAATGGGATTGAAAGCACGAAAAGAAGCAGAAAAATATTCTTGGGAACATGCAACACGAACGTTATTAAATTATTATGACGAAACCATTGATCAAGTAGAGGGAAGTAATCAGACACTGGTCAATTACTAAACAGCTATACTTGATAAGCTTTCTTTTGTTTTTATTTTAATGAAGTCAATGTAGATATATTCGGTGAGCATATTACTGGTCAGAAAGCTTAGGATGTTTTATAATTAGGACATAGTTGAGATAATTATTTTTAAGAAAGAAGGTAAAATTATGGGAATCATTTTAACATTAATTGTAGGTGGAATTATTGGTTGGTTAGCTGGTGTTATTTTAGGTAAAGACATTCCTGGTGGAGTAATTGGGAATATTATTGCAGGTATGTTAGGATCTTGGTTGGGAGGACAATTCTTCTCCTTTGGTCCAGTGATGGCAGATATTGCTATTTTCCCTGCTTTAATTGGTTCAATTTTATTGATTATGATTGTATCCTTTATCTTAAAACAAACAAGATAAATTCGAGCACTTTAAAAAAAACAGCCTACATTAGTAGGCTGTTTTATTTTTTATCTTTTGATATAATGATTTAGAGAGGTGAATTATGGAACACTTGGCTAAGATAAAGCAGTACAAAGCTTTCTATATCATTACACAAGAATATTTTTTATCTGATATAGACAATAAATTTGATTTCTCTCGGCTGATGAAAGACGTTTTACAAACGTCTGGAGAGCATGACTGTTTAGTAAATAAATTTTTAGATCAGCCCATTCTAACAGCACCCTTGTCATGGATTATCACCCAGAATCATTTTAAAGTCTATCGATTGCCAAAAATGGGAGATCGAATTGAGATTGAAACCAGATTAGTAAATGCTAATCGTTTTTTTGTGGATAGATGGTTTTCGGTTCGATCAAAAGAAGACTTGTTGATGGAATTTCAGATTCAATTTTCTGTCATTAATTTGAAAACAAGAAAAATGGGGCGAATACCCGATAGTCGCATTAAGGCTTTAGATTTAGTGGACTCCAGTCAATATCAAAGAATGGAAAAAATTTCACTGCCTGAAGAAATGACTATTTATTCTGACCGTGGTTATCAGATCCAAGATGAAGATATTGATGGGAATAACCATGTCAACAATTTAGTTTATCTTCGTTGGTGTCTTCAAGCCTTACCATTTGACTTATTGAGAGAGTATCAAGTCGAAAGCTTAGGGATAAAATATGGCCATGAGCTATTGTTTGATCAAGAGGTATCGATTCAAACCTATCTCTTTCATTCATTGTTAGATCAGAATGGAGAATTCAGAATAGAGCCTTCCGTAAAGGTGTGCTCTAGTTATCAAATTATTCAGAATTTGTCAACAGATCGAGAAGCAGGATTTTTAATTATCAATTGGAAAAGAAATGAAAGCTTGTCTTAGAAAGATGATATAAGTTTTATTATGAGCTTAATTAGAAAGTAGGAAAAGTATGATTTCACTTAAATCAGAAAGAGAAATAAAAGCTATGATGGAATCGGGTGCAATTTTAGCAAGTATTCATCAAGCTTTAAGAGATTTTATCAGAGAGGGAGTGACGACAGCTGATATTGATCGGTTTGTTCATCATAGAATTGAACAAGCTGGAGCTGTGGCGGCACAAATTGGCTATGAAGGATATAAATTTGCTACATGTACTAGTGTCAATGATGAGATTTGTCATGGCTTTCCTTCTCGCTATCAATTAAAAGCTGGAGATATTGTAAAGGTTGATTTTTGTGTTGATTTGAAAGGCGCGATTTCTGATTCTTGCTGGTGTTATGCTGTGGGTGAGATTTCGGAAGAGCATCAACGATTACTTGAAGTAACAAAAAAATCCTTATATTTGGGGATTGAAGCGGCTAAAGTTGGGAATCGAATTGGAGATATAGGACATGCTATTCAATCTTATGTTGAAAGTGAAGGGTTTGGGGTGGTTCGAGACTTTATAGGTCATGGAATCGGCCCGACTATTCATGAAGATCCTGGTATCCCTCATTATGGGATTCAAGGAAAAGGCCAACGGCTTCGTGAAGGAATGACGATTACGATCGAACCGATGGTAACGACAGGAACTTGGCAAATGAAAATGGATAAAAATGGTTGGACGGCTCGGACTCGTGACGGCGGCTATTGTGCCCAATATGAGCACTCTTTAGCGATAACAAAAGAAGGGCCTATCATTATGACTGAGCAAGAACTATAGAAAAAAGCTACCCAGAAATTAAGGGTAGCTTTTTTCTATGAAACTGTTTGATAAATCTTTTCATACTCTTTAACAATTCGATCCCATTTAAAGTAGGATATTCCTTGCGAAGCGTTTTTGGATATTTGTGGATAATATTTACAGATGTATTGAATGGCTTCATTTAAAGCAATCTGATTAAATCGATCAACTGAAACACCCACTTGATAATTTTTGAAGAAAGAGTCAAAACCTTCTCCTCTTGTGTAAATAACCGGCAAAGCTTGACTCATGGCTTCTGGGTAAACTAGTCCAAAAGTTTCTGGATAGGATAGTAGGATAAAAATATCCATTTTGCGGTATAAATTCCGCATTTCTTCTTTAGATAGAGGGCCATGATAATGTACATGAGAATATTTTTCTAACTGGGCTTCAACTTTAGGATCCCATGAGGGTCCTGCTATATGAAGCTCAACTGGGCCATATATACGAGCATATTCTTCTAACATTTCAGCAAGTTCAACAAAACGTTTACCACTTGTTAGTTTACCCGCAGAAACAAATCTCAAAGGCTGGTGAATTTCAGTTATTTTTTTGGTATATTGATTTTCATGCCAGAAATCCTCGATGCCATTTGCGATGACCTGCGTTTTTTCATTTAGGCTAGCATATTCTTTGGGAGGCACATATTTATTGTAGACTTCATTATAGGCGTTTTGAGAAATGAAAATAATTCTTTGGGCATCTCGCATCACATCTAGGCCAATTTTTCTTAACCAAGGGGCGCGCTCAAAAAAAGTGCGAACATCAGCATTTCGTATGGCTACGATGTAAGGAATATTATGTTTTAAATAAATTTGACGAGCTAACCAACCATTTGAAAAAAGGGAATGGGCGTGTACAAGGTCTAAGTCTCCGAAATGATAATTCATTTCTAAATCTTTCCAAATTTTGTTGTGCTTTATTGGGAACACATAGCGTTCTATTTGATTAAAGCACCGGCTGATAGTGGTGTAAGATCCTTTAGCAGCGATTTTTTCTTGTGGATATTGATGGGATATTGGAACATAAACTTGGATTTGATGTCCCATTTCCACCTGACGATCATATAGTTGACTAAAGAGACCAGAAGTTGAAAAATATGAATTAATATGTAATAGTCTCATAATATGCTCCGTTATTTCAATGATTCGATTTCTGATTCTAGTTCGTCTATTCGCTGTTCGAGTGAATCAATCCGCTCAGTAATAGCAGCTTGACTACCGTGGTATTCTTCACTTGTTGGAATACTAAAGACTGTAATAAAAAGATAAACTAATAGAAAGAAAATACTGACTCCAACAATTAAGAGTGGCCAACCTGTGCGATCAACATGGCGATCGATTTCCTGTAGTTGCTTGGTAATTTCTTTTTCAATAGTTGAATTGAAATCATTTTGATTTACCATACTAACTACCTCCTAGCTTTAATTTAAATTGCCCATTCTCCGTTTCGAAAAATTGGGATAATCGTTCCATCTTCAAGGATACCATCAATATTCATGTCGGCATTTCCAACCATAAAATCGACATGAACATTTGAGCGGTTGAGACCGGCTTTTTTTAGTTCATCTTGCGTCATTTTGGTTCCATTTTCAACGGATGAAGCATAAGCTTGTCCTAAAGCCAAATGATTAGACGCATTTTCGTCGAATAGGGTGTTAAAGAAGGTGATGCCTGATTGGGAGATAGGGGACTGATGAGGAACTAAAGCGACTTCTCCTAATGAACGAGAACCATCATTTTCTTCAACAAGTTGACGCAGTGTTTCCTCTCCTTCTTTAGCAGAGACTTCTGTTACTTTACCTTCGCTAAAGTGAAATTTCATTTCATTTATGACATTTCCACCATAAGCAAGAGGCTTAGAAGAAGAAATATAGCCTTCGGCTCTTCGTGCATCTGGTGCAGTGAATACTTCTTCAGTTGGCATATTTGCAATGAATTTTTCGCCTTTTTCATTATAGGAACCAGCGCTTTCCCAGATGTGATTCTTAGGTAAACCAACTGTGAAGTCTGTGCCTGGACCTGTATAATGAAGTTTATCAAATTGTTTTTCGTTTAAAAAGTTGGCTTTTTCGTTGAGTCGAGCTTCATGTTCATCCCATGCTTTAATCGGATCCTCTTCGTAGATTCGAGTGGTCTTAAATATTTGATCCCAAAGAGCATCGATTTGTTCTTCGTTGGTTGCTAAATCAGGAAATACTAATTTTGCCCATTCAGCTCCAGCTCCAGCAACGACAATCCAAGAAACTTGATTTGCCTGAGTAGCGATTCTAACTTCTTTTAGAGCTTCAGAAGCAGCGCGTTGAGCTGAATTAATCTTTGCAGGATCGATGCCTTTGAGGACATTTGGATTGCTTGATCGTAAAGCAATTCGTTTAGCTTTTTTGTTTAAGAAGTAATGACCTTCATCAATTCGGTGTTGTGGGATATTAGTCAATGCTTCTTCGCTTTTATACTGATAGTTGAGACGGGTTAGGTCGTCATCAGCCCAGTTAACAGTTACTGATTCAGCCCCAGCTTGATAGGCTGTTTGAACGATTAAGCGTACAAGGGGAGCTTGATCAATGTCGCTATTTATTAAGACGTAGTCACCATTTGTGACAGCAATTCCTTTATGGATAATTAGATTAGCATATTTTTGTAATAAATGATCAAAATTTTCTAGCATGATAGTGTCCTTCTTTCTTATTTGGCTTTCAATTTTTCCGCAATTCCGTCTGCTAAGGCATGTAATTTTATGATATCTTCTTCCTCAGCATTGAGATTAATTTTACAAGATGTGCCACCTTGTTGGGCACCACAATTAATAAATTGTTTTTCAAAGTGATCAACAGCAGCGCAGAATACCTCATAGAATGTGTCACCTGATCCAAAAACTCCAAACACTTTATCAGATAAATCTAATTGTCCCATATCTTCATAGAAATCAAGCATCTCGTCAGGTAAAACACCATCGACGCCATAAGTGTAGGATCCGATTAAGACTGCTTCGTATTCTAATAATTCTTCAGCATCTGCTTGTAATACCTCCACAACATCGGTCGTCACACCATGCTGTTCTAAACGTTCTGCAATAATATCTGCCATTTCTTCGGTATTTCCTGTTAAACTTGCAAATACAATTAAAGCTTCAGCCATTTCTTGTACCTCCTTTTTTATTAGCTTATTTGTCGTGATAATTATAGCAAACTTCTTACTAATTGTGGAATTCAATTAACTTTTTGTCCTTTATAGAAGATTTTATGAAGTCGCTTATCCTCTTTTAAAATTATGCTATAATGAGAGCCAGTGATTTCTGTTATAAGAAAGGTGGATGGTTTCGTGGCAATCTTAGTGACAGGTGGGGCAGGATATATAGGTAGCCATACCGTTGTTGAGTTATTAGATAATAATTATGAAGTGGTAGTGGTCGATAATTTCTCAAATAGTAAATCAGTGGTTTTAAAGCGTATTAAGAGCATTACCTCCAAGAGTTTTACTTTTTATGAAGCGGACATCTTGGATCAACCGGCACTGTCAACTGTATTTGATCAGCATGATATTGAGTTAGTGATCCACTTTGCAGCCTATAAGGCAGTCGGAGAGTCAGTGGCCAAACCTTTGGCATATTACCATAATAACATTGGTGGAACAATTTCATTACTTGAAATGATGAAACAATATGGGGTAAAAAACATTATTTTTTCATCCTCCGCAACGGTTTATGGAGAAGACAATCCGGTGCCATTTGTAGAAGAGATGCCTATTTCATCGGCTAGTAATCCATACGGTTATACTAAAGTTGTAAATGAGCAGCTGCTTCAAGATCTTGTAAAATCTGATTCAGAGTGGTCGGTAAGTTTATTGCGTTATTTTAATCCAATCGGGGCACATGAATCTGGTCTGATCGGAGAGGATCCACAAGGGATTCCTAATAACTTAATGCCTTACATTACGCAAGTAGCTATCGGCAAGCGTTCGATGTTGCAGGTGTATGGAAATGATTATCAGACACCAGATGGTACGGGTGTTAGGGATTATATTCATGTGGTTGACTTAGCCAAAGGTCATGTACAGGCTATTGAAGATAACCTTAATCGACAGGGAGTAGCTATTTATAATTTAGGAACTGGGAAAGGCTGCAGTGTCTTGGATCTTATTAAAGCTTTTAAAGAAGCGAATGGGATTGATATTCCTTATCAAGTGGTTGAGAGAAGACCCGGAGATATTGCGAGTGCTTACGCTGATCCAAGTCGAGCTAAAAAAGTTTTATCTTGGACGGCAGATAAGGATATCATTGATATGTGTAGAGATTCTTGGCATTGGCAGAACTTGAACCCTAATGGCTATGAAGAATTATAAGTGGTCATGGGGATGTTAAGGGGAGGTAGCCATGAGTCGGAAGAATAGGGCAGTTAAGTCTCTGTTTTTTAGTAAAAGGATTTTAGCTTGTTTTATTATAATGATTATATTAGTGGTAGCTGGCTCTTTGTTGTTAAACCAAGTTCAACATATAAAGCAGGCTTATCAACCGATAGATGGATTTTTAAGTGAAGATATTGTGAATTTGGATGAGGAAGACTCTATGAAACAAGCCTATAATAAGAGCCTTTTTAGTCTTTCTGATCCTGCGGTTGAAGGAATTATTCTTGGTTATGCTTATCCAGATGCAGGGCGAATAGGCAAAAGAGAACTAGCATGTGTCAGCTGGTATTCATGGTCTCCAAGAAAAGGCCAAATGTTGAGGTTGAATTTTGACTCCGATACGATAATAGATCATATAATTGAGGGTGATCAGTATCAACAACAGACTATTGGCGATCTCTTTCATCAAGAAGGGATTCAGGGGCTAAATCATTTGTTCTCAAGTTTAACACAGCATGCAGTTGATTTTATTGCGATTGTTGATTTTGACCAAATTGAACAACAGTTTAAGCGATCACCAGACAATTTGTTAACTAAACAATTTCTATCCGATCAAACTAATCAAGAGCTAAAGTGTTGTTCCTTTGAAAAAATTGTATCTCTTATCTTTAGTTGGGAGAATATTCCTTCTTTAGTTGAAAATTTAACATTGTTACAAGGCGCCGTGAAAACGAATCTGTCGTTTAGACAAGTTTTAGAAATTTGGCTTGCAAGCCTTTTTAAGCAAGAAGAGATGATGTCGCTTGATGATACAAATCAAGAGGGAGAGATAGACTTTGAGAAGCTATCGGAACAGCTGGCAGTCATTTATAATTAAACAAGATTTTGATAGAAGGAGGTTATTATAGTGGAGAAGAAAAGAATCTTGCATATTATGTCTTCTTTTGGAGGCGGAATTTCTTCTTTTATTTATAATTTATCTCTAGCAGCAGAAAATGAAAATTTGATTTTTGATGTTGTGACCTATGATTCTGTTCCTGATTTTTTTCGGGAGCAAATTGAAAGTACCGGAGGAGAAGTCGGATATCTATTGAATCCGAAAAGGGAAGGCTGGCGAAAATTTCAACAGTCTTTCGTTGGTGCGATTGAGGGAAAAGAGTATCATGCGGTTTATTGTCATATTTCAGGTTATAGATCTTTGGCTTATTATTATTTAGTAAGAGAGTATTTGAATCATTTGAAAAAGCATTTCTACATTCACGCTCATTACCAGTATCAAAGTGAGGTGTCTCCATTTTATAAGGGGGTAGAACAAAAGGTGAGTAGAATGGTGAACCGTAAATGCTCTAGTCAAGCGGTTGGGTGTTCCAGAGTGGCTATTCAGTCACTGTATGGTTTGAAAAAACATGAGCCCTTCGTTGTAATTCCTAATAGTATTGATCACGAGCCATTCCTTAACAGTGGTAGAAATAAAGAAATGATTCAAAATAAATGGCAGGAGCAATTTGGAGAACGATATTGTTTTGTGGGTCATATTGGGCGTTTGGAAGCTGTTAAGAATCATCGTTTTTCTTTTGAGCTGGTTCAAAAAAGTGTGGAATTAGGTCAGCCGATTCATCTATTTGTAATAGGAAGTGGTCGCTTAGAGAATGCTTTGAAAGAGCAAGTGCAAAAGATGGGGATTGCTGCATTTGTCACTTTTCTTGGGAGAGTATCTCCCATTTATGATGTATTAGGGGCTTTAGATGCGATCGTTTTACCTTCCTTTTCGGAAGGCTTTGGAACGGTGACGATTGAATCTCAAGCTGCTGGAGTACCTGTTCTGGTGAGTCATGCAGTTACTGATGAAGTGGATTTGGGATTTGGGCTGGTTGAGCGACTTGCTTTGGAAGAAGGACCCAGTGTTTGGATTCAAGAATTATTTGAATTAATTAAAGGGAACCGAACAGCGGTTGTGAGTCAAGAAGAACGACGCCACGTCATCGAATCCAAAGCCTTTTCTAATCAAGCAGCTTGTGGCTTGTTTCGACAAATGTTAGACGGTAAATTAAACCATTATCAATTAGATTAGAGGTAGGGTATGAAGTATTTTTTAAAACGTTTAATGGGATTTTCTATGGGACCCATTATTGGAGCGCTTATTTCCATTATTCAGATTCCAATATTGACACGATTGATGTTGCCAGATGAATATGGTGTTTCGGGACTTTATCGCACTTTGATGCTTTACTTACCAAATTTTATTTATGTTGGTTTAGATCAGAGTTTTTCACGTGAGTTTCATCAAATTTCAGACAAGAAATATTTGTTTCAACAAGCAAGCCTGATCCCTTTTGTTTTGGGATCAATTTTTGCTTTAATTGCGATGTTCTTTAATCAAGAACTTTCTATGTGGATGTTTGAAGATAGCAAATATGGCTATATTATTATTTTAAGTGGCTGGATGCTTTTAGCGATGATTATAGAACGATTTGTTTTGCTGTCGATTCGGATGCAAGAAAAGGCGAAAGAATATTCAGCTTTTACTATTTTGCTGAAATTAAGTATTTTTATTGTCTCAATTGGATTCGTTCTCTTGGGAGTACGAGATTTTAGGGTGATTGTCTTAGGAATGATAGTAGGTCAATTATTAGGAGATGGGCTATTATTTATACGCTATCGTGACTTATTAAATCCAATCGGTTTTAACTTAGATAAAGTTTTGCTCCTGAAATTATTAAAGTTTGGATTTCCTCTGATGCTTGCTATGTCTTTAAACTCAGTCTTAAACTTGGCAGACAATTTTATGCTGAAAACATTATCAAATAAAACAGAATTAGGTTATTATTCGGCAGGAATTGGAATTGTGAATGTCATTGGAATTTTAAAGACTGCCTTTGCTACATTTTGGACACCGACTGCTTATCGATGGCATGAAGAGCAGAAGTCAATAAAACATTTTAAGTACATTTCAGATGCTCTTTTATTTATTTTAACCGGCATGTTTTTCGCAATTTTAGTTTTTCGTCCACTGGTCATGTTAGTTGTAGGTAAGCAGTATGAACCTACTAAATATATTCTAGGCTTGTTAAGCTTCCCGCATATTATGTATACTTTATCTGAAACAACAACGCTTGGGATTGTTTTCTCTCGAAAGACTTATTTGAATATAGTAGTAAGTGTACTAACATTGATACCGAGCTTTGGACTTAATTTGTGGTTGACTCCACAATATGGTGCATTAGGAGCTGCTGCGGCTTCTTGTGGGGCGTATATCATGTTCTATACAGCGAGGACTTTTTTTTCCAGTCGAACAGGTTTTTATTTTAATCAACGTAAGCATTTTCTCACTATTCTCTTGATGCTTTTTGCCTCAATAATTAATGCTGTAAATATGGATAATCGACTGATCATGACTTTTCTGATTGGAATTGGTTGCCTATTAGTTCAGTTTTCAACGATTCAAGATACGCTTAAAATTATTAAGCAACCAGAAGAATGGGATTTTAATTAGTAAAAGGGGGGATTCTCATGTTTGGATATCTTTTATTATTAGTAATGAGTGTTTTCCTAGGATCCCAAATTTTAGCGATACCGACACCTATTGCTCAAATAACTATTTACAGGGTATTAGCGATAGGGAGTTTGATCGTTTTAGCTCTTCAAATTTTTTGGAAGCATTCCGAAATTAAGTTGTTGGCTAAATCTCATGCGACCAGGATGCTATGGGTTTATCTTGTTTGGTGGTTAATCGGAACCATCACAGGATTATGGGCAGAAAACATTAGCTCTTGGATACAAGCTACTTTTTTAATGACCGTAGGAATTTCTAGCATTGTGGCTTTATACTTTTGGACACAGCGCATACAAGATTGGGTACGCCTGATCCAGGCTTCGTGGTTCATGATGACTCTTTTGGTGATATGGGGCTATCTTGAAATTTTGACTAATCATTATTTATTCGCTGATTTGGAATTATTAGATAAATATGGAACTTTTGCTAGTCAACCTTGGACACGGATCCCTATTACTACATTTGCTAATCAAAATGATTATGCGACGATGCTCCTAGCCTATCTAGCTGTTTGTATGATTTTGTATACTTTTTCTAGAAAGCTCAGTTTTAGATTGATGTATCTCGTGCATTACTTGTTGGCAGCTTTTTTGATTTTCCAAAGCGGATCAAGAATGTCCTTGCTATGTATGCTGATATTTACAGTATATTTAAGCATTGTTTCATTAAAAATAGATTTTACTTTGAAGCAGTTTTGGTGGATGGTGAGTATAGCTGGCTTAGCAATGGCGCTATTATTGTTCTTGTTGCCTAGTATACGAGAAAAAATATTTTCAATTATTTATTTTGGTGGTCCAGCGAAAGCCTTATCTGGAGATACAAAACGTTTAAATATTTGGCGGAATGGCTTACTTTTCTTAGTTGAGACTTTTGGACTAGGGGTTGGGTCTGGGAATGTAGAGCATTGGGCTGAAGTTAGAGGGTTTTGGCCAACAAATATTATTACCAATATGCATAATTGGTGGTTAGAAATTCTGGTGAGTAATGGTATAGTAGCCTTTCTCCTATATGTTTGGGGATATTACAGCCTGATGCTTCGTTTGAAAAAAATTTCGCTTGCAAATGGGCAATTAGCTCAGGTTGCCTATATCTTGTTAGGTTTTCTATTTATTTTTATTTTTGCTAGTATAACAAGTGCGAACAATATGTTGATTGAATGGCATTGGGTATTTTTTGGATTAATCATCGCTTTTATTAAAGTGATAGATCAGTCTTACTATCTTGTGGGGAACCTGCGGTATACAGAGGAGGAAAGAAATGAGTTTAGTAACTATTGTAAGTGAATTTTGGCGTTTTTTTAAAGACTATTTTTGGCGGATTATGATGGGAGCAGTTATCGTATCTGTTTTGACCGTAGGAGGGCGCTATTTTATTAATCGTTTTTTATATCGAGATAATCAAGAAGCCTATCAACAATTATCAGAAATCTATAGCCAAGAACCAGCATCTTTTCAGATTGTTGTGACCATGGAAGATGGCAGTATTTTTACGACGGCAGAATTATTTGATGCTTATTTTTCTGCGCCAGAAATAGTTTCAGAAATTGAACAAAAAACGGGTATCCAGTTTGGTCAGTGGTTAGAATATGAAAAGCAATTAGAAATGTATAAAACAAATGAATTTAGAGGGGGATTAGCTGGTATAAGAGATGCTTCCTCGAATGTCATTACGATGCGCTTCTTAGTAGGAAAAAAAACTGAGGACAATTTGAAAATTGCAAAAGCATATGCAGATATGATGCGAAAAGAAGAGCTACCATTTTTAGGACCTAATAAAATTAGTTTTGTCCAAGAGCCTGTAAAGGGAGAAGTAATTCCGATTGAATTAACCGAAGAGGTGCCGAGCCAAGAAACGTTGACTCCTTTTCGAACAGCTGAAGCAAAAAGCCATTTTATATACGGTATTTTGGGATTAATGATTGGAACGGCCTTAACCTCCTTACTATGTTTCTTGTCTCATTTAGGCAAAAAGAAAATTATTTATGCCTTTGATTATGCTTGGGATTACCATGATCATCACTTTATGAGTCAACATGGTAAAGAGGATAAGAGCTTAGAGCAACTTATTCAAACACCTACTAATATTGAACGAGTCGTTCTACGCCAACAGAGTAAAGGGGATCCAGACCATTCATTTAATAACCAACTTTGTAGCTTGTCAGACTATAAGAATGAAAAGCGATTAGATGAAATTGTTATTTTAATTCAAAGCCACTTAACGGATAAAGCGTGGTATCATCGTGAGCGACAGTTGGCGAATTTATATCCTGCTCAGGTAAAAATTATTCATATCATATAAGGAGTTATTTATGTATACAGAAGAAAATAATTTGATATCAATCATAACTCCTGTTTATAATGCAGAACGCTTTATAGAGGATACCATTAAGAGTGTTCAGCAACAAACCTATCAAAATTGGGAATTAATCTTGGTGGATGATTGTAGTCAAGATAATAGTCGAATAATGATTGAAAAATATGTAGCAATTGATTCGCGGTTTAAGTTAATAAGTTTAAAAGAAAATTTAGGAGCAGCAGAAGCACGCAATAAGGGATTGGACATTGCAAAAGGACGTTTTATTGCTTTTATTGACAGTGATGATTGTTGGCATCGTGAAAAACTTTCTCGGCAATTGGCATTTATGATTAAGCAGAACTATCTATTTACTTATACCAACTTTGCTTTGGTTAATGAGAGTGGAGAGATACTCAAGGAATCTGTTGTTTTACCTGAACGGTTAGATTATTATGGGTTACTCAAAAATACAGCGATTGCTTGCTCAACTGTGATGATTGATAGGGACGCATTAGGTGATTTTAGAATGCCACTCGTTCGAAAAGGACAAGATACTGCAACTTGGTTAATGTTGATGCGTGAAAGAGCTGTGATAGCCTATGGTTTAGATCAAGTTTTGAATTATTATCGCCAAGTTGAAGGCTCTATTTCGTCTAATAAATGGGGAGCTATCAAGAGAACTTGGAATACGTATCGTAATATTGAAAAATTGCCTTTAATAGAGTGTCTCTATTATTTTAGTCATTATATTTTTCAAGCTATTAAGCGGAGAATTTAATAAAAAGTTATGTGGAGATCTGTGATTACATTCATAGATCTCTATTTTTATTTGATTGAGGTAAAAAATTAAGCCATTATAAATTACCTATCATATACTTTTTTGTTAGAATATGAATAAGAGAAAAAAAGAGGTGGAAAATGAAAAAAAGAAGGATGTTTTTGCTTACATATGCGTGCCTCTTGATGGGATGGGGATTATTTTTCTGTCAAGAAGTAAGGGCAGAATCAAATTATCATTTACCTAATATTGAAGAGGTGGAAGCCACGAATTCTCAAGCTGATTTGGCGACCTTAATTAAAGAACTGCCTGAATCTGCTCATTTGGGGGATCCTTTTCTAATTCTAATTAATAGTGACAATCCAAGTTACGAAGATTCGGCGCCTGACCTAGCTTACTCGGCAGATGGTCAGCCTTATTCTGCTTTAATTGTTGATTATTTTGACTCCTTACTTCAAGCAGCTGCAGAAGAAGGGCATATTTTTTCTGTTGTTTCAGGTTATCGTTCAAAGACTGAGCAAGAGAATAATCGACAAGCTCGCATTAATTCTTATTTATCAGAAGGTTTAAGTCAAGAAGAAGCAATGTATTGGACCAATCTATATTATGCTCCGGTAGATGCGTCAGAGCATTTAACAGGATTAGCTATTGATATGTTAGGGGATGATTGGACGAGCATAGGAGGCGGACTTTCAGGAGATTACGGCTATTATGATTCGGCAATTTGGTTAGCTCAAAATGCTTATTTATATGGATTTATTCTTCGTTATCCAGAAGGGAAAACAGATATTACAGGTTATAATTATGAACCATGGCATATTCGATATGTTGGCTTTGACCATGCCGAATATATTTATAATCATGGTATAACGCTAGAGGAATACTTAGCTATTATTAACGAGAAGGAACGAATGGCTCAGGAAGAAATCGAGAAAGCTAATGAAGAAACAAAAGCCATGCAAGAAGCTGAAAGATGGATAGACGAGAAAGCTGAACAAGTAAATTCAATTTTATTCTAAAGATAGAGCGACTTATTGAAATACACAGCGATATTAATTTTTAGATAGAGGGGAGAGGTGGATAGGACAAATTAGACGAAGCAATTGCTTTATCGTATCGATATTTTTCTCCAGGATTATCAGAAATGTGTCTTATCGTTTCTTAGGAATTGTTCCGTCCTTTTATGTTATATTCAAATAATTGCCATTGAATGAATAAATGTTCAAAAATTCCCACCTGTTAGATTTGCATCTAATAGGTGGTTTTTTTTTATATAAGATTCATGATTAAATTAATGAGACCAGAAGCAAGCATGACCAAGATGGGATTCCAGTTTAACTTACGTATTCCTATAAAAGCGAGAATAAAAATGA
Source organism: Facklamia lactis (assembly GCF_015863205.1). Taxonomy (GTDB): domain Bacteria; phylum Bacillota; class Bacilli; order Lactobacillales; family Aerococcaceae; genus Facklamia; species Facklamia lactis. Next base: position 178,726 of record NZ_JACBXQ010000004.1, on the reverse strand, counting down.
CTAACAATATGCCGTTGATATGACTCAAATGTAGGGTCTGATTGCTCCAGAGAGCGGTGATTAAAATTGATAAACCTGAACTGGCGATAAGTGCAACGACAGCAGGTCGTAAAATGGATAGGATATTCTGCATTAAGTCTAATTTTTGATAGCGAGCATATAGAAGTGCTAATATACTAACGATGATGATAGAAGGAAGGATACAGGCAAATGTCGCAATGATAGCGCCTCGTACCCCACCCACTTGCAAACCAATAAAAGTAGCTGCATTAATTGCAATAGGGCCGGGGGTCATTTGTGAAATGGTAATTAAATCTGTAAAATCTGAAAGGGTTAACCATTTCTCTTGATGGACCACTAATTTCTCAATTAAAGGAAGAGCTGCATAACCTCCCCCAAAAGAGAGTGCGCCTATTTTAAAAAAGGTTATAAAGAGTTGGCTATATATCATGAGATTTCTCCTTATCAAAAAAATTTATTAAAATCCCTATGCAGAGACAAAAAAGAATAATGATTGAAACGTCAATGTTCATGTAATATACAGCTATAAAAGTGACAATCATAATCCCGTTTAGTAAATAATTTTTCTTTTTGATAATTCCATTACACATTTCAATAACAACAGAAATAATCACCGCAGCAACACCTGCTTGCATTCCTTCTAGAATTAGGGCCACCCATTGATTTTGACTAAATGATTGATAAAAGAGTGAAATAACTGAAATGATAACAAAAGGAGGAAGAACAGTGGCAATCACGGTTGTCAGGATTCCTAATACACCGGCTAATTGATAGCCGATGATGATTGCAGCATTGACAGCGATAGGTCCGGGAGAAGATTGGGCAATGGATATCAAGTTGAGCATTTCTTCATCATCAATCCAATGATAATCATTAACAAATCGATCTTTCATTAGAGAGACAATGACATATCCTCCGCCAAAAGTTAAGGCGCTTAGTAGAAAGGTTGCACAGAATAATTTCCAAAGAAATTCTAATTTATTTTTCATAGGAGTCTCCTTTCTGTCAATTTGATTATAGAAGTAAATGATGAAGTTGTAAAATAGCAACATCCGATTAAACATGACAAAAATATGAAAACGCTCTATAATTAAAAATATTGAAGAGAGGAGAGATATGATGAAAAAGTTGGGTCTAGTTATTAACCCTATTGCAGGTATGGGGGGGAGAGTAGGACTGAAAGGAACAGATGGGAAATTAGTTTTAGAAGAAGCTCTTAAAAGAGGAGCCCATCCGGAGGCGCCTAGTAAAGCCTTGAAAGCTTTAAAATCATTAGATGAGTTAAAAGAGGATATTAAGTTATTTGTAGCTAGCGGAGAGATGGGAGAAAATATAGCAGAAGAAGCTCAGCTATCCTATGAAGTGATTCATAAGATTGAAGGAGAAAGTCAAGCTGAAGATACCTTGAAGCTTGCAGAAAAACTAATTGAAGCTGAAGTGGATTTAATCTTATTTGCAGGGGGAGATGGAACGGCTCGGGATATTGCTTCGGTTTCAAATTTAGATATACCAGTTATCGGTATTCCGGCAGGGGTGAAGATTCACTCACCGGTCTATGCTACAACACCTGAGCACGCTGGACAGTTAGCTATAAAATATTTAAAAAATCAAAAAATGGCGTTAAAGGATGAAGAAGTAATTGATATAGAAGAATCCGCTTTTAGGAGAGATGAGATCCTCACCAAAGTTTATGGGTACCTCAGTGTTCCTTATGATGAAAGCCATCTGCAGAATCTTAAATCTCCGACCCCTCAGTCTGATGAAAATGCGCAAATCTCGGCCGCTTTAGACATTATTGATAATATGCAGGAAGATACCTATTATATCGTGGGATCCGGCTCTAGTGTTGCGCCTGTAATGCTAGAATTAGGTTTAGAGCCCACAATGCTCGGTATTGATATTATTAAAAATAAGCAAATGATTAAAAAAGATGTTTATGAGCAGGAGATTTTGGATATTATCGGAGACTCTCCTAGTAAATTAATTGTGACTCCTATGGGAGGACAAGGTTATTTATTTGGCAGAGGGAATCATCAATTATCAGATAAAGTGTTAGCGAAGCTAAACAAAAAAGATATCATTATTGTTGCGACTCCTGGTAAACTCAATACTCTTAATGGTAACCCCTTGCTGGTGTATACAGGAAATAAAGAAATTGATGAAAAATTAGCTGGTTATTATAAAGTTCTTTTAGGCTATCAAAATTCTAGAATGTATAAGGTGGTAGCAATTTAATCAAATAGGTTTGTGAAGAAAATAAAAAGATGCAAAATAAATTCAATAATTTGAGAACAACTTCCTTATATAAAATCGTGAAATGAAAACGAATTCTAATTCGTTATTTTTACTTTATTAGGTAATATGGTAGCGCTTTTCAGAAAATGAGCACCTGTTTCAAGATAGTTATTATCTTTAATAATAATTAAAAATTGATTTTGTGATAGATTTGTAAGCGATTTTTAAAAATTTATGGTATGATGGTTTATGCATAGAGAAACTATGTGATTTATCTAAAGGAGGAATAGATTTAATGAAGACAGATATTCAAATCGCACAAGAAGCTACCTTGCAACCTATCGAAGAAGTTGCAGCTAAGCTAGGGATTTCTAACGAAGTGTTAGAACCGTATGGTAAAACCAAAGCAAAAATTGATTTTACTCAATTAGACATGGATGATAATAATCTAGGGAAATTAATCTTAGTAACTGCTATCACTCCAACTCCTGCTGGTGAAGGTAAGACAACTACCTCTATCGGACTAGCAGATGGTTTATCAAAAATTGGTAAAAAGACAGCTGTTGCTTTGCGTGAGCCTTCATTAGGACCAGTCTTTGGTGTTAAAGGTGGGGCTGCTGGTGGTGGATATGCCCAAGTAGTTCCAATGGAAGATATTAACCTGCACTTTACTGGTGATTTCCATGCGATCGGTGCAGCTACTAACTTGATCGCTGCCTTATTAGATAACCACATTCATCATGGGAATGCACTAGACATTGATGTAAATCGTATTGTATGGCGCCGTGTTGTAGATATGAATGACCGTCAACTACGAAATATTGTTAATGGTCTTGGACGTCGCGCTGATGGGGTTCCTCGTGAAGACGGATATGACATTGTTGTAGCTTCTGAAGTAATGGCAGCTTTCTGTCTATCAAATTCATTAGCTGAATTAAAAGAAAAATTAGGTAACATGATTGTTGCTTATACTCGTAAAGATAATTCACCTGTAACAGTGAAGGATATCAATGGAGCTGGTGCAGCGACTGCTTTATTAAAAGATGCAATTAAGCCTAATATTGTTCAAACGTTAGAAGGAACACCTGCTTTCATTCATGGTGGACCATTTGCGAACATTGCACACGGATGTAACTCAATTATTGCAACTAAATTAGCGATGAACTATGCTGACTACACCATTACAGAAGCTGGTTTTGGAGCAGATTTAGGTGCAGAGAAATTTATCGATATTAAAGCTCGCCAAGCAGGAATTAAGCCAGATGCAGTTGTTGTTGTTGCGACAATTCGCGCGCTTAAGATGCATGGTGGAGTAGATAAGAAAGAATTAGGCCCAGAAAATGTTGAAGCCCTTCGTAAAGGTATGCCTAACTTATTACGTCACATTGACAATTTACAAAATGTCTTTGGATTAAATCCAGTTGTCGCTATTAATGCGTTCCCAACTGATACAGAAGCTGAAATCGAAGCATTACGTGAAGAATGTGAAAAAGTGGGAGTTAAAGTGGTTCTTTCTACTCACTTTGTTAATGGTGGAGAAGGAGCAGTTGATTTAGCGAATGCTGTTGTAGAAGCGGCAGAGGCTGAGAATAATTTCAAGTTTGCCTACGATTTAGAGACAAGCATCGAAGAAAAAGTAGAAGCTTTAGTTACAAAAATTTATCGTGGTGCAGGCGTTGAGTTTACTCCAGCTGCACTTAAGAAAGTTAAACAATTTACAGACCAAGGTATGGGGAACCTACCGATTTGTATGGCGAAAACACAATATTCATTCTCTGATGATAAAGCATTGGTAGGAGCGCCAGAAGGATTTAAGGTGGTTATTCGTGATTTAACTGTTTCTGCTGGTGCAGGATTTATTGTGTGCTTAACAGGTGATATCATGAAGATGCCTGGATTACCTAAAGAACCAGCAGCAAATCGTATTGATGTTGATGAAAAAGGTAATATTGAAGGATTATTCTAGGATAAATAGTTTGTAATATTTTGATTGTCTAAAGTCGGGCGGGATTATTCATGCCCGTTCGACTTTTTTTATTCTATTTATTAATAAAAGGAGATAATTATGGCCAAAATATTAGATGGTAAAGAAGTTGGAAAAGCAATTCGAGAACGTACAAAGCAAGAAGCAGATGCTTTACGTGAGCAAGGAATCGTTCCTAAATTGGTCGTTCTTCGGGTAGATGAGAATCCATCGTCAATGGCATATGAGAAGAATGCTATTAAGGTTATGGAGAAATGCGGAATCGATGCAGAAGCTCGTACAGAATTAGAGGCTAAAACAACTGAAGATGTATTAAAAATAATTGACGAATTAAATGCAGATGAGTCTGTTTCAGGTGTTATCATCATGCAACCGTTCCCAGAAGGGATTGAACGTGCGGAAATTGCAGAACGCTTAAATCCATTTAAAGATGTGGATGCTTTAAATCCTGTAAACTTAGGGAAATTGATTAATAATGATCCTACTGCTATGGCGCCTTCAACAGCGCAAGCTTGTATTGAAATATTAGATTACTATGATTATGAATTAGAAGGTGCTGAAGTTTGTGTTGTAGGATCTTCACCCGTTGTAGGAAAGCCATTAGCTGTCATGCTATCTAATCGTAATGCAACAGTATCCAATACCCATGTTTATACAAAAGATAATACGCTCCATACCACTTTAGCGGATATTCTAGTTTCTGCCACAGGAGCATTGGGATTAGTAGGGCCTGATTATATTAAAGAGGGAGCTACTGTCATTGATGTTGGGTTTGGTTATAAAGATGGTAAAGCAACAGGTGATGTTCGCTTTGAGGAAGTGGAACCTAAGGCCAGCGCCATTACACCTGTTCCTGGTGGCGTAGGATCAGTGACTACAGGGGTGTTGGCATCACAAGTGGTAAAAGGTGCTAAATTACTCAATAATGTAGAGTAGGGTGTTAGTATGAAAGAATTAAAAGTTACAGAATTTATCAATCAGTTAGCCTCTGATGCACCAACGCCAGGTGGCGGTGCAGCAGCTGGAGTAACAGCTGGATTAGGTGTTGGAGCAATCTTGATGGCGATGATTTTCTCAAAAAACAAGAAAATGTCTGAACAAGAACATGAATTTCTATTAAAAAAAATAGAAGATTTTGAGAAAAGCAAGCAGATTTTCATTGAGATTATTGATCGAGATGCTAGTGAATTTGAGCCTTTATCTAAAGCGTATGGAATGCCTAAAGCAACCGATGAAGAAATTGCTGCGCGAAATGAAGCTATGGAAGAAGGCTTAAAAATTGCGAGCCGCCCTCCGATTGATTTATTAAATGAAGTTGAAAAAATATTAACTGGATTTGAAGAAGTCATCCCGTTGATTAAAAAAATGATCATTTCAGATGTAGGGGTTGGACTTCAAATGTTACGTTCAGCTATTCATGCTTCAAGCTTGAACCTTTATATCAATGGTGGTCAAATTAAAGATGAAGCCGTTAAGCAAGAATATTTTGACTTAGCAAATAATAAAGTCGCTGATTTATCAGCGAAAGCCGATGCGTTATACGCACAGGTAAAAGAGATTCTTGTTCCTTAAAATTAAGAAGGAGTGTTAAAAATGACAGAAGTACAAACAGATGCAAATGGATTAAAGAAAACACCAATGTATGATTACTATGTTGAAAAAGGGTGCAAAATTACTGACTTTGGCGGATGGGGATTACCAATCCAAATTAGTAAGATTGCGGAAGAACATAAGGCTGTCCGCGAAGCAGTCGGTTTATTCGATGCTTCACATATGGGAGAAGTTCGTGTAAAAACGAATAAAGTTAATGCTTTTGAATGGTGGAATGGTTTAATAACAAATGAAGTAAGCAAAATTACTTATGATGGAAAAGCACAATATACAGCTGTCTGTAAAGAAGACGGCGGTATGCTTGATGATATGATCTACTATCGTCGAAATGAAGACGAATTAATTGTAACTCCTAATGGTTCAAATCGTGAGAAAATTGTGAATTGGATGGTGGATCACAATCAAGATGGTCAAGTAGAAATTACTGATGAAACATATGATTGGGGCTTGATTGCTGTACAAGGACCAAAGGCAGAAGAACTATTAGGACGTCTTACAGATACAGATTTAGCTTCGATTGAATATTATTCTTATAAAGCTGATCAAACAGTAGCTGGGGTTGAAAAGGTTCAAATCTCTCGGACAGGATATACTGGAGAAGAAGGGTTCGAATTATACATTCCTGCTGCTGACATGCTTACAATCTGGAAAAAGCTAGTAGAAGAAGGCCAAGATTTAGGTGTGACAGAGTGTGCTTTAGGGGCTCGTGACACACTACGTTTAGAAGCGGGATTACCTTTATATGGTAATGACTTTGATGAATCTGTCAATCCAATTGCCGGAGGAATTGCTTTTGCAGTTCCGAAAGATAAAGAAGCAGACTATATTGGTAAAGAAGCCATCGCTGCTTATCGAGCTGGTGATAAGAAAGAAGCATCTCGAGGCTTTAAAGTAGATGGCAAGCAAATTCCTCGCCATGGCATGGAAGTTAAAAATCAAGAGGGTGAAGTGATAGGAGTAGTTACTTCAGGTACAAAAGCTCCTTCTTTCGGATTCCCGATTGGTTTTGTACGTGTCCCAACAGACTATAAGGTTGGAGATAAAATTATTATTGATGTGCGTGGGAAAGAAGTAGAAGCAGAGCTAACAAAAAAAGATTGGCTAGCAGTTCACAAAGCTAACTAATTAATGAAAGTACTTTCATTTTTCTGAGAATTTTGTTAAAATAAAAACATAAAAATTATATGAAAAGGGGTTTTTTTAATGGCAGATGTATTTTTCACAGAGGAACATGAATATCTTGAAATCGTAGCACCAAATCGTGCGCGTATTGGAATCACTGCGTTCGCAGCTGAACAATTAGGTGATATTGTTCACGTTGAATTACCAGAAGTAGATGATGAGTTCGATGCAGATGAAGAAATTGTTACAGTTGAATCTGTAAAATCAGTTTCTGAAGTTAATGCTCCATTTGCTGGTAAAGTAGTAGCAATCAATGAAGAATTAGAAGATGCTCCGGAATCAGTGAACGAAGATGCACAAGGTAAAGGATGGTTCTTTGAGTTAGAAGCTGAAGAAGATATTGATACTTCTGCATTCTTAACTGAAGAGCCGGCTGAATAAGATTACTTAAATACATTCTACTTAGAGATTAGAGTGGCCTTTGGGTCGCTCTAATCTTTCACTAAGAATGATATCGATTTCAATGATTCTATTAAAGAAATTATAGATATAAGGAGCAGATTATGGCAAATTTTAGATATTTACCCAATACTGATCAAGATCGCCAAGAGATGTTAGAAAAAATTGGCGTTAAAGATATCATGGATATCTTTAGTGACGTTCCAGAAAATGTACGTCGCGAAGGAACTATGAATTTACCAGAAGCTTTATCAGAATACGAATTATTAAAAGAGACAAGCTCAATGGCAGCTAAAAATACAACAGCTAGCCAAAAACCATATTTCCTTGGTGCCGGTACTTATGATCACCATATTCCGACAATTGTAAATCATTTGATTATGCGACAAGAATTTTTAACAGCATACGTGCCATATCAACCTGAAGTTTCACAAGGAGAATTACAGGCGTTATTTGAATGGCAAACAATGATTGCGGAAATGACGGGTATGGATCTAGCAAACTGTGGTTTATATGATGGGTATAATGCGGTTGCTGAAGCTACAAACCTTGCCTTTTCACATGTGAAAAAATCTAATAAAGTATTGATTTCTAAGGGTGTACATCCTCAAGCCATTGAAACCGTGACTACATATGGTTTTGGTAAAGGTTATGCTACGGAAGAAGTTGCAATTAAGAATGATATCACAGATATAGAAGATCTAAAAGCGAAATTGGATAAAGAAGTAGCAGCTGTGGTCGTTCAATATCCTAACTTCTTTGGTTCGGTTGAAGATATTAAAGCGATTAAAGCGGAACTAGAAGGAAGTAAAACACTTTTAATTGTGGTAGCTAATCCGCTTGCACTAGGTAAATTAGAAAAACCAGGTGTATTAGGTGCAGATATTACAGTCGGCGATGTACAACCATTTGGAATTCCAATGTCATTTGGAGGACCGCACTGTGGATACTTCGCTGTTACCGATAAATTAATGCGTAAAATCCCTTCTCGTATTGTCGGTGAAACGGTTGATGAAGAAGGCAAGCGTGGTTTTGTAATGACATTATCAACGCGTGAGCAACACATTCGTCGTGAAAAAGCAACATCAAACTATTCTTCAAACCAAGCATTATATGCTTTAGCTTCATCGATTGCGATGACAGCGTATGGTAAAGAAGGAGTTAAAGAACTTGCACAAGCCAATATAAACAATGCTCATTATTTAGCTAAGCAATTACAAGATAAAGGCTTTGAAGTATTAAATACTAAACCATTCTTCAATGAATTTGTAGTGAAATTGGATAAAGATATTACAGAAGTTAACAAGGCCCTTCATGAGAAAGGTTTTGTTGGCGGGTATGATGCTTCAAAGGCCTTCGGTCAAGAGAATGTTTATTTATTATGTGCAACTGAAAAGCGTACAAAAGCTGAAATGGATAGCTTTGTATCTGCATTAGCGGAGGTGGCTAAATAATGATTTTACAAGACTATGATAAATTAATTTTTGAAATATCATCGCAAGGGCATACAGGCTATGATATGCCAAAATCTGAAGTAGAAGAATATGACTTGGATGCAGAACTAGGAGAATATTCTCGAAAAGAACCAGCGAGACTTCCAGAAGTATCAGAATTACAAATTTTACGTCATTATACTCAGTTATCAAACCGTAACTTCGGTGTTGAATCAGGACCGTATCCTTTAGGGTCATGTACTATGAAGTATAATCCAAAAGTGAATGAGAATATTGCTGCAATGGATGGTTTTGCTAATATTCATCCTTTACAAGATCCTGAAACAGCTCAAGGAGCTTTACAATTAATGTATGAATTGCAAGAAAGTTTGCAAGAGATTACTCAATTGGATACGATTACTTTACAACCAGCGGCAGGTGCGCAAGGTGAATTAGCTGCTATATTAGCTTTCAAAGCGTATTTTGAATCAATTGGCGAATTAGAGCAACGCCGAGTGATTTTAATTCCAGATTCTGCTCATGGTACTAACCCTGCAACAGCTATGGTAGCTGGATTTGAAACAATTGAATTACCATCTACACCAGAAGGAATTATTGATGTAGAAGCTGTTAGAGCAGCAGTAGGTCCAGATACAGCTGGAATTATGATTACTAATCCTTCTACTGCAGGACTATTTGAGCGAGATGCTAAGGAAATTGTAGATATCGTCCACGAAGCAGGAGGACTAGCATATTATGATGGTGCTAACCTGAATGCGATTATGGGCATCACATCTCCAGGAGCCATGGGATTTGACGCTTGTCACTTAAACTTACATAAAACCTTTACAGGACCTCATGGTGGGGGGGGGCCAGGTTCAGGACCAATTGGAGTTGTGGAAAAACTTGCTCCATTCTTACCAGGACCAAACGTTGCAAAAGAAGGAGACAAGTATGTTTTTGTAATGCCTGAAAAATCTTTTGGACGTGTTAAAGGAAATTATGGTAACTTTGGGGTTAATGTGCGTGCATATTCTTATATTCGTGCTATGGGACCAGATGGACTTCGTCGTGCATCTGAAGATGCGGTATTAAATGCTAACTACTTGCGCGTATTAGTTAAAGATCATTTTGATGCGCCATTTGAATCATTTAATAAAAATGACTTTGTATTGAATTTAACTCGTCACAAGAAAGAGTATGGGGTTAATGCAAAGGATGTTGGGAAACGTATGTTAGATTACGGAGTACACGCTCCAACAACTTACTTCCCATTAATTGTTGAAGAGTGTTTAATGGTTGAACCGACTGAAACAGAATCTAAACGTGATTTAGATTATGTAGCAGATGTATTGATTAAGATTGCTCAAGAAGCTGTTGAGAATCCAGAATTAGTACAGTCAGCACCACATAATACACCAGTTCGTCGTTTAGATGAAGCGGCAGCGTCACGTAAGCCAGTTTTAAAATTTGCTTTTGAAGAGCATGCGACAAAACCTGAAGGACTCCAAGAATAAAAATTGAGAAAGCATAAGGTTAGATGAAGTGACCCTCTAAATCCTAATAAGGATTTAGGGGGTCATTACACTTTATAGATCCTTGTGCTTTCTATATTTGAAAAAATGTGCTTAAATTAGTTTAATACTCGAAATAAAAGTATTTTTAATAGTATAATATGATTATAAAATGTTAGCTAGTAGTCAACTCATAAATTAGGTATAATAAACAAAAGCGGAGACTGCACATAAAATATTTTGAAAAAATTTTAAAATAGAATAGAAGGTGAACTTTCATGGTAGAAAAACATGACTATACAGTTAGAAAAAAGTATAAAAGTCAATTTTTGATTGGAAGTCTATTTTTTATTATCGTTTTCTATTTTATTGGAGTTCTTGTTTATCAAGATATTTTAATGCCTCGAACATATATAGGACCTGTTTTGGCAAGTCAAATGAATGGAGAAGTAGCTGATTTAAGGGTTCAAGAATATTTAAAGCAACAAAAATTAACACTTTTTGAGCAAGATGAAGAAATAATGGAAGTTGAAATGAGTAAATTGAATCCCAAAGTATTAAATATTAAGGCAAATGTTCAAGAAGCAATTATGAGGCAAAATTCGTTGGCATGGCCATTGTATTATTTCAAGAAGACCAATGTTATGGATGATTTTGAAGAAAAGATTGAATGTGATCTCTTAGCTTTAGAACAAGTTGTCAATCATTTAGGGATTGATATGGAGAAAAGAGATTCAAGTCAGGATGCTCAAATTGTGAAAGAGGGTGAGAGTTTTAAAATCAAGCCCGAAATTTATGGAAAACAAGTTAACGCTAAGTCCTTAGCTAGGGGGATTTCTAAATCGCTTGCCGATAAAACTTCGACTTTAGATTTAGAAAATGCTTATATACAACCTAAATTGACAGAAAAAAGCCCAAAATTACAAGAACAGATGACAAAAATTGATAAAATGTTAGAGACAAAATTGACTTTAGCATTTGCCGATAACTCTTTAGAGATTCCAACTGAAAAAATTGTGTCATGGATAAATATAGACGAGAATAGTGAACTAACGATAAGTCTTGACCAAATTGAAAAATATATAGATGAAGAAATTAATCCGCAATACGCGGGCCGTTACCAAACCCATGAATTTCAATCCACCTATCAAGGACAAGTAACAGTTCAACCAGGAACTTTTGGGTGGTATATCGATTCTCATCAGGAAGCTAAAAATATCTTAGAAGACATTAAAAATGGGGTTGAAATAATAAGAGAGCCTACAATTATTGGGGCAGGATATGAAGAAGAGGATGAGTTTGGATCCCACTATGTAGAAGTAGATTTAACTAATCAGATGATGCTAATCTATCATGATCATCAACTCGTTTTAGAAACACCAATTGTAAGTGGCCAAACCGGAACAGATACGATTCCAGGTGCTTATCAAGTATGGAATAAAGAGAGTCCTTCTGTCTTAGTGGGGTATAATCCTCGTTATGATCGAGAATATCAGCAACCTGTTTCCTACTGGATAGCCTTTGATGATCAAGCTCAAGGAATCCATGATGCTAACTGGCAGGGAAGTTTCGGAGGCGAGGCTTATCGCTATAGTGGATCTTTAGGATGCATTAATACCCCCCCAAGTATTATGGGGCAAGTCTATGAATTAATTGATTATGGTATGCCAGTTGTTATTTTTTAAAAGAACTGCAGACAGAATTTGATTGGTTTTTCGGATTTAAAAGTACTAATCTTTTGAAACTCGAAAATATCTGATCAATTCTGTCTGCTATTTTAATTAGTTTCATCATAATGTTGAAAAGGAATTTCTTCATGGTCATGTCGTTTTTTATAGAGTCGGACAATATGATTGAGCCTATTTAATTGTTCTTCGTAATGGATACTTGCTGCTAATATCTCTATGATACTATTTCCGCCTCTAATAAAGCTTTCAGTATCAATGCCAGTATCAGTACGAACATGATCAAAAAACATTTGAATATATTCGTCACGATGTTCTAGCTTCATTGACATATAATTTACTTCATCTATTCCAACTTTACCGTAAAATTTTAGAAGTATCTGTTCATGAGCTGACATGAGCGTTTCAATTCTTCTTCGAAAACGGCTGCGCATTTCTAGTGGAAAGTCATTATAAACTTGAGAATTACGATGAAGAGCATCCAAAAGTTCAATGGCAAGGCTAGTGGCTCGTCCCATTTCGCGATAAACAACTAGTTTCCGGCTTGTAGCTATTCTCTGCTTGGGAGTGAAAAGCCACTCTTGTCGCAAAAGCTGAAAAAGTTCTTTAAATTTATCAATGCGAGCTCGTGCCCATTGAAGATCGGTGTTGAGAGTTGAGAACTCAGTATTTTTTCTCAAGGCTGCTCTCAGAAGCATTAAAACTTCAAGAGTGGTGCTTTCAAGAACGGAAAAAAAAGTACGATCATATTTTGGTGGGAAAATCAGCCAATTAACTATAAAGGCCACGACAACTCCGATGGTTGTTTCTAAGATTCTTATTAAGGCATAACTATAATAATTTTCAGTTTTACCTAACATAATGACGGTAATATTTACCACTGATAATGGAATAACATTACTCATATTGAGAGCGTTGAGGACGGCAATAGTGACAACGCATGTAATCCCAATGGTGATCGGTGAAGTGTTTAAAGCATACATCATTGCAACAGCGATGATGCCTCCGATAATATTAGAAATAATTCGCGATACCAAAGTTTCAAAGGAGGTTTTAATCGAAGGCTTAGTTGATAAGCTTGCTCCAATAGCAGCAAGTGTCCCGTAGCCTGTGGGCAGTATAAAATTTGCGATATATATGGACAAAGTTATTGCAAGTCCTGTTTTAAGAACTCGCGCACCGATTTTCATAAGTATGCTCCTCAAAGTAGTTTTTAATTATATATTAAGTAATCTTCAAAATAATTCAAGTATTTAGAATGAAATAAAGCGAACCTAGGTGTCTTTCATTGATAATGGTTTTAAATAAGTGGCAGCTTTGGTATAATTTTAAAAAAGAAAGAGGGGTGCAAAATGAAACGAGATCAAGAAATACAAGATAAAGTGGATCATATTTTATCTGAGATTCAGTCGAATAAGGTAAGAATCACCCCACAGAGAAGAGCAATTTTGACATATCTTATATCTCATCCTACACATCCAACTGCTGAAATGATTTATGATGATATAAAAGAAGATTTTTCTGGAATGAGCTTAGCAACCGTTTATAATAATCTTAAGACATTTGTGGAATTTGGTTATGTACATGAATTAATTTTTGAAAATGCGACTAAACGTTATGATTTTATTGACCGTCAACATGCACATTTAATTTGTAAAAGTTGCGGGAAAATAGTTGATTTTGAAGTTGAGCAAGTTGATCACTTATTTACAAGAGCAAAGAAAAGAACTGACTTTAGCTTAGAATCGATTGATGTTAGTTTTTATGGTGTCTGTGAGGAATGTCAAGAAAAATAAGCAACAGAAGTTAAACTTCTGTTGCTTATTTTTAACGGTAGGCAATTCCCATTATTTCTTCCATTTGACTGAGCGTAGCGGAAGCAATTTCGTTGGCTTCATTGGCACCTTTTAATAGGATATCATCTAGTTCAGTGCTGTTTAGTAAGGCTTGATAGCGTTCTTGGATAGGTTCAAGGATTGAAACAATTTGATCGGCAAGATCTGATTTGAAGCGACCGTAGCCAGCATCGTGATACTCATTCACTAGCTCTTCAATTGATCGGTCACTGAAAATTGAATATATCTCTAATAAATTACTGATAGCTGGTTGTTTTTCTTTATCATAGTTAACTAATCCAATGGAGTCAGTAACTGCTGACTTTACTTTTTTTATAATTTGTTGAGGTTGATCTAGTAATAGGATAAATGCTTTTTCATTTTTATCTGATTTTGACATTTTGCAAGTGGGGTCTTGTAAACTCATTATGCGTGCACCTGATTTAGGATAGATTGCTTCAGGCTTTATTAAAATATTTTCTCCAAAGCGATTATTAAAACGATCCACAAAGTTACGTGTTAGTTCTAAATGTTGTTTCTGGTCATCGCCTACAGGGACAAATTTAGCTTTATAGAGAATAATATCTGCCACCATTAACGCGGGATAGCATAGGAGACCTGCAGTAACAGCTTCTTGCTTAGTAGCTTTATCTTTGAACTGAGTCATTCTTTCTAATTCGCCTAAGCCAATTTGACAAGTTATTAACCAAGCGGCCTGAGCATGAGCAGGAACATCTGATTGAACAAAAATAGTAGATTTTTTAGGATCTATGCCAATGGCAAGATATAATGCAGCTAATTGTTTCGTTTGTTGACGAAGAGTTTGAGGATCCTGAGGGACTGTGATAGCATGTTGGTTAACGACACAGTATGTTGCCTGAAATGTATCTTGCAAGTTGACGAAGCTCTTCATTGCTCCAATATAGTTACCGATAGTAGGAATTCCAGTGGGTTGGACTCCAGAAAAAATTGCTTCTTTCATTGATTGACCTCTTTCTATGTTCATATATTGTATTTCACTAAATCACTTTCAATTATTATACCCTATTTCAGCGCCTTAAGCATATTTAGAGAAGATAACTAGATAAAAATTCACAAACTATTTAAAAATATTTAAAGAATTTTATTATAATATTTTCTAATAAATGCTGTATTGATTGAATTTGTCTTGTGTTATCGAAATTTTGATGATATAATTTTAATTGTAAAAGTGATTGTGCATTGTGAAATTATTTTGATAATTATAGTGTAACACTTTTATATTGAATTGTGGATCACAATTATTTAAGAATGACAGTTACAGAATAGTGAGAAACATGTTTATGCAAGAGAGGAAGATCTTTTATGGTAACATTGTATGTAACTCCAAGTTGTACGTCATGTAGAAAAGCGAGAGCGTGGCTAGAAGAAAATAACATTCCTTATGAAGAACGTAATATTTTTACAGAACCTTTATCACTACAAGAAATTAAGGACATTCTTCGTATGACTGAAGAAGGAACGGAAGATATTGTTTCGACTCGTTCTAAAGCTTATTCAGAATTAGATGTAGAATTGAGTGATTTACCGCTGAACGAGTTTTATCAACTGGTTCAAGAACAACCAGGGTTATTTCGTCGACCAATTATTATTGATGAAAAACGTCTACAAATCGGATATAATGAAGACGAAATTCGTCGATTCTTACCACGAGAAGTTAGAGCTCTTGAGCTTCAAAAGGCTCGTGCTTTGGTTAATGAATAATTAAGAAACTGTCTATTCAAAAGAGTCCGTTTAGGACTCTTTTTTTTATAAACTAACCGTAGCATTTAAAACTTGAATATAAAGGGAAGGTCTGCTAAGCTACATATTGCTAACTTGAAAGGAACCTTTATTTTTGCTATGATGGTAAACACTTATCATAAGTATTGGTAAGCCTAGTAATTAGTAGTATAATAGTAGTAGGTGGAGGTGACCGACTATGGAAATGGAACATATTAATGATGACTTAATTAAAGTGTTGATTGATACTGAGGATCTTGAAGAAAGAGGAATTGACTTTCTTGATTTGATTGGTGATCAATCAAGAATTGAAAAGTTTTTCTATTCAATTTTGGAAGAAGTTGATGTTGATAGACACTTCCACGATACTGAAGCCGTTACATTTCAAGTGATTCCTAATAGTGAAGGTCTAGAGTTATATATAAGTCGAGCTAATTTAGAAGAGATGGATGAAATTTGGGAAGATGAATTAACCAAACGTTTGAGAGAACGGAAATTAGCCAAGCAGGCTGAGAAAGAGAATGCCGAGGCCACAACGGACTCAAACAGTGAAGCAGCCGGAGTAGATGAAAAAGAAACGATTGATTCTGTTTTAAATCTGTTTAATCCAGAATATGCACCTGAAGAAAACACTGTTGATACTGAAGAAGAAACAGAAGAAGTGGTGATCTTTGGTCAGCTCGAAGATTTTTTACATTTAGCCCGTGAAATCGCAGATTTGGCAATCCAATCAGATCTATATATGATGAACCATCATTATTATCTTGTTCTTCATAATCTAGAATCCTTTGCTCGAGAATATCAAACTATCAATAAGCTTTTCTCTTTATTCGAATATGGGGAAACCGTACCAGTTACTTCCTCAGTGTTGATTGAGCATGGTCAGCTATTAAGGGAAGAAGATGCAATCAGCTTTTTTGGAAGTCAATTTTAAGTTAATAAATAACGCAATCTCCTGAAGTAAGTTTAATTACTTATAAGGGGGATTTTTTATGTATGCGGCATTAGATCTAGAGGGAGTTTTAATTTATGCTAGTGAAGCAAATTTGGGAAATTGTTACTATTGTCCTCAATGCGGGCAAAGAATGAGTCTAATTATTAAGAAAAATGGTAGGAATTTTTTCAGGCATTTGCCTCAAAAGAATGTGGAGCTTGGACGAGATAAACAGCTTAAAATAGCGAATAAGGGAGAAAGTAAGGAGCATCGAAAGGGAAAGCTATTGTTATGTAAAATGAGTCAACAATTTTATTCATCTGTACAAATGGAGTACCCTATTCCAAAGATTAATCAGATTGTCGATGTATATATTACGAATCAACAACAGCCTGTAATTTTAGAATATCAGCGGTCAATTATTTCCGCAAGTTGTTTACAGACTCGACAGAGAGCTTATCGGAAGTGGACAGGGAATGTTTTTTGGTTGATTGATCACCAATATTTTTTAGATCACCAGGAATCAGAATGGATTTGGAGAAATTTACAATATAATTCAAGTTGGCATTTTTATATCGTATGCTTAGACATTACGAGAAAAGAGATGGTTATTTATTATAACTTCCCTGTGATCTACTACAATGAAAATTATTATACAACCGGCTTTGCTGTAGAAATGGGGGAAGATTGGATATCATTATTAAAAGAGCCTCAGTATTTAAATTTTGTAAAACTACAGCATTTTATTGGGAAAAAATATAAAAAAAAGGCAGCTAGAAGTTCATTAATTAGTAAAAACCCTTCCTATAGAAAATATCTAATTAATTTGTATCAAAAGAATATTTACTTAGACCAAATACCTCAATGGTGCTTAAAAAAACGTTGGCGTATAATTTTTTTTCAAGAACCTGCTTGGTATATTTGGGCTTGGGTTTGGAAATTTGAGTATGATCGAAGAGGGTTAATGGCTAATAATTTTGATGATTTTAAAATCTATATTTTGGGACTTATGAACCGAAAATTAATGACTTGGAGGGACATGCCTTTACTAGAAGTTTCTGCTGATTATGTTTGTCGGTGTTTATGGGAAGTATACAAGCAACAAAGTGTTAACGGATCATGAATATAAGACTTTTTAATGATAAAAAGATAAGCTATATGATAAAATTATATTATTATCTATCGGGAGGAGTTTTGGGATGACCAGTCAAAAAGTGAAACAACGATCAGAAATAGCAGAAAAATATACATGGGATTTATCTACGATGTTTGCAAGTTTGGAAGAATTTGAGCGTGAATTTCAAAAAATTCAAGAAGAAGTGACAAAGGTCAAAACATATGAGGGTACTTTAGCTCAAAGTAGTCAACAGTTACTAGAAGCGCTTAACTTCTATTTTGAAGTTGAGCGAAAAGTGGCTCATCTTTATGTCTATACGCATCTGATTTACGATCAAGATCAGACTGATTCAGCTGCTCAGAGTTTGGAAGCAAGAACTAGACTCTTATATAGTCAACTTAGCCAAAATATTGCGTTTCTTGAGCCTGAAATATTATCAATTTCAGAGGAAAAGATGGATCAATTTTTAGCAGAAAATAGCGAATTAGAGCCATATCGTCATTTCTTGGATAATATTCTACGCTTTCGTCCACATGTTTTAAGTCAGTCAGAAGAATTGCTCTTAGCACAAGCAAATGATGCTTTTGAAACAGCAAGCAAAACTTTTAGCTTATTAAATAACGCTGATTTGTCTTTTCCCACTATTCAAGATGAAAACGGTCAAGAAGTTAAGTTGAGCCATTCTATTTTTGGTAAGATGCTTGAAAGTACAGATCGTCGTGTAAGACAGGAAACCTTTAAAGCTTACTACACAGTATATGACCAATTTAAAAATACCTTTGCTAGTTTAATATCAGGACAAGTTAAACTCCATAATTATTTAGCGAAAGTGCGGCATTTTGAATCAGCTCGTCATGCTGCATTGTTTGAGAATAATATTCCTGAATCAGTTTATGATACGCTTCTGGAAGCTGTGCATTCACGATTGAATTTACTTCATCGCTATGTCAAGATGCGTAAAGATTTATTAGAAGTAGACCAGCTCGAAATGTTCGATATGTATACGCCCCTATTAGGAGAAGAGTCGATTAAAATAACTTACGATGAGGCACAGACGATCGTGTTAGAAGCGTTGAGACCAATGGGGGAAGCGTATCTTGGCATTATTCAAGAGGCTTTTGCGGAGAGATGGATCGATTTATATGAAAATGTAGGGAAAAGATCAGGAGCCTATTCATCTGGAACTTATGATTCTAAACCGTATATCTTAATGAACTGGCAAGACAGTATTAATCATTTATATACATTAGTACATGAACTTGGTCATAGTGCCCATTCTTATTTAAGTCATCAGCAACAAGATTATGTTTACGGAAACTATCCAATCTTTTTAGCAGAGATTGCCTCGACAACGAATGAAAACTTATTGACCTATTATTTGCTAGACAAGTATGATGCTCCAGATCAGCGCTTATTCATTTTAAATCATTTTTTAGATGGTGTGAAAGGAACTGTTTTCCGTCAAAGCCAATTTGCAGAATTTGAACATTTGATTCATCAGTCAGATGCTCAAGGAACTCCTCTTACACAGCAGTATCTTTCAGATCAGTATCGCTCTTTAAATGCTAAATACTATGGAGACACGGTGAATTCGAATTCTGAAATTTCGCTAGAGTGGACTCGTATACCCCATTTTTACTATAATTATTATGTATTTCAATATGCGACTGGTTTTTCAGCAGCTACTTTTTTCGCAGAGAAAATATATCAAGGAGATAGTAAAGCTTTGCATGATTATCTTGATTTCTTAAAATCTGGCTCTTCGAAGTACCCAATTAATACCATGAAAGATGCTGGATTAGATATGACGAAATCGGAATATATAGAAGCGACTTTAGACGTTTTTGAAGAGAGATTGTGTGAGTTCGAAAAGCTCTTAAGTCAAAAATAAAATTTCGATAATAAAACACAGCGCTGATTATATTCAGTGCTGTGTTTTATTATTGGGCCAATAAGCTTCAAGTCGGTAGATTGTTTGACCTTTAGCTGAGAATTTTTGTTCATACTCAGTTTCAATATTATCCGTAAAATTACTTTGATGTAAGTCTAGCCAGACTTGGCGAAAAACGTAACCGAATTGGCTGAGTGAAGCTAGAGAATATTCAAAAAGCCCCATGTTATCAGTTTTAAAATGGATTTCACCATCGTCCGGCAGAATGTTTCGGTAAAGTTCTAAAAAATCAGGTGATGTTAAACGGCGTTTGGTATGCCGCGTTTTAGGCCAGGGATCTGAAAAATTTAAATAAATTCGACTAATTTCGCCAGGAGCAAAAAAGTCCAATAGATCTCCACCGTGCCCATTGATTAACTGAAGATTAGGTAGTTTTTTGTCGATTTGCTTTTCTAAAATCGAAACAATGACACTGGTTTGAAGTTCGATGGCGATAAAATTAAAGTCAGGATATTTTTCGGCCATGCCTACAATAAACTGGCCTTTTCCTGAACCGATTTCAATAAAAATATCTTGTTTTTTTTCAAATCGGGTTTGCCATTTACCTTTCAATTCTTGAGGATTATTTGAGATATATTGAGGGTAAGAGGCAAGTTTATCCGGTGCCCAGGGTTTATTTCGTAATCGCATAATGACTCCTTATTTTTCATAGATATTTTTAAGTAACAAGACAGTCTCATTTAATTGGTAATTTCGATCTTCACTAAAATATTGCTTAATAAGATTGAGACAAGCCAAGATACTATACCATTTGACTCGCTTATAAAATGAGTCGGTTTGCTTAAATTGATAGGCATTAAACCAGTAGATCCATTCGCTAGGTGGGAAATAGCGGCAAAGTAGAAAACAAATATCATATAAAGGATCAGCAATCTTAACATTATCCCAGTCTACTAGGTAAAGATGATTGTTAGCAGACATTAAAAAATTATTGTGATTTAAATCTCCATGGCATATCACATAAGTGACAGTCATAAAATCGTTATCAATTGTTTCAGCTAGTCGTTGAGCGACCTTGCTGAAATATTGATGATTTTGTAGAGAAATCGGTAGATCCTTATAATATAAATTCAGTAATTCTTTTGGCGAAAATTCTTCTGCATCCGCTCGCTTTAATAAATTTAAAAGAGAGTGATTATCATGAATTGAACGAATCAGTTGAATTACAGCTTCACTTCCCATGTCTTCTTTAGTCAGCAAGTAACCATCTTTCCATTCTTGAGCAGTCAAAACATCCCCAGAATAGGTTCTTTGAGTCCACTTTAGTTTAGGAGTAATGCCTTCAGCAGCGAGTGCGGCAATAAAAGGAGAGGTATTTCTTTTGAAGAAAACTTTCTCATTCTGACTCACACCCATGTAGGCTTGTCCTGTGTTCCCATCTAGGGGGGTCATTTGCCATTCATCTGTATTATGATACATTCACTCGCTCCTTTCTCTTTAGTCAATAAGCTTTATTTTATCAAATAGAGAATATTGGTCAACTCTTATTTATAAGACGATTATTTTACCATCACAAAATAGCCGAACAGGGAAGAGGTCATTAATCGGTAAGCGATTACAAATTATAACGTCTAGAAATGTTCGGTCAATCATTTATTATAAAAAATGCTAATGTGTCGTGTATGTGTTCAAAATTTCGCCTGTATAGATGTCGGCAGAAAATGAGTAATGTACAGGTTTTCCTTTTTCCATTCGCGTAATCCCACCGACATAGACCAGTGGCTGTGAATCAAAACCAGTATATTCAACGGCATCATAATCAATCCATGAACCTATAATTTCACCTTCAGTAGCGAAAATTTGTTTAACATTTTCCAGAATCTTGCCTGCATTCATCGGTCTGTTTTCTTTATAAAAAATTGCTCCTGCCGCACCAATAATCATTCCTGATACAAGAACAAGTGCTCCAATTAAATTGCTGTTTTGCTTATTTGACATATATATCCTCCCGTATTTAAGCTACTAATTGTAAACGAATCATAACATAAAAGAAGAATTAAGCATAGAAAGCTGCCTTCCGCTACTGAATTGCTTTTAAAGCCTATTTATGCCAAAATATATAGAGATAACAATTAGATTAAAGTGGGATGAGGGGGGATGTGGCCAAGCCACAATTACTATGAATGAGAGTACGTATCAATTAATTAAAGAATTAACAGAACTACAGGGTATTTCTGGTCATGAACGTCGCATACGAGAGTATATGAAAGACCAGATGACAGAATTAGTAGATGAAATTCACCAATCCAGACTTGGAAATATTTTTGGTATTAAAAAGAGCTCGCAAAATCATGCTCCACGTCTAATGATCGCTGCTCATATGGACGAAGTGGGTTTTATTGTTCGGGAAGTGACTGATCGGGGATTGATGCGAGTGACCCCAATTGGAGGTTGGAATCCCTATGTGATTTCTGCTCAACGTTTTACTTTACAGACTAAAGCCGGAGATTACCCGGTTGTTTCGGGAGCAGTCCCTCCTCACTTATTGCGAGATGGGAATCAAAAAGACTCTTTATCGGCTGACTCTGTTCTTTTTGATGCAGGATTTAATAGTAAAGAAGAGGCTGAAGAGTATGGGGTTAGACCGGGAGATCCTGTGGTGCCAGCAGTCGAAACGGTCCGGACTGCTAACGAAGATTCGATTATTTGTAAAGCATGGGATAATCGTTATGGCTGTGCAGTTGTGATCGAAACATTACGGGAGATTCAAGGCAAAGATTTACCTAATGAACTCGTTATAGGAGCCACTGTTCAAGAAGAGGTTGGTCTTCGAGGGGTGCGAGGTGCGGTGCACCAATTTCAACCAGATGTATTTATTGCAGTGGATTGTTCACCTGCCAATGATACAGAAAAAGAAACCACCAGTGAGGGACAATTAGGTAGAGGGTTCTTATTGAGAGTGCAGGATCCCGGAATGATTACTCATAATGGCTTAAGAGAATACATCCAAGATACTGCTTCTAGTTATAATATTCCTTATCAATATTTCTTTTCTAAGGGTGGGACAGATGCAGGCGCTGCCCATACCATGAATGATGGAATACCAAGTGCTGTTATTGGTGTTCCAGCGAGATATATTCATGGGCATCAGACGCTTTTCAAAGTTGAGGATTACGAAGCAGCAAAAGAGTTTTTACAACATTTAGTCATAAATTTTGATCAAACGACATACGAGACAATTATTCAGGCATAGGAGATAATGAGAATATGAGAAATTGGTTAGCTTTTTATAATCCAGAGGGTATTGGCGATGTTTTACTTTTAACTTGTGCCAATGCTGATGGAGCTCACTTGATATCAGAAAGTAGAGGTCCAATAACAGAAATTAAAGATAAGACAAATGGAGAAATTGTGGGATTGAATATTCATAGGATTTCTGAATATTTTGTTCCAGATGGCAACGGTCTTGTATTGCTGACTTCTGACCAGGTGACACAACTTAATCAGCTTTTAGAAGCGAACGCTTTCGATTATGTGATTAGTGTGGATAATCGAACAAAGTTTGTAGTGGGGTTAGTAGAAGAGTGTGTTCCACACGAAGATTCTGATCATCTGCATATTACCAAGACTCGCATCTCACAAGATGAGGTATTGCAAATTGTTTGTGGTGCGGCCAATATAGCTCAAGGACAAAAGGTCTTAGTGGCGAAGCCAGGAGCCGTGATGCCATCAGGATTAATCATATGGCCAGGTGAACTTCGAGGAGTTCAATCAAACGGTATGATTTGTTCTACGAGAGAATTAGGGTTAGAAGAACTAGAAAATTATCCAGGCATTTGGGAATTGACTACTAAGGCAGAAATCGGACAAACCTTGGAAGAAGTAAAGACGCTTTACGTGTAAATTTGCCAAAATAGGAGGCATATGAATGATCAAGGATGGAGATTATCAAGGGCCTGTTTTTTATCAGAATAAGAAGAGCAAAGTCAAACGCGATTTTAGACAAGGAATGACCAGGCGATCGGTTGTGGATCGATCGTTAGAAGAACCCGCCATTCATCGTAAACATCCACAAGCGGGTAGGAATTTTATTAAAAACCAAGCTGAGGAAAGGGACCAAAGAATTTCTTCGGAAGAAGCGGATCCAACTCTGAAAGTAACAAATGAGGAGCAGATTCCTTTTTTAAAAACAAAAAAGAATAATGAACATCTCTTGCAGGAAGAAAAATTAATCGAACGTTTAAATGAGCGTTCTAAACTAGATTTAGAACGTCAAAAGAGTTATAATGATTCATTGCCGAGAAGTCTCAGTCATCATCAGGAACTTTTAAGAAGCCAAGAAAACCGTGAAATAGATGAAAGATTGGATAATATTGATCATTCCTTAGAAACGGTTGGACGAATCCAGGCACAATATCGTGATGAAGAGAAAAAACTTCAAGTTAATCGTGAAGTATTATTGCGTCTAATCAAGGATAAAGAATCATTTTTGCTGTTCGAATAAGGGGGAAGTATATTGATTAGTAAAGATACTATTTACCATTTTGTAGGAATCAAAGGTTCGGGAATGTCTGCACTCGCTTTGATATTATTTGGTGAAGGATATAAAGTACAAGGAAGCGATGTAGGGAAATACTTTTTTACTCAACAAGAACTAGAGAATAACCAAATTGACCTATTAGAATTTTCTGCAGATAATATTCGTGAAGGGCAAACAATTATTGCAGGAAATGCTTTTGGTGATGATCATCCAGAGTTGGTGCGAGCACGAGAGCTGAATTTACCTATTTACCGTTATCACGACTTCTTAGGGGAATTAATTAATGATTATACTAGTATTGCGGTTACAGGATCACATGGAAAAACTTCCACCACTGGATTACTGTCCCATACCCTAAAAAATCTTGCGCCACTTAGTTATTTAATTGGTGATGGAACTGGAAAAGGGGATGAAACAGCGGAGTATTTTGCCTTAGAAGCATGTGAGTATCGTCGCCATTTTCTTGCTTATAAACCAGATTATGCCATTATTACAAATGTAGACTTTGATCATCCTGATTATTATCGTTCTATAGAAGATGTTTTTGGCGCTTTTCAATCATTTAGCCAACAGGCAAAGAAAGCGATTATTGCATGCGGTGAAGATCCTTATTTAAAAAATATTACGGCATCTGTTCCGATTTATTATTATGGGCTGAATGATCAATATGATATTTATGCCAATGACATACAACGAAATGAAGATGGGTCTAAGTTTGAAGTTTATATTAAGGGGCAAAGATTTGGCTCTTTCCACCTTCCATCCTATGGGGAACATAATATCTTAAACTCATTGGCAGTTATTGGTTTACTCTTTTTAGAAGGGTTTAAGGCTGAAGATATTGCCAAACATATTGCCACTTTCCAAGGAGTTAAGCGTCGTTTCTCCGTTAAACAAGTCCAAAATTTAATTTTGATTGATGACTATGCTCACCATCCAAGTGAAATTAAGGCGACGATTGATGCTGCTAAACAAAAATATCCAAATCGTCGGGTTGTTGCAATTTTTCAGCCTCATACTTTTAGTCGAACGGTTGCTTTACTGCAAGAATTTGCAGATTCTTTATCTTTAGCTGACCATGTTCATTTGGTGGACATTTTTCGTTCAGCTCGTGAAACAGAAGGAGAAATTAGCATCCAAGATCTAGCAAAAATGATTAATGAGAAGGTTGAAATTATCTCTACCGATCATCTTTCTCCTTTGATGGAGTATCAGGATGAAGTTTTATTATTTATGGGTGCAGGAGATATAGACAACCTAGCAAGACAGTTTGAAGATGCATACGGCTCTTTGAATTTAACCACTTTATAGAATATCAATCTAAGGCCAACCTGTGTGTTGGCCTATTTGTATAGAAAGTAGGAAAAATAATGTCTAATCGTACAATAATGTTAATTGACGGCTCCAGTTTGGCTTTTCGTTCTTTTTATTCTATTTTAGATATTGAACGATTCAAGAATAAAGCAGGCTTACATACGAATGCTCTTTTTTCATTTAATCGTATGTTAGATAATGTTTTACAGGAGTTTGAGCCAAGTCATGTGTTAGTTGCTTTTGATAAAAGTGATGTAACCTTTCGTACAGAAAAGTATGATCATTATAAAGCGGGTAGGCAAAAAGCCCCGAGTGAGTTTAAGGAACAAATGCCGTATTTTCGAGTGTTATTAGATGCATATGGGATTAAACACTATGATTTAATTAATTACGAAGCTGACGATATCATTGGAACGCTGGCTTTTCAAGCAGATGCCGATGATAAAGTAGTGATTATCTCTGGTGATAAAGATTTAACTCAATTAGCTAGTGATCATGTGACGGTATATATTACGCGCAAAGGGGTTTCTGATCTAGAAGCTTATACTCCTTTAGTGATTAAAGAGAAGTGGGGAATTACTCCTAATCAAATTGTGGATATGAAAGGAATGATGGGAGATTCTTCAGATAATTACCCTGGTATTACTCGTATAGGTGAAAAAACTGCCGTTAAATTATTAAAGCAGTTTGGTTCTTTAGAAAATATGTATGATCGTTTAGATGAATTAAAAGCTTCAAAAATGAAAGAAAATATTATTAACGATAAAGAAGAAGCTTATATGAGTAAAGATTTGGCGCAAATTTTACAAGATGCACCGATCGAAATTGCCATGGATGATCTAGTTTGGAAAGAAAAAAATATAGAAGCGCTGGTTGATTTCTATCGCCATATGGAATTTAATAGCTTTTTGAAACAGATCCAAGGGGATTCATTAAATGTAACGAGTCAAACTGAGGATGATAAGCAGTTTGCAGATTATGAGATTGTAGCGTTGCAACAGACAGATGAGATTACGAGCGAAGTCTTACCTGATTATGCTGTTTATTATTCGGAAACATTGGTAGATAATTATCATATTGCTGAAATTCAGGCAGTAGCTTGGGCGGATCCTTTAACTGAAAAAGTGTATATTATGGAGAAAGACATTGCCTTTCAGAGTTCAATTTTTAAAAAATGGTTAGCTAATCCTCAGGCATTAAAAATCTTTTACGATTATAAACGTGAGGCAGTGATTGCATCAAGATATGATTGCCAACTTGAAGGACTCGATATGGATATCTTGATTGCGACTTACTTAGTAGATACTCATAATGCTCAGGAACTTGCAGATATTGTTAATCTATTGGATCTTTCTGTTTCTGTTAGTTATGATGAAGCAGTTTATGGCAAGGGAGTCAAAAAGAAGGTGCCAGAGGAGTTAGGTGTTTTTCATCAACATCTTGCTAAAAAGTTACAAGCACTTTATCTTGCGAAGGAACCAATACTGCTTAAATTAGATGAGGTAGTGATGACGGATCTTTATTATGAGATGGAGTTACCTCTTGCTAAGTGTTTAGCTCAATTAGAAATTATAGGAGTTAAGGTAAATCAAACAACACTTGAGGAAAAAAATGATCAAGTTCTTTCTCGTATAAAAGAGATGGAAGATGAAATATACAAGATGGCTGGAGAGAAGTTTAATATTAATTCTCCCAAACAACTTGGAGTTATCCTGTTTGAAAAACTAGAGCTACCTGTTCTGAAGAAAACAAAAACAGGTTATTCGACAGCAGCCGATGTTCTTGAAAAGTTATTGGCTAAGCATCCGATTGTGCAAGCTATTCTTGACTATCGTCAAATTGCTAAGCTTCAGTCAACTTATCTTGCCGGTTTGCCTCCTTATATAAAGGAAGATGGTAAAATTCATTCCCGTTTTGTGCAGACACTTACTCAAACTGGGCGACTTTCTTCAACGGATCCTAATTTGCAGAATATTCCAATTCGTATAGAAGAGGGGCGATTGATTCGTCAAGCATTTGTGCCTAGTCAAGAAGATTGGTTGATGTTTGGTGCTGATTATTCGCAAATTGAATTAAGGGTATTAGCCCATATATCCAATGATGAGCATATGAAAGCGGCCTTTATAAACGGTGAAGATATTCATTCTGCTACAGCTAAAAGGGTTTTTCACCTGCCAGAAGATCAACCAGTTTCAGCTGATTATCGACGTCAAGCCAAGGCTGTAAATTTTGGCATTGTTTACGGTATTTCTGATTATGGTTTATCTCAGAATTTAAATATACCTCGAAAAGAGGCTAAAGCTTTTATCGATCGATATTTTGAAGAGTTTCCAGGGATTGCACAGTATATGGAAGAGATTGTGGCAGAAGCCAAAGAAAATGGGTACGTAAAAACCTTGTTTAATCGCCGACGTTATTTACCTGATATTAGTGCTTCAAATTTTAACATTCGATCTTTTGCTGAAAGAACTGCTATGAATTCCCCGATTCAAGGGACAGCAGCGGATATTATCAAAATTGCAATGATCAATTTACAGAAGAATCTTGAAAAAGAAGGATTGGAATCACGAATTATTTTACAAGTGCATGATGAATTGATTCTAGAGGGGCCAAAGGAAGAAATGGAGAGATTGACTCAATTGGTTCCAGAAGTAATGGAGGGGGCTGCTCAACTTTCTATTCCTTTAAAGGTTGATTGCGCAAGTGGTAAGAATTGGTATGAATTAAAATAGGGCTAGAATTCATTGAAAATCAGAAAAGCAGATGGGGATATCTGCTTTTCTGATTTTTTGCTCAATAGGCAGGGGAGCTTTTTCTAAGAGAATTTTTGTCTATTTTAAAGAGATTTTAGCTTATTCTGAAATAAACGGAAAAACTTTCTAGGATAGGGCGGATTTTCTGATGCTTTATTTAGGAAGTTTAGCATACTATATATGACAATAGAGCTTTGGAGCATCGTTTATAACGAACTCATTTTGAAAAGAGTAAAAGTATACAAGGATGAATCTAAACTTAAATTATTATATAATATGCCCTGTATGGAAAATTAATTAAGGATGGACACTATGAAAAGAATATTAGCACAGGTTATTCGCTTTGTTTTTGTTGGAGGGACCGCCACTTTATTGGATATGGTCATCTTATATGTATTAAATTATCATTTAAATATTAATCATATGATTGCTGCTACCATTGCGTTTGTGATAGCAACATTTTACAATTATTATATGAGTATGAAATTTGTTTTTAAAAGTAAGTTTGGAAATGAGGAGAGGCACAAGGAATTCATTGCCTTTTTTATTTTAAGTGTGGCCGGTTTATTGATCACATTACTGGGCTTGGCGATTTTTGTTGATTGGATGCATCTAGAAGTAATGCTATCTAAAGTTCTTGTAGGTATTGTGGTAATGGCCTTTAACTTTATAACTAGAAAAATATATTTTGAAGCTTAAAATCAGTGAAATGTAAGGAGCGAGGGAATGAAAATCACAATTTTAATCCCATTCTATAATGAGGAAGAGATGATTGTTAAAACTCACAATACACTAACCAAAGAGCTTGATAAGCTAAAGGATTATCAATTTGAGCTCCTGTATATTAATGATGGATCGAGTGATCGAACCTTAGAGCATATGCGATCAATTGCTCAGAATGATTTAAGAGTGAAATATATTTCTTTTAGTCGAAATTTTGGGAAGGAATCGGGCATGTTGGCTGGTTTTGAGCATGCAACGGGTGAGGCTGTTATTATAATGGATGGTGATCTACAAAATCCACCCAGGTTAATCAAAGAAATGTTAGATAAATTCCAGGAAGGTTATGACATTGTTAATGCCAAACGGACAAGAAGAGGAGAGAAACGTTCCACTAATTTGTTTGCCGGTTTATTTTATCGTGTAGCGAATGATTTAATGGAAGTTCAACTAACAGATGGGGTTTCTGATTTTCGTTTGCTATCACGTAAAGCTATTGAGGCTATAACGTCTTTGCAGGAATATAATCGCTTTTCAAAAGGACTTTTTTCCTGGATTGGATTTAAGAGTACTGTGATTGAATATGATAATGAGTTAAGAGAAGCGGGGCAGACCAAGTGGTCATTTAAAAAATCGCTAAACTATGCTTTAGATGGTATTTTGTCTTTTTCAAATCAACCTCTTCGAATGATATTTGCATTAGGCCTTGTGTGTATTGCGATTGCTTTGTTATATGTTCTTTGGCTTTTTATCTCTTATATTATTAGTCCTGCAACAGCTGTTTCGGGTTACTTTACGACAATTTTTACTGTTGTTTTATTTGGAGGGGTCCAATTAGTTTCAATAGGCGTCCTAGGTGAGTATATTGGAAAGATCTTTTATGAAGTGAAAGGACGTCCTCATTACATAATTGAAGAAAGCAATATCGAGGTGGATGACTAGTGAGAAAAAATAAATTTTCAATTTTACTGTGGAGTGGGTTGGCTCCTTTATTAATTATGTTAGTAGCATGGTTCTTTAATGATTTTTATCCTTTTGGGACGAAATCTTTTTTAGCTATCGATTTTAATCAACAATTTGTGGACCTGTATATTTTTATGCGGAATACTATTCGATCAGGTGATTGGGGCAGTTTTTTCTATTCTTTTACAAAATCATTAGGTGGTAATATGGTAGGGGCTTGGGCCTATTATTTGATGAGCCCTTTTAATCTTATTTATCTGCTTGTTCCTGTTGATCATATTTCCTATGCAGTATTCATTTCTGTTTGGTTGAGATATGGCGCAATGGGTTTGGCCATGGCTTACTATCTCGTAAAGAGACATAATGGTCAGGAATCCCCCTATTTAACGATTGCTTTATCTTCTGCTTATGCCTTAAATGGGTTCGCAGTTTCTTATCAAATGGCCCCTATTTTTATGGATGCGCTATGGTTAATGCCTTTATTATTAGTGGCTCTAGAGGAATTGCTAGACGGAAAAAGTCCTATTAAGTATATCCTTCTTCTGGCCATTACGATGGTTATCCAATATTATATGGGCTATATGATTTGCTTATTTATATTTATGTATACTTTTTATTATTTATTTATTCATTCACAAAATCATTCAATCCAGTCTTTGACAGGTAAAGTAATGAGGCTAGGAGGGTATTCTCTTTTAGGGATTGGCTTATCTGCCTTCTTGATGTTACCTAACATTTACAATTTGCTAAATTCCAAAGCAGCATTAGAATCTACTCTTTCATTTGATTGGGAGCTGCAAATTAATCCGTTGGATATTTTCTCTAAATATATGATTGGTGCTTTTGATAACCAGTCTTGGTCGTCAGGCCCTAATTTACCAAATCTTTATATGGGATCACTAGCTGCTTTTGGAACTTTTATTTATTTTATATCTGATAAGATAAAACGCAGTCATAAAGTAGCGTCATTAGTTATACTTCTGATCTTTTTCTTTTCAATTACACATGAATTTACAAGTAAAATTTGGCATATGGGACAGAATCCTGCAGGCTTTTTCTATCGTTTTTCATGGATTGTCATTTTCTTTCTTTTGGTTTTAGCTTTCCAAGGATTACAAAAACGATTGATTAAAAGTCACGATGTCTTTATTGGCTTAAGTCTGATGTTTATGATTCACGCTATCGTAATAGCTAAAGACTATACTTTTCTATCAGCAGAACAGCAACAATTGTCGGCCTTATGTTTTGGCTTAGTGTGTCTCATTCTTTATTTTGTGAAGGGGTCAGTTCTAAAGGGGATATTGCTTATCTTCTTGACATTCACTGAACTAGGAGTGAATGCTTATTATTCTCAGGAAGATATTAATCACAATAATGCGTTTAAATTTGAGAATGCGCTAAGTGTGATTGATCAGGCAATAGACGAAATTCGGCCTAGTCAGGATGATTTTTATCGCATTTCAAAAACATTCTATCGTTCTAAAAATGATCCTATGACGTTTAATTATCCAGGTTTAACCAATTTTTCTTCCAGTTTAGAAGGAACCACTCGGGATTTGTATGAGCGTTTAGGGAACTCAGGAATCGATGCTTCTGTTTATTACTATGGGACTCCTTTAACAGATGCCTTATTAGGTGTGAAATATTTTGTTAATAATGAATCTTTTTCTACTGATAATCAGAAAGAAATGGATGAAACTTATATTTTCCCAACGGATGTGACAAGGAAAGACGTTATTCAGCCAGACAATTTAGTGGGAGCGACCGATCGTTTCTCTTTATATCAGGTACAACATACTTTACCAATTGCATTTGGAATTAGTGATGCAGCAATGGATCTGACTTTACTCGATAATATGCCTATTTTAAATCAAAATGCGATAGGGCAAGCTCTGACTGGAAGTAAAGATTTTCTCTTTGAGGAAGTACCGATCAAAAAAGAAGTGAGTAATTTAAAGCAGGGACTTACGGAAAATGGAGATCAAATTTTTTCTAGAGAAGATCCAAGTAAAGAAAGTAGCATGAGAATTACCTTAACAGCTGATACAGATGATGCCTACTTTATTACAATTCCACAAAGTTTATCGACTCATGAATCCGAAGTAGAATTATACTTAAATGGTGAAGAGTTTGATTACCGTTCAAAGTTTGGATCAGATCAATTCTTTAATATTGCTTATCAAGAGCAAGGACAAGAACTTGAGTTTAAAATTGATATTAAGGCCGACCGCCAGTTTAATTTGACAAACTTAAAAGTAGTAAGGTTTAATCAAAAAGAGTTTGAAAAACTTGTAAAAGCTAGAAAGCAAGAAGGTTTGGAATTGCAAAGTTGGGGGTCTAATTATGTTCGGGGAAGTATTAAGATAGAAGAAAGTCCGTGGGTCTTCACCTCAATCCCATTTGATAAAGGTTGGCAAGTGAAGGTAGATGGTCAAAAAGTTGAGACTCAGGTTGTGTGGGATTCATTATTAGCCTTTCCAATTGAAGCAGGCTACCATGAGATAGAAATGACTTTTATTCCAAAAGGGCTAATAATCGGAAGTCTTTTGTCGATAGTATCATTAGTGATCTTTTTCCTTTTAATCCTTATTAGAAGACATCATAATCGTTAGGCAAAGGTAGGACCCATTCTTTAAATAAAAAATTATTTAGATTGACGAGGGGAGAACTCTCGTCTCTTCTTGCTATATGCAGGAACGATTCGAATAAAGTATAATGGAGAATGATTAGGAGGGATTAAGTGCCAGAATTACCAGAGGTTAACTCCGTGATGATGGGATTAAATCAATTAGTAAAAGGTAAAACAATTCGTGATGTTTTGATTGATTGGCCAAGAATTGTAGGAGCCGAAAGCCCTATTGAATGTGAAGAGTTCGTAGCTCAATTAAAGGGTCAGACAATATTAGAAATTGGACGTAGAGGAAAGTATTTGATCTTTTATTTATCAGACCTTTTCTTGATTTCTCATTTACGGATGGAAGGGAAATATTGTTATTTTTCTTCAGAAAAACTAACAAATTATACTCGAAACAAACATACACATGTACGATTTATATTGACGGATGGAAGTCAGTTAGATTATGAAGATGTGCGTAAATTTGGCCGAATGGAAATTGTAGCCAAGAATCAATTACAAGAATTTTTTGAACAAAAACAATTAGGACCAGAGCCTATTGTAGAAGAGTTTCATCTTCAAGAATTTGCAAAGAAGCTTTCAAAAATCAAACGTCCCATAAAAACTGTTCTGTTAGAGCAGAAGGTGGTAGCTGGTTTAGGAAATATTTATGTTGATGAAGTTCTTTTTCGAGCAAGAATACATCCTAGCACGTTTGCAAATCAATTATCAGAATCTGAAATTAATATTTTGCATCTAGCAATTATGAAGGTGATTGAAGAAGCTGTAGCAGCAGGTGGATCATCTATTCGCACCTATCGCAATTCATTAGGTGAAGCTGGTAAGTTTCAGCAAAACTTAAAAGTGTACGGTCGTGCTGGTCAACCTTGTGAACTTTGTGGTGTTACAATCAAAAAAATAAAGTTAGGACAGCGGGGGACGCATTTTTGTCCAAATTGTCAACCAATAAAATAATAATTAGGGGAAAGAATGATGCCATATAGAATTGCCCTGACCGGTGGTATTGCAACTGGAAAGTCGACAGTTGCTAAATATCTTCGCAGTAAAGGCTATCAAGTAATCGATACAGATCAGATAGCAAGAAAAGTTGTAAAGCCTGGGAGTCCAGGTTTAGAAGCCTTGGTAGTGAATTTTGGCTCTGAAATTCTGGATGATAGTGGAGAACTTCATCGGAAAAAATTGGCCGAAAAAGTTTTTTCTGATAAGCAGTTGCTAAATCAATTGAATGAAATCATGCACCCACTCATTTTCAATGAATTAGAAAAACAAATACAACTGTATGCGGAACCTATTATTTTTATAGAAGTTCCACTTTTGTATGAAACAGAGAAAAGTGCGGATTATGATGAAGTTTGGTTAATTTATGCGTCACATCGTTTGCAATTGAAACGTTTGATGTCTCGTGATCTTTTATCGGAAGCGTTAGCCAAAGATCGAATTCATAGTCAATGGCCGATTGAAGACAAAGTGAAATGGGCAGATCGAGTGATATCGAGCGAAACAACAATCCAACAAATGCATGAACAAGTAGACGATGCATTACAGAAAGTATTAAATAAGTTATAATAAGTTTACTTAATGATTTTAAGGAACGTAATGGAGAGGAGGGACTTTGATGGAATGTCCAAAATGTCATCGGCAACAATCAAAAGTTGTTGATTCGAGACCTGCTGAGGATGGGACTTCAATTCGTCGTCGACGTGAATGCATAGCGTGTGGCTTTCGCTTTAATACTTATGAGCGAATAGAAAGAACGCCATTATTAGTTGTAAAGCGAGATGGAACACGTGAGGAATTTAATCGAGATAAGCTTCTACGAGGAATTGTACGTGCGGCTGAAAAGAGACCTATCTCCAGAGAGCAGATGGAAGAATTAGTATCTAAGGTTGAGAGCCAAATGAGAGAAACCTGTGACCAAGAAATACCGAGTAAACAAATTGGAGAGTTTGTGATGCCTTTGCTAATGGAACTAGATGAGGTTGCTTATATTCGATTTGCAAGTGTTTATCGAGAGTTTCAATCGAGAGAGATGTTTATTAAGGAGCTAGAGGCTTTAGATCAGAAAAACCCGACCAGTTATATAACTAAATCAAAGTCAGACAAAGATGACAGTACAGATTAATCCTTACCAGCCTTTTCAAGTTAGAATTTGTCATGTTTTAACAACAGTCCAATTACAGATCTTAACTCAATTATATCAACCGATTGTGGGAACAGAAAGTTTAGGTTTATATTTAACGTTGATTAATCAACCACTTGAGGAGGGCTATTGGAGCTATAGACAGATGCACTCTCGACTTGTATTAGCGATGAATATTGGAATTAAGGATATCGATGAGGCGCGTCAACAACTTGAAGCTGTGGGTTTAATTAAAACCTATCGCGACAAAGCTTCTCATGAAAGTTATCAAAGGCAGACCTTGATTTATGATATACAGGCTCCATTAACGGCAGAGGGATTTTTTAAACATCCACAATTGTCGACCGTTTTATTCTATCAAATTGGAGATGAAGCCTATTATTCCTTAATTAAAAATTGGCGACAAGAGGAATTAGACCTAAGTCATCTAAGTGAGATAAGCCAGCCATTTACAGCGGTTTATAGTGATATGAATTTGTCCGTTCGTCGACAGGAATTGATGGAAGCGATTGAAGGCATTCAATTTAAAGAGTCAGTAAATCCAAATCAAGAAATGGTGGATCTAGAAACGATTGATTTTAATTTTGATCTTTATTTTCAAATTCTTCAGTCGGATAATGTGGACATCAATACCATGAGTCATGGAATTCTAGAACAGGTTGCAATGATAGGTCATTATTTTCAATTAGATGAACAGGCAATGGCCCAAGTCACAAAGTTAGCACAAAATGCGCTAACTGGACAGATTGATATAGGGAATTTGCGTACATATGCCCAAAAATATCAGTATTTTTCTCCTAGAAAGCAAGGGGTTGAACCCCAGCAGCTAGAATCAAATCAGTCACATGACGCAGACACTCTTCGTAAAGAAGAATTATCTAACCAATATCCTCATTTTACGAATGAAGAACTGGATATTGTGATCATTTGTGAAGGATTAGAACCGGCTAACTTTTTGCAACAAATGAAGGAGAGTACGGGAGGGTTTGTGACGAGTGAGGAACAGTTTTATTTGAGGGATTTATCTCAACGCTCGAAGTTATCGGATGCTGTACTGAATATGTTGATTTATTACCTGATTGTTTTTCGGAGAAGACCTACTTTTGAGAAGGGCTTTTCTAGTCGTACGGCTAATGAATGGCAACAACAAAATATTAAGGACCCAGCCCAAGCCTTAGACTATTTATTAACTCAAAAACAAATGAAAGAAAAACAAAGTGAAATGCGTAATAAGCAAATTCAGCAGAAAAGTTCATGGTCACAGACAAAAGCTAAGTCACGGAGACAGGAAACGATCCCTTCTTGGCTAAAAGAACAGTCTACTTCTGAAGGAGAACGGACAGATCAGATAGAAAGTTTGGCTGAGAAAGACCAACAGGCTGATCCGCAGAGTGAAGATGCTTTACGTCAAAGACTTAGACAAGTATTGAAAAAGGATGTGAATTAGCATGCAAACATTGGGGTCAATCCTAAAAAAAATTGAGAAAAGGTTACCTCAAGCAGGCACCAGTAAAGAAATGAATCGGCAGATTTTGGCGTACCCTGCTATTCAACAATTCATTCATGATCACCAAGACAGTTTGTCTGTTGAAATGATTTCGAATAGTATGTCGAAGCTTAATGAGTTTATGCGAGAGAAAGAAGCGATTGATAGGGGCGAATTAGGGCAAAATCCAGGTTTTAAACCCGAACTTTTTATTAATTATAACTACATCGATGTCACCTATGTTCCAACACAGGAATATTTAGAAAGTGAAAAAATCCGTCATTATCAGTCTCTTATTGACAATCGGATGATGTCTGAAGATGTTAAGCAGGCTCAATTGGATCAATATGATCTTTCAACCATTGAGAGACGACAATTAATGGAGGAGATTTCTGAATTTTTAGAAGCGGTTCAGATTAAACTTCAATATGCACGAGGCATGTATATTTCGGGCCCTTTTGGTGTGGGCAAAACCTATTTATTAGGGGCCTTGGCTAATGGTCTAGCTGCTATGGGAATTGCTGTGACAATGATTCATTACCCAACTTTTGCATCGGAATTAAAGTCATTAATTGGCCAAGATAGTCGCTTGTTTGATACCGTTTCTAAAATTAAACAGGTTTCAGTCTTGATTATAGACGATATTGGGGCTGAATCTAATTCTGCTTGGTTACGAGATGATGTATTAGGTGTTATTTTAGAACATCGTATGAAGGAATCTTTACCGACTTTTTTTACATCTAATTTTTCAATGCGGGAATTAGAAATGCATCTGTCCTCAA
This sequence comes from Facklamia lactis, assembly GCF_015863205.1. Lineage (GTDB taxonomy): Bacteria > Bacillota > Bacilli > Lactobacillales > Aerococcaceae > Facklamia > Facklamia lactis. The sequence goes on along the minus strand of NZ_JACBXQ010000004.1, from coordinate 141,791 downwards.
TCCGAGATGCTGATGAACCAATGAAAGCGAAACGAATTATGGAAAGAGTCCGTTATCTTGCTAAAGAAAAAACTTTAAGTGGGCAGAATCGACGGTTGGCTAATCGCCAATGAGGAGGAGAAGATGAATAATAGAAAATTTGATCCAGAAGTTTTGGTGAGTGAAAGACGTTTTATTGTGACGGTTTTATTTATTGCGTTGTTGATCCAGATAGTAGTGGCTTTCTTATATTATTTCAAAGAGGCTCAAGTAGCCTTACTATTTCCAATGATTTTAGCAATTTTAGTAACTTTTGTTGGATTAGTTAGAGTTTGGAATTTTGGTAAGTAAAACTTGCTTTTTAGATTGATTGATGATTAAATAAGAATTAGAATTGAAAATATTAGTATAGAAAAGAGCACAATAACAATTCCCTCATCTATAGAGAGAGACTGTATGGTGGAAAGTCTTGATGATAATTGCTTATTACCACTTTTTGTTATTCTCTTCCTAAACACTTTATGTGTAGTAAGTTGAGACGTTTGAGGCGTTAACTCGTTGAGATTATTGTTTGTCAATAATAAAATTGGGTGGAACCACGTAAATGATGACGTCCCATTGATTACAACCTGTGATCAATGGGATTTTTTGTATTTTTAAGGAGGAAAAATCATGATAAAATTGACGATGCCTGATGGGAATGTGAGAGAGTATTCAGTAGGGGTGACCCCTGATCAAATTGCAGAGTCCATTTCAAAGTCTCTTGCAAAAGCAACTTTAGCTGGAAAGTTAAATGGCGAATTAATTGATCATAATCGCCCTATTGAAGAAGATGGAACAATTGAAATTATTACTGATAAAAGTGAAGAAGCTTTGGAAATTATGCGTCATTCCGCTGCCCATTTAATGGCTCATGCAATGACTCGATTATATCCTGGTATTCATTTTGGAGTGGGGCCAGCGATTGAAACAGGCTTTTATTACGATACTGATAAAGAAGAACAAGTAACAGAAGAAGATTTACCTAAAATTGAAAAAGAAATGAAAAAAATAATTGCTGCTAATTATCCGATTGAAAGACGAGTGGTCTCGCGGGAGGAAGCGTTAGAAATCTTCAAGGATGATCCTTATAAGCAAGAACTGATCAACGATTTGCCAGCAAATGAGACCATTACAGTATATACTCAAGAAGATTTTACAGATTTATGCCGTGGTATACATCTCCCATCTACTGGTAAGATCAAGGTTTTTAAATTATTATCATTGGCTGGAGCGTATTGGAGAGGTAATTCCAACAATAAAATGATGCAAAGGGTCTACGGAACAGCTTTTTTCAAACAAGCTGAATTAGATGAGTTTTTACGTTTAAGAGAAGAAGCAAAGGAAAGAGACCATCGTAAACTGGGGAAAGAACTTGGAATCTTTATGATAAGTCAAGAAGCAGGTTCAGGACTTCCTTTTTGGTTACCAAATGGGGCGACTATTCGACGAGTGATCGAACGCTATATTGTGGACAAAGAAATTGATTTAGGTTATCAGCACGTGTATACTCCGATCATGGCAAAACATGATCTTTATAAAACTTCTGGACATTGGGACCATTACCAAGATGATATGTTTCCTCCGATGGATATGGGAGACGGTGAAATGTTAGTATTGCGGCCTATGAATTGTCCGCACCACATGTTGATCTATAAAGACGAGATTCACTCTTATCGTGAATTACCGATTCGAATTGCTGAGCTCGGTATGATGCACCGTTATGAAAAGTCCGGGGCTTTATCAGGCTTACAGAGGGTTCGCGAGATGACACTTAATGATGCTCATATTTTTGTAAGACCTGACCAGATTAAGGATGAATTTAAGCGTGTACTTAACTTAATAGCAGAAGTGTATGAAGATTTCGGAATTACAGATTATCGCTACCGTTTATCATATCGCGATCCTAACGATACTGAAAAATACTTTGACGATGATGAAATGTGGGAAAAAGCTCAAAGAATGCTTAAAGAGGCAATGGATGAGCTTGGATTAGAGTATTTTGAAGCTGATGGAGAGGCTGCTTTTTATGGCCCTAAGGTAGATGTGCAGTTTAAAACAGCGATTGGCTTGGAAGAAACAATGTCTACTGTTCAATTAGATTTCTTATTGCCGGAGCGTTTTGACCTAACTTTTGTGGGAGAAGACGGTCAGAATGATCATCGTCCAGTCGTGATTCACCGAGGGGTTGTTTCAACGATGGAACGCTTTGTAGCATTTCTAATAGAAGAATACAAAGGTGCATTTCCAACATGGCTGGCTCCTGTGCAGGTTGTTTTAATACCGGTTAATATAGAGGCGCATGGGGATAAAGTAGAAGAAATTTATCAAGAATTAAGATCTCATGGCATTAGAGCAGAGATGGATTTAAGAAATGAAAAATTAGGTTATAAGATTCGTTCAGCACAGACATCTAAAGTACCGTATCAATTAGTTATCGGTGACCAAGAAGTTGAGTCTGGAAACGTTAATGTTCGTCGCTATAGTGAAGATAGTACTGATTCTCTTTCTTTAGAACAATTTATTAATGATTTAAAAAAGGATATTAATCGAAAGAGTAGAATTCAATAATAAAGTAAAATAAAAACTTCCAGTTTAACTGGAAGTTTTTGTGTTTGTTGTTTAATTGAACCACTTAAAAATGCGACCAAAGAAATTGGTGATTGGATTATTTCGTTGATTAGTATTTTTATTTGTTTCATCTTGGCTCTCATCTTGTGTTTCATCCCCAGATTCAGAAGCTTCTTCAGACAACATCTCAGCTTGTCGCTGCTCTTGAGTGGGTTTAGTGTTGGTAGGAAGTACTTCGTTTTTATATAAATCTGGATATTCTAGTAAGCCATCTAATAGAATTTCGATATCCCAATAGGAGGTAGTTTCTACTCCATCTTCCCTGGGAAAGACTCCCATGGCAACGGCTATGATTTCGCGTCCATTCTCTTCACCAGTAGCCACAAAGTTTTTACCAGCAGCATCGGTAGAGCCAGATTTAAGTCCATTAATGCCGTCTCTCCCATGAGCTTGACCTGGTAAAAGTTGATTAGAATTTGTGAAAGTCATTTCCTGATCGGTTCCTTTTTTAAAAATATACTCCATTTCAGAAGTGATTTCTAAAATTTCAGGGTACTCAGTAATAATATTTTGAGCAACCAAGGCGATATCTTGAGCAGACATAGTATTTTCATTGGTCTTATTAGAACCGGGCATCCACCAGTCTTCAGGTAAGTATAAATTTGGAACTCCTGAAGTTGTATAGAATTTGAAGTCCATAAATCCCCATTGGTGGAGCTGATCAATAATAGCCTGGGTTCCTTCTTGTTCAGAGCCGTATAAGTGCCACATTAGGACAGAAGTTGCATCATTTCCTGATACCATCATTACTCCATATAAGAGATCTTTGACTGTGTATTTTTCACCAGCTACAAGAAATGCACTTGAAAGTTCTAAATTATCTGAAAGAACATCTGTTATTTCAGCGGGAGCTTCGATTTCGGTATCCCAATCTATTTTACCTTCATCAATAGCTTTAAGAACAAGATAGGCAGACATGATTTTTGACATCGAAGCAATAGGGTATGGAACATTGGATTGCCTCTCTGCCAAAATGCGATTAGTTTCACCGTCGACCACTACAAAGGATCTGGCATCGACGTTTTCGTCAAAAAACTTACTGAGATCATTTGGATAATCCTCTGGCATAGGGAGTGGTTCATATTCTACCATTTCATTAACATCTAATGAAAGATTTGGAGATTTAGATAAGTTTTCTTCATCAACTTGCGCCATAGCAGTGAGAGGATAAGTTAAACTCAAGCAAAGGACTAGTATAAGGCATAGTTGATTTTTCCATTTAAGCTTTAAGCCTGTTGGCTTCGCCATTTAATTGGCCCCCTTTTGATATCTACATAAAAATTTTAGGCAAATAAAGCCTTTGCCTAATAAACTATTCTTTATTATAACGAATCATTAAGGATTTTCCAATCTCTTTAGCAAATTTTCAAAAAGTCCATAGAATATTCATAATTTTAAGAGTCTGTTAGAATGGAAAATAAAGAAGGAGGGAAAAAATGGTAAAAGTTTTATTTTTCTGTTTAGGTAACATTTGTCGTTCTCCAATGGCTGAAGCTGTTTTTCGCAACTTGCTTAAGGAGGAAGAGATAGAGGAACATTTTTATGTTGATTCAGCTGGAACTTCTGATGAGGAAGCTGGAAATCCTGTCCATCCCGGAACGAAAGAACGATTAGCTAGGGAAGGGATTGGCGTTGAAGGGATATATAGTCGTCCTTTGCAAGAAAGTGATTTATCGTTTGATTATATCATTGGGATGGATGCGTCCAATATGAGAAATTTCAAGCGGTTTGACCAGGGGAGAAGTAAGGCAAAAATTGCTAAATTATTATCTTTTGCTGGAGAAGAAAGCGATATTGCGGATCCTTGGTATACGGGAGATTTTGAACAAACTTATCAGGATGTTTATCGTGGATGTCAAGCTTTATTAGAGGAGATAAAAAAGAAAGAAAATATCGTAGGCAAGCATGAATAGTGCTTGCCTATGATCTTGTTAAAAAAGATCTAAATCATTGTAAATGTTATAGCGATATTGAAGGATTGCTTTTTGAATGTTTTCCATAACGGTAAGGGAAGGAAAATTGTGATAGCAGATGACTTTTTTATTTTTTATTTTATCTACTGTAAAATTTGTGATAATAATATCTGCATCAACATTTTCGAGGTCATTATGATTAAGCTCTTTCGATTTATAAGAGACGATTTGGACCATATTACCAAAATGCACTTCAATGATATCTCGAATTAAATGTTCATGGAAGAAATCATATTTGCTTAAAATTAGCAATTTGGGCTTAGAAGTTTTTTGGATAAAGTTGTTAAATAAAGAGGGCCAATGAGTATATAAAACATAGACCAGATAATTGATCAGCCTTTTTTGGGGTTCAATGCCAGAAACTTCTAGATAACGGACGAGATATTGTTCTACTTGTTTAAAGAAAATGGGATAAATAGCGGCCGCACTGTTTTTAAAACGTGATTTCATATCAATCAGAAGAGGATAATAACCTAAGGTATACCCTTGCATTCTAGCTGCATTGTGTAAAGATAAAATTAGGAGATCTGATTGTTCTAATGTTAAGTCAAAATCTTTAGATAAATCTTGCGTTAGTTTCTGAAGTGATTGATAAGAGTTAGCGAAACGTTCTTCGTTTTGTAATTCTTCATATGACAGAGCCACTCCAACATGTAAGTAATTATAGAAAATTTGCATAATCGTTCTCTCGTCCAGCGTTAGGTCGAATCTTTCCTCGTAATCAGCGAGTGTTTTCGCAAAGTGTTTATTTTTAATGAGTGCTTGATAAAGGTGGTGCCGATCAGGAAAGATGAGTTTATCTGAAACGAAATTTCCTTGTTGAATTCGAGTAATATTAACGGTTACCAGAATGGCTATTTGGCGTTTTTGAGCAAAAGAATATTGAGAGTTGATCAAATTCATGGGTACAGAAATAAATTGGTTAATAATATTTCTTTCTAGATGAAAAAATGGCCACTCAGTTACCAAGGCTGAAAAATTGAAAAATTCGGCGTAAAAGTTACGAATTTTCACTTCATTTCCGATAAGGGTAACGGGATTAGTAGTGATTGAAATAGCATAATTTTTTTCCAGCTCCGATTTAATCGTTTGTATCATTCGATAAATAGTAGAAGAGCTGGTGTATAGGACTTCTGCGAGTTCTTCAATTGTTTGACGAGGATAGTAGAAAATATATTCAAGCAACCGAAATGGGGTAGCTTCAGACATGTAATGAGCAAACAAATGTTCAAAAGAAATATTGGGTTCAAAGCATGCAAGTGCACCATTACTGGTAATGTGGATTTTTAAAAATTCAGAAAATTTATTATTGAAATGGTTTAAATCTTCTTTAATAATAGGAGATGAACAATCAATAACTTTTTGAATCTGTTTGAATGAAAGCCATTCTTGATTTTGATAGAGAAATTTGATTAATTCTAATTGTCGTCTTTGTTGTTTATTAAATAAGTTTTCCATAATTTTCTCCTAAGTCAGCCAGCTGATCTGGTGTGATAATTAACGAAAATAAAATTTAAGATTAAACTTTACACGTGTTTTATCCGCTAAAATATTTTAACACAATATAGTATAAAAATCTTTGCTTTTATTAAAAAAGGGGCAATAATGAGACGCAATAAATTCATAATGAAAATAAAGGGTTTTGAAGGATACTTGAATTTTTATCTATAAAGTATTATTGTATCGTTAGCACTAAACTTACTGAATGACCACAATTGTATGGTAAAAGAGAATCATCTATCTTTTAGCATTAATAAATATTATTATTTGATTTTTGGGAGTTGGCAAATGAAACGAGCCTTAAATTTTTTTCGAGAAGATGGGGATGAGATGACTTTATTTTCAATCATCAGCCTGTCCATTTTGTTGCCGGTCTATATCTGTGGCCCTGTTACTTTGATCGTGATGATTATATTGGCTTATCGGCATAGAAGTAGCTTAAAAGAAGACGTTCAAGAATTAGGTTGGTTATCAATTTTTGCTTTTTATACTTTTGTCATCGCGATATCCTTTAGAAATTATATGGGGGCGATGATAGCGATCGTGATCTTTTTGTATGCTCTCTTATTTTTATATTATAAAAGGTATGTCACGGTTCGCCAGTATTTATTAAACTTGAAAATATTTGTCTGGGGGAGTATTCCTTTGGCTTTATTATCCTATTTCAAGTATACAAAAGATGTTTTGAGTCAAGGTTATGATTTGTTGTATATTTTTAAATATCATAATCCACAGACACGCGCGGAAGCAACGCTGTTTAATCCCAATTATTATGGCTTGTTTATTGCGATGGTCATTGTGATCGCTATTTATCTGTTATATAAATATGATTCAAAGAGAGTCAAGTTACTTTCTTTGTTAGCCATTTTTATGAATTTATTAGCTTTAATTTTAACTGGATCAAGGTGGTCGATCCCAACCGTCGTTGTGGGAATGGTCACTATGGTGTTTTTCCTGAAACCTAAAATTGCTTGGATTTTGGGTTTCATTATGGCAATGGCTATTGCTATGCTTGTTATCAAGCCTGATCTACTCCCTCGTTTTACCACGCTAGCTTATGGCTTTTCAGATCGTTTTGCTATTTGGGAAATTGGGTGGAAGTTATTTATAACAAGTCCGATTGTTGGGAGAGGCCCTTTTACTTTTGTTAATTTTTATTATTTATTTGCTGACCGAGGGAAGATGCATGCCCACCAATTGCTGATTGATACGATGGCGAATTATGGTTTAGTGGGTCTGATCATTTTGATAATGGCATTTACTCATTATTTTAGAATTTTAAGTCATCATCTTTTGCGTCAAGATATTAGGCCTGAAATAGGATTAGTAGTAGCAACCTTTGCCACCGTCCTTTTTCATGGTTTAATGGATGTAGGGGTTTTCTGGGTACAGATGGGCTATATGTTTTTAGCCATTGTTGTCATCACGCCTAATATGTTAGAAGAAATATCAAAAACAACCGCCAAATAAATTAATTGGCGGTTGTTTTTGATTTAACTGTTCTTGCTCTCTTGATAATGATACCATTCATTTACTCGTAGATTTAAGTCTCCCATAAAGGAGTCGATCATGCCTAAGCTACGTGACATTAAAACAAGGGTATAGACGGGTTCTCCATTCTCGAAATAAATGCCTGTGTCATGGTAGCCTTCTTCATATTGCCCATATTTAGTGGCCATTCCTTCGTCAACATGGAGACGAAAGCGTATATTGGGTTGGGCCATTCCCATATAGGCTACTAATTTTTCATATTTAGGATCCGTGGCGACTTGTTTCAGTATTTCGTTTAGAGATCGAGGGGATCCGTAATTGAGATTATAAATTTCATCTGAAACCTGACTAATTCCCGATTTTTCAATGAGTGCATGTTGGAAACTGCCGTAATTATTAGAATAGTAATTGATCAGTGTATTCCAAGCAGTATTATCTGAAAAGACGATTGAATTATAAATAAGATCTTCTAAACTATAGGAAGATTCGAATGGATTATTAGTGATATTACCCGCTCCTTCCTCATAGTAGTCCTCGGAAAAGGGAATTTGACTGTCCCATGACAGTTCTCCAGATTCAATGAGATCGATGAACATGGCAGCTGACCCCACTTTATTAGTAGAAGCAGCATGAATGATCCAATCAGGATTGAGTTCAAAGTTTTCGTCGGTAACGAAATTTGAATACATGATTCCTAATTGATCGGAGGGAAATTTATACTCACGAATGAGGTCCTGAATAACTTCGTCAATACTTGCATATTGACTATAATCTATCCCTGATTGATTATTTTGTGTTTCATCACTAACAGTAAAGGAGTTGCTTTCAGATTCTTGAGAATCAGCTAACAGTACATCTAAATCAATTTCGGAAACCTGTTGAACAGGACTTAGATTCACAAGTTGATCATCTTGTGATTGGTTGTTGTTTTCGAGCTGTTGATCAGGTTCTTGAGAATGTTGTTCGGATGTTTCAGGCTGAGAATTGTCACATGCTACTAAAAGTAAGCTACTAGATAGTAACAAAAAGAAAGGCTTTCTTAACATTGAAAAACTCCTATATTATTAATGAGATTTGCATCTTCTGTATTATAACATTTTCTGAAAAAGAAAGTCTTAAAAAATGATAAAAAATTATGCTTGAAATTATTTTTTTGATGTGTTATTGTTTATGAGTTGAGATAACAAGTAGAGACGACCGTTTCTCGCCGGGCATTAGTGTGCAGGGCTAATAGTTTTATCGAGCTCATTTTTAGTGTGCTCATAGAATTAAGAGGTGGCGCGTCTATAATAGATGGGCTGTTTTTGTTTATACTTGGAACTCATAAATACTATGGAGGTGGACTCATATCGCTAAAGAAGCATTGATTAATGGAGAGATCCGCGCAAAAGAATTGCGTGTGATTGGTGATAATGGAGAACAAATTGGAGTGAAATCGCTGCAGGATGCCTTAACAATTGCTGAGTCTTTTGATTTAGACCTGGTCCTCGTATCGCCACAAGCCAAACCACCGGTAGCTCGGATTATGGATTATGGGAAATATCGTTACGAGATGCAGAAGAAAGAAAAAGAACAGCGTAAGAACACAAAAGTCATGAACGTTAAAGAGGTACGGCTGAGTCCTTCAATTGATGATCATGATTATCAAACGAAATTACGTCAAGCAATTAAATTTTTAGAAAAAGGCGATAAAGTGAAAGCGAGCATCCGTTTTAGAGGTCGGTCGATTACTCATAAGGATCTAGGACGTGATGTTCTAGAAGACTTTATTGAAGATACAAAAGAGGTAGCGACAGTCGAATCTAAACCTAAGATGGAAGGTCGCAGTATGTTTATTATGCTAGCACCTTTATCAGATGCAAAATAATTAAGATTAAAACTAGGAGGATTATTATGCCAAAACAAAAAACTCACCGTGGATTAGCTAAACGTGTTAAAAAGACAGCTTCTGGAAAATTGAAAAGATCTCACGCATTTACATCTCACCGTTTTCACGGGAAAACTAAGAAACAAAGACGTCAATTAAGCAAATCAGGCTTAGTTTCTGCATCAGATATGAAACGTATTAAGCAACAAATAGCAAGCTTATAGGGAATAAGGGAGGAAGAAAAATATGGCACGTGTAAAAGGTGGATATGTAACTCGTCAACGTCGTAAACGTACATTAAAATTAGCCAAAGGTTATTACGGAGCAAAATCAAAATTATTTAAAACTGCTAAGCAACAAGTAATGAAATCTTATATGTATGCTTATCGGGACCGTCGTCAAACTAAACGTAATTTCCGTCGCCTATGGATTACTCGTATTAATGCAGCTGCTCGTCAAAACGGTATGAGCTATTCTGTATTGATGAATGGTTTGAAAAAAGCAGGTGTAGAAGTAAATCGTAAAATGTTGGCAGATATTGCGGTTAATGATACAGCAGCATTTGAGGCGTTAGTTGATGAAGCCAAAAAGGCTTTAGCATAATTATAAAGATGGATAAGAATAGATGGGGATAACCCTGTCTGTTCTTTTTTTATGGGGAGAAAGAATTCAAAAGTCAAAAACTCAGCCATTTTTAGCGAGAAAATGACTGAGTTTAGAAAAATTATTTTTTTCGGATGATATTAAGTTCAACGGGAGATGCTTGTTTTTTATGGTGCAATTTTTGGCATTGATTTTCTAACATTTCATCTAGTAAATCTAGGATTTCATCATAAGTAAAGCTGCCTTCGACAATAATTCCATCTCGGTCTTGCATAGAATCAAAGATTACTAAGGATGGAGTGATTTTGACGCCCATGCTATGAGCAATTTTTAGGTCATTTAAGTAGAGATCTCTTACATAATCAGATTGGAGATCGTCGATAAAAAGATCGATATCTAATTTTGCTTCTTCAGCAACATCAATAATAAAATCATTATCAAAAAGATGCAAATCAGTTTGAATTTTTTGCTGAAAATCAGTAAGGAAACGCCTGCCGCGTTTTTTCCCCTGCATACTCGCGGCTTTGAACGCAAGTGAAGCACGATAAAGCATCGTATAAATTTCATTTCTTAAGGTCAAGTTTGACTGATGGATGCCCATCCTTGCCATAAAATCATTTAATATATATTCATTGTGGATACAGAGGATATTAATTTCTACTCTTGAAGAGATGAGTTCTTTTGCTTGAGCAATTTCTTGTTCAGAATAGTAACATTTACGTCCCAACGGATTGACAAATAAAAAAAAATCAAAAAATTTTGCTTGACCATTAATTTGATAGTCAATTAGGTATCGTCCCATTACTATCCCTCCTTTATATAGTGATTGTACATATTTTTACTCAATATTATCCTACCACAAATAGAGACATGCTAATAATAATTTGCTTGAAGTATGACAATTATTCCACTCAAACATATAGTCTCCTATAAATGGAGAAAAAATGCAAATAGAATATTTAGCATACGATTATTCTTTTGTTTGTGATAAAATGTTAGCTGTGTGAAAAAGTGTTAAAAAGGGAGGATAAGCCAATGATCAAGGATGATTTCATCGAAGATTGGGACTTGTTCTTAGCGCCTTATGAGCAAGCTGTTGAAGAGTTAAAAGTGAAATTGAAAAATATTAGGAAAGAATTCCAAGACATCGATCAGCACGCGCCGATTGAATTTGTCACAGGTCGAGTAAAGACCAAGGAAAGTATTCTAGAAAAAATGGATGTTCGAAAAATTGCACCTGAAGACTTCTTAGTAGGAGTCCAAGATATTGCAGGAATTCGGATTATGTGTCAATTTGTAGAAGATATTTATGAAGTAGCAGAGTTATTGTTGAATCGAAAGGATTTTAAGGTCATCTTGATTCGCGATTATATAAAAAATCATAAACCAAGTGGTTATCGTTCTTATCACTTAGTAATTGAATACCCTGTTGAACGAGCCTCTGGAATTACCAATGTGATTGTGGAAGTGCAGATTAGAACTTTGGCCATGAATTTTTGGGCAACCATTGAACATTCTTTAAATTATAAATACGACGGAAAATATCCAGAAGAGATTTTGTTGAGACTTCAAACAGCGTCAGAAGCAGCATTTTTATTAGATGGTGAAATGAGCGCAATCCGTGAGGAAATTCGTGAAGCTACTCGACTGTTTGATTCGAAGTAAATTCTTCTTAAGGATTTAAAAGGATGGGTGATGAGATGAAAAAAATAGCCATTTTTGCAAATGATCAGGACATATCTACAAAAATTGCTAAAGATTTATTGTTGGAACTAGATCTTGTGGGATTGCAGGTAATAGAAGAGGGAGAAATAGCAGATTATATTGTTTCAATTGGTGGAGACGGAACGCTTTTGTCAGCTTTTCACCATTTTCAGAAGCAAATAGAGTTTAGCCAATTTATTGGGATTCATACAGGACACTTGGGTTTCTACACGGACTGGATGGGGCATGAAATCAAGCAAGTTGTGGCTAGTATCTTAGCTAATGAAGAAGAATCTGTTTCTTATCCTCTTTTGGATGTTCAAATAAATATGATGGACGGATCGAAAAAAACGTATCTAGCATTGAATGAATGTACTTTACGTTCTCACCGCAAAACCATGGTATGCCATGTGAATATTAATGATCGTTTTTTTGAGACCTTTCGCGGTGATGGGCTTTGTGTAGCAACACCAACGGGTTCAACAGGAATGAACAAGTCGTTGGGAGGTGCCGTGATTCACCCATGTTTGGATGCTATACAGATGACAGAGATGGCTTCGGTGAATAACCGCATCTATCGAACCTTATCTTCACCAATCGTGTTACCACCTGATGAGTGGTTTGACTTAGAATTAGCGCACCAAGAAGAACCGGTTGATTTAACGATTGACAATTTATTCTGGTCAGACCAAACGGTTCGCTCTATTCGTTTGCAGTTATCAAAAAAACGAATTCAATTTGCTAGTTTTCGTCATCGTCATTATTGGGATCGAGTAGAAGAAGCTTTTTTGGGAAATAAGTTAGAGCATAAAGAATAAATATAAAGAGTAGGGATTTTGAGTGGAATTAAATTGGTATTATGATCAAGAGGAAGAAATGACGATTAAAGATTTTTTGTCGAGACAAGGGTTACCTAGAGCTTTTATGCGTGATATCAAGTATTCAGGTCAAATTATGCTGAATCATATTCCAACAGCTACTCGTTTTACGGTTCGTAAGGGAGATCATATAAAATTAATCGCTCCGATTGAATATGGCCATGATTCAGTAAAACCTTCTTTGGAACCGATAAATATTGTTTTTGAAGATAAGGATTTATTGATTTTGAATAAGCCTGTTGGGGTGGTTTCGATTCCTTCGATGCAAAACCCTAGTTCTTCGATGGCTAATCGAGTTAGAGGATACTATCAACAGAGAGGTTATCAAGATCAAGTGATTCATATTGTGACACGTCTAGATCGAGATACATCGGGCTTGATGATTATTGCAAAACACCGCTTAGCTCATGCTTTAATGGACCGACAGGTTCGCAATCAAAAGGTATATAAGTTTTATAATGCTTTGTCTTCAAGAATTGACTGGGAAGATCATGGTGTGATTGAAGCAGCAATTGCAAGAGCAGAGGATTCGCTGATCAGTCGCCGAGTTCATGAAACCGGAAAATATGCCAAAACAGAATTTTGGTGCCTTGAACAATTTGCTTCAGGCTCTCATTTAAGGTTGCGTTTACACACAGGGCGAACCCATCAGATTAGGGTTCATTTAAGCTATAAGGGAGGTCCTTTAATTGGTGACGATTTATATGGGGGGCCCCATTCATCCATTGTTAATCGTCAAGCTTTGCACTGTGGAGAACTAAGGTTTAAACACCCTTTTACAGAAGAGAGTCTTATCTTTAAAGCTTCGCTGCCAGACGATATGCAAGAATGGATAACAGAACAACAATATAATTAGGGGGTATGCGAAATGGAAGTATTTGAGAGAACCTTTGAAGAAAGTGTATCCAGTTTTAAGGAAATGTTACACAATAATAGAATGACTCGGTTCCGAACAGAATTTCAGGCTCTTCACAATTATGACCAAGCAAAGATATTTGCAGAGTTCGATGCCGATGAACGTAATAAAGTCTATCAATATATGGCACCAAGTGAGGTGGCAGATGTTTTTGATGCTTTAGAAGGTGATGATTTACATTTGAGTGAAGAATATTTCCTTGAAATGGAGAATGTCTATGCAGCAGCTGTTCTCGGTGAAATGTATGCAGATAATGCGGTAGACGTTTTAAATAATATTGATAATAGAGAAAAGGTTAGCCTCTATATGCATTTAATGCCCCCAAAATCCGCTCGGGAAATTTCCCAATTGATTAATTATTTAGATGAAACAGCCGGAGCGATTATGACAACTGAGTTTGTGGCCATTCAAGAAGATTATACAATCAAACAAGCCTATGAACATTTAAAGGAAGCGGCTGCACAAGCGGAAACAATTTATTATGTATATGTGATAGATGAGAATAAACGATTAAAAGGGGTTCTCTCCCTAAGAGATCTTATTATTTATGATGACAATCGGTTAATTAGTGAGTTGCTGAATCCGAAGGTAATTTCGGTACAAGTGAATGATGACCAAGTTGAAGTAGCAAAAATGGTTCAAGACTATGACTTGTTAGCCTTGCCAGTCGTAGGATTTGATCATGAGTTGCTAGGAATTATAACCGTTGACGATGTGTTGGATGTTATGCAAGAGGAAGCAGATAGTGATTACTCTGGGTTAGCGGCAGTTGATGTTAATGAAACGCATGATAGTCCATTTGATGCTTCTAAAAGCCGATTGCCATGGTTAGTGACACTATTGTTTTTAGGAATGGGAACGGCTACTTTGATTAGCCAATTTGAAGGACTTATTTCATCGGCACCCGTCTTATCCAGTTTTGTAACTTTAATTACAGGAACAGCTGGGAATGCGGGAACTCAATCATTAGCGGTCGCTATTAGAAAACTCACTAATAAGAATGAAGACGATGAGTTCTTTTCATCCTTTTCTTTTGAATTATTAACAGGAGTGGTGACGGGATTAGTTGTAGGAACCACAATCGCACTAGTTGCTGGAATATGGAAAGGTAATTTCTTCTTAGGATTGATTATTGGAATTGCGATGGCAAGCGCTATTGTTGTAGCAAATATAGCAGGTTCTTTAATACCTAAATTAATGGTGAAATTTGGTTTTGATCCTGCAGTTGCTAGTGGTCCTTTTATTTCAACCTTAAGTGACTTGACCTCTGTCTTTATTTATTTTTCGATCGCCCGTATTTTTATTTCTTATTTTTAAAAAAGTATGCTCAATAGCTTCTTCAGAAATTAGTACTTTTTGATAAAAATAAGAAAAATGAAGAGAAACAAATAGAATTCTTATCAAATTCTATTTGAGTATTTACAGAACAATTTGTATAGTAATAATAAGCGCTTACACTAAGTGAGAATTTTTAAAGACTAGGTGTATAGGGTGCATGATATAAGGAGTGAGAATATGGTAGAAATAAATTATCAGTTAGATCAAGAAGGCAAAGTTTTATTAGAAAAAATTAAAGAATTAACCGAAATAGCTTCTCCAACAGGGAATACTGTCGAAATCATGCAGAACATCATGGATAAGCTTGATCAAAAGAATATCCAGTATAAGTTGACACCTAAAGGTGGATTAATGATAACGTTACCAGGTCAAAATCAGGAACGTCAGCGTTTCTTAACTGCTCATGTGGATACTTTGGGGGCAATGGTTCGTGCGATTAAACCGGATGGTCGTTTAAAATTAGACCTGATTGGAGGGTTTAAATTTAATGCAGTTGAAGGAACTTATTGTCAAATTCATTCTGCTAGTTCTGGCAAAGTGTTTGATGGCACGATTTTAATGCATCAAACGAGTGTTCATGTTTATCGTGATGTGGATACAGCTGAGAGAAATCAAACGAACATGGAGATACGCATCGACTATCCGGTCTTTTCTGCTGAAGATGTTGAAAAATTAGGAATTAAAGTAGGGGACTTTATTTCTTTTGCTCCAAGAGCAGAAATTACAGAGTCAGGTTATATTAAATCTCGCCATCTTGATGATAAAGTCAGTGTGGTGCTTTTAATGGAAGCTATTGAAAGAATAGTAGCAGGGGACTTACCACTCGCTCATACTACTCATTTCTATATTTCTAATAATGAAGAAATTGGTTATGGAGGAAATTCTAATATAGCAGATGAAGTAGAAGAATATATTGCGGTTGATATGGGAGCTTTAGGAGATGACCAGACATCGGATGAATATACAGTATCAATCTGTGCTAAAGATGCTTCGGGTCCATATCATTTAGGATTACGTAATTTATTAGTGACTTTATGTGAAGAAAAAAATATTCCTTATAAGGTGGATATTTATCCTTACTATGGAAGTGATGCTTCGGCTGCTATGCGTGCTGGAGCGGATGTTCGTCATGGACTATTTGGTGCGGGGATTGATGCAAGCCATGCTTATGAACGAACTCATATCACTTCAGTTATTGCTACTAAGGATTTGATTGAAACTTATTTAGAGACGCCAATGAAGTAAATGATTCTTGAAGGAGATACTATTCAAACGCATTAATTTTTGGTAAGATTAATTGATGTGTAAGAAAGTAGAGGTGATCTTATGGAGAGAATCAGTGAAGTGTCTGTTAACATTTTTGGTTATAACCGTAAGCAAGTTAATCAATTAGTAGAATACAAAGACCAACAAATAAAAGAGCTTGAGTCTAAACAAAATACTTTAGAGCAAAAACTTCAAGCGATGGAAGAAAAATTACATTATTATCAAAGTATTGAATCAGCTTTGAAAGATGGATTAGTGGATGCGCGTAAGACGGGAAATGAAATTATCTCTGATTCAGAAGAAGAAGCTGAGAAGATCTTAGCTCGAACGAATGAACAAGTAGCTCAATATAAAGAGAATTTGAGCCAATATAGCCGTGAACTAGTGACAACAGGTGTTGATTTGAAAGAGCGGTTTGTCAAGATGCAGAATCAAATGTTAGGCATGGTTCAAGAATATGAGGAGTTTATTTCTCAGACAAACTTTGAGTCTGTTTTTCCGAGTAAGCAAGTAAATCGATTCATGGATCAAGTCGATCACTATGAAAAAGATAAAGATCTTGAGGTCGAACAGGCTAAAGCTAAATCAATGGGGCCAGAGAATCAATTATCAGAAGAAGAAAAACAAGAATTGCAACGTCTTATTCAAGAAGTGATTCAAAATGAGTCTGGTGCAAAAGTTAAAGATGATAAGTTGGTTGACTTTAAACGGGCTCAAGGATAGCGAATAATTGATGAAGAACGAAAGCTATTTAGCTTTCGTTCATTTGTCTTATTTATTTCAAAGCAAAAGGAGTTAAAGATGGATAAGAAGATAGAAGAAGAAGTAAAGAGAAGACGAACTTTTGCGATCATTTCGCATCCGGATGCTGGTAAGACGACTATTACAGAGCAGCTATTGCTTTTTTCAGGAGCAATACGAGAAGCAGGGACGGTAAAGGCGAAAGGGAAGAAATCTAATAAGTTTGCTAAATCTGATTGGATGGAGATCGAGAAGCAAAGGGGAATTTCGGTAACCTCTTCAGTCATGCAAGTGGATTATGATGGTTTTCAAGTTAATATTTTAGATACGCCTGGGCACGAGGACTTTTCTGAGGATACTTACCGTACTTTGATGGCTGTTGATGCGGCTGTGATGGTAGTGGATACCGGAAAAGGGATAGAGCCTCAAACCAAAAAATTATTTGAAGTAGTGAGTCGCAGAGGGATTCCAATTTTTACCTTTATGAATAAATTAGACCGCGACGGACGAGAACCATTAGATCTTGTTGCAGAATTAGAAGAAGTTCTAGGGATTGATGCCTACCCGATGAATTGGCCAATGGGCATGGGGAAAACTTTATTAGGATTATATGATCTCTATAATCAGCGTGTAGAGATTCGCAAGAGTGAAGAAGAGGATCTTTTTATTCCGCTAGATCAAGAAGGTCAAGCGAATGGAAATCATGAATTCAAAGAATCTTCGATTTATACTCAAGCGATTGAAGATGCTCAGTTATTACATGAAGCTGGAAATGAGTTTGACCGAGAAGCTATTAATTCAGGGAAATTGACTCCTGTTTTCTTTGGATCAGCCTTGACAGGGTTTGGCGTTCAAACTTTTCTAGATGCATTTGTGGATCTAGCTCCTGCACCCTCTACTGTTGTTACGGTAGATAATACTAAAATTGACCCAGTCGATGAACAATTTACAGGGTTTATTTTTAAGATTCAAGCCAACATGAATCCTGCCCATCGTGATCGCATCGCTTTTGTTCGAATTGTTTCAGGAAGATTTGTAAAAGGAATGAATGTCGTTTTGAATCGAACAGGTAAAACGATTAGAATGGCTCATACGACTCAATTTTTAGCGGATGCTCGTGAAGAAGTTCAAGATGCTTATCCTGGAGATATAATCGGATTATATGATACGGGTAATTTTCAAATAGGGGATACGATTTATGATGGGAATCGTAAGGTGCAGTTTCCAGAACTGCCGCAGTTTACACCTGAATTATTTATGAAGGTAGCGCCTAAAAATATTATGAAGCAGAAATCTTTCCATAAGGGAATTCAACAGTTAGTTCAAGAAGGAGCCATCCAGTTATATAAAACATTCCATACTGAAGAGTATATTATTGGAGCGGTAGGACAATTACAATTTGAGGTTTTTCAATATCGTTTGTTACATGAATATAATGCAGAAGTTGAAATGACACCGATGGGATCAAAAATTGCGAGATGGATTGATGAGAAAGATTTAGATCCTAAAATGTCCTCTAGTCGTAATCTTTTAGCAAAAGATCGCTTTGACAATCCGGTCTTTTTGTTTGAAAATCAGTTTGCAGAAAATTGGTTCAAAGATAAACATCCTGAAATAGAATTAATGCAATTGATGTAATTGTAAAGTCTTAACCTTTTCATGAAAGGTTAAGGTAAGAAAACTTTGGGGTGCGAAATAAAACATTTTGAAACGGTAGAGAAGATAAGGCAATGGTTTGAGTGCTTGAACAAAATGAAACCCAAAACTATTAAGAAAAATCCTAACGATGAATTTTAAGTTCAAAAAGGATAGGACGTTTTGTATCGCATTCATTAGTTTTTTTGTGTATAATGATGATAGCGTTTAATATGGCTTACCAATCAGTGAGTCAAGAGCTATTTTATTTGAGTTATGGGTCACTCAAGACTCAAAGAGAATGTTAAATAAGGAGACGATACATTATGGAGAAAAAAGATTTTCGAATTATTGCAGAAACAGGTATTCATGCTCGCCCTGCAACTTTATTAGTTCAGTCAGCTAGCAAATTTTCATCAGAAATCAATTTAGAATACAAAGGTAAATCTGTTAATCTTAAATCGATTATGGGTGTGATGTCACTGGGTGTAGGCCAAGGAGCGGATGTGACGATCACTGCTGAAGGCGCCGATGAAAAAGAAGCGATTGAAGCTGTTAAAGAGACAATGAAAAATGAGGGGTTATCTGAATAATGACTGATAAATTAACTGGCATTGCGGCTAGTGATGGGATTGCGATAGCACCCGTATATTTATTAGTGGATCCAGACCTATCTTTCGAAAAAGTGTCTGTTACGGACACTGATCATGAACAAGCGCGTTTGTCAGCTGCAGTTGAACAAGCAAAAGGCGAAATTGAAAAAATTCGCCAAGTGGCTCTTGTTCAACTGGGTGAGGCAGAGGCGCAAGTTTTTGATGCACATTTATTGGTTTTATCGGATCCAGAATTTCTAGCCCAAATTAATCAAGTAATTCAAGAAGAAAAATTCAATGCAGAAGCAGCACTAACTCAAGTGTCTGATATGTTTGTTGGTATGTTTGAAGCGATGGAAGATAATCCATATATGCAGGAAAGAGCATCAGATATTCGGGATGTATCTCAGCGAATACTGGCAGCTTTGCTCGGAGTTACATTAGCTAGTCCTTCAACCATTGATGAAGAAGTTATTTTAGTGGCTCGTGATTTAACACCGAGTGATACAGCTCAATTGAATAGGGATTATGTGAAAGCCTTTGTAACGAATATTGGTGGGAGAACGTCTCACTCTGCTATTATGGCGCGTTCTCTTGAAATTCCAGCGATTGTTGGAACGGATTCGATTACTCAGAATGTTGAGAATGGACAGATGATAATTGTCGATGCAATAGAAGGCATTATTATCCTTGAACCAACAGCAGAAGAATTAGCCGAGTATCGTCAAAAGTTAAAAGACTATCAAACTTATCGTAAGGATCTTGAACAGTTAATCGATTCTTCATCCGTTTCTAAAGATGGAGTAGAAATAGAGTTAGCGGCTAATATTGGAACGCCTAAAGATGTTAAAGGCGCTCTAGCAAATGGAGCAGACGGCATCGGCTTATATCGAACAGAGTTCCTTTATATGGATGCAAGTGATTTTCCAACGGAAGAAGATCAATATCAAGCTTATAAAGAAGTATTGATGGCGATGGAGAATAAAGGTGTCGTGGTAAGAACGATGGATATCGGTGGAGATAAACATCTTCCTTATTTACAATTACCTGAAGAGATGAACCCTTTCTTAGGTTACCGGGCAATAAGGGTTTCTTTAGATCAGATTGAAATGTTTAAGACTCAATTACGTGCCTTATTACGGGCTTCTATTCATGGAAAATTGAGAATCATGTTTCCGATGATTGCAACGCTTGAGGAATTTCAACAAGCTAAATCAATTTTTGAAGAAGTAAAGAAAGATCTTTTGTCAGATGGTCAAGATGTGGCAGATGATATTCAGGTAGGAATTATGATTGAAATTCCAGCAGCTGCAATAAATGCTGATCAGTTAGCAAAAGAAGTCGACTTTTTCTCAATAGGAACGAATGATTTAATTCAATACACGATGGCAGCAGATCGAATGAACGAAAAAGTATCTTATTTGTATCAGCCGTATCATCCATCCATTTTGCGCTTAGTAAAATTTGTGGTTGAATCCGCTCATAAAGAAGGTAAATGGGCAGGGATGTGTGGTGAAATGGCTGGGGATCAAACAGCTGTACCGTTATTGTTAGGTATAGGATTGGATGAATTCTCAATGTCTGCTTCTAGCATTTTGAAAACCCGAAAATTAATTTCAGAATTAGATACTAAAGCAATGAAAGAATTAGCTGATAGAGCTACTACTGAATGTGCTAATTCAAGTCAGGTAGTCGATTTGGTGAATGAATATATTAGTAGATAAAAGATTTTGGCTTTAGTCCTGGAGAAATACTTTAGGACTAAAGCCTCTTTTATTGTGATGAATTATCCGTAAAATTAGGGTGGCAAGCCTAAAAATTTTATTTATAATTAGAAGTGAATGCATGACTGATCATCAATAGAAAAGAGTGTATTTATGAGAATAGGAATGTTTACGGATACATATTTTCCCCAATTAAGTGGAGTTTCAACGTCCATTAAAGTTTTGACTGAAGAACTAAGAGCTAAAGGGCATGAGGTTATTATTTTTACCACAACGGATCCTAATGCGCGTGCTGAAGCAGATGTTGTAAGGGTCTCAAGTATTCCTTTTTTAAGCTTTTCTGATCGTAGAATTGCTTATAAAGGATTTGACCGCTGTTTAAAAATTGCTCGATCCATGGACTTGGATATTATTCACACTCACACTGAATTTTCAATGGGGCTGGCTGGTAAGTATGTCGCTAATCGTTTGAAGATCCCCAATATTCATACGTACCATACAATGTATGAAAATTATACGCATTATATCTTAGATGGATTGTTAGTTCAGGCTAAGCATGTCCGCATGATTTCGAGGTATTATTGTAATTTAAGTAATGGTATCATTGCTCCTAGTCAATTGACTAAAGAAACTTTGGAAAATTATGGAATTACAGTGCCTATCCGTGTAATTTCAACAGGAGTTAAGATTCCGCCGTATCAGCCAGAAAAAAGTGATTCTCTAAGAGAGCAATTGAAAATTCAACCTGATGAGAAAGTATTGTTATCCTTGTCTCGGCTGTCAAAAGAAAAAAATTTGATTGAAGTGGTTCAATCTTATGCTGAACTTAAGAAACGAGATCCCAAATTACGTTTGATTGTAGCGGGGGATGGGCCAGAACGAGAAGAGTTAGAATTATATAATGCGCGTCATCAGTTAGAGATAGATTTTGTTGGATTTGTTGAACATGAGAAGGTGAGTCAATATTATCAATTAGCAGATTTATATTTAAATGCAAGCGAATCAGAGTCTCAAGGGTTAACTTACCTTGAAGCAATTGTTAATCGGTGCCCAATTATTGCTAAACGTAATGACTATTTAGAAACGATTATGTGCCAAAAAAGCTTTGGAGTCTTATTTAATGATGACTATCCTCTAATCGATGCTTGTCGAGATTTTATGAAGGATCAAGAGAGTGGTCGAATTGGAGAAATTGATACTGATAATTTATATGCAATTTCTTCTGAAAAATTTGCAGATGATGTAGAGTCTTATTATTATCAAACGATTGAAGAATTCTCAGGCTATGACCGAAGATTATTTGATGGGGTTTTCTTACGAATGAAGAAGATTATTAGAGAAATAATGATTGGAGTGAAAGAATAATGTCTGAAAATATAAGTGTGGGCTTTATAGGTCTAGGGGTAATGGGACATTCAATGGCGAAGCATCTGATAAAAGCTGGCTATCATCTGAATGTTTACAATCGTACACGATCAAAAGCAGAAAGTCTGATTGCAGAAGGCGCCAAATGGATGGATACCCCTCAAGAACTTGCGTTTGAAAGTGATTATGTGTTAACAATTGTAGGTTATCCAGAAGATGTAGAAAAAGTTTATTTAGGGCAATCTGGTCTTTTTGAAGGTAGCAAGCCTGGACAGGTTTTTGTGGATTTGACCACTAGCCGGCCCTCACTCGCCATTGAGCTAGCTAAGCAAGGAAAAGAACGGGGAGTAATCGTTCTGGATGCACCAGTCTCAGGAGGGGATCTAGGTGCTCGTGAAGGTCGCTTAACTGCTATGATTGGGGGGGAAGCCATAGGGCTTGAAAGTGTGCGTCCAATTTTAGACTGTTTTGCTAGCAATATTTTTTATCATGGAAGTGCTGGGGCGGGTCAACATGCTAAGGCTGCGAATCAAATTATGATTGCTGGAACTATGACAGGAATGACAGAGACTTTGCGATATGCTAAAGCCAGTGGTTTAGATCTTAATAAAGTGATTGATACCCTTTCTGGAGGTGCTGCTAACAATTGGTCTTTATCAAATTATGGTCCTCGGATTCTAAAGGAAGATTACAGCCCTGGTTTTTTTGTGAAACACTTTATAAAAGATTTAGGGATCGCCTTAGAGGCGGCTCAAGAATATAAAATTGACTTACCAGGAACTAAATTAGCTTTAGAACTTTATCAAGAGCTTGCTGATGCAGGCTTAGAGGATGCTGGAACCCAAGCACTAATAAAGTTATGGTGGTAGTCACAGTATAGAGACTTTATTCTTGCAATTTCACCTCATTTTGTTACTATACCTTGTATAACATTTGCATTTGGTTTTGTATGGAGATAGGGGAGTACTAAAATGAAAGCTTCAGTTATAACAGGTATTATACAGCGTCTAGAAACAATGACAAAGGCTACTGATGAACCGGAAGTACGTCGTTTTGAGCTGGATGGTGTTGAGAAATGTCAAGTCGTTTATTTGCCTAGTGAGGACGCATTTGAAATGACAGAGTCAGCAACAGGAACTGTTTTTAGATTTGATAATGTAGATCTTGTAGCAATTGAGATATATGATTTATTAGGTTAAGTTGTAAGTAAAAAACACAGTTCTTAGGAGCTGTGTTTTCTTTTGTCAAGAATTTTATTTTATTCTACAAGAAATTGATTCCTATTCATCTATTGTTTAAGAGACTTATGCTATAATATCAATATGATTACTCACTTACATTCATTTAGAGAGTGAGAAGGAATAAGGAGAGCAGATGAAAAAATTTTTAACACCTACCTATCTCATTAATTCTATTTATTTAATTCATCCTGAAGATCTTAAGAGACGTAATATTAAAGGGATGATTGTAGATCTTGATAATACTCTCATTGCATGGGATCAGTTGGATCATACTAAAGAGTTAGAAAATTGGGCCCAAGAGTTCATACAGGCAGGGATTCAAATTTTTATATTATCTAATAACTATAATCATCGGGTAGAGAGAGTGGTTGAACCCCTTGATATTCCATATAAAGCAGGAGCATTCAAGCCTTCTCGTCGTAATTTCAAGTTAGCAATGGAGTATATGGAGTTAGAACGTGATGAGGTTGTGGTTATAGGAGATCAAATCATGACGGATGTGATAGGAGCAAAACGATTGGGATTAAAAGTGATCTTGGTTAAACCGATTGTTGAACATGATAGTATCTATACAATCATTAACCGCAATATTGAAAAAATAGCTTTGAAAATAATTGGAATTGACCGTAAGTCAGATTGGGGAGAAAGTATTGAGTCAAGAAATCGATGAAACAACTTATCAGTGTATAGGATGTGGAATTCCTATTCAATCCGCTGATAGCAGTAAGTTAGGATATTTACCTTTGACTGCTTTTACGAAAGGGTTGGAGCAGGGACAATTTTATTGTCAACGTTGTTTTCGTTTAAGAAATTATAATGAGATTGGAGATCTTTCCTTATCGGATGATCTATTCTTAGAGAAGCTTTCAACAATTGCAGAAGATGAAGCGTTTGTAGTCATGGTTGTAGATATCTTTGATGTAGAAGGTAGTATTATCGCAGGATTATCACGATTCATTGGCAATCAACCTTTTATAGTGGTAGCTAATAAAATGGATTTATTACCAAAATCAGTTAAGCCGTCGAAAATCATACATTGGCTCAAGGAAATTCTGTATCAAATGGGTTTAAAACCAGCAGAAATATTCTTATTATCAGCAAATAAAAGAAATAGTTTGGAGCCACTAATAGAAATGATTGACCAGGAAGTTCGCCATAAAAATGTCTATATAGTTGGAGTGACTAATGTTGGGAAATCCACTCTAATTAATCAGTTAATCCAGCATTATGGTGGAGAGAAAGAGATTATTACGACGTCTAATGTTCCTGGGACTACTTTAGATTTAATTCATATTCCTTTAACAGATACGACGGGAATCGTTGATACACCTGGGATTATTCGGGATAATCAATTGGCTCACTTTCTTGACCGGAAGGGAATGAAAGTTTTGCTGCCAAGTAAGCCGATTAAGCCACGAACCTTTCAGATGAATTCTGGTCAAACACTTTTTGTTGGAGGTGTCGCAAGGATTGATTTTGTTTCAGGGCAAAAGACGGCCTTTACTTTTTATCTTTCAAATGAAGCCTATCTCCACCGAACAAAGTTAGAGGTGGCAGATGAATTTTATGATAAACATCAAGGCGGCTTGCTGAGTCCACCTTATAAAGATCAACAACCTACTTTTCCTGAACTCTACCCAAAAGACTTAAATTTAGAGGAGAATCAAGATTTAGCTATTTCTGGTCTTGGCTGGTTGACTGCAAACCACAAGGTCAATCTAAGGGTTTGGTTGCCAAAAGGTGTTGGAGTATCGATTAGAAAATCAATGATTTAAGGAGAATAGTTAGAGAATGGAAGATTTAAGTAAGCAACAAATGAAATTTCTACGTAAGATCGCACAAAAAGAGAAAGCTTTATTTCAGGTCGGGAAACTCGGTATCACACAAGTGTTTATTGAACAAATTGAGTCAGCAATTGAAAAGAGAGAAATAGTGAAATTTAATATTTTACAAAATTCTGATGAAGAAATCGATCAAGCAGCTCAACAAATAGCTGAAAAAATTAATGCGGTAATTGTTCAAACGATTGGTAATACTGCTGTTCTTTATAGACCATCTAGTAAGACAAAATATCAGAGAATCAGTGCGGAACTAGCAGAATTGAAGTAGAAAGGAGCACCTCCAACGGATGATGATCACAGAAAAAACTTCTGTTAATTTCAGCGATGGTATGGCATGTTTTACGATGACGCAAGAAGTAAAGGAGCCTTCAGTGATTGGTCGCCATCGGATTGGCATTTTGGGAGGGACGTTTAATCCGCCTCATTTAGGCCATTTAATCATGGCAGAACAAGTAGGGACACAATTAGATTTAGATGAAGTTTGGTTTATGCCAACGGCTAAGCCACCTCATGCGCCTGGCAAGCAAACAATTGCTTCTCAGCATCGTATTCAAATGGTCCAAAAAGCGATTGCCGGTAATCGATTATTTAAGTTACAGCCTTATGAAGTTAATCGAGGAGGAAAAAACTATACCATCGATACGATGCGTTATTTCATTGAAAATTATCCAGAATCTGATTTTTTCTTTATTATAGGTGGGGACTCCGCGAATGATCTCCCAAGTTGGCGTGGTATTAATGAATTGGTACGAATGGTTCAATTTGTAGGTGTTCAGCGCCCAGGAGAACCTCCTTATTTACATAACTATCCAATTATTTGGGTGGACAGTCCTCTGATTGATATTTCATCTAGTGAGGTGCGTTTAAGAGTTTATTTGGATCAATCAATTCGGTATCAAGTTCCTCAGACAGTCGAAGAATATATTTATAAGCATCGCTTGTACAACGCTAAAGTGTAAGTAGGTGAAGCATGAAAAACATAGTATATCAAAGGAATATTATTAATATTTCTCGTGAAGAATTAATTGACCGTTTAAGACATAATCTTTCAGATTGGCGTTTTAATCATGTTTTAAGAGTAGAACAAACCGCTTTGGAATTAGCGGATAAGCATGGAGCGGATGATGAGCAAGTTTCGATTGCCGCTTTGATGCATGATTATGCTAAAGAAATGGACCATCAAGAAATGTTCAAATTAGCCCAACAATTTTGGGATGATGGTACTTTGGATCAAGCAAATGATGGAATTTGGCACGGTTTTGCGGCTGCACAAATTTGTCGAACACAAATGGGGTGTCAAGAGCCGCAAGTGCTTAATGCAATAGCTAGCCATACGACGGGATGGACCGAAATGACTCAAATAGGTAAAATTATTTATTTAGCAGACTATATTGAACCTTTTAGAGATTTTAAAGGGATAGAAAAGCTTAGAAAGTTAGCGAAAGAAGATTTAGATCAAGCATGTTATAAAAAAATCCGCTTATCTATTAAGCATTTAATGAAGAAGCAGATGTATATTTATCCTGTTCAATTGACTGTATATAATGTTTGGACGGAGAAGATAAATCAAGGTATTGGATTATAGGAGGTTGAATAACCCTGAACGCATATGAAAAATTAGAAATAATTGTTAAAGCTGCAGATGATCGCTTGGCTCAAGATATTGTTGCAATGGATGTGTCTCAATTGACACCGTTAGCGGAATATTTTTTAGTGATGCATGCACGTAATGATCGTCAATTGGTGGCTATTATGGATGAAATTATTGAACAGTGTCGTAAATCTGGGATTGAGATCAAGGGAACAGAAGGTAAAGATGGCGGGAAATGGGTATTGATGGATATAAATGATATTGTGGTGCATCTTTTCCATTATCAAGAGCGAAGCCACTATAATATTGAGAAAGTGTGGGTAGATGCTCCACTAGTGGATGTGACCCAATGGGTGAATGAATAATGACTTTTTCGCAAATTGCAGAAGTGTATGATCGCTTTAATGACAGAACGGTTTATGATCAATGGTTAATGTTCACATTGGATTCAACAGCGGGTCAGACCCATAAAGCGTTAGATGTTGCATGTGGGACAGGATATTTTACGAGACTTCTAGCTTCTCATTGTCAAATGATAAAAGGAGTAGATATTGACCCTGCGATGATCGCAATAGCTCAGGATAAGACAAATAAGGAGATTAGTCCAAAAATTAGCTTTGTTGAAGGAGATATGACGGATCTTTCAGCCTTAGAAGAGGATTTTGATTTGGTCACTTGCTTTGCAGATGCTTTGTGTTTTCTCGACAGTTCTGATCAAGTAGAAAAGGCGCTAGCTTCCATGACTGGTCGTCTTAAAACAGGAGGCCTTCTCTTGTTCGATGTTTGGACACCTTATCAATTAAGTGAAGGATTTTCTGATTTTTCATATCATGATGAAGATGATGATGGAGCTCTATTGTGGAGGTCTTTTATGGAATCAGATCAATATCAGGTAGTTCATGAATTAACCGTTTATGACCGTTACCGTGGAGAATCTGAAACAGATTTATTTACTCGTAAAGAGGTAGATTTAACTGAAAGGACGTATCCCTTGGAAGATTATATGGCAATGCTTAATAAAGTAGGCTTTGACAATGATCAGATTCAGGTTACCATTGATTTTGGCAAAATTATCTATGATCCTAAAAAACATAAACAAGTTGATCGTTGGTTTTTTATCTGTGAGAAAGCTTAGATTAGGAGTGCTAATTTGCGTACGGTTGGAATTATTGCTGAATATAATCCCTTTCACTACGGACATGCTTATCAATTAAAGCAAGTTCGTCAAATCACAAAAGCAGATTGTTTGGTGATTTTGATGAGCGGTAATGTCGTGCAACGAGGAGAATTTGCTATAATTGATAAATGGCAAAGAGCCGAATTGGCCTTACTGAACGGAGCAGACCTTGTCATAGAATTGCCGTTGACAGCTAGTCTTCAATCGGCTGATTTTTTTGCTGATGAAGCGATAGAGGTGTTAAGTCGGTTGGAAATTGATAGTCTGGCTTTTGGGACAGAAACTGCTGAACTTGATGAGTTGAATCAATATTTAGATTGGTTAGAAGATAAAGATTTAATTATTCAACAGCAGATGGCTGTTGAGATGCAAAAAGGCGTTTCCTATGCATTTGCCCATCAAAAAGTAGTTAAGCAGGTGGCGCAAGAAACCAATTTTGTTTCAAATTTTGATTTTTCTTCTGCTAATCATTTGTTAGGGCTTCAATATATGCGAGCAATTCGTAAAAGGCAGTTAAATGTAAATATCCATCCTCTTCCACGGGTGAATGAAGTACAAAAGTTGAATCAACTTTTGAAACTTCCGCAAGAAATGCTTCCAACTCAAATTTTATCAGGTAGTCAAATTAGGCAAAATTATTGGGAAAACAGAATAGAAGCAAAAGATATACCAATGACTACTTATCAGAAATTGTCGGAAAAGGCGACAACCCGTTGGGACCATTATTATGGTTTATTAAATTATGCTATTATGGCTTTAGGACCTAGTGGTTTAAAAGAAATTCATGGTTTAGTAGAAGGCTTTGAACAGGCAATTTTTAAACAGAATTTGCAAACGCAAACGTTTGAGACTTTGACTCAGCAACTTATTTCTCCAAGATGGACTCGTTCAGCAATTAATAGGATGCTTATGAATATTTTGCTTCATATTAGTGATCAAGACTGGCGAAGAAATCAACTACTAAATCAGGAGCTGAATTATCTAAGGATATTAGCCTTTAATTCAAATGGGCGTGAATTTCTAAAAGCTTTTAATTCAAATCGGCTTTATTTATTTAGTAATTTATCGAAAGATATGGAGGAACACTATCAATTAATGCTCAAGGCAGATCGAATATTTCAAGGGAATCCACAAAGTCATATAAAGGAACAAATTATAGGGAAACATCCTGTACACAGGCAATATGGAATAATTTAGAGAATTGACAAGTAAGAAAAACTTAAGTATAATAACTCTTGTCGTTTTAGAGGTGATATTAATGAAATGGACTACTCGCCAAATTCGAGAAAGCTGTCATGATGGGATTCTTAATTTTAAAGAAAGCCTAGATTTG
This sequence comes from Facklamia lactis, assembly GCF_015863205.1. Taxonomy (GTDB): domain Bacteria; phylum Bacillota; class Bacilli; order Lactobacillales; family Aerococcaceae; genus Facklamia; species Facklamia lactis. The sequence goes on along the minus strand of NZ_JACBXQ010000004.1, from coordinate 112,365 downwards.
ACGGCAGAATTGAAGGAACGAAAATCGGAAATAATTCACATAGAGCCAGTTCAAACGAATGGGTATTTTGTTGTACGTGATGAAGACATTGTATTGCATTGCCAATTGGATACTTGTGTCACATTACCATCGACTCGAAGTCTAAAAGCTGTAGAAGTTCCTCTTAATCTGATGATAAAGGAACGTTATGTAGATACAGATTTAGAAACGGATGTTTCGGATTATGAGGAAACCACGATTGTGCTGGAGCACGATTATATTGACCTCAAAACATCTGCCTTAGATAATATTCTTTTGAATTTACCCATTAAAGTATTAGATCGTGGAGAAGAAGAGGAAGCTCTTCCTTCTGGCAAAGATTGGGCAGTTATTACCGAAGAAGACTATTATCTGCAGCAGAGAGAGAAAGATCTTGAGGATTCAAGGTTTGCAGCCTTAAAAACGTTATTAAAAGATCAAGATGACTAATAATGTCATCCATAACCAGGAGGTGTAAAAATGGCAGTACCAAAAAGAAAAACATCAAAATCAGTTAAAAGAAAGCGTCGTACTCACTTTAAATTGAATGTTCCAGGAATGAATGCTTGTCCAGAATGTGGAGAGTTAAAATTAAGTCACCGTGTATGTGGGTCATGTGGTTTCTATGCAGGAAAAGATGTAGAAGAAAAAGTAGCAGAATAGTTCAAAGACCGGTTAACCGGTCTTTTTTTTATTTACAAGATCTTTACAATGTATTTACATTAAATTTACCCTGGATTGATATACTTTAAATGTAGGCCGATTCTAGTATAAAAATGAGGAGGAATAAATTTGTTGAATTTTCAATTCACACGTCGTGCTGGGAAATTATTTGCTTCTTTATTATTAGGAACTCAGTTATTAGCTCCTGTATCATCTTTTGCTCAAGAAATTGAGCTAGTAGATGAGAAACCAGAAGTAGCAGAAGTCAACAAAAACGATAAACCAAATCGTTTAATTACATCTATAAAAGGTGATCCATCTACGGAAATGGCTTTCAATTGGTATACATCTACTAAATATGAAGATGCTAAAGTGTTGGTTTCAACTTCTGAAGATATGAGTGAACCTGTTGAGTTCGAAGCAGAAGTAACAGAAGTCACGAATCGATATGGTGAACGCGATGAGAATGGTTTCTTTATTTTTGCGGATGTAGAGTATGATGAAGAAGGTGTTGTAGTTGAGGATGAAAATGGTGACCCCAAAATTAATGGTTACTATACAGATGAGAACGCTTCAGGACCAGAGTGGACTTCAGGTGATGCGGTAGGTCAATTGGAATTAGTAGATGTTGTTGAATATTCCTATAAAGCTGAAGCAAATGAATTAGAGCCAGCTACTACTTATTACTATCAAGTGGGTTCTGAGTCAGGTGAAATGTCAGAGGTGGGTCAGTTTACTACAGCAGCAGGTGAAGACGAAGCCTTTACATTTATTCAATATACAGATACGCAAAATGCTTATTGGAACGAACATGTTAGAAATGAAGCCACTTTTGGTGCCGATACAATTGCAAACGCAATTGAAGAAGTAGGAGCTGATGAGGTTGACTTTATTCTACATACTGGAGACTTTGTTGAGACAGCGGAAGTAGAGGATGAGTGGATAGACATTATTGAACAAAGCAAGGAGACTCATTTAAACTTCCCGTTTGTATCCGCAGCAGGTAATCATGATGAATACGCACTTGGTGTGTTTGGAGAGTATCCTGATCCAGTCATTACTAAATTTAATGAACATGTAAATGTCGATGCAGAGAATGAGGCTATCTCAGGTGGATCATATTATTCTTTTGATTATAATAATGTTCACTTTACAGTTCTTAATTCTAATGATAATAAGGAATCTGATGATAACGCAGAAGGTAAGGCGTTCGGACAAGAACAATTAGATTGGGCGAAGGCTGATATTGAAGAAGCTCGTCAAAATGGAGCAGAATGGGTAATTTTAGCTTATCATAAACCTATTTTCTCTAAATCTTACCACTCACTTCAAGATAGTGATGTTCAAGCGGTTCGAGAAGAGTTTATGGAGATTATCGATGACTTAGATGTTGATTTAGCGTTACAAGGTCATGACCATGTTTTATCTGCTACTTATCCACTTAACTTTGTTCCTACTGATGAGAATTTTTCAAATGGTGTGGTAGCTGAGGCTGAAACAAAAGAAATTGATGGAGTCGATCACTATGTAAATCCAGAAGCAACGGTGTTTGTATTACCGAATACGGGTGGAACAAAGACTTATGACGATATTTATTCTAAAGGAGTTGAGCATGTTCATGCTGTTCGTCCAAAATTAGAGTGGATGACGGAAGAAGATGTAGAATATTACAATACGTTATTCGCCTTTGGGGAACAACCACAAGAATCAGAAGCTTTTGCAGAGTCTCATTCTAACTGGCGTGATTCTTCTATTCAAAATTTTGCTGTGTACAATGTTGAAGGAGACACACTAAAAGTTGAAATTTATCAAATTTCTGGAGATGTATTAGCTGGAGAAGAACGTAAAATTGAATTAGTTTATGAATTCGGGATTACAAAAGATGGTGAAAGTGCAGAAGGATCTGTTTCAGAAGAAGTAAGTGAAGAAAGCTCAAGTGATGAGTCATCGGCTGATGAAGAAGAAAGCTCTGAAGAAGAGACAAATGAGGAAACATCAGAGGATGCAGCAGAAGAAAGTTCTGAAGAAGAAACAACAACAGAAGGATAAGTTGTAAGAACGAAATATTGCTAGGCACCCCTGCCTTCATATGGAAGGCAGGGGTTTTATATAGAAAGAAGTGGAAGAGATGAAACGAATAAAAAAAATAATCTATCTATTTTGGGTTCTATTATGCTTTATTTCTCCTCACAAAGTAATGGCTAGTGAAGAAACAAATGTGGACGAGACTGTACAAGATAAGAGGTTGACTGAAAAGAAAGTGGCATTAGTAGACTTACCTAGTCAAACAGAATGGGTAAAAATAGAAGTTGATGAGCAAATTCAAGCAATTGTTCAAAGCGTTTATTCTTATAAGCAGAACGGCAAAAAAATCAATCAACAGGATATTGGCACTCTATTGGAAAGTTACGAGCATCATAAGAAATCTTTGGAAGAGGGAATAAATCGCGAGACCTATGTGCTAACCAACAATGAGGAGAAAGCAGAACTTCGTTTAGTGTATAGTGAGAAAGAGTCTACTTATCTTGAAGCGATGGGAGAGATAGAGTTACAAAAAAAGCAAACAAAGCCGATTGAGAAAGATCTCTTTGAACAATTAGGGCAACAATTATGTGGAGAATATGCTAAACATCAATGGCTCCAGTTTGAGTCAGTGTCTCGTTTGTTCGGTTCTCCGATTAAGGTGAGCTATGTTTTTGATTTAACAATTTATCATTATAAAGGGAAAAGTCAAGAAGAGGAATATGCAGTGACAGTAGTGGATGAGATGGTTACAGCACTAAACTTTACAAAAAATGATAAAGAATTAATGAAAAAGCCTATTTCCCTAGAAAAAAAACAATTAGATCGTTTGAGTCATGAGGCTGGGCTCAATAAAAATGAAATCATCGGTCAGTTGGGAACTCCAATGAGTATTAATTATGATTCTAAGAATGGTATTGTAACTTATGGATGGTTTTCACAAGCAGAAGAATCGGTAGAAGAGGTTTATTATTATTATGCATATAATGGTGTTAGTATAGGATTAGCCTATGATTAATGGCTCAAAGTTTTAAAACTTGACCTTCCTTGACCTAAAGTTTATACTTACTAGGTAGCATTTATAATCGTTTTTAGCGACAAGGAGGATATATACTATGAATTTAATACCAACGGTTATTGAACAATCGTCACGCGGGGAACGTGCTTATGATATCTATTCACGCTTATTAAAAGATCGTATTATTATGTTGTCTGGACCTGTAGATGATCAAATGGCTAACTCTGTGATAGCGCAGTTACTTTTTCTCGATGCGCAGGATCCAGAAAAAGACATTTATCTTTACATTAATTCTCCAGGCGGAAGTGTGACTGCTGGATTAGCAATCTTTGATACGATGAATTTTATTAAAGCAGATGTTCAAACGATTGTGATTGGTTTAGCAGCCTCAATGGCTTCTGTTTTTCTAGCAGCGGGAACTAAGGGTAAGCGTTTTGCTTTACCAAATGCAGAAGTCATGATTCATCAGCCTTTAGGGGGAGCACAAGGCCAAGCAACCGAAATAGAAATTGCGGCGCGGCATATTTTAAAGACGCGTGATCGCTTAAATCAAATTTTAAGTGAGTGTACGGGTCAACCACTAGAGGTTATTGAACGTGATACTGATCGTGATAATTTTATGACCGCAGAGGAAGCCAAAGCGTACGGATTGGTGGATCAAGTGATGGAAAATCGCGAAGACCAGAAGAAAAAATAAATAACAAAGAGCTGGCATTCAGCTCTTTTTTTGTTGGTCAACGATCGCCCTTGATCAATTCAAATAGAATGATTGATAAAACAGGGCTATAATGCTATACTGTTCTTTGTGTAAGAGTTTTTTTATAAGATGGCAGGCATTTTTCTATTTGAGAATGTAGGTCGTTTTTCGACCATCGGAGGGATAGTATGGAACTGATTAAACTTTTGGCTACCATCGTTCCTGAAGTTGATGAAACGTTTCAATTGAGGATGATTATATTAGAGGCGCTAGTAGTAAATGATAGACGAGTGGGAAGAAAGCTTTTATCACGACAAATCGGAATGTCAGAGCGATCGCTTAGAACCAACTTACAAACGATGCGTGAGCAAGGACTTGTTTCGATTAATCGAGCAGGAATTTGTTTAACTGAGAAAGGTGACTTGTTATATGAACAGTTAAAATTTCTTAAAGATGATCGGGCAAGGTTGGCAGAAATAGAAATTGCATTGAAAGAAGCATTAGGGATTAGTGCCTGTTGGGTTATGCCAGGTGATGCCGAAACAGATCCTGAAGTATTTAAAAAGATTGCTCAGGCGCTAGAGACTATTTTGGATAAAGAATTACCCAATCCAGCGATTCTAACCGTGACGGGAGGCTCTACCTTGGCTCATATTAGTCGTCACTTTACTGAAACGTTGACGTGGAATCGTCAGGTCTCAGTTGTACCGAGTCGAGGGGGCACTGAAGGGACCATTCATATTCAATCTAACACTGTGGCTGGTATGATGGCTCAAGAAATGGCTGGTCAATATATTCCTTTACATATACCGGACTATGTATCAGAAGATTTGTCTCGTGTTCTTTTGGATGAGCCTACTATTCAAAAGGCTATTAATCTCAGTAAGACGGCTGATTGTTTGCTGCTAAGCGTAGGAGAAGCTGAAGTGATGGCCCAAAGGCGTAATCTTCAACAAGATCAGCAAAATTTAATAAATAAATTTGAGGCTGTAGGAGAAGCGTTTGGCGTTTTTTATGACAAAGAGGGAAAGGTCGTTTTTTCTATTCCACGTTTAGGCTTACAGCTTGAAGATGTGACCGCTTTTCCGTTATTATTAGTAGTAGTGACTGGTTGCAGAAAGGCACAGGCTACCCAGGCTTTTTTCAAGATGATCGACCATAAAGGTTGGTTGATTTGTGATGAAAGTCTTGCAAAACAAGTTTTAAATGGGGTTACCCAATTAAAAAAAATACCTTAAGGGGGAAATGGTAATTATGTCAACAAAGATCGCAATTAACGGTTTTGGCCGTATCGGACGTTTAGCTTTACGTCGTATCTTAGAAAAGGAAACTGATTTAGAAGTTGTCGCAATCAATGATTTAACAGATAATGAAGATTTAGCTTATTTATTAAAATATGATTCAGCTCAAGGACGCTTCCCATATTCTGTAGAAGCAAAAGGAGATGTCATTGTTGTTGATGGAAAAGAAATAAAAGCGTTCGAAGAAAAAGATGCTTCGAAATTACCATGGGGTGAATTGGGTGTTGAGTTTGTCTTAGAATGTACAGGATTTTATAATTCTGCTGAAAAGGCACAAGCTCATATTGATGCAGGAGCAAAACGTGTGTTGATTTCTGCACCAGCAAAAGATTCTCCAGATACTAAAACCATTGTTTATGGTGTTAACCACGAAGATTTAACTGCTGAGGATGTCATTGTATCTGCAGCTTCTTGTACAACTAACTGTTTAGCTCCGATGGTAAATGTTTTACATAAAGAGTTTGGTTTGAAATCTGGACAGATGGTAACCATTCATGCGTATACAGCAACTCAAAAATTACAAGACTCACCTGGTGGACGCAAAAATCGCGCAGGAGCATTCAGTATTATTCCTGCATCAACAGGTGCTGCTAAAGCAATTGGTAAAGTAATACCAGAATTAAATGGTAAGATTGATGGAGCTGCGATGCGTGTTCCAACTATTACGGGCTCAATTACTGAATTGTATTCAGTATTAGACAAAGAAGTGACTGCTGAAGAAATTAATGCCGCTATGAAGAAATATGCCTCTGACGCATTTGTTTACGAAGAAGATGAAATCGTTTCTGCTGATATTATTGGATACCCAGCTGGATCAGTTTTTGATGCAACTTTAACCAAAGTGATGGGTGAAGGCGATGACCAAATCGTTATGACTGCTGCTTGGTATGATAATGAATATGGATTTACTGCTAACATGATCTCTACGTTAGAGCACTTTGTTGAGTTAAGCTAATTTTTAGTTACTTAAGCGGGGAAGCAAGTGCGCTTCTCCGCTTTTTGTTGACTGTCACCACTGATTAGGAGGAAAAATTATGGCAAAGCAAACAATAAAAGATATTCAAGTCCAAGATAAGACGGTTTTAGTTCGGGTAGATTTTAACGTTCCGATGAAAGATGGGAAAATCACAGATGATAACCGTATTGTTCAAGCTTTAGATACAATTAAATATTTAACTGACCAGAATGCAAAAGTTGTTTTGTTCTCACATTTAGGGAAAATTAAATCAGAAGAAGATAAAGCTAAAAATTCTTTAGAACCTGTTGCAGCTCATTTAGGTGAATTACTCGGTCAAGAAGTTGTTTTTTCTCCTGAAACATCTGGACCAGAACTAGAAGAAAAAGTTAAAAAACTAAGTCCAGGTCAAGTTCTTTTGGTTCAAAATACCCGTTATGAAGACTTAGAAGGTAAGAAAGAATCTGGTAATGATCCTGAGCTAGGTAAATATTGGGCTTCTCTAGGTGATGTTTTTGTCAATGATGCGTTTGGTACGGCCCATCGTGCTCACGCTTCTAATGTAGGAATTGCTTCTCATTTAGACTCAGCTGTTGGATACTTAATCGAAAAAGAATTGAAGTATTTAGGTGAAGCTGTAGATGAACCAGAGCGTCCTTTTGTAGCCATTCTGGGTGGTGCTAAAGTTTCTGATAAAATTAAAGTAATTGAAAACTTATTACCTAAAGCTGATAAGGTAATTATTGGAGGTGGGATGGCCTTTACTTTCCTTAAAGCACAAGGGTTGGAAATTGGTCAATCGTTATTAGAAGAGGATAGAATCGAATTAGCCAAAGAATTATTAGATCAAGCAGGAGATAAGATTATTTTGCCGGTTGATATTACGGTGGCGGATGATTTTTCAAATGATGCGAATACAAAAGTGGTTCCAGTGGATCAGATTCCTGCAGATTGGCAAGGTCTAGATTGCGGTCCTGAAACGATTGAGAAATTTAAAGAAATTTTATCTGATGCAAAAACAGTGGTATGGAATGGTCCAATGGGTGTCTTTGAAATGGAAAAATTTGCTAAAGGAACAAATGGTGTAGCAGAAATTTTAGCGAATCTAGAGGATGCTAATACGATTGTAGGTGGAGGAGATTCTGCAGCGGCAGTCGCTCAATTGGGTTATGAAGATAAGTTTACTCACATTTCAACAGGCGGCGGCGCTTCGTTAAATTATCTCGAAGGAACTGAGTTGCCAGGTATTGCAGCCATTAAAGATAAATAAACTTGTAAAAAAAGGAGGTCAATGAATCATGGAACGTCAACCAATTATCGCTGCTAACTGGAAAATGAATAAAACAGTTAAGGAAGCGGAAGAATTTATGAAGAAAGTAGCGGGAAGAGTTCCTGCTACAGAACGAGTTCAAGCAATCTTAGGCAGTCCTGCCTTATTCCTTCATTCGTTGGTGGAAGAAGCTGAAAAAAATCAGATTGCTTTAGCAGCTCAGAATTGTTATCACGAAGATGAAGGAGCTTTTACAGGAGAAAATTCTCCTAAAGCACTGCATGATCTTGGAGTTGACTATGTTATTATTGGTCATTCTGAGCGACGTGAATACTTTAAAGAAACCGATGAAGAGATTAATTTAAAAGCAAAAGCTATTTTCCGTAATCAAATGTTACCCATTATTTGTTGTGGTGAGTCATTAGAACAGTATGAGGCTGGCGAAACAAAAGAGTGGGTAGCAGAGCAAGTTCGAAAGGCACTTGAAGGGTTAAGTGAAGAAGAAATTACACAAACTGTGATAGCTTATGAGCCTATTTGGGCTATTGGTACCGGTAAAACATCTTCAGCAGAAGAAGCCAATGCTACTATTAAAGAAATTCGCGCCACCATTGCACAAGTGGCTAGTTCGGAAGTAGCAGATAAAGTTCGAATTTTGTATGGAGGATCTGTTAAGCCGGCAAATATTAAAGAATTTATGGCACAATCAGATATTGATGGAGCTTTGGTTGGTGGAGCTAGCTTAGAAGCCGATTCATATATTGCATTATTGGAAGGAGCATTCTAAGTTATGAGTAAAGCACCCATAGCTTTAATCATTTTGGATGGGTTTGCCATCCGTGAGGAAACAAAAGGCAATGCAGTTAAAGCAGCAAACAAACCTAACTTTGACCGATATTGGGCACAATTTCCTCATCAACAATTGCGTGCAGACGGGGAAAATGTTGGTTTGCCGGATGGGCAAATGGGAAATTCTGAAGTGGGACATATGAATATTGGAGCAGGAAGAATCGTTTATCAATCGTTGACTCGAATTAATAAAGCGATTGAAGATGAATCTTTTTATGAGCTAACTGAATTACGTGATGCAGTTGCACATGCGAAAAACAATGGAGGAACTTTGCATTTGCTTGGCTTAATGTCTGATGGCGGTGTCCATTCTCACATTAATCATATGAAAGCATTGGTCCAATTGGCTAAGCGTGAAAACCTTGATAAGGTTTATATTCATGCCTTTTTAGATGGGCGTGATGTTGGACCAACAACAGCGAAAGGATTAGTTTCGGAAACAGAATCCTTTTTAGCGGAAGAAGGACTGGGACAAATTGCTACCGTGTCTGGGCGTTATTATGCGATGGACCGAGATAATCGTTGGGAACGAATTGAGAAAGCTTATGATGCAATTGTTCGAGGAGAGGGTCCTCATTTTGCAAGTGCTGAAGCAGGGATTCAGACCTCCTATGATAAAAACATTGTCGATGAGTTTGTCGTTCCCTTTGTAGTGAATGAGGAAGGGCATATTAAAGAGGGCGATTCGATTGTTTTCTATAATTTCCGTCCTGATAGGGCAATACAATTATCCAAAGCATTAACGAATCCCGCTTTCGATAGTTTTAACGTTGCAGATAAACCTCAGAATCTTTATTTTGTTTCATTTACCCAATACTCAGCTGATGTGTTAGGACAAGTTGCTTTTAAAAAAGTAGATTTGGTTAATACTCTAGGTGAAATGATCTCAAAAGCAGGCAAGAAACAATTAAGAATTGCAGAAACAGAAAAATTTCCACATGTTACTTTCTTTATGTCAGGTGGGCGTCATGATGAGTTTGACGGAGAGGAAAGAATTTTAATCCCTTCGCCAAAAGTTGCTACTTATGACTTACAGCCTGAAATGTCTGCTTATGAAGTGAAAGAAGCTCTCGTGGATAAGATTAATGAAGATACAATAGATGCTATTATTTTAAATTTTGCGAATCCGGACATGGTTGGCCATTCCGGTATGATGGAACCAACGGTTAGAGCTATTGAAGCGGTTGATGAATGCTTGGGAGAAATAGTCGATTTAATTCTTTCCAAGGGAGGAGCAGCCATTATAACGGCAGATCATGGTAATTCTGATGAGGTCATTACGATGGACGATCAACCGATGACGGCCCATACCACTAATCCAGTTCCTATTATTGTCACTCAAGAAGGAATTGAGTTACGTGAAGGAGGCATTTTATCAGATTTAGCCCCTACCATGTTAGACTTGCTAGGGATTGATCAACCAGATGAAATGACCAGTCAAAGCTTAATAAAGCACTCATAATCAATTGATTGCTATTTACTTAGCAAAGAAATACAATGAAAGAGAAACGTCTAACGTTTCGATCATCAAAAAGGAGATATAAAAAGATGCCATATATTACAGATATTTATGCTCGTGAGGTACTAGATTCTCGTGGGAATCCAACTATTGAAGTAGAAGTTTATACAGAAAGTGGTGCTTTTGGCCGTGGAATGGTTCCTTCAGGAGCTTCAACGGGTGAACACGAAGCGGTAGAATTACGTGATGGAGACAAAGCACGTTATTTAGGTAAAGGTGTAACCAAAGCTGTAGAAAATGTGAATGGTGTAATTGCTGAAGCTTTAATTGGCTTTGATGTTTTACAGCAACAAGTCATTGATCAAGTGATGATCGAATTAGATGGGACAGATAATAAAGGAAAACTAGGAGCCAATGCGATTCTAGGTGTCTCAATTGCGGTTGCACGTGCTGCTGCTGATTTCTTGAACATTCCATTATATCAGTATTTAGGAGGGTTTAACACTAAAGAGTTACCTGTTCCAATGATGAATATTGTCAATGGAGGATCTCACTCTGATGCTCCAATTGCTTTTCAAGAATTTATGATTTTACCAGTAGGAGCAGAAACTTTTAAAGAAGCGTTACGATGGGGAGCAGAAGTTTTCCATGCGTTGAAGTCTACTCTTAAAGAACGTGGTTTAGAAACTTCAGTGGGGGATGAAGGTGGATTCGCGCCCCGTTTTGAATCGACGGAAGATGGTGTAGAAACAATTATTAAAGCGATTGAAACAGCTGGTTATAAGCCTGGGGAAGATATTTTCTTGGGGTTTGACTGTGCGGCTTCTGAGTTTTATGAGAATGGTGTTTATGATTATACACTATTTGAAGGAGAAACAGGTGCTAAGCGTAATGCAGAAGAGCAAGTAGCTTACTTAGAAGAATTAGTTAATAAATACCCAATCATTTCAATTGAAGATGGAATGGATGAGAATGACTGGGAGGGATGGAAGTTATTAACTGAAAAGTTGGGCGATAAAGTCCAATTAGTAGGAGATGACTTGTTTGTTACTAATACAGAAATTTTAGAACGTGGAATTGAGAATAATGTATCAAACTCAATCTTGATTAAAATTAACCAAATTGGGACTTTAACTGAAACTTTTGATGCCATTGAAATGGCTAAACGTGCAGGCTACACCTCAGTAGTATCACATCGTTCAGGTGAAACTGAAGATTCTACGATTGCTGACATTGCGGTTGCCACTAATGCCGGTCAAATCAAGACAGGATCATTATCTCGTACAGACCGTATTGCGAAATATAATCAATTACTACGCATTGAAGATGAGCTAGGTGAATTGGCTCAATATAATGGTAAAAAAGTCTTCTTTAATCTAAAAGATTTTAAATAATTTATTATTCTTATAATAATTTTAAGATTAGCAATTTTCTAATTGCTAATCTTTTTTTGTTTATTGTCTTACTGAGTTAGTGTGTTGTTCAAATTCGAATTTTTCGCTATTGAATAACGTATTGGAGACCAATTTTAGATGTATTTTTGTGAAAGCTGAAGGAGCGCATATAATTTACTATTATATATTTTGACGATATTTTATATAGGGAGAAATGAGAGGAAGGAAAACCTCTCTAGAATTATTTGAGAGAGTATGATATGATTTAAACAATCCCCATAGATGGTAAGGAGATGTTTTATGCAAAGATATAACCAGCAAACTGATAAATTAACTATTAATATTAATCACATTGATTTAGCTAAAATTGACTTATTAGTAGAACAAGGTTTTTATTCTAATAGAACTGATTTTATTAGAGCAGGAATTCGGAGAGAACTTCATCAACATGAAGAATTTGTTGAAAAAAAAATATTAGTTTCAGAGTCATCAATTGGTATATATACTCTTAAAAAAGATAAATTAGAGCGTATAAAAAGAAATAACGAAAAAATTGACTTAGAACATTTTGGTTTGTTAATAATCTCTGAGGATGTTAGCCTAGAACTTTTTGCAGATACGATTAATTCAGTTGATTATAAAGGAACACTTATTGCAAGTAAGAATATCAAGGATTTTATTAATCAATTAAACAAATAAAAGAGGGATATTATGAAATTAATCAAAAATGATAGATATTTAGTGGCGGGAATGCTTTTATCCATATTAGCTACCTTTGTAGCCGTAATAATTCCATTGATTTTAAAGAGTTTAATTGATAAAGAATTAACAATTAATATACAAAATGTAATACTATTGATCGCTTGTTTTATTTTACAGGCTATTTTAACGGGGATAGGGAATTATTTAATTGCATTACATGGTGAACAATCGATTGTAGCTTTGAGATATAAATTAAACTACCATTTAATATATATGCCACAATCATATTTTGATCAACAAAATTCTGGAGAGCTAGTTTCTCGCATTATGAATGATAGTCAGCAAATTAGAAAATTTTTAACAGAGAGCTTACCCAATTTAGTTGTTGGAGTATTGACCATTATTTTATCTGTATGTTTTCTTTTCACTTTAGATTGGAAATTGACCTTATCAATGCTCATTATTTTTCCTTTAATGTTGACAATATTAATTCCAATGTCAAAGTTATCTTTCAAAAATTCAGAGAAATTTCAGGCATCAATGGGCTCTTTAACACGGCATTTAACGAATATGTATCGAAATACTTCGTTTGTTAAGTATGCGACGGCTGAAGAACAATTATTAAAAGAATTTGAAACTGAAAGTCAACAGAATTATGAGATTGCTAAATCCAAATACAAAGTAGAGGCTTTTACTCAGCCAGTTGGCTTAGGGATCTTATTTTGTTCTATTGCGATTATTTTTGGTTATGGAGGATATCGAGTTTCAATAGGAGCGATTACAATTGGTACTTTAATGTCTTTTTTAATCTATACTTTTCAACTTTTAAATCCAATTGGAGGTCTCTCTCAACAAATTTCCGATTATGCATCAATGAAGGGAGCCTTAACTGCTCTTGAAGATATTTTTCATAATCCGATTGAAGATTTTGAGAAAGGATATAATTTTTTTAGTGGAGATGTTCATTTTAAACATGTTTCTTTTGCTTATAATGATAAAAATATTTTAAAGGATATTTCGTTAACACTACCTCAAGGAGCCCAAATAGCGATTGTGGGTCCCTCTGGAGGAGGGAAATCCACGATAGCGAAACTTTTATTAGGTTTATATACCGTAAGTGAAGGTACAATTAATATAGATGATACAAATATTAATCAAATAAATTTATTAAAGTTAAGGCAATCCATCGCTTATATTTCTCAAGACACCTATTTAATACCCGGGACGATTAAAGACAATCTTAAGTTAGGGTTGAGTCATCCTGTTACCGATCAAGAAATAAATAGAGCCATAAAACTAGTGGGTTTAGAAGAAGACATCAGCAATATGACCAATGGTTTGGATACAGAAGTAGGTGAGAATGGAAAACTGTTGTCAGGTGGGCAAAAGCAAAGGTTATCGATTGCACAAGCATTGTTAAGAAAGAGTTCCATTATTATTTTTGACGAAGCGACATCCAATTTAGATGCTGATAATGAATCAATTATTATTGATTTAGTAAATAATGTGTTGAAAAATATAACTACCATTACGATTGCGCATCGCCTTTCAACGGTTGTGAATGCTGATGAAATTATCTTTCTTGATAATGGGACGATAACAGGTAGGGGTAACCATAATGATTTGTTTTCTAATCATGCAGATTATAGAAGGTATGTAGAGGAGCAAATGATCAATAATTAATTATCTTAGTTTATTGGTCATAGGAAATTTATTGCAAGTTAATCTCTTTATCACTTTAATCATTTTATGTTGAGGAATTTGAGAAAGGAAAATCAAGTATGAAAGATTATAAAGTAGAATTAAATCGTTTCAGAGTTAAAAAAGGAAAGTCTGCAAAAGTTGATGAATGGTTGAAGTTTTTAAATGAGAATATGCAGGATACTTTATTAACGTTAGAAAATGAAAAGATGTATGTTGAAACCATTTTTAGAGAAATACTAAATGGTGAAGAGTATTTGTATTGGTACTCTGTACAGGGAGTTGGAGGGATTGAGGTCACTGATTCTACCTCATACATTGATATAAAACATCTAGAATATTGGGAGGAATGTATTGATGAAAGTTATGGAATGGCTGATTTAAAGCCACAAGTTGTGATGATAGCGCCTAAAATAACAGAAACGATAGAATACTTAGATAAAGAATTTGAAAATAAGTAATAATTTAAATTTGAAAGGGAATACTCTTATTGCTTGATATTAACAATTTGTTAGCTGATAAATGTATATGATTTCAAGGAATAAATGTTAGTTACTAAAAATGAGATAAAATATAAATTTTCTTAAGGAGGGCTTTTTAGTCCTCTATTTTTATTTTTAAGTTGGTGAACCCTTATTTATGAATCTTTGGGGTCTAAAAAGTATTGAAAACACTATAATAAAATTTTTGAAGCATATAATATATGGAATTTATTATCAATAATATTAATAATAGAATGCATTATAAGTTTGAATAAATAATCTTTTTTGAGTAATACTAAACCAATGCTAAAGGGGTTCTATGTAATAAAAATGTGTAGAAATAAATATCAAGCTATCAAATTTTAAGTATGTATTATGAAGTATTTATGTAGATTGATTATTATATTTCATGACTAGAATATGATAATAAAGATGATACTTAAATTTTTTAAAGAGTCTTAGTGATATACTAAACAAAGGATGACAATTAGGAAAGAAGTTATAACGGTTATATTTATTATTAATTAAAAGGGGAGTTTTTTTAGTTTAAATGTGAGTCGAAAGAGGAGAAAAAGTATGAGAAAATCTGTTAAATTTTTGATGTTAGTAATTGGTCTTTTTGCGATGGTTAATGTTCCGTCATTGTATGCTCAAGAAAAAATGACTGGTGAGGATTTAACTGCTATTCAAGAGGATTTTGAAAAGATGCAAGAGGTATTAGTGATTGATGTTCGGCCGGAAGAACAATATGATGAAGGTCATATCACTTATGCCGTTAATATTCCTGTCGATAAATTAGCGAAGGAAATGGCAAGAATTGAAGAGGCATATGGAAAAGATTTTCCAATAGTTGTTTATTGTAATTCTGAGAATATGAGTAAAGAGGCGAAACAACTATTAGATGATGCTGGGTATAAAGATGTAACGATTGCAGAAGGAGTAAAAGATTTTGAATATACTCTTGTGACCTATGATAACATTCTATTAGATGAATTCTTAGAAGCATTGGAGAGTGACAGTGAAAGAGTAGTGATCGATTATCAATTTGAGAAAGATTTTAATCAGCGTGCCGTTTCAGATGCAATTTTAGGCGATCCAGAGAAAATGGATCCACTTTTAGAACAATTGCCAGAAGATAAAGCAACGCCGATCTATAACTACTGTTATGTTGGAGTGAGATCCGGCTTAGGTTCTCAGATTATTAAAGATGCTGGCTACGAGAATGTTTATAACCTAATCGTAGGAACATCATCGGATGAATTTCCAGCAGAAGAGAAATAAGAACCATAATAATAGTTATCCTATTGTAAATAAGACCAACGTTAATTTGTTGGTCTTATTTTAGAGTAAAATTGGAATTTGTTGTCTAGATATTTTGATTAGCTAAATTGACTGACCAAAATTGGGGCTAGGATTCCTGCTAGGATGACAGAACCGATTGAAACTGTTATGAATCCGGCGACTAGCATTTGAGGTAGCATGGTGTCCATTAGAAGTTCTTTTTCTTCTGAATTTCTGGCAACGGCAGTAGAAACCTCATTTGTAACAATATACGTTCCTGGGAAACCAAAGAGTGCAGAGATCCCAATTGCCATGGCCATCCATCTCGAGACTTTTAAAAATTTGGCAGAAAGGGAACTGAAAATTAGAATACCTATAGTAGCTGCAAATAAAGATAAAATAATAGCAGGTAATAAATTTACGATTACAGTGGGAGTTGCTTTAGAAAGGCTAGATATAATCACAGCAGTGATGGCTGCCATTAAGAAACCAAAAGAATTTCCTTTGTTTAAATTGTTTTTTTCTAAGAAGCCTAATTCACAAAAGACAACCCCCATTAAAAGAGCCATAATATTCTTATCAATGATAGTAGTCCCAGCTAATTGAGTCAAAGCAGCAGATAAACCGATAGCGATCATCGAAACAAGGGCGTTTTTAGCAAGGTGCACATTACTGGTATGATACTTTTCAGGTATAAAATCGAGTAATTTTTCTTTATCTTCTTTTGTATTAAGAGGAGAAAGACCTTCTTGAATAGTTGTCTGGTGCTTGTTTGATAAAATATGCTTGGCTTCTTTTTTTAGGCAAATTGAGGCCAAAGGATAGCCGACAAAACCTTGGATGACAACTAATAAAGTCGCTAAAATTGAGAGATTTTCATTTCCAATTTGAGTTGCAGCTTCTCCCATTTGTAAACCAGCGATGACACCACCAGCCAGAGGAGGAGCAGCCACAAAGGCATATTCAAATCCTAAGAAGGGGCCGACTAATAGCATCATAAATATAAACACCCCAAATATTGATGAGACTGCAATGATAACCGTTTTCCATTGAACTTTTAATTCATTAATATCAAGCATAGTGCCCAGATGGGTTAGCAACATGACAATGGTTAAGGAACCAACCCCTAGTAATTGAGAATCTTCAAAGATAGTAACAGGTAAGCCGAACCAAAAACCAATAAGAAAAATTACTGAAACTGTAAATAACATTGAGACGACACTTTTGGTCTTAGTAGCGATAATATCTCCAATTGCAAAACTTCCCAAGACAAATGTAAGAGCAGAAAAACTATCCATGCAATCCCTCCTTTAAGAATATTGTAAATTACATTAAATTAAAATGATAAAATTGTCAACCTATTTGACAATTTTATCATTTTGTTTTAATATAACATCCACTAAAGGGGGCATTCAAATGATAAATGAAAAAATAACAGAATTAATTAGCCAGCATGAAAATGATTTGATCGCTTTGCGGAGATATTTACATGAGAATCCTGAATTATCTTCTGAAGAATATGAAACAACCCAATTGATCGTAGAAAAATTAAACGAATTAGGAATCCCGTATAAAAAGACGAACCCAACAGGAGTCATTGCAGAAATAAAAGGAGGTAAGCCAGGAAAGACAGTTGCTTTAAGAGCAGATATGGATGCTTTACCGGTTTATGAGTTAAATCGTGAATTAGAGTATCGCTCTAAAAAAGATGGTATTATGCATGCGTGTGGCCACGATGCTCATACTGCAATGTTACTAACGGCAGTACGGGCTTTAAATGATGTTAAAGAAGAACTTCAAGGGAATATTCGACTATTATTTCAACCTGCAGAAGAACAAGCAAGAGGAGCGAAATGGCTTATTGATCAAGGGGCAATGCATGGTGTTGATAATGTGTTTGGTATCCATATTTGGTCAAATGCACCAACGGGAGAAGTTTCGAGTCAAGTAGGACCCTCTTTTGCTGCTGCTGATATATTCAAGGTGACCTTTAAAGGTAAAGGGGGGCATGGAGCGATGCCTCAACAAGCGAATGATGCGACCATTATGATGGCTCAATATGTTAATAATATCCAAGCAATTGTAAGTCGAGAGTTAGATCCCTTACATCCCGCTGTAGTAACTGTTGGCAAGATGTCCAGTGGAATACGTTTTAATGTCATCGCAGAAGATTCGTTCTGTGAAGGTACGGTTCGGACGTTTGACAGTGAAGCCCGTGATACGATTGAGGCTAAGCTAGAGGAATATGCGAATGCTATTGCAGCAATGTATCACGCTGATTATACGTTTGAATATGATCGTATGACGGATGCTGTTAATAATGAAGAGAAAAGTGCGAAATTGATAGAAAGTATTGCGAAAGAAGCATTTGGGGAAGAAAGTTTTAAAAATTTAGTCCCAACCATGGGGGGAGAAGATTTTGGCTTCTACCTTTCCAATTGTCCTGGTGCTTTTGCAACTGTTGGTTGTGCTAATGAGGAGAAAGATACTTGTTGGGCACATCATAATGGTAATTTTAATATTGATGAAGATGCGTTAAAAGTCGGTGCAGAGCTATATGCACAGTATGCCTGGGCGTATTTAAAAGAGAAAGAATAAAAGAATAGAGGATGAAATCAAGCGGTTTTGTTTTAATTAGTGAATGTAATTTGCAGTCATGTCTATATTAATCGGTAGTGGTAACAAAGTGAGAGTACTAATTCAATATATAGGTTCCATAAATTTAAAAATGATCTCCTGAATTTTTTTGATAAAAATTTGGGAGATTTTTATTGCCTAAAAACTAAATAGGCTTAAGGCAGAATATACAGTGTATGGATTAGGTTGTATAATAAAAATTAAAGGCTTTTATAAGTTGTTAGATATAATTTCTTTTGTGACAGGAGGTCTTACTATTGAGTATATATATTTTAGATGATGATGTATTTTATGGACAAAAGATAAAAGAGTTAGTAGAAAAGGAGTCAAAAACGTTTACGCAAAATTTTGGAGAAATATTTACTTTTACTAAATATAGAAAACTATTTGATATGATTGAGGAGAGGAGTGAGCTTTCGCTATATTTCTTAGATATTGAATTGAAAGAAAATCAGCTAAACGGTCTAGATGTAGCTAAGGAAATTCGGAAATATGACCAAGAAGGACTCATTGTTTTTATTACTAGCCATGGAGAATACGCACCCATTTCATATCAATATTTGGTATCAGCTTTGACTTTTATTGAAAAAAATCAAACAGAAATCTATATCCGAAAAATGATTTGTAAGTGCTTAGAAGAATATCAAAAACGTATCAATGATCCTAGTAACCAAGAGTATATCGTAATTGAAAATGAATTAAGTATTAAAAAAATTCCCAGTAAAGAAATTGAAGTCATTGAAACGGTTCAGGCCCACCGCCTGGTTGCAAGAGGTCCTTTGAGAAAAATTCTTTTTTATGGAACGCTTAAAGAAATGGAAGCGAAACATTCTTTCCTTATTAAGTGCAATCAGTCGTGTTTAGTTAATATGAGAATGGTTAGAGAATTAGACACACATAATAGGTGGCTTCTATTAATGTCAGGAGATAAGGTTGAAATTTCAAGACGCAATTTATCTGATATAAAGCATTTAATGAAAGAGGAAAGATGACAAAATGGAATTTTATCCGATTTATTTTTTAATCATTTTTAACCATATCAATTTTTTCTTAGCATTAATAGGGAAGTATGATTTTTTTAATTTTTATCATAAAATTATTTGCTGTCTTGCCATTTTATTAGGGATAGTTGTCGGGATTAGAATAACGAGACTCAGTGAAATGGGGATTTTGATACCGATGCTATGTTTATTTTTATTAGGAAAAAGATATACAGATCAAAAGTGTAACTTATCTGTATTATTGCTTAGCATTTTTACGATATTGTTCGTGAGTTTATTTCGGAATGTGTTATTGGTTGTGGTAACAGATTGGTATATGAATTCCTCGTTACCGATTATTTTAAGTTTTAATTTTTGGTTAAATTTAACGATTTGTTTTGTTTTAGAAGTATTTATTTTTCTTAATAGGCAACGTATAGAAGAAACAGTTATTTTATTTATTCAAGCTAAAGTCAGTAAAATGATCTTACTTTTGTCGATTTTATTACTGGCTATTGCTTTTTTGATAAGTTCCCCCGACATGCTTTTTTTGTCCATTTTTGATCATAATTTAAGGGATATATTGTGGTCAGTATTTATAGCGGGGAGCTTTCTTCTGCTTTTATTGATTATTTGGTTTTCATTTCAAGAGAAGAAAATTTTAGTGAGCCAATTTGATAGACAGCAGCAAGAACAATTACAATTCTATTTGAAGGGACTAGAAGAAAATCAGAAGGAAATTCAACAGTTTCGACATGACTATTTGAATGTATTGCTTTCTTTAGAGCAGAGTATTCAGGCAAAGGATATGGAACAAGTAGAAGAGATTTATAATAGGATTATTAAGCCAAGCAAAGCACAATTAAATCAACCATCGATTTATTATCCTGCAATAGAAAATATACAAAGCATCGAGGTGAAAAGTGTCCTTTTCAGTAAAGTCATGTCAGCTTCTACAAAAAACATTAAAGTTATGATTGATATTCCTGACAAGATTACGATTGAACAAGTTGAACGATTAGACTTTATTCGTATCATTTCGATTATTCTTGATAATGCAATAGAGGAGGCAGAGTTAATTGAAAATTCCAAGGTTATTATTTCGTGTTTTCATGATCAAAAGGCTATTTATTGGATAGTGAAAAATACTTGTTCTAATCTTGAATATCCTCTTGCATATTATTATGATGAAGCACGATCTTCAAAAGGAGAGAATCGGGGAATTGGACTGGTGAATCTACAACAGTTGATTGTTAAATATCCTTATCTCATGCTTGATACGCACTTTGAAAAGGGGTATTTTGTTCAATGTCTAGAAATAATAACCACTTATGCTAAATAAATGACCAAGTTTGAATAGAATCTATCTTTTCTTATTGGAAATGATAGTCTGTTCTAAAGGAGGGATTACTTGGCATATTCTATTACGTTAGTAATTTGTATAGGGATTCCTATAGTAGGGTTATTTCTTTCAATGAAATATCAAATGAGTAAAATCTTTTTATTTGGTGTCTTGTCTTTTCTGGTTTCTCAGTTATTAATTCGTCTTCCACTAATTAGGTTTATTATTGCTAATAGTGATAGCATCAAGCATTGGGTAGAAAATAATCGGTTGTCTTATTTATTTGTTTTATCATTTACAGCGGGCCTATTTGAAGAAACAAGTCGTTGGATATTTTTGAAGAGGACAAATAAACAGTCTATTTTAAAAACCGGTTTTCTGTTTGGTTTAGGGCATGGTGGGATTGAAGCATTGATATTAGCGGGCTTGCCATCAATAATATCTAGTAATCAATTATTAGAATATGGGTTGATTAGTTGGGAAAGATTAGTTGCAATAGGATTACATATTGCGTTATCGATGATTGTTTATTATGGCGTACTTAACAAGGAAAAGCGATTTTGGCTGATTACTATCGGTCTACATTGTGTGGCCAATTTTATTACAGTGATAGTTGCTACTAGGGGATACTATGTTTGGGCAGAAATTATTTTTACTTGTGTGACCCTTTTAGTAGGAATCTATGCAACGTATTTAATAAGAAAAGGTAGGAAAATCTATGAATAAAATAAAACATATGATGAAAAGTTTAGTATTATTAACGGTCATGATTATTGGTTTAACTGCATGTACTGGTGGGAAAAAATTAGATGAGACAGTATCAAAGGAATATATTACAAACTCAGAAGAGGTAATTGGTTGGATTCTTGCTGATGATTATGATGCTTTAATGGAGGCCTCTACAGAGGAGATTAAGGAAGTAATCGATAGGGAAACTTGGCAGACCATGCAAAAAGATATTAAAGATCTAGGAGAAATAGGAGAAATCAAGAAGTCGATTGCTGTAGAAAAAGAGGGGTTAATTGTCACAATCTTACAAATAGAATTTAGTAAGAAATCAGCTGCTTTTACTATTAGCTATCAAGAAGATCAAGTGGCGGGATTATACTATAAGCCAATGTAGAGGAATTATTTTCGTTAAAGCGATACGATTGCATCGCTTTTTTGATTTTAGCCTGAGAGAGAAGGAAAGTTAAGCAAGAGCTTTCGTTACAAAGCAAATATTTTTATTTGAAAAGTTTGTAAGACATGGTGATGCATTTGAACTTAAAGAAGAAAATAGCTGATGACCTTTATGTTTTATTTGGAATCAAGTTTGTGTTAGTATTTTTAATTGTAATTATCGATTGAATTTATAGGAGGATTTTATGGAATGGATTAAGCTAATTGGTATTGTCATTATTGTTTTAGGGTTTGTTTTTAAATTTGATACTTTAGCGACAGTCATTATTGCAGGGTTGGTAACAGCGTTAGTATCGGGAATTTCTTTACCTGATTTTCTGTCTACTTTAGGCCAAGCCTATGCTGATCAGAGAATTGTGTCATTATTCTTTTTATCATTGCCTATGATTGGTTTGACTGAGAAATTCGGCTTGAAGCAACAAGCCATTCGGCTGATAGGAAAGTTGAAGGGACTGACGACAGGTGGGCTCTATTCTCTTTATATGCTGATTCGAATTATAGCAGGTGCTTTCTCAATTCGTTTAGGAGGGCATCCGCAATTTGTTAGACCGCTTATCTATCCGATGGGAGAAGCAGCTGCAAAATTAAAAGTGACGGATGATCTCTCAGAAGGTGAAGTGGAGACAATTAAAGCACGTGCTGCTGCGAATGAAAACTTTGGCAACTTTTATGGTCAGAATATCTTTTTAGGCTCTGCGGGTGTGCTGTTAATGGCCGGAACTTTGCAAGAACTGGGGTATGATGGAACAACGGCCCAAATAGCGAGAGCATCAGTACCGATTGGAATTATTGCCTTAGTTGTAGTGACAGTCTACAATTTATTATTGGATGTTCAAGTCAAAAGACGTCATGCTAAAGGAGATCATAGTAATGGGAATGATTAGTATTTTTTTGAGTGGAATGATGGGATGGTTTGAACCGATATCAAAAGTTTTTGCAGAATGGAATAGTGCAGTAGAGTCTCATGTTCCTTTATTCAAAGAGATTCTATATTGGGTGATAGGCTTACAATTATTGCATGCAGGGGTTTCTGCTTTGTTGGATAAAACAAATACGAATCGATTAGGTTCAGGTTTGTTTTGGATCTTAAGTGGTGTAACGTTTATTGGAGGTTCGTTTATACCGCCTCTTTATATCGGGATCCTTATTTGTTTAATCGGCTTATTAACTCTTTTTAAACAGGTTAAGACAGGTGATTTACCAGAAGTAGATCAAGAAAAGGCGGAAGAAAATGCTCAGAAGTTTGGGAATAAGATTTTTATTCCGGTTCTGATGTTAGGTTTTGTGGCGATGATCGTAGGATTGACTTTCGAAAGCTTAAGTGCGGTATCAGTTGGATTGGGGGCTTTTGTTGGAACGCTTTGTGTACTTTGGATTACTCGTTCCAAACCTTCTGATCTTTTAGCATCTAATAGTCGTATGGTTCAACAAGTTTCGACCACCGGAATATTGCCACAATTGTTAGCGGCTTTAGGAGCTATTTTTACAGCGGCAGGTGTAGGAGAAGTGATTTCATCCATTATAGGAGGTCTTGTTCCTGCAGATAGTCGATTTTTTGGTGTGGTGGCCTATGTTCTAGGAATGGTCATTTTTACGATGATTATGGGGAATGCATTTGCTGCTTTTACGGTCATTACGGCAGGAGTAGGAGTTCCATTTGTGTTTGCGTTGGGGGCTGATCCTTATATTGCAGGTGCACTTGCAATGACTGCTGGATTTTGTGGAACTTTAATGACGCCGATGGCTGGTAACTTTAATGCCTTACCGGCTGCTCTTTTAGAGATGAAAGATGAATATAAGGTAATTAAAGAACAGATTCCAGTAGCCTTAATTATGGTAGTAGTTCACGTTGTGTTGATGTATGTATTAGCTTTTTAAACTAAGATAGGAGAGATTAAATGAAAATATTAGTAACTGGGTTCGATCCTTTTGGAGGAGAAGCCATAAATCCAGCAATTGAAGCTGTTAAAATGTTACCGAATGAAATAGCAGGCGCCGAAATTATTAAACTAGAGATTCCGACTGTGTTTCATAAATCGGCGGATGTCATGCGTGATCTAGCTCTGCAAGTACGCCCAGATGTAATATTAAACATTGGTCAAGCAGGAGGAAGAACAGCATTGACTCCTGAGCGGGTAGCCATTAATATGGACGATGCTAGAATTGAGGATAATGATGGAAATCAGCCAATTGATCAGCCTATTCAAGCCGATGGACCTTCTGCTTATTTCTCGACACTTCCTGTTAAGGCGATGGCAGATTACATCGCCCAAGCGGGACTTCCAGCTCAAGTTTCAAATACAGCAGGAACTTTTGTCTGCAATCATATTATGTATCAATCGCTTTATTTAGCGGAACGAGAATTACCAGGGACACGAGCTGGTTTCATGCATATTCCTTTTATGACAGAACAAGTCGTTGATAAAGCTCAGCAACCGTCTATGTCGCTAAAGGACATTGTGACAGGTATTGAAAAGGCCATTGAAGCGATTGTTGATTTCGAGGATCAAGAAGATATTAAACTTGTGGGAGGTACCACTCATTAATAAATAAAAAGCATCCTAATTAGGATGCTTTTTTATTTTAGAAACTATTTAGAAAAGCTTGAAACTTTATTGAAGCTTCGTTGATATGATGTACTTAACAGAAGTTGGAATGATTTGAAGAAGATGGATGAGTGATAGGTGAATTTTGAAGATTAAGAGGAGGAGAGAGAATGAATCATTTGATTCAGACGATTGTAAATAGTGTTGTCCAAATTATGTTTTTTTTATTAATTCCTCTGGTTTGGTGGGGACTATGTGTCAGGAAGAAACAGTCATTTGGAGACTGGATAGGTTTGAAGTCAATGAATAATGAGAAAGGTTCATCATTATGGACATGGATTATTGTGACGACAGGGGCGTTTCTGTTCATTTCAATGTTTATTTTGTATAAATTGAGGGATGTTCCGATGGCAACCGCTCAATTTGAGGGGTTAGGAGTTTGGGCTATACCATCTCTTTTAATTTATGCGGTATTTAATACAGCTTTCCCCGAAGAGCTATTTTTTAGAGGTTTTCTCCTCAAAAGGCTTGCTAATAAATGGGGATTCCAGTTGGCGAATATTATACAAGCAAGTGTCTTTGCTTTGATTCATGGTTGGATGTTTTGGGGGAGAGTAGAGTCTGTATCTGCTGTTTTTATTATTATGTTTACAGGGGCGATTGCTTGGTGGATGGGTTATATCAATGAATTTAAGGGGAAGGGTTCCATTTTGCCAAGTTGGTTTATTCATGCATTTGCCAATTTGTTCTCAGGATTATTAGCGGTGTTAGGAATATTTTAATGACCACGATAAAAGAAGATGCTCTTGTGGAGCATTTTCTTTATCATGAATGATTTTTTATTTAAAAAAGAGACGATGATAATGGAGACTAACTAAAGTTTATCATGCTTAAAAGTATAAAAAGAGAGAGGAATCTTTAACAAAATAGATAAATATGATTTTGAATAGGTTTAATAATAAATACGATTGTTTTTTAATAAATTAAAAAGATAAAGGGTATCGATAGAGGAACAGATCCTTAATTGAGATAAGAGTTAAGTTCATTGAAAATGTTTTGATACTTCTCATTAAAAATGCTGTTTTTATTCCAGATCAAGGAGAAAGGATGTCGAATTTGAATATTATTGAGATTAAGCTTAATTAAGCTTCCGTCTTCCAGGTCTTTGGAGACAGCAGATTGGTATAGGAAGGTGATGCCACAGGATTGACGAACTGATTCAACAATCGCGTGCATATTTTCAATTTGAATAAGATTTGGAAAATCCTCTAAGGATAGATTTTGCATATTTAGTAGTTGTTCGAAAATCGCAAGCGTCCCTGACCCTGGTTCACGTATGATGAGTCTTTCCTTTTTGAGGTCAGCAAGTTGATGGATAGGCTGTTTAAATGGGTAATGTTGAGAAGCTACGGCGATAAAATTTTCTGATTTTATAATCTGGGTATGATAATGATCTGAATGAATGTGTCCCTCAACAATTGCGAATTGAATACTCCCCTCTTTTAATAGGGAAAGCAAGGTTTCGGTATTAGCATAGCGAATATTAAAATTGATATTGGGGTGGTGATAGATAAATTGACTAATAGCAGGAAGCAATGAGTATTCGCCAATTGTCATGGTCACACCGAAGTTAATCTCTTCTTGTTGGGAAATAGATGCTTGCATTCTTTTCTTTAAAAAAGAATGGTCGCTTTTCATGGTTTCTAAACTTGCTAAAAGCATTTTTCCTGCTTCTGTTAGCTTAAGCTTGTGTTGGTGTCGAATAAATAGTTGACATTGATATTCTTCCTCTAAATATTTAATGTGTTGAGAAACAGCTGGTTGCGTTAAATTAAGCTTTTGACTGGTTCGAGTAAAATTCATCTCTTTACATAATGTTAGGAAAGTTTCAGTTCTAAAATCTAACATAGGGCCTCCCTCTATCTGATATAAATATTTTTTATGAGATCATCACAATCTATCATAACTATTTATGATTATTCTAGCTTATAATGAAGAAGAAAAGAAGGAGTTTTGGAGGGGTAAGATGAATGTTATGCAAAGAAAAGGTCCAGGAATTTTACTATGTTTGTTGGTGGCAGTCCCTGCCTATTTCTTAGGGAAGGTATTTCCTTTGGTTGGAGGAGCAGTGTTTGCGCTTCTTAGCGGAATGTGTGTAGCCCCTTTTCTAAGAAAACAGGCAAAATGGCAAGAAGGAGTTCAGTTTGTTGCTAAGGACATTCTCCAATACGCAGTGGTATTTTTAGGTTTTGGTCTTAACTTGCAAGTGGTTTGGAAGACCGGTAAAGAATCTTTACCCATTATTTTAACGACTATTTCTACGTCCTTGTTAATTGCTTATCTCTTTTATAAAATAGTAGATATTCCTAAGAAAACAGCAATTCTGATTGGGGTCGGCTCTTCTATTTGTGGAGGATCTGCAATTGCAGCTACTGCGCCTGTTATCGAGGCTGAAGAGGATCAAGTGGCCCAAGCTATTTCGGTTATTTTTTTGTTTAATATTTTGGCAGCCTTACTTTTTCCGATGGTGGGTGTCATTTTAAATTTTCCTCAAACTTCGGGGGATAGTTTTGGTACTTTTGTGGGAACAGCTGTGAATGACACATCTTCTGTCACTGCCACTGCTGCAACGTGGGACAGTATGTTTCAGTTAGGGAATCAAACACTCGATAAGGCTGTCACTGTGAAATTGACCAGAACCTTAGCGATTATACCGATTACGATGCTTTTAGGAATGAGCCAATTTTCTAGTCAATCGACTTCTCAAAAGCAAACCTTCCCAACGTTTATTCTAGGTTTTATTGCAGCGAGTTTAGTGACAAGTCTGGTTCTTCTGTTAGGAGGTTCTGAACAATTCTTTTTACCTTTTAAAGTATTGTCTAAATTTTTAATTATCATGGCTATGGCGGCGATTGGCTATAAAACAGATGTGATTAAACTCATACGTGAGGGAGGCAAACCAATTCTATTAGGGTTGTGTTGTTGGTTAGGAATTACGATTATGACTTTATTAATACAGGCGAGATAAATGAAAGAAGCAAGTAAAGAGTCGACACTAATCTGTGTCGACTCTTTATTTATGAACGGGTAATGGAATAATAGATAAGATCGACTCTTTTTTGAAGATATTCATCATAGGCATAGTTTTTTAGCGTTGCATCATAAGACATGCCCGCTTTCCGCATAGCCTGACCTGAAGCAGGATTACTACTCATATAGCGAGCGTAGACTTTGTCAACTTTCACTTGATTTAGCATGTAGTGAATAAAAATTTGGAGAGCTTCGGTGGCGTAGCCTTGATTCCAGAAGGATGAGCCAAAACAATAGCCCATTTCTACTGTTCGATCTTTGATATTAACTTTACAAGCTTCGATCTCTCCAATAGGCTCATGGATATCCTTGAGTTCAACTATCCAATCAAAGCGAAAGTTTTCTGAATAACGTTTCACTTTATAGAGAGCATATTCTTCACTAGTTTGTAGAGTGGGATGGAGGTCCCAGGTCACATACTTCGTTACTAGTGGATCATGAGTCCAATTCTTAAAGATAAAAGGAGCATCTTCTTGGCGGATTTTTCGTAAAATGAGACGCTTGCTTTCAAGTGTTTGGGTACCGATATCCTTCATGGCGGGTTAGCTCCTATACTATTTATTATGGAAGATTCCATTTTTTTGTGGTAAATTGACTACTTCTCAATGATATTAAGCTGCATACTATCACAAATGTTTATTAATTGCGACTATTATTTTTTTTTGTTATACTTACGCATTGATTAGTTTGGTAATGGAGGAGGGAATAGATGTTTTTAGCATGGAAGGAAATAAAGCATGCGAAAATGCGTTATGCTTTGGTGATTGGAATTTTAATTTTAGTAAGTTATTTGGTTTATTTTCTAACTGGATTGGCTTATGGCTTAGCAGAAGATAATCGAACAGCAATTGATAAATGGGATGCAGATGCGATTGTTTTACCAGATGGAGCGAATGTAAATATTAATCGATCTGTGTTAAAGAGTAGTGACAAAGATCAAATCAACGCTGACTCTATTGCAAGTTTAGGTGTAGTCTCTACTGTTCTACAATCCCCTAAAAAAGGAGAAACCGATACAAAGGAAGGGGAAGTGGTGAAAGATATAGCGGATGATAAAATAGAAGTAGCTATTTTTGGGATTAACTCAAATGAATTTATCATGCCTAATCTTATTGAGGGAGAGTCTTTTAGTAAGGACTTTGAAGTTGTGGCTGATATCCGACTTCATGAAGAGTATGGGGTTGAGATAGGCGACGAATTAGCCTTGTTTGGAGATTTGGAAGAAAGTTTTAAGATTGTTGGCTTTACTGAGCAGGCTCAATTTAATGTTCAACCAGTCTTATATGCAACGATTCCTACTTTTCAAGCGATTCGATTTGGAAAAGTGACTGATTCTAAAAATAAAAGTATAAGTGCATTTATTTTACGTCATCATCGCTTAGAAGATATTGAGGTTCAGAATGATGAGTTAAAGGTTTTTTCGATTGATTCGTTTATCAATGAATTGCCTGGTTATATGGCTCAAGTATTGACTTTTGGTTTGATGATTATTTTTCTGATTACGATAGCAGCTGTTATCATTGGAATTTTCATGTACGTCCTAACGGTTCAGAAGATTAGTATGTTTGGGGTAATGAAGGCGCAAGGAATTTCAACTTTTTATATTGCTAAATATGTTGTGAATCAAACTTTCTTATTATCCATTATAGGTTTGGTTATAGGTCTCCTTTTAACTTTGGTGACAGCCTATTTTTTACCTTCTAGTGTTCCATTTTCTCTGAATGTTTTATTTATGGGTGCTATTAGTGTGCTAATCTTGCTTTTTTCAGTTTTGGGGTCTTTATTTTCAGTGTATTCTGTGGCACAAATCGATCCTTTAGAGGCAATTGGATAAGGAGAAAAATGGTGAAAGCAATAGAAGTTAAGAATATAACAAAAGAATTTCAAGATGGAGAGCAAAAGATTGAGGCATTAAAGGAAACTAATTTTTCGGTTGATCAAGGAGAGTTTATAGCAATTATCGGGCCCTCTGGCTCAGGTAAAAGTACCCTGTTAACGATTATTGGAGGGTTGCAGCAACCTTCTACTGGGCAGGTTTTGATTAATGGACAAGCTTTCTCTGATTTAAATTCTCGTGAAAGAACGAAGCTTCGATTTAATGAATTAGGCTTTATTTTACAAGCTTCAAATCTAATCCCATTTCTAGAAGTGGAAAATCAATTGAGGTTGGTGAATAAAATAAAAAAACAACCATTTAATAAGGAGTGGGCTGAATATCTTTATCAGCGACTAGACATTGAAAAGTTAAGGAAAAAATATCCTAGCGATTTATCAGGAGGAGAGCGACAACGAGTAGCAATTGCCAGAGCGCTCTATCATCAACCCTCTGTTATTCTCGCAGATGAGCCGACAGCTTCTTTGGATACTGAGAGAGCCTTTGAAGTAGTAAATATTTTATCGCAAATGACTCGTGAGGAGAAGAAAGCCACGATCATGGTCACGCATGATCAGCGATTGATTGATCAATGTGACAAAGTATATTATATGGAAGATGGAGTTTTAAGACTGCAAACGGAGCATGAAACAATGCAGGCCGATAAAAGCAATTAAATTTTAAGAGAGGTCTATTAAGAAGAATAATAAGTATATTGCTTGATAGGATAAGCGTTTTCTTTTATATTGAGGGTATAACTATCATAAAAAGGAGCGGATTAAGATGGCATTTGATTTTTCAGATCGTGGTAAGAAACCGGTTGTTGAGAATATTGTAGACTGGACAAAAGCTAATGAAAATTTCCGTACAACTGTTTGGACGGGAGAAAAATTACAAATGACTTTAATGACTATTGAACCAGACGATGAGATGGGGCTTGAAGTTCATAAAGGAATCGATCAGCTTTATGTGATTGTATCAGGAAATGGGACATGTCAAGTGGGACCAGCTAAAGATAACTTTGAAGTTGAAACAGAAATTTCAGAATTTTCAGCAGTTTTTGTTCCTGCTAATATGTGGCATAATATCATTAATAAGGGATCAGAGCCTTTAAAGATGTATACTCTTTATTCAGATACAGATCATTTACCAGGTACGGTTCATAAAACTCGTGAAGAAGCAGAAAATGATCCGAATGAGCAACATTAAGATTAATAAGCTCTCTTTAATTAAGAGCACTTTAGAGACAAACTTAATTATATATTTAAGCGGCTTGTTACCTCTTTTAATAGGTAACAAGCCGCTTTTCTATGTGTTTTTGATCGAATATGTTTTTAATATTTTTGATCTATTGTTATAGATGTTTGAACGTCATGAAGATGAGTGAAAGGGATGAATTATATTGGTTGAATATATTGTTTGATTTAAATGAGCATAGATTAATTTTTGATTAAAAAAAGATTAAAAAACAGTTTGACAACGTTTTCTTTTAGGCGTAGTATTAAAATTATAATAATAGAAAAGTGGTGGAATAGAATGGGAATAAACACAGTTTTAGTGGCAGGAGCAGGTGGAGTATTAGGGAGTCAGATAGCTTTTCAAATCGCCTATTATGGTTATAAAGTGATCGCTTACGATATAAATAATGAGGCAATTTTAATGGCAAAAGATCGAATGAATCAATTAGGCAGGGAGTTTATTAGTGAAAATAATGCTAAACAAGAAAATGTTTCGGCCGCAATTGCAAATATGGAATTTGAAATTGACTTAATGGAGGTAGTTCCTAACGCAGATTTAATTATAGAAGCTATTCCAGAAGTCCTATCTATTAAACAAGAATTTTTTGAAAGTATTTCAAAGTTAGCCAAAAAAGAAGCGATAATTGCTTCAAATTCTTCGAGTTTTATCCCTAGCTATTTAATAGATAAAGTTGAGTATCCAGAGCGATATTTGCATATGCATTTTGCAAATAAGATTTGGTTACACAATATTTGCGAAATAATGAAACATGATTTAACTTCTGATAATGTATTTAAAACAATTATTGAGTTTTCAAAAAGTATAAATATGGTTCCGATACCAATAAATAAAGAGCAGCCAGGCTATATTTTAAATTCTTTGTTAATGCCCTTTATTAAATCTGCCTTATTGTTAGTGGTCAATGGGGTTACTGATCCCTATTCAGTGGATAAAACATGGATGATTTCTACCCATACTGATTTTGCGCCTTTTAAAACGATTGATATAGTAGGCCCACAGACTGTTTATAATATTGAGATGAATCAAGCGAATAAAGGAGATGCCGAAGCTCAAAAAATTGCGGATTATATTAAACGTGAGATGATTGATCAAGGGAAAATGGGGCGAACAAATGGTAAGGGTTTTTACAACTATCCCAATCCAGCATACGAATCATCAGATTTTTTGAAAATTTAATATAGTACAACTCAATCTTTTGAGTTATATACTATAATTCAGCTCATTAGATAACAAATGTTATTCTTATTTTGGATGTATATTAATTTAAAGCATTTCATTATATTGATATAAAATAGCCCACCTAAAACATTTTTGAATTTAGGTGGGTGTTTTAAACCTTCATATAAGACGTATAGGTTTCTATTTAAAAATTGACTTTGTTTCGAGATAGTCTTCAATACCATAATGTCCGCGCTCATGACCTAGACCGGACTCTTTATAACCGCCAAATGGAGCAAAGTTATTTTGCCCCGCGCCATTAATGAGCACCATTCCTGTTCTCATTTTTTTGGCAAAATCAAAAGCCTCTTCTTCTGGACCAACAACAGCACCACTTAAGCCATATTTAGTGTCGTTAGCAATGGTTAGAGCTTCCTCAACTGTTTGGTAAGGGATAATGGAGAGCACAGGGCCGAAAATTTCTTCCTGAGCAATGGCCATCTGGTTATCAACTTGGCTGAAAATGGTAGGTTCTACAAAATATCCTTTGTCTGGTAAGGATTTTCCACCTACTATCAATTTTGCTCCTTCGTTCTTTCCTTTCTCAATGAACTCCATGACTTTTTCCTTTTGGGCCATAGATACTAGAGGCCCCATGATAGTATCTTTTTCATTAGGATCTCCTACTTTCAGTGATTGAACATATTTTGTAGCGATTTCTTCAATCTCTTGTAGTCTATTTTGTGGAACAATTAATCGTGATAGGGCTGTACAAATTTGTCCAGTATTGTTAGTTAAAGTATCGATACTTGTTTTTATTGCTAATTCGGGATCTCCGCCTTCGAGTAAAACTAAGGCAGATTTACCACCTAGCTCAAGAACTAAATGTTTAACGGTTGTCTTAGCTTTCTCGAATAGACTTTTGCCAACTTCTGTTGATCCTGTAAAAGAAATAAGGCCTACATCTGGGTGACCAGCTAAATAGGCCCCCATTTGACTACCTGATCCTGTTAATAAATTAAAGACTCCTTTAGGAAAACCAGCTGCTTCTATAATTTCAGTTAAAATGATGGCAGCGGTTGGCGTTTCTGAAGCAGGTTTGACTACAACGGTATTGCCAGCCAAAAGAGCTGAAGTAATTTTTCTTTGGATTTGATTGAGTGGAAAGTTCCAAGGGTTAATGGCGGCTACCACCCCAATTCCTTCCTTGATGATTCGGGCGTTTTCGATTTCTGTTTCAAAATTAATTTTTGATAAAGATTGGATACTGGCCTCGATCTCATCTGCCGAGCGTTCTACTTGATTGTATTCAGCAAAAGAACGAGCAGCTCCCAATTCAACAATAATCGATTGTAGAATTTCCTCTTTTCGTTCTCGAATACCATCTGCTACCTTCTGGAGGTAAGGAATTCGTTCGTCCGGATTTAAAGCGTTCCAGTGAGGAAAAGCATTTTTGGCTGCCTCTACGGCTTTATCAACATCTTTATTAATTGCCATTGGAATCTCTGCGACTATTTCTTCATTAGTTGGATTGATAACGGAACAAATTTCTGTGCCTACACTGTCGACCCATTTACCATCAATAAATAGTTTATAAGTTTTCATTGGTCTCCTCCTTAACCTAATTTTAATCAAATAATAATCTCCTCTATTTAATAGGGTATAAGAATTGTCTAGTGAGTTCAAATAATTGGTCTTTTATGAATAGAGCTTAGATGGTGTTTGAGTCTACTGCTACTATGTGGAACAGGTAGATATAGATGATAATTCAATTAGGAATGGGAAAGAATTTTTCTATTTTTATAATATTATTATTTTTAATAATGTTTACATCATTTTTACGACAACATATATTAATATGACGAAGCAAAACGAGAAAAAATCAAGCGCTTTCAATTGCTTAGATAAGCTTTAGGAGGTATAATTTAATCGTTGCTATTTAATAGTGAATGAGATTAAAACTGGCTTCTTTTTTATTGTTTTTATTATGAGATATTTACTTTATTTAGAAGGGATTTTTTTATGGAAATTTTAGAGCTTCGGGCACTTCGAGGTCCAAATTATTATCATCAACGACCTGTAGTTTTTATGAGATTAGATATAGGTGAACTAGAAGAACGTCCAACAGATACTCTTCCTAATTGTAAGGAAACCCTACATAAAATGATGCCGACTTTGTATGAGCATACTTGTTCCCCGAGAGTGGTAGGTGGCTTTTACCAAAGGGTGGAAAGAGGAACATGGCCAGGACATGTGGTAGAGCATATTGCAATTGAATTGCAATGTTTATTGGGGCATAAAGTAACTTTTGGAAAAACATATACCATGAAAGAAAAAGGCATTTATCAGCTGGTTTATCGCTATCTTAATGAAGAGGTGGGATTACGAGCGGGTGAATTGGCGGTTCAAATCGTTGAAAAACTTTATCGCAATGAATTGTCTGATATTGAAAAGATTTTACATGAATTAAGAACCCTTGAAAAAGAATCTAAGTTTGGGCCATCCACTCAATCGATTGTAGATGAGGCGATTAAAAGAAAGATACCTGTGACAAGACTTAATCAATATAATTATGTTCAATTTGGATATGGTAAAAATCAACGCCGTATTGAAGCAACCTTAATAGATGATACTTCTGCTTTAGGTGTCGAAATAGCAGCTAATAAAGGTCGAACAAAAGAAATTTTGAATCAACATGGCATTCCGGTGGCTGAAGGCGAGACGGTATCAATTGTCGACTCAGCAATCAAATTAGCAAATCGCATTGGTTATCCTTTAGTTGTAAAACCATTAGACGGTAATCATGGAAGAGGTGTTACGACAAATATACAGACTCAATTGGATCTTGTTCAAGCTTTTAAGTTAGCAAATGAAGTGAGTAAAAGTGTTATTGTTGAAAAGTATATAAGGGGAAATGATTATCGCTTATTAGTAATCAATGGCCAGTTCACCGCTTGTGCCTTAAGAAAGCCGGCTCAAGTTGTAGGAGATGGAGAATCTACTATTAAAGAGTTAGTTGATCAATTAAATTTAGATCCTCGCCGTGGAGAAGGGCATGAAGATGTAATGACACTTATCAATATTAATCGAGAAACAGAGCGATTATTGCGCAAGCAAGGCTACAGTCTTCAATCAATTCCCGATGCAGGAGTTGAAATTATTCTGAAATCTACTGCTAATATGAGTTCTGGTGGGACGGCTATCGATGTAACGGATGATGTTCATCTCCATAATCAGACGCTGGCAGAGAGAATTGCGAGAATTGTTGGATTAAACGTGATGGGAATTGATGTTATCGCACCTTCTCTTGAAAAGCCACTGATAAAAGGTGAGGGAGCAGTGGTTGAAGTGAATGCTGGTCCGGGTTTTCGAATGCATTTATCTCCATCTTATGGTAAAGCAAGAAATGTTGGCAAGGCCGTAATGGATATGCTCTTCCCAATAGGCAAAGAATCTAGAATTCCAATTTGCGCTGTGACAGGGACTAATGGTAAGACCACAACAGCTCGTTTAATTGCTCAAGTTTTAAAGCAAGTAGGGAATGTAGTTGGATTGACATCAACAGATGAGGTGTCAATCGATGGTGTGCCAATTTTAAAAGGAGATTATAGTGGGCCGGCTGGAGCTCAAAGTGTTTTATCGGATCCCTCGGTAGATCATGCGGTACTTGAAGTAGCTAGAGGGGGCATACTAAGAAGAGGTTTGGCTTTTGATTGGTGTGATGTAGGTATACTATTAAATATTTCAAATGACCATTTAGGGATAGGAGGAATAGAGACTGTTGAAGATCTTGCTAGATTGAAAGGGTCAGTCACCTCTTCTGTCAAAAAAGCTGGCTATGCTATTTTTAATGCAGACGATCCTGTTGTCATGACTCAAGTAGAGAAGACTAAGGGGCATGTTATTCTATTTTCGATGGACTCTAATCATCCAGAATTAAATGAAAATCTTAAAAAAGGTAATATGAATATAACCGTTAAGCGAAATCAAATTCTTATTCAACGGACACATGGGACGCAAGAGTTGCTGGATTATACGGAACTCCCGATCACTTATAACGGATCGGCAATTTTTAATGTAAAAAATGTCTTAGCTGCTGTAGCTGCGTGTTTAGCATTAGGTGTTAGTGAAGAACAGATTTGTTCAGGGCTTAGAAGTTTTAGTCCTTCGATTCCTCAGTCTCATGGTCGAATGAATGTTATTGATGTTGAAGATTTTAAAGTGATGATTGATTATGGGCACAACCCCGATGCGATTCGTGAAACAGGTCCCTTTCTTAAAAATTTAACTTCAGGTCGGACGATTCGTCATGGATTTGGGGCGGGAAATCGCCGTGAACAAGATTTAATTGAACTTGGGGCTGCTTATGCACCCTATTATGATCATGTTATCATTAGTGACCCTGATAATCGAAAGAGGAAGCCAGGGGAAACAGCCCAACTTATTAAAAAAGGATGTTTACAAGCTGGTTTAAAAGAAGATCAAGTGGAAATCATTGAAGATGAACTTCAAGCAGCTAAAACATGCTTGGAAATGGCTAAGGGTGGAGACTTAGTGCTTCTACAGGCTGATAACATTCAGGGGATGATTCAATTTGTTTTAAAATATAAGAAAGATCGTATGTCTTATTAGTACTGCTAAAAGCAATTCTCTTTATCATAAAATAGTTATCAATATACAATAATTTTATAGTGTGTTAAGTTTAAATTATAAAAGATTTTACTAGGAAAGAATAAGGAGTGATTGTATGTCAAATGAAAAATTACTTGACCCAAGAGACATGTATTATCAGGAAAAATTTCCTGAACAGGAAAGTCAATCGCCAGCTATTCAAAAAGATATGACTCCTCGTCCAGATTGCGGAGAGACTTCTTATAAGGGGAAGGGGCGTCTAGAAGGGCGAAATGCTTTAATCACCGGAGGAGATTCGGGGATTGGTCGGGCAGTTGCAATCGCCTATGCCCGTGAAGGAGCCAATGTTGCGATCCATTACCTTCCTGGTGAAGAAGCAGACGCAGAAGAAGTGAAACAGTTAATTGAAGAAGCTGGACAAAAAGCAAAGATTATCCCCGGAGATTTCCGTAAAGAAGGAGTAGCGAGTCAGGTTTTTGATGAAGCCTATGAAGCATTGGGTCAAATTGACTTATTAGTTTTGAATGCTGCTCAGCAATTTGCTCAAAAGGATCTAGAAAGTTTATCGATGCAGCAAGTAAAGGATACTTTTAATGTGAATGTTATTAGTATGTTTGAAATGGTCAAAACGGCAGAAAAACGCTTGCCAACGGGAGCCAGTATCATTACCACAACCTCGGTACAATCTTTTGATCCAAGTGATACATTAATGGATTATGCAGCAACTAATAGTGCGGTATCTAGTTTAACTGTTAGTTTGTCAACCTATTTTGCTGAAAAGGGTATACGAGTAAACGGTGTTGCGCCCGGACCAATTTGGACTCCACTTCAATTAGATGGGGGTCAATTACCTGGTGGCGTCACTGAATTTGGACAAAAGAGTTTGCTAGGAAGGGCAGGTCAACCCGTTGAGTTAGCACCAGTTTATGTGTTTTTAGCATCCAAAGAGGCTAGTTACGTGACGGGCCAAATATACGGAATTACAGGTGGACAGAATATTAATTTATAATTTTTGAGCCCTAGCTTTTTGAAGTTAGGGTTTTTTAATTAGATTATAGGAGGATATTGTGACACATTATAAAGGTAGAAAAAATTATAAATATTTAAAATATAATGAAATTTTATGCCATTTTTTGTTCGACTGTTCACAAAACGAATAGTCGTTAACAATAGGAAACAGTGAAGATAAGATGTTTAAGTGCTGGGTGATTGATAGTTAAGTCACCATTTTTTTATGATTTTTTTTAAATAGACACATGATTTGGATGCTGATTTAAAAGCTTTTTATTTTTAAGGTATCATAATATTTTGTTTTTATAAAATCCTGATGATATTACTTTATTATGGTGAATATACTTGGTATGATACGATTATAAATAGTTAATGGAGGGGAAAAAATGAAAAAGTCCTTAAAAAAATTACTTGTCCTTGCGCTTAGTTCTAATCTTTTATTATTAGGTTTAGTGGCGGACAATAGTGTGAATGCCCAAGTAACGAATGATACAGAAGAAGTGGACTCAGAAGAAGAAGTAGTAGAATCAGAAGAAAGTGATGATGCTGAAGAGAGCTCAGAAGAAGAAGCTGAATCTTCTGATTCAGAAGAAGATAGTGCCGATGATGGTGAAAAATCAAAACGTGAAGAAAATGATCAGCCATATTCTGATGCAGAATTAGTAGAGTATATCAAGCCTTCAAAAGAATATGATTTGAATAAAGTTTTAACTGTTGATGAAATAGAAGAAGTATATGAAAATATTATGGATGCTATTGAAGAAGACTCTGAACATCTTGATCGTGATAAAATTGTTGAAGTAGCGGGAGAGCCTAATACTGAAAAAGAAGCTTCAAACGGAGAGTTCATGTATTATGTGGCAGTTGAAGATGAGAAAGTAGTTTTCATTGAATTACAAACATATGATAACGAAAATGGTAATGGAGCGGTCCTTTCCAGAATGACTCGCGAGAATAGAACTCCTAAAATGTTCCAAAAAATGGGTATCTTAGAAGATGAATTATTAGATATCTATCAAGCAGATGATGCAGTGGAGCAATTAGAAACATTAGTGGGAGAGCCTGAAATGATTGAAGTTTTCCCGGATGTTTATGATGGAAAAGCTCCAAAAGTAGAATACACATGGCAAGTTATTGGTAATGAAGATATTCCTGATGAAGAAGTTGTGGGAATTGTAGGTGTTGTTGAAGATGATAAGTTAAATAATGTCGAATATGCATTAATGGCAGATGTTAAAGAAGGTATGAGTTCTGAGGAAGACTCAGATTCTGGTGAAGAATCAGAGGAAGAAACTGAAGAAGACTCTTCAGAATCAGCTGAATAATTAAATAGTTAGTAAAAAAGCCGTCCAGATTTATCTGGACGGCTTTTTTAGATGATAGTTTCTTTACGCCATTTGAATTTTCTTTGCATAAAGTTTTGATCAATAAAGTTTTTTATTTCAAAAGGAATACGTCCATAGTGAGAAATATTACGATGATTGAGTATAGCTGTTCGTCCTCCGGTATTAAGAATTGCAAGGTAATCTTTTGGAGGATCAAAATGGCGGAAGTGGTTGTGAGATTGAACTAAATTCATTAAATTATGGTAGTAGATCGGGGAAGCATGGACTGCGTAAACACCAGCCTTAGTTATAAAAGGAAATTTGTCAATATAAATCATATCACCTAAAGCTAAAGCTTGATCTGCGATAAAAAGTTGAGAGTTGGCTTGAATAAAGTTGTTTTGATCAGTGCGAAATCCTTTGAATTCAACTTCTACACCAGTCACACCCAATGCGCAAATAATTAAATTTGCGGTAAAACTTCCCTTATCAGTATAGAGTGTATCTTCCTCAATTTTGTCAATAGAAGTTTTGGCGTAATATTGAATCTTCCTTTTTCCCAGTTGTTGAAGAGCAGTGGTTTGTGAATGAATATTAAAATTAGTAATGGCTTTTTCTTCGCGATTAAATAAAAGTATCTTAGAAGAGGGGCTTGTTTGACGGAGTGCGAACGCGATTTCCATACCGCTTGCCCCGCCTCCTACAATAGCGATAGTAGGATAATGGTGTTTTGATACTTTTTCTTTTAATTTAATGATTTGTTTGGCCGGCTTGACATAATGAATGAGGTGGCTAGAAAAGTTTGGATTTTGACGTCCCGCTGAACCTAAGTCCATGCCTAAGAAGTCATAAGGATAGTCACCATGTCTTCCAGTTACTATTTTTTTATGATGATCAACTTTGGTGATATGATCTTCGATAAAAGTAACACCTGCTTTGTGACATAAGGTTTTAAGGTGATGAGTTACTTTTGTTTCATCATAGATATCTTCTAAATAGCCAGCGATCATACCTGAGTATATGTGTGTTTGACTGTCTGATACTAGAGTGATTTCAATATCTTTCATTTTTTCGTTTATAAGGCGTTTTAGAACATAAACATGACCATGTCCTCCACCTGCTAGAAGTAATCTTTTGCCCATACAATCGCCTCCTAATTCTTATTATAGTAGGTCCTATAAGACACTACAAATTAAGAAAACTAATATCTATTCTTTTATTCAAAAAAGAGGCTTTAACATAAGATAATTATTTCCTTCAGTATTCAATCTTTGCGAATGAATACTGAAAAAAGAGTTAGCCAGTTAAAGAACTGGCTAACTCTTTTGTAGGGCGGTCTCTTGCGAGGCAAATGTTCGGATGATTGATCATTCTTTCAAAAACAAATAACTTATGTCACAGCTTCGAAGAGGGGGGGATTTAATCTCCTTAGTATGGAATTTCAATTTCTCCATTGTAAACTTGATCAACAAAATCCTCATTAATCTTATTCCATAAGTCGAAGGTTGAGTTAACTGATAGGTTAATATGGCTATCCTCTTCTTCGAAATTAAAGTCTAAATCAATATGTTTAAATCGGAGATCGTCTTTATTAAATTCTATAAAAATGGTTTGTTCATATTGACTAGCATCTACTCCGGAGAATGATAGACTA
The DNA here is from genome assembly GCF_015863205.1 of Facklamia lactis. Lineage (GTDB taxonomy): Bacteria > Bacillota > Bacilli > Lactobacillales > Aerococcaceae > Facklamia > Facklamia lactis. The sequence goes on along the minus strand of NZ_JACBXQ010000004.1, from coordinate 71,863 downwards.
TAATGAGATTGAAAGGGACTAAATAAATCGATGTCTGAATCGCTATTCATTAGTACATAAGAATCTTCATTTTCATAAACAGTTAATTCATCCTCGATACTGACAACACTCGCTAGTAATTGGTGAAAATCAGGATTTACAGCAAAATCTCCTTCAGAGAAGTCTTCCCAATCACTATTAGTTTTTGTTCGAGAATAAGAAGCTGAATCTCCTTCTAGTAAGAGCGCTTCGGTATTCTCTGTTTGACCATTGTTATCTGATTCTGTATAGATGTACCCTTCTGTTACTTTTTTCGCCTTATCATAAAAAATATAAAAATCTGCGTAAACAAAGGAATAAGATGTTTCTTCTGGGTTTTGAAGTCGTATATCGAGTTCTGTGAAGGTTTGAACCGATTGAGTATCAGCGTTGGCTGCTTCGATTTCGACTAATAAATCTTCTGCAGAAATACTACTTTCTTTGAGGTCATGGGTTTCTTCAGCGGATAATTCTTGATTTGAATCTTCCTCTTGGGCGGATAAGGGAAGGCTAGTAATGGGACTATATGCAAATAAGGTCAGAGACAGTAAACCAACAAACAACTTCTTCATTCGACCACTCCTTATTCTTGATAGTACTATTATAGCTTAAATGGTTCACGAATTGTACTATATATCAATGGGATCCTAAGTAGCAGGATAATCATCGGGATGGATTGCTTTGACTTTATTGAAGATAGAGACGAATGAGGCGGCGAGCTGTATCCAAAGAATCTAAATTGTTAAGTGTGTGTTCAAATTCTTTATTTTTAAGAGTGTAATGTTGGTCATAATAGGTGAGAATTAAATCTTTAATCACCACTTCGTAATTGTGATGATGCATGAGTTCAATATAGGTATCTCGTCTTTCCTGACTGATTTTGTTCATATTATGGATAGTCGTTAAAATTTCTAATGTTTTTTGGGAGCTGTCTTCATTGATATAGTCTTCCTTAATTCTTTTTATTCGTAAATGAAGGGGTGAATCAATATAGACTTGGTGAGGAGAAGATTTGTAGGCATCATACAGCTTCTTTGGAGTGTGCACTTTTCCAATAGAAGCACTTTCTCCTTCGACAAATATTAAAGGTTGTTGAAAAGATAGTAACTTATGAATAAGCCGTGCTTCGTAATCTTTTTGGCTAGGCTGGTCTCCAAGTCCAATTTGACCAAAATGTGATCCTCGATGATTCGCTAAGCCTTCTAAGTCGAGTACTTGAGCACCTAATTTTTCTAAATAGTGTAGGATTTCTGTTTTACCCGTACCGGTCATCCCATCGAGAGAGATGAAATTAAATTGTTGCGGAAGAACATTAAATTTTTGAAGTAGCCATTGTCGATATGCTTTATAACCCCCTTCTAGCTGGTAGACGGATTCTCCCAATCCCCTTAATAAGCCAAAGATTGATGAAGAACGATAACCACCAGACTTGCAGTAAAAGATAAGACTATGACTTTGACAGAGTTCTTGAACTTTATCGAAATATTCTGGTAAATTTTGGCTCATATAAAGAATGCCTCTTTTTTTAGCGGCCTGAGGCCCAGTTTGTTTGTATAATTCGCCGACTTCTTGATGAGAAAGGTCATCAAGGACAGGGAGGTTAATCGCATCGAGTATTTTCCCAGCAAGATATTCTTGAGGGGTCCTAACGTCAATAAAGAGCGGGTTATCCAGCTGGTAAGCATCCTCCATATTTATAATATATTTCATTAAATCACCTTTGTTTATCAATTTAACTGATAATTATACTCCTACCTGATGACTTTTAAAAGGGAGGAAATTATTTTCGATAAAATTTTACTTGACAAGGTCACAGAGTCAAGCTAGAATGAATTAAATTTTAGATGTCTTTAACCGTGTACGAGATGCATGAAAGATATGAATGGACAAGTCTGTATTTTGGCTTGCTTTCTTTTATATATAAATGGGTCAGTAACGACGGTTGCTGACCTGTTTTTTTGTGTCGTAGATATTCTGGTTAATAGAAGGAGGCTATATCGATGAATTTATCAACTGAAATTGCTGATTATAAATTTGAAACATGTTTAATGAATGCAGCTGGAGTTCATTGTCAATTTAGAGAAGAATTGGATGGGTTACTCAATTCAAAAGCAGGTAGTTTTGTAACCAAAACTGCTACGTCTCAAGAAAGGAAAGGGAATCCTGAACCTCGTTTTGTTTCGCATCTGGACGCTTCGATAAATTCGATGGGATTACCCAATCAAGGAATCGATTACTATCTAGATTATTTAGAATTATTGGAACGAAAGAATGTCTTTTTATCTGTATCAGGTTTATCAAAGGAAGAAATTTTTGAAGTTCTATTGAAGGTGGAAAAATCCAACTTTAAGGGCTTAACCGAACTGAATTTATCATGTCCGAATGTGGTAGGCAAACCACAAACAGCTTATGATTTTGAATTAATGCGCGAGATCTTAGACCGAGTATATTCTTTTTTTACAAAGCCTCTAGGGGTTAAATTACCTCCTTATTTTGATCTGGTTCATTTTGACAAAGTTGCGATGATTCTGAATGATTATCCTTTAGCATTTGTTAATACAATAAATTCAATTGGGAATGGTCTGTGGATTAAGGATGAAACGGTTGTTTTAAAGCCTAAACAAGGATTTGGAGGGATTGGAGGAAGTGCCATTAAAGCAACAGCTTTAGCAAATGTCCATGCCTTCTATCAACGTCTGAATTCTTCTATTGCGATTATAGGAACAGGTGGTATTGTGACCGGTCAAGATGCTTTTGAACATATATTATGTGGAGCTTCAATGGTGCAAATAGGAACCGCTTTAGCCTATGAAGGTCCCGAAATTTTTGAGTGGGTGGGACAAGAATTATCTCAAATTATGGCAGAGAAGGGTTACGATACTATTCATTCATTTCGTGGTCAATTAAAATATATTGAGGAGTAGAAGAAATGAGTAACCATAATTTAATTTTTAAACACTTCGTCTCTACTAAGAAACTTAATTCAGGAATGGTTATGAAATTAATCCATCGAGCTATTGAATTTAAGAAGATGGATCGGTCTCTATTACCGCAATATCCCGGACACTTTGTGTCAAATGTTTTTCTTGAGAATTCGACTCGTACTCATTTAAGTTTTGAAATGGCTGAGAAGAAATTAGGAATGCCTGTGCTTTCTTTTGATGCTAAATCATCTTCGGTATCTAAGGGGGAGACACTCTTGGATACATTGATTACTCTTGAAGCGTTGGGGGTGGATACGGTAGTAGTTCGAACCTGTGAAGAGAATTATTACGAAGAGTTGATCACTTCGCCACACCTTACCCTCTCGATTATAAATGGAGGGGATGGAGCTGCTCAGCATCCTACTCAGTCTATGCTAGATCTAATGTCAATGTATGAATGCTTTCATCGATTCATAGGTTTAAAAGTAGCGATTGTTGGAGATTTAATTCATTCTCGTGTTGCTCACTCTAATGCCGAAATCTTAGCCCGTTTAGGAGCGAAATTATATTTTTCTGGACCTCGTGAATGGTATGAGGAAGATTTTGATCGCTATGGCGAATATTTGCCGATAGATGAATTGATGAGTCAGGTGGATGTATTAATGTTATTACGTGTTCAATTGGAACGCCATGATCAAGTAGATTCCTTTGATGCTGAAACCTATCATCGTTTATATGGATTAAATATTGAGAGAGCCGATCGTTTACAAGAACACGCTATTATAATGCATCCTGCTCCCGTGAATCGGGGAGTTGAGATTGCAGATGAATTGGTCATGTCACCACACTCGATTATCGCTGAACAAATGAAAAATGGAGTCTTTATGCGGATGTCGATTTTAGAAGCTGTTATGAATGGGAAGTAGGTGAAAAAATGTTATTAATCAAAAATGTTAACTATCTCAATCGGGCCGGCTCCTTTCAACCTATTGAACTGCTAATAGAGAAAGAACGCATCATCTTGATGGGGGAATCGCTTAGTTCGTTTCTAGCAGGGGCCGATATTCAGGTGATAGACGGTCAGAGGGGATTACTTAGTCCAGGATTTATTGACTTACACGTTCATTTTAGACAACCGGGAGGTGAGGCAAAAGAAACGATCGAAACTGGGAGCTTGGCAGCAGCAAAAGGTGGTTTTACACAAGTCTGTGCCATGCCTAATTTAAATCCTGTTCCTGATACAGTAGAGCGTATGCAGACAATGTCAGAATTAAACCAAGATGAGGCATGTATTAAAGTGCATCAATATTCACCTATTTCTAAAGGTTTGGTTTCCGAGACAGATTTAGTAGATTTTGAAGAGATGGTAGGAGCAGGAGCTATTGCTTTTACTAATGATGGTTTAGGAGTGCAATCTGCGGGCTTAATGTTTGAAGCGATGAATGAAGCTCGTCAAGTAAATCGGCCTTTAGTGGCTCATACTGAGGATAATTCTTTGCTTCACGGTGGAGTGATGCATGCAGGACGACGAGCAAAGGAACTCCATTTGCCTGGTATTGCATCTGTAACTGAATCCAGTCAAATTGCTCGTGATTGTGCGCTTGCAAATGAGGCAGGTTGTCATTACCATGTTTGTCATGTTTCAACCAAAGAAAGTGTAGAAGTAGTTAGAGCGGCTAAGGCAAAAGGTGTGAACGTAACGTGCGAAGTATGTCCTCACCATTTAATACTTTGTGATGAAGATATTCCTTCGGATAATGGTAATTGGAAGATGAATCCCCCTCTTAGAGGAGAAAAAGATCGCCAAGCCTTAATTGAGGGCTTATTAGATGGAACGATTGACTGTATCGCAACAGACCATGCTCCCCACACGGAGCAAGAAAAAAATCAAACGATGTTACAGGCACCTTTTGGAATTATTGGATCGGAATTAGCGTTTCCGCTCCTGTATACTCATTTTGTTCTAAAAGGAATCTTTACTTTAGAGCAATTAATTAATTGGCTAACTATTCTCCCGGCACGAATTTTTAATTTAGAAAGTAGTCAAATTGAAATAGGATCAATAGCAGATTTAGTTATCATTGATCTTAAGGCGGAATCTAAAATACAGGCCTCAGACCTTCTTTCAAAATCAAAAAATACGCCTTTTATTGGTTGGAAATTGACGAGCCGTATTATACACACTATCTATCAAGGAGAAGTTGTTTATTCTTATGAATAAAGGATGAAGGATGCCGTATTGAAAGTTCTATGAAGAGTATCTCAATAGACTGAGGGTGTCTAGAGAGGGATGGACTAAAATCTATTACAGACAAGTAAATTTTCTTGTGCTAAACTGATTGAGTATCAAGGTCGAGAGAAAGGAAGACTTGTTTGAAATCAATCTATAGTTTAACCCAAGAAGATTTGAAAGATTGGATGATTGCTCAAGGAGAAAAAAACTATCGAGCAGACCAAATCTGGCAGTGGCTTTATCGGCAGCATGTAGGATCTTTTGAAGAAATGACGAATATTCCCAAAAAAATTCTTCAACCCCTATCTGAAAATTTCGTTTTTTCTCCTTTAAAGACAGAAATCGTCCAGAGAGCCCAAGATAAAACAACAAAATTTTTATTTGAATTACATGACCATGCAATGATTGAGACCGTGCTTATGTACCATCATTACGGAGTTTCAGTTTGTGTCACTACGCAGATTGGCTGTAATATTGGATGTAAATTCTGTGCTTCTGGGCTTATCCCTAAAGTAAGAGATCTTGAAACGGGAGAAATTGTGGCACAGATCATGTTTATTCAACGATACTTAGACCAACATGAGCCTGGTACTAAAGTTAGTCACATTGTTGTGATGGGCATAGGAGAACCTTTTGATAACTATGAGAATGTCATGAATTTCTTGAGAATAGTAAATTCAGATAAAGGTTTGGCAATTGGAGCGAGACATATTACCGTTTCAACTTCAGGCTTAGCGCCTAAAATCCGTCAGTTTGCACGGGAAGGTATTCAAGTTAACCTTGCAGTCTCTTTACATGCCCCGAATAATGAAACACGGTCTTCTATTATGAAGATTAATCGTGAGTATCCTATTGAAGAATTATTTGCAGCTATTTATGAGTATATTGAAATAACTAACCGTCGGGTTACTTTTGAATACATTATGATTGATGGTGTGAATGACACCCCTCAACATGCAAAAGAACTGGTAGCTTTATTAAAGCCGATGTTAAAATTATCTTATGTTAATTTAATCCCCTATAATCCAGTGCTAGAAAACTCCTTTGAACGATCTAGTGCCGAGAATATTGCTAAGTTTTTTGATATTCTAATGAAAAACAAAGTGAATTGTGTAGTGAGAAAAGAACATGGAACGGATATAGAAGCAGCCTGTGGTCAGTTACGATCTCAATATGAACGTAAAAAGCGGGAAAAAGGACGACCACGTACCAAAGAAGAGATTCGTCAAGCGTCTAATTTAAGGCGACAAAGAAAACAAGTTCAGCAGAGTTAGTTGGACGTTTCGCCCGCTTGTATTCTTTTCAAATGGGTGGGGTTGCACCTTTATGGGTTAACGAATATAAAAGTTTTTACAGAGCTGTAAATGAAAGTAAGAAACGGTTATGAAAAGAAATCGTATTTAAATAGTAAGTTTCCGAAGTTGGAAATAGGATCGCATATCTCTATTTATTATGATATAATCAATGAGATAGTCAAAGTAAGGGGAGGACTTAACGTGTATAATGCCTTGTTAGTTGCTTTAGTAATTGTATCCATTATGATTATTTTATTTGTTGTTATGCAACCGTCGAAAAGTAATGCAGCATCTACTTTAACCGGTGGTGGAGATGATGGGACAGTGAAGCAAAAAGCACGTGGTTTTGAAGCATTCTTGATACGAGCAACGACCGTTTTAGGGATCTTGTTTTTTGTATTAACAATTGCTCTAGCCTATTTGTCAGCTAAATAATTTATTATAAATATATAGGAAACCACCTAACGGCATACCATGATGACTTGGATCATTAGTGCTGTTAGGTGTTCTTTTTGTTATGAATGTTGATTGTTATGTTTTCTTTCGTTTGTTGAATAGGCTACAATAGAGTATATAGATTTAGAGGAGTGATTTGATGTCAAGACCACCGTTTGACAATGCATTATATTTGCCTGGGAAGGAAATGAATATTGGGATTATTCTTTTTCATGCATATACTGGAACAACTCGCGATGTTAACTTGTTAGCAAGAAAACTAAACCGTCAAGGGTATACGATACTCGTCCCGCTATTTAGTGGTCATGATACGAATGATATAAAGAATGTGTTGAAATATTCACCGAAAATTTGGCAAGAAGAAGCGCATGCTGCTTATCACTGGATGGTTGAACAAGATTTTGATCATTTATTATTATTTGGTTTATCCATGGGAGGTGTCATGGCGACTGACATTATGGCTGAACCGGACTTTAGTGGGTCTGGAGGAGGAGTCTTTAATTCTCCTATCGTCACTGAGCAATTAACAGATATTTCTGACTCATTTATGAACTTGGGTGGACTGTTAGCTAAATTACGTAAAGAGAGTGAGCAATTTCAAGCAGAGTATTCAGATATTTTAAAAGGCCATTGGAAACAAATGGAAGAATTAGAGACGATTAAGAAGAGTATTGAAGAACGGCTGGTCAATATTAAAACTCCTTTCTATATTGCTCAATCAGGAGAGGATGAACTAATTAATCCAGAAGATGCTTACCTGCTTCAAAATCACTTAGTAAATGCCCGGATTGATTTCCACTACTTTCCTGATAATACTCATACTATTCCAACCAATCGTGACCGAGATGAGTTTGATCAATCTGTTTTAGATTTTGTTCAACAGGTATGCCATCCTTATTAGGAAAGAGAAAGGAGCTGTGTAGCTTGAGTTTGTCAAAGTTAGAAAGAGAAGTGCTGCATTTTTTGCAAGAAAATAAAGATCAATCTTTTAAGGTCGATCAGATTGCTCACCGATTTAATTATAAGGGGAGTAAAAATTATAAACGATTAGTAAAAGCGCTTGCTTTTCTAGAAAGAGTAGGCGAAATTCAGCTGACATCTGAAGGTCAATTTAAAGCCCTTACTGAAAGTTTGGAAATAACGGGTATTTATCGAGCGAATGATAAAGGATATGGTTTTATATCTCATCAAGAGGGAGAAAGCGATCTATTTGTGCCTCGAGGTAAAAATGGAGGAGCATTGGATGGAGATACAGTCATCGCTAGAATTATTAAGCAAGTAGATGCAAACACAGGCAAAGGGTCGGAAGCTCAAGTTGTTGCTATTCAGGAAAGAAAAGCGAATCAGTTAGTTGGGGAATTTTATGCTTATAATCAGAACGAGCGGGAAACGAGCGGTTATCTAGGATATGTAAAACCTCAGGGAGAATTTTCTGATTTGGTAAAAATCTTTATCAGACCTGATGGTATTCATCCTGCAGACCATACGATATGTATCGTAAAGATTTCAGAGTACCCCACGAATAAGTCACCTAATGAAATGGTTGGGATAGTGGCAAAAGAGATTGGCCATAAAGATGCACCTGGTGTTGATATTTTAGCTATTTTATTTCAATTTGGGATCCCCCACGAATTTCCTGAACAGGTAATAGCAGAGGCTGAAAATATTGGTCAGACGATCAATCCAGATGATATGAAGGGCCGGGTAGATCTGCGAAATGAACTTATTATTACGATTGATGGTGCAGATGCGAAAGATTTAGATGATGCTATTTCATTGACAAAGGTTTCGGATCGAGAATATCATCTAGGAGTTCATATTGCAGATGTGTCTCATTATGTAAAAGAAGGATCGGCCATTGATCAAGAAGCGTACGAGAGAGGCACCTCAGTCTATTTAACCGATCGAGTGGTTCCAATGTTGCCCCAACGATTGTCAAATGGAATTTGTTCTTTGCACCCTCATGAAGATCGTCTGACGCTCTCTTGTGAAATGGTAATCGATGGTAAGGGACAAGTGGTGAAACATGAGATTTTTAAAAGTGTTATCCATTCTTCTTATCGGATGACTTATTCAGATGTTAATGCTATTTTAGAAGGAAATGAAGAATTAAGAGAGAAATATCAAGAAATTACACCTATGCTTGATGAGATGGCTGAACTTCATGAAGTTTTATATCAGATGAGAAAAGGTCGAGGTGCTCTTGATTTTGATGCACCAGAAGCTCAGGTTTTAGTCGATGAAAGTGGGCATCCTACTGATATTGTACTTCGTGAGCGCTTTACAGGTGAACGTCTCATTGAGTCCTTTATGCTCGCTGCAAATGAAACAGTAGCAGAGACTTATTTACAAAGAGATTTCCCTTTTATCTATCGAATTCACGAACAGCCCGATGAGGCTAAAATGGATCGATTTGCTGAATTTATCACCAGTTTTGGTATTGTTTTACGTGGTCAAACTGCCGAAATAGATCCTAAACAGCTTCAAGAAGCTTTAAAATCGGTGAAGGGTGAGCCATATGAACAGGTAGTATCTACTATGATGTTACGCTCAATGCAGCAAGCAAAATATTCTGAAAATCCAGCAGGGCATTTTGGGTTAGCAGCTGAAGACTATACGCATTTTACTTCGCCAATTCGTCGTTATCCAGATCTAATGGTTCATCGTTTAATATCTAACTATTTAGAGAAAAGTTTAAGCCAGAAGGAACGTTCACGTTGGGAAGAAAAGCTACCTGCTATTGCTAATCATTCATCTCAAATGGAGCGGCGAGCAGTAGAAGCTGAACGTGAGACAGATGCATTAAAAAAAGCAGAGTATATGGAAGATAAAATTGGAGAAATTTTTGAAGGTACGATTGCTTCTGTTACTTCTTTTGGTATTTTTGTTGCGTTACCTAATACTGTAGAAGGTTTAGTAAGCTTGCAAAGCTTAACGGATGACTATTACCAATATAATCCCCAACATATGATGCTAATTGGTGAACGAACACGAAAAGTCTATCGTATAGGGCAAAAGGTTAAAGTTCAATTATTAGGTGTGGATATTGCCGAGAGAGAAATTGATTTTGCTATTTTAGATGCGGAACCTATTGAAGACGTAGATTTAAATGCTATTAAAGTGCAAACAAAAAATAGTGAAAAAACAAATAATCGTGGTAGAAAAGAAAAGGGTCGAGCTCCAAGAATGCGTGATGCAGCGAAAGGGAAGTTTACAATTTCTAAACGAAAAAATAAAAAAAATAGAAATAGACAGTCAGGTAAACAAAATCGTGGTAAAGGTATGCGTTAGTGAATGCTCCTGGCTGTTAGCAAGGAGTTAATATGGCAAAACAAAAAAGTCAAAAAAAAGATAAGCCTCTCGCTCAAAATCGAAAAGCTCGACATGATTATGAAATTCTTGAGACTTATGAGGCAGGACTGGTTTTGAAAGGCACAGAAATTAAATCCATTCGAGCAGGAAAAGTAAATATTCAAGATGGGTTTATTTCGATATATCATCAAGAAGCTTGGTTAAAAAACGTGCATATCAGTCCCTATGATCATGGAAATTTATTTAATCATGATCCTTTACGAGATCGAAAGTTATTGTTACATCGAAAAGAGATATGGAACTTACAGCAATCAGTTAAGCAGAAAGGGATGACTTTGATTCCGTTAAAAGTCTACCTTGTAAGAGGTAGAGCGAAGGTTTTAATTGGATTAGGACGTGGGAAGCATCATTATGATAAGCGTCATGCTTTAAAAGAAGAACAGGCAAAAAGAGATATTGATCGAGCTTTAAAAAATAATTATTAAAAACACATAATATAAAACCCCAGCAGTTTATCTATAAAATAAACTGCTGGGGTTGTTAATATGGATGTACCACTGACGTCTTGATAAATTTTAGTTTGCCAATAGAGTAAATAATAAATGATGGGCTTTTGAATTTCTTTCTTGCGAGCGAAATCATTTGTTGTTGTACAAATTTTATAGTGCTCACCTTCGCTTTCTATATTTGTCTGCCCCGTATTAAAAGTAAAATTTTGAAATACTAGTTCGGGATGCCATGAGTATTGACGTGAACCATGGGCATGATCAAGTAACTCATAACCCTCTTCTGCTAACAAGGTACTTGCATTTTTTAAAAAACTATCACTCCTTTCAAGGTTATTTCTTTGTATGTTTCCATTGGCAAGTAGAATGCCGTTGATTTCAATATCTTTGTTTTCAAATGACTCTAAACTTTGCCCATTTGGCAGCCTGATGAAAACCTGACATTCATAAACAAGATAAAGCTTAGAATTATCAGTGGATATCATTATTCCAGATTGCAAATTTGAATTTTCTTGTTCTAAAAAAGATTTAAAATGATTGTGATAATCTTTAAGGTTTATATCTTTATATGCCTGAATATCTTGCTTTAATTGATCAATGAATGATTTAGGATCGATTTTTAATGTGTCAGCTAGATTGGCAAAGCTCATATCGGTTTGTATTTCGGACTGGTAATACTGATTCAATTGTTCTAGACGTTGTAGATTTAAAGTATTTAAGTGAAGCAATCCCATCATAATCAAATGGCTAAGAAACATAAAAACAATGATCATCGGAAAGATAAAGCCTTTGTTTCGTATTTGATTTTTTATTTTTTGCCTAATGTTCAAAATTTCCTCCTAAAGTGGCAGAAAAAATCTGACCATTTGTAAATTCTAAAGTGATATCAATAAAAGGTGGATTAGCTGTTACATACCAATCTTTAACATGATATAAATAAGGATGATGACCAGGTGTTTTATAGATCTTTTGATTTTTGAGAATAATTGAATAGTGTCTTTCAAGGCTATCAGAAATATCAATCTGTTGATTTGAAAGAGATTCTATCTTATATTGAGATAATTCGCTTTCTATACTTAGCACAAAATGCTGCCATTCTAAATATTGATCATCTCTTATTTCCTGATCTATTTTTTGATAATGTTGTATGCTGGTCATTAAACCGTGCATGATTAATGAAAGGATCGTGAGTGCTAGCAAGCACTCTATTAGAGTAAATGCAGCTTGAGTGGATTTAAATCGCTTCAAGTAATTCGATTTCATAATGATCACCATTTGAAAAGTTGATGTAGCAAACTTTTTCGTTACAAGCAAAGTCCGTCATCGTTACTGGATGAGTGAGCTGATAACTTTCGATTCTTTGAATTAAGGCCTCTTTTTTATTGGGTGATTTTGATAGATGGATTTTAGCGAGTTGATAGAAAAGATGCCATTCCTGAGTTTCTACTTGGTGGACTTTTATTTTTTGTTGTTGCAAGTAGTAGGCTGGTAAGTAAAAGGACAGCATCCATGTAAGGATGATTAGACTAATAAGGCATTCAATAAGGGTAAAGCCTTGTTTATACCTTGAATTCAAATTGACCACTCCCTAATTGGAAAACTAATAGCATTTGTTGTCCAGAAACATGAGTGAAAATAATGGTTTTGAAAGCCTGTGTTCTTCCGTTAGGATAATAATAGAAACTAAAGTTATTTGTTACTTCCCAATTCTTTGGAGGTGCAAGAGACCGATAAATTTTGTTAGACCTGGCAGAGACAAACTTAATAGGTTGGCCTAATTGGAACTGAACATAAATGGGTTCTTGATAGATGATGGACCGATCTTGAGCTTGATATAATTGTGATTTTAGTTGATCTTGAAATGTTTTTAGTTCATAGCTTTCTGCTAGATGGTTTGGTGGAAGATAGGTAGCAATGATCATGATGAAACTGATAATAGTGAGTACTATTAACAGCTCTATGAGTGTGAATGCCTGCTGCTGTTTGCGAACCATCATGAATCAGATAAAATCACTGAAAGCGTAGAGGGGTCGATTCTCTCAAGAGCTTCTTCGGCTTGTCTTTCAGTAAGGTATCCTTCAGCAACTAAGGTCTCTAAACTAGCGGTTGCTGAGTTTCCTTCCACTAAATAATAGGCGTGAGCTTGGGTTGAAATAATTTCGGTTATATTTTCCGTAGCTTGTTGATCGATTCTTTCTTTTTGGCCGGCGACGTTAGGGATAATAATAGCCATTAAGATAGCAACAACAATCAACACAATTGTCATTTCTAATAAAGTGAATCCTTTTTTGATATTTTTATGCTGACAGATTCTGGATAGTCGTGTGATAAACTTGTTCATCTTTTCCTCCTTAGATTTCCATGGTTAGCATGGGTAACATTAAAATTAAATACATAGCCATAATTAAGCTAGCGATTAAAATGAATAGAATGGGTTGTATTAAATGAATTTTTTTACTCAGATCTTCGAGTAAATCGTCGAATATTTTTTGTGCATAAATTTTACATTTATGAGCTGTTTGGCTGGTGATTTCTCCTTGATAGATAACCACCACCAAACTCGTATTAAATAAGTCAAGATCCTTAAGAGCTGTTTCCAATGGAATCCCTTGTAGGTAGCTAGTTTGAAGTTCTTTAGCAACGGCCTCAAGAAAAGGGTCTAGAGGATATTTTATAAGGATGTCTAGTGTTTGTTGGATAGAGAAGCCGCCCTCGAGAAAGTAAGCAATTTCTTTAGCAAAACGATAGGAACAATAGTGGCGAATATTCTTTTTTAAAAATGGAATTTTAATTAATAAACGATACCTTTCAATTGTTTCAAGGCGAAGTAAGTAAAAATCACTCACTAAGTATAAGAAGATGCAGAAAGCTAAAATCCCCAAAATAATTTGTGGCAAGAAAGTGAAAAATAAAATTAGGTTTCTTACCATCAAGTTTGTTTGAAAAAGCTTTGGTTCAATAAAAGAGATAATCTGTGGTAGCATAAATTCACGCATTCCAAATAATAAACAGAAAAGAAATAGTATCAGTATCATCGGATAAATCATTAATTTAGTAAGACGTGACTGGTAATCTTGAAGAGTTTTGAGTTGTTTAGCAATATCAAATAGGGCTTGGTTAAAACGTCCTTGTTTTTGTGAGAAAAAAATTTGGGCACAGTTCTGTTGAGAAAAACCAATTTTGGCTAATCCGTGTTCAATGGTGGCTCCTTTCTGTAAATCATCTAGCACGACTTGTATAATAGCTGCTTGCTTAGGTAAGAGAATTTTTAAAAATTGTAACGCCTGTTTAATAGAAAAACCTTGCATTGTTAGTTCGGCAATAACTTGGATAAAGTAGGGACGTAATGTATTTTTGAGATGGGTGGAGCGATTATTAAATAATTTCAAAATGGTGAAATTGTTTTTTGTTAATGTAGCCATAAGCCCACGCCTTTCTCAAAGAATGGTTTAAAGGGATAAAATTCGAGCTGAAATTCAAATTGCTTTGCTTTGATAAAAGTGATTTCAAATCGGAGTCATATAAAATTTCGAATATTGCAGCTCTTTTGTGTTGATCCTCAAAATGGAGGCAGGAAAGTAAATTATCAGATCGGCAAAACGGGCAATGCCTAGGAATGAGACGCTGAGAAATAACCGCAATCAACGTTTGCTCAATTTGCTGAGGAGTGACGTCCAATTCTTCAAGACGGCCAATGACACCGAGACAATTTGTTGCATGGATGGTTGCAATCATAAGATGGCCTGTTAGAGCGCCTCTAACTGTCATTCGTGCTGTCTCTTCGTCTCGGATTTCACCAATAAAGAGTACATCAGGATGGTGGCGCAAAGCGGATTTGATCAGGAGGTCGTAAGTAATGCCTGCCTTATAGTTTACTTGCGTTTGTAAAAAACGTTCTTCCTTGATTTCAACAGGGTCTTCCATTGTGATTACTTGTAGCGCTTCCTGATCCATCCGTTCTGATAGCAGTTGGTAAATGGTGGTCGTTTTGCCTGAACCTACAGGTCCCGAGATAAGAATTAGCCCGCTTTTACGTCGTATGAATTGGCGTAATAATTCGAGAACTTGTGGGAAATAACATTGTATGCGACTTGCTTGATGAAAATGTGAAAAGATAATTCTTATTACCAAGGATTCAAGTATATGAACATCTGAAATGGTTGATAAGCGTAGCTCAATAGGAGCCATTTCTTCGTCAAAAAGAAAGTCACATGCTCCAGATTGAGGTTTTCTTTTCTCGCCGACATCCATATTGGCTAAGTATTTGAAGTAGCTAATCAATCTTTTTCCCAAATTCAAATCTACCTGCTTCTGTGGAATCAGTTGACCGTTTATTCTAAAGTATATGCGATAGTGAGTGCTGGCTGGCATGATATGAATATCAGAAACTTGATAGAGAATAGCTTTTTGAATTAATTTATGAGCATCGTTTTCGATCATTACCTATCTCCTATTAGACTAGTCTGTTTATAGATACCCGTTAAAGAAACTATTGCGCTTTTGTTTTTGAATTTCATACAAAGCCCTAATCTATACTTGAAAATCAAAGTGTGCTAAAATGAGTTGACAGAGAGTGGCGAACACTCACCACAGTATAAATATCAATAAAGGAGTTTTTATGAATGATTTTTAAAGTGACTTACCAGGAGAATAAGGATCAAGTGCCTAAACGTGAGGCAACTCAATCTTTATATATTGAAGCAGAAGATCGAGTAGAGGCTATCGATAAATTAACTAAGAATACGGAATATAATTTGGAATTTGTTCAGGAATTAGATTCAGCTCATTTAGCATATGAGCAAGAGCATAATCCAGATTTTAAATTAGTGGAGTTTTAGTATGGCAGTAAATATTAAAAACAACGAGGTAGGTGTTTTTGCCTTAGGGGGACTTAATGAAGTTGGGAAGAATATGTACGGTGTTCAATTCCAAGATGAGATAATTATTTTGGACGCTGGTGTGATGTTCCCGGAAGATGAGTTATTGGGAATTGATTATGTGATCCCAGACTTTCAATATATCCTCCAAAATCGACATAAAGTTAAAGCCGTAGTCATTTCGCATGGACATGAGGATCATATAGGTGGAATACCATTTCTTTTACAGCAAATCAATGTACCGATTTATGCGGGGAAATGGGCATCGGCATTAATTCGAAATAAATTACATGAAAGAGGCTTACTAAGAGATGCCGAGATACATGAAATAGATGAAGATTCGGTGATTCGTTTTCGTAAGACAAGTGTTAGTTTCTATTTAACGACGCATTCTATTCCAGAAGCGTATGGGGTTGTTGTTAAAACTCCTCCAGGAAACATTGTGTTCACGGGAGATTATAAATTTGACTTTACGCCAGTTGGTAAACCGGCAGATTTGCACCGGATGGCAAGAATAGGGGAAGAAGGGGTGCTTCTTCTTTTAGGGGATTCAACAAATGCAGAAATCCCTACTTTTACAAATTCGGAGAAAATTGTAGGTAAATCTATTCGAAATATTATTCAAAAGGAAACAGGTCGAGTTATTTTTGCGACCTTCGCATCGAATGTATCACGGTTACAACAGGCTGTAATGACAGCAAAAGAAACGGGACGCAAAATTGCAGTCTTTGGACGATCCATGGAATCTTCTATTAAAACAGGTCGAGAATTAGGATATATTGATGATAAAGGTGAGGATATCTTTATCGAAGCACGAGATATTGATCGTTATGCAGCCAATGAGATCCTTATCTTATGTACTGGATCACAGGGAGAGCCCATGGCGGCTTTAAGTCGGATCGCAAATGGGACACACCGTCAGATTAGTTTACAACCTGATGATACAGTTATTTTCTCTTCATCACCAATCCCTGGTAATACAATGAGTGTTAACCGTGTCATTAATCAGTTGAGCGAACAGGGAGTAAAGGTTATTCATGGAAAGGTTAACAACATTCATACTTCTGGACATGGTGGCCAGCAAGAACAATTGTTGATGCATCGACTGATGAAGCCGAAATATTTTATGCCAGTCCACGGTGAATATAGAATGTTAAGCATTCAGGCAGAATTGGCTCAGCTGACAGGTATTCCAAAAGATCACTGTTTTGTAATGTCGAACGGAGATATGTTGGCTTTAACTGCGGATTCAGCTCGAATAGCGGGACATTTTCCGGCTCAAGATGTGTATGTAGATGGGAATGGTGTAGGAGATATTGGTAGCATTGTTCTTCGTGATCGAAAAGCCTTATCAGAAGAAGGTTTAATTATTGTGACCGCAACGATTGATTATACAAGTCAGCAAATTATTTCAGGTCCAGATATTATGTCTCGTGGTTTTATTTATATGCGTGAATCCGGAGACTTAATTAATGAAATCCAGAATCAAGCTAGAGCCATTATTAATCGAGGCTTGAATGAAAAAGGGAATAATGTTTCTGAAAGAATGATAAGAGATCTTATTTTTGAAGAATTACAACCCATTATTTATGAAAAGACACAAAGGTCGCCCATGATTATGCCTATTTTATTAGATATCAAAAAAGGGGTTCGTCCTCGTCAGATAAAGCAAAAAAGTGAGAAGGAGTAACTAGAATGCAAAGACTAGATCGTTTACGTCAACTTTTAAAAGAAGAACAACTGGAAGCTCTATATGTGACAGATTTATTAAATGTTCGCTATTTAACAGGTTTTACTGGATCAGCGGGTGCGGTTTTAGTGACTCACGATGAAGCTTATTTTATAACAGATTTTCGTTATGTTACTCAGGCTAACAAAGAAGTAACATCTGCGAAGGTTGTGATTCATCAACAAGGAGTTGATCAAGAAGTTCAAAAATTGATTGAGCAAGATCAAATTCGTACTTTGGGAATCGAAGCGAATCAAATGAATGTAAGTCAATACTTAAAAATTCAGAAATTATTCGATCTTGATATTAAGCCTACTGATGCGTTGATAGAAAAGTTGCGTCAAGTGAAAGATCAAGAAGAGATTGCGATTATTCGTCAGGCCTGTGAAATTACGGACCTAGCATTTGAGCATATTCTAAACTTTGTGAAAGCCGGCGTAACAGAGTTACAAGTAGCCAACGAACTAGAATCATTTCTAAAGAACAAAGGCGCTAGTTCTATGTCCTTTGATACAATTGTAGCTTCTGGTGAAAGATCTGCGATGCCGCATGGAGTTGCTAGTGAGAAGGTAATTGAGAACGGCGATATGGTGACAATTGATTTTGGTTGTTACTATAAAGGCTATTCTTCTGATATGACCCGAACATTTGCGGTTGGCTCAGTGAGTGATCAATTGCGAGAAATTTATGAGATTGTTTTAGAAGCACATAATCGTGTGATCGCGGGAACTCGAGCTGGGATGACAGGACAAGAGGTGGATGCTTTGGCGCGTGATTATATCACTGAAAAAGGCTACGGCCAGTATTTTGGGCATTCCACTGGTCATGGATTAGGTTTAGATGTGCATGAAATGCCAGCCGTTTCTAGCCGAAGTGAGACAGTAATGGTGGAAAATATGGTTATAACAGATGAGCCAGGAATTTATTTGCCAGGTATTGGTGGTGTTCGGATAGAAGATGATCTAATTATTAAAGAAAATGGGGTTGAAAGCATCAATTCAAGTCCAAAAGAATTGATTATTCTTACGGAGGGGGAAGCATAATGGCAAAAGATAGACCTGTAGCTTTTGATACACAGGATAATTCTACATTGGGAGAAATTAATATTACAACGGGTGTGTTAGAGAACATTGCAGCAAAAGCAGCATCTGAAATTTCAGGTGTGCTAACAACGGTTCCTAAACTTGAAGCTGGGAAATTTTTACGTATTGAACGAACTGGTGTGGTTGCAAAAATGAACCAAGAGAATGGACGAATCTCTATCGATGTTTCGGTAAGAATTCGATATGGTTATTCGGTACCGGAAGTAGCTTTTTCAATTCAAGATCGTGTTAAAGAGCAAATCTTATTTATGACAGATTTAGTGGTTAACGAAGTGAATGTGCATATTCTAGCGATCGAAACGGATTCTTATAGTGATCAAGAGTTTTTGCAATTAGAAGAAGAATATGGTGAAGATTCTAAAATAGAAACCGGAGTATAAGTCTATGGTCAAGTTAAATCGGCATACTGCCAGAGAAAAAGCGGTTCAGAGTTTGTATCAATTGATAAATGGAATAGATAATTTTGAAAGTGAATCTGCAATTGCTTTTGCTTTAGAAGCTGGAAATGATCCAGATTCTGGAATTGAAGGAGAAGTAGATCCTTACCTTTTACAAATCGTCAAAGGCGTTAATCAGAATAGAATGGCGATTGATAAAATGATTGAAGATTATTTGACAAAAGGCTGGTCACTCGACCGAATTGCTTCGATTGATTTAACCATTTTGCGGCTAGCCTTTTATGAAGTAGCTTTTATGGAAGAAAATGTTGTTCCTGCAAAAGTAGCTGTAAACGAAGCGATTGAATTAAGTAAGACTTTTAGCGACGATAAATCTCGTAAATTTATTTCAGGCGTCCTCGCCAAATTACTCGAGAATCAAGCTTAGTTCTTGCCCAGAAAGGAATTATGAAGAAATCATTCCTTTTCTGGGCATTTTTAAAGGAGAAGTTGGGAAAGAAATGCCCAACTCTTGTAAGAGTTTGCAAATGTATAATATAATACAGATGTTAGCAAGTTGCTTAGACAGCTTTCAAAGGAGAGATAGAATGAAAAAACGTCAATTATTATTAGTAGCTTTGGCGGCTTTAGCCATTACACCCGTTGCTTTACCAGTAGGTTCTACTTCAGTATATGCAATTCAAGAGGCCGATCAAACTCAAGGTAAACAAATGCTAGCCTTGGGAGGTAGTTTATCTGCACAACAATCTCAACAAACAATTAGCTTATTAGGTGCTGGTAGTGTGACTCCAGAGAACACAATTTATGTAGATGGAGATATGATTAATCGCTATCTAAATGATGGATCAAATGCTTCTACAAGTGTTTATTCTAGTGCCTATATTCAACCTCAGGCACAAGGAAGCGGTGTGCGAGTGGAAATAGTGACACCTGAAAATATTACAGCTGTTTCGACAACCACTTATCAAAATGCTGCAATTACAGCGGGAGCTAAGGATGCTTTAGTACGAATCGGTACAGTGACTCCTGTTACTGGTGAAGGAGCATTGACAGGTTTGTATGCCCTTCTAGAAGAGCAAGGAGTAGCAATTAATCAACAAGATGTTCAAACAGCTCAAAAAGAAATCACAGTGGTTAACAATGTTAAGGATGATACTGGTCTGACAGATGATCAAGTGAATATTATTATTGCAGAAATTAAAAAAGAGGTAGCAGTTCAGAGCCAAAATAATGGGCAAATTAATACCACTGAGATTGTGAATACTGTGGTTAATAATGTTACTAATAATACAACGATCAATGGAGATGGTAACGTTGTTGACAACTCCAATGAAACTAACATTACTATTAGTAACGAAACAAAACAAGAGTTAGAGCAATATGCTGATGAGTTTGCTCAAACAGATGCAGCAAGTAACGAAGAAACAGTTCAACAACTGGATGCCTCAATGGAAGATAAGGATTGGTCAGCTGTATTGCCTGGGTTAGAAGCTACAATGTCATTAGAAGATATTTTAGCTCAAGGACCTGCTGATTTTTCTGATTCTGATAAGTTTCATCCAATCATTCCTGCGATGTTTGATGCTTTCTATGCTAAAGCTGAAGAAGGAACAAGAATTGATGACTTATACGCTCATACTTTTATCCTAGAAAAAATGCAACCTGAATTGTCTACTGAATCCAGAGCTGCGTTAGATCAATTGCGTGAACTAATGTTCCAATATACAACGGCCACTTCTGAGAATCCTGACACGATTAGAGATCAGTGGGTACAAAAATTACAAGCAGCGAACTCACTTCGAACAAGTGATCCTGTTTTGGCAGAAATTGTTCAGTTAACAGCGAATGCGACTGGCTATGCACCGGAAGTTTATACTTACATGGAGTTTGAACAAGAAGGAAAGGTTATTTCCTTTACGGTAGCAGAAGACTCACCAGAGAAGTTAACGGTTCTAGCTCGTTATCAATACGATTTAGAAACACAAACCTTGTCTGAAGTTGATGAAATTTCAATGGAGCCAGCTCCAATGGCAACTGACACATTTGATTTTGCGTCTGTTTATGGTGTCGCGGTAGAGAATTTATATGTTCCTTCAGTTGAAATTCTTCCTGACTATACTATTCCAGGTTATGTGCCAGAAGAAACAACGGAGGAAGAAACTTCTAATGAAGAATCGACTGTTGATGAGTCTACGATGGAAGAAACCACTCAAGAAACGTCTAGTGATGAAGAACCTGTAGAAACGACTGAATCTACTTTGGAAGAAACAAGTGTGGATGAGGAAGCAGGTCTATAATCCACCGATAAAATTATAAAAAATAGGAAGCCTTCTCGAAATGATTCCACAGCAAAGCTAACCGTTTTGCCTAGTAATCATTGCATAGAAGGCTTTCTTTTTTATAGAATAGAATGGTAAAGCATAGTTCGCTCGGAGGAACTATGCTAAAATAGGAAAGAATGACTAGACTAGGGGTGCTACTTAATGACAGAAAGAACTCAAAATTATTTGACAGTATCAGCCTTATCTAAATATATTAGTCAAAAATTTGATCGAGATCCTCATTTACAAAAACTGCAAGTCATCGGTGAAATTTCGAACTTTCGACCTAGACCAAAAGGGCCTCAGTTTTTTGCTCTGAAAGAAGGTCAAGTCGTGATCAATGCAGTGATGTTTCCAGATAAATATCAGCGATTAAAATTTCAGCTAGAAGAGGGAATGAAAGTAATTGTTACCGCTCGAGTTGGAGTCTATGAGGCTGCAGGACGTTACCAGCTTTATATTGAAAGCATTGAACCTGATGGTGTTGGGGCTTTGTATTTAGCTTTGGAACAATTAAAAGAGAGAATGAAACAAGCGGGGCTTTTTGATCGTCCCAAAAAAGAACTTGCAAAATTTCCTAAAAGAATAGCGGTCATTACCAGTCCAACCGGAGCTGTTATTCGAGATATATTAACCACCATTAATCGTCGTTTCCCTATTGTGGAAGTGATTGTTTTTCCAACACGTGTTCAGGGACAAGAAGCCGTGAGAGAAGTTGTTAAAGCTTTTGAGATGATCGCAAATTTCCCTGAGAAGATTGACGGTGTTATTCTAGCTCGTGGAGGAGGTTCTATTGAAGACCTGTGGTGTTTTAATGATGAATTGATCGCACAAGCCATCCTAGATTGTAATATTCCAGTTATTTCTTCTATCGGTCATGAGACAGATACAACAATTTCAGATTTGGTAGCAGATCTAAGGGCACCAACTCCTACTGCGGCTGCGGAGCTGTCTGTACCAGTTTTGCAGGAGCTTGTGATGGAAATTGAGCAAAAAACACAGCGAATGAGACAGAGCCTGTACCAATACTTAAGGCATAAAAGTCAATTATTAGATCGGTATCGTCAATCCTATGTATTAACTCAGCCTCAGAGACTTTATGAAAGCTATGTTCAGAGTTTAAATTGGTTAACTGATAAGTTAGTGGTACAAACGAATAAAAGATTTCAAGAAGAATACTATCGCTTAGATCATCTTGATCAAAGGCTTCGATACTCACAGCCAATTCAACAAATCAAAATGAAAGAGCAAAAATTAGCTCACATTCAATCTCAGCTCTTGAAATTATTACCAGAATACTTACAAAATAGTCGTCAACAATTAGATAAAAATCTTGCGCTTCTAGATGCATATAGTCCCTTGAAAATTATGCAAAGGGGATATACTCTTGTGGAGAGAGAACAGATGATTATTAAATCGAGTCAAGAGTTGACACCGAATGACCACATTAAAGTAAGATTTATTGATGGATTGGTTAAAGCTGAAGTTTTACAAGTTGACCCCTTGAACAATATTGATTATGAGGAGGAAAATTAAATGTCTGAAAATCTTGAAAATATAAATGAACCAGAAAATTTTGAAGCTGCAATGGCTCAGCTAGAAACCATTGTACAAGAGCTAGAAAGAGGAAGCTTACCGCTGCAAGATGCTTTATCTGCTTTTAAGCAAGGCGTATCTTTGAGTCAATACTGTCATAAAGAGCTTAATGAAGCAGAAAAAACAGTGACTCAAATGATGACAGAATCAGGATTAAAGCCTTTAGATGAGGAGCGCGTGTAGATGGCACATACGGGTGAGTTGAGAGCAAAGTTTGAAATGGCGTTACAAGAGCATATTGTTTCCTTGCAAACTCCTTTAGAGTTGGTTAAACCAATGGTTTATTCTTTAAATGGAGGTGGAAAGAGGCTTCGTCCTCTTTTGCTATTAACAGCCTTAAATATTAAAGACCCTAAACTAGTCGAAAAAGGACTAAAAACCTCTATAGCTCTAGAATATATTCATACTTATTCTTTAATCCATGATGACTTGCCTGCAATGGATAATGATGACATGAGGAGGGGGCAGCCTACTTCTCATATTAAATTTGATGAGGCAACGGCTATTTTAGCAGGGGATGCATTAGAAACAGATGCTTTTGGGATTATTGCTAATGATGATCAATTGTCAGAAGAAAAACGTTTACAATTAATTCTTGAACTCTCCTTTGCTGCTGGATCAAATGGAATGGTGGCAGGGCAGTTATATGATATCAATTCTGATGGTCAAAAAATTACACTTGAAGAGCTCAAACAAATACATCTCTTAAAAACAGGTTACTTATTTATGTTTGCAGTCAAAGCAGCAGCCATTATTAGTGGTGCAGATAGTAAGGAAAAAGATCTGTTAAATCAATTTGGAAATCATTACGGGGTTGCTTACCAGATTCACAATGATTTGAAAGACGTTGTCAATATTGGAATGGATCAGGATAGTCTGCTTCATTCGGATGAAGCGAATGGCAAGACGACTTACCCAACTTTATTAGGAATTGACGGGGCGAAAGAAGCTTTATTAGCAGAGATTGATGCTTGTCATCGTTGTTTGAAGATATTAGAACTAGAAAGCAAACTTAATTATCAGGGACTAGCTCAATTTCTAAAACCATTGTCTATTGAAAAATAGGAGGACTTAGATGAAAAAAGAAAGGGTAGACAAGCTGGTGGTTCAAGCAGGCATAACGGGATCGAGAGAACAAGCAAGAAGAATGGTTATGGCAGGTCAAATTTATGATCAAAATGACCAGCGATATGATAAACCAGGTGAGAAAATTCCCATTGATCGTGAGCTCTATTTAAAAGGGAAACCTTTTCCATATGTTTCACGTGGCGGGCTTAAGCTTGAGAAGGCTTTAGCAGTCTTTGGCATTGAAGTACAAGATCAGATTGTGCTTGATATAGGAGCTTCTACGGGTGGCTTTACAGATGTAGCGTTACAAAATGGTGCTAAACAATCTTATGCTTTGGATGTTGGTTATAATCAGTTAGCTTATTCTTTGCGGCAAGATCCGAGAGTTATCGTTATGGAGCGTCAAAATTTTCGGTATTCGCAACCTAAAGATTTTGAGCAAGGACAACCGACTTTTGCGACGATTGATGTGTCGTTTATTTCTTTAGCTTTGATTCTGCCGGCGCTTTCTCCCATTTTAAAGGAAGGTGGAGAAGTGGTCGCTCTTATTAAGCCGCAATTTGAAGCGGGGAAAGAGAGAATTGGTAAGAACGGTATTATTAAAGACCCTCAAGTACATTTGGAAGTTGTGACAGAAGTCTTAGCTTTTATTGCTAAGATTGGCTTTCGGATTATAAACCTAACCTTTTCCCCAATCACGGGTGGCGAAGGTAATATAGAGTATTTGGTGCATTTAATTAATTCTTGTGAAGAAGATAATAAAAGCCATCTAGACATTGATGTGGAGGAAATAGTTAGGGAGAGTCATTCAACGTTCGAATAGAAATTATTCAAAAAAGAAGGTGGACTTATGCTTTCGAGTTTACATATTGAAAATTTTGCCATAATTGATCAGGTGACGATTGGTTTCACTTCAACGATGACCGTTTTATCTGGTGAAACGGGGGCGGGGAAGTCAATTATTATCGATGCTCTAGGTATTTTATGTGGAGGTCGAGGTTCTGTGGATTTAATTCGTAAAGGAACTGATCGGTTTGTAGTAGAAGGTATATTTACTGTTCAACATAATGAAATGTTATTGACAAAATTAGATCAATTGGGCTTTGACACGAGAGATCAGGAGAATCAACTGTTAATTCGACGTGAGTTAAATATTGCTGGGAAGAATACAATTCGAATCAATGGTCAACTAGCGAATGTTTCTTTATTAAAAGAAATTGGACGTTACTTGGTAGATATTCATGGACAGAATGAACATCAAGCATTACTGGATGTTACAACTCATATTAAGATGCTTGACCAATACGCTTCGGAAGCCTTAGGATTAGTTTTTAATCAATTTCGGCAAAGTTATCATACCTATAATGATTTGCGAAAGAAATTATTAAACACTCAGCAAGATGAACAGAGTCAGGCTCAGCGTTTAAGTTTCCTTGAATTTCAGTTGCAAGAATTAGAAGGTTTGCAAATTCAATTGGGCGAGGATGAGGAGCTACAAAAACAAAGTAAGCAATTACAACATGCTCAACAAATTACTCAAAATCTTGATAGGGTGAACTTACTTTTAACGGATCAGGATCAAAGCGTTGCTGGACAGATGGATCAAGTAGTGATGCTCTTAGAAGAACTTAGTCCATTCGACCCGCAATATCAGGAATATGCTCAGTCAATTCAAAGTTTACAGATTGATCTACAAGAAATAGCTAGAAAAATTGCTTTTTCATATGATCTACCAGATTATGATGATGCGACAATTGATGAAATCGAAAGTCGACTTAGTCAATTAGAACATTTCAAACGTAAATATGCGATGGATCTAGAGGAGCTAGTGGCATACCAAGATTCAATTGCAGAAGAAATTTATCAAATCAACCATAAGGAAGCTTTCCTTGAGGATTTGAAACAAGAATTCACCAAAGCCTATCAGGAATGTATGGCTCTAGCAATACAAATGAGTCAGATTCGGCAGGAGCAAGGCAAACAACTGAAAGAGGAAATAGAGGAACAATTGAGCCAATTATATATGCCTCATAGTCGCTTTGATATTCATTTTGAATCGGTAAAGGTTGATGATAAAATAAGTAAATTAATGGCAGGGCAGGAGTTTTTAAGAATTCAGGCTGATGGCATGGATCTCTTAGAATTCTATGCCGCTACTAACCTAGGAGAAAGTAGTAAATCGCTTATTAAGGTTGCAAGTGGGGGCGAACTGTCTCGCTTTATGTTGGCCTTAAAGACGGTTTTTTCGAGAAGTCAAAGTGTTCAAACGATTGTTTTTGATGAAATTGATAGTGGGGTCTCAGGAAGGGTTGCAACGGCCATTGCGAACAAAATGTCAGAAATTGCAGCTCATCGACAAGTATTGTGTATTACTCACCTCCCTCAAGTAGCAGCTGCGGCTAACAATCAATTAATGATTGCCAAAAAAATTGTTGAGGATCGGACGGTTACGGCTGTCTATGAATTGACACATAAAGAAAGAATTGAAACAATTGCACGAATGATGGCTGGTGAAACGATTAGCCAATCTTCTTATGAATTAGCGAATGAATTATTAAGTTCATATCATTAAAGGAGGGGTTAAATGGGACTGCCAGATGAACAAATTTCTCTGGTTGTACTTGCAGGGCCTACGGGGGTAGGAAAGACAGATCTATCCATACATTTAGCCAGACAATTTAGCGGACAAATCATTAATGCTGATTCAATGCAGATCTATAAAGGACTGGATATTGGAACGGGTAAAATAAAGCCAGAGGAGATGGAGGAGATTCCTCATCATTTATTGGATATTTGTTATCCCGATCAGTTTTATAGCGCTAGTCAATTTCAAAAAGATGCTGTTAATTGTATTCGTCAGATTGCCCAAGAAGGAGATTTGCCCATCCTAGTAGGTGGCACTGGTCTTTATTTAGAAGGTTTACTCTATCAGCTTGAATTTGGGGGTAAAGGAAGCTTTGATCCTGAGATTAGAGAGAATCTAGAAAAAAAAATAAGACAAAAAGGGAATCAATTTCTATGGGATAAATTAGCGACAATTGATCCTAAGGCAGCGAATAAAATTCCTGTTCAAAATGGACGCCGAATTATTCGAGCGCTAGAAGTTATTGAACAAACAGGACAAAATTTTTCTGACCAAGCAGAACATAATGAGCAGCGATCACGTTTTAATGAATTATTATTTGTTCTGGATCGTCCAAGAGAAGAATTATACGATCGAATTAATAGGCGGGTCCTTGGAATGATAGAGGCGGGTTTAGAAGAAGAAGCTCGATGGTTATTTGATCAAAAGCTTGACCCACAATTATCAAGTATAAAAGGAATTGGATATAAAGAATGGTTCTCATATTTTCAAGGAGAAGAAGAGCTCGAGACGGTAATTGCTAAAATACAACAAAATTCTCGCCGTTATGCTAAACGACAATTAACTTGGTTTAGAAATCGGATGAAACAACCTTGTTGGCTAGATGTTAGTCAAACAAATTATTTGATAAAAGCATGTCACTTCGTTGATCAACACATACAATAAAAAAGGATGATGAAATGTTAGAAGTTGCTTCAGGACCAGAGCGTGTCTTGATTGTTGGGGTTCAAACCGACCAGTATCAAGATCAAAAATTTATGGAGTTAATGAAAGAGATGCATGCTTTAACCGAAACGGCCCAAGGACAAGTGATACAAAAGATAGTTCAAAAAATGTCTCGATTAGATCATCGAACAGGTGTGGGGTCCGGGAAACTTCAAGAGATTAAAGCGCAAGTAGAGGTTGAAAATATTGACTTAGTTATTTTTTTCAATGCTTTAACTCCGAGTATGAACCGTGCTATTGAGGATGAGCTAGGAGTCAGAGTGATTGATCGAGTACAATTAATTCTGGATATTTTTGCGATGCGAGCAAATAGTCGGGAAGGAAAACTACAAGTGAGTTTGGCTCAATATGAGTATTTGTTGCCTAGAATTGGTGGAAAAGGGAAAAGTCTGTCACGGCTAGGTGGAGGAATAGGAACCAGAGGACCCGGGGAAACGAAATTAGAAAGTGATCGGCGGCATATTCGCTCAAGAATCAACCAAATAAAGAAAGAACTAGTTGAAGTAGTCGCGCATCGTGAACGAACAAGGCTACGTCGACAGAGTGGACGAGAATTTAACATCGGCTTGGTAGGATATACGAACGCCGGAAAATCAACTCTCTTAACAGAATTAACCCATTCAGAAACCTATGTCCAAGATCAATTATTCGCAACGTTGGATCCTTTGACCCGCCAACTTACCATTAAAGGACATCCGGTTTTTACCCTGACGGATACTGTTGGTTTTATTGAAGAGTTACCAACCGAATTAATACAAGCATTTAAATCAACTTTAGAAGAAATTCGTTACATGGATTTATTGTTACATGTAGTGGATGCTTCTAATCCAGCAAGGGATATGCATGAAGAAACGGTATTGCGGATTCTGGAAGACATGGATTTAAAATATGTGCCGATTCTAACTGTGTATAATAAAAGAGACCTAGCGAATGAAAACTTTGTTCCGATTCTCAAGCCAAATGTTGTGATTTCTGCTAAAGATCACGAAGATTTAGAAGTATTAAAGGAAGCAATCTGGACAGAATGTATTCAGACAGCGGATTATTATACGGTTACAGTATTACCAGAAGAATCTGATTTATTGGCTCTTTATCAACAGAAAACGATGGTTGTTTCGATGGAATATGATGAAGAAGGTCAATATTATCGAATTAGTGGATATAGACGAAGTCATCATAGAAAAGAAGATTAGGAGGAAAATGATTAGATGTTAACAATGCAAGATATAGTATTGGAGGGCCACCCTTCTTTAAGAACTCCAGCGGAAAAAGTAGAATTTCCGTTATCGGAAGAGTTAGAAATTAAAGCAAAAGAGATGTTGGAATTTCTTAAAAACAGTCAAGATGAAGATCTGGCCGCTAAAAATGAGCTTCGTGCAGGAGTGGGGTTAGCAGCGCCTCAAATCAACCTAAACAAACAAATTTTTGCTATGCAAATCTATAAGTATGATGAAGAAGGCCATAAAGTAGGAGAAGAGATCAGTCAGGTGTTTATTAATCCGGTGATCATCCGTCATTCTGTCCAGTTAGCTGCTTTAAGCGAGGGGGAAGGCTGTCTTTCGGTAAACCGTGAGGTAGCGGGGTATGTGCCACGTCCTAAGATTATTACAATTGAGTATCAAGATTTGGAAGGCGAAAAGCATACGTTGAAGCTGAGAAATTACCAAGCTATTGTGGCTCAACATGAGATTGATCATTTACATGGAATTATGTTTTATGACCATATTAATCAAGAGAAACCATGGGGAAAAACAGAAGATCTTACCATTCTCTAAAGTCTTGAGAGGAGTAAATATGCAAAATGTACTAGTCGTTCAAGATATATCATGCTTTGGTAAATGTTCAACTACAGTGGCTCTGCCGATATTAAGTCATTATCAGTTGACAGCCAGTATTTTACCAACCGCAATTCTATCAACTCATACAGGTCCAGAATTTCCTGGCTTTATTTTTACCGATTTGTATTCTCATATGGAGGCAACCATTCAACATTGGATGGATTTAGGCTTGAAATTTGATGCGATTTACACTGGATATCTTGGCGAAGAGGAACATGTTCCACTGTTGCTAGAAGTCATAGAAAAATTATTGTATCCGACTGGTAAAGTTTTTGTGGATCCCGCTTTCGGAGATCATGGAGAACTATATAGTGGCTTTGATAAAGCTTATGTGGAGACCCAAAAACAGTTAATTGCTGTTAGTGATTACATTTTTCCGAATTACACGGAAGCTTGTTATCTACTCGATAAAGACTATCGAGATGACGGCTTTAGCCCTATACTGGCACAGGAGCTAGCAGAAGAATTGCGATTATTCGGAGCCCAGAATGTGATTATGACAGGTGTGAGAAATACGGATCAAATTGGAGCTTTAATGGTAGGGGATAAGGGGTCGTTTGAAAGCTATGCGGAATTCTTCGATCAAGTGTTTCATGGGACTGGAGATGTTTTTGCTTCGGTTTTTGTAGGAGAAATGATGCAGTCGAATCAGGAAGAGGCAGCACTAAATCAAGCGACTAAATTTGTAAGTCAAGCGATTCAGATGACCCTGAATGATCAAGATCCAATTCGCTATGCGGTTCATTTTGAAAAGCTTTTAGGTACTTTATAGTATTTTCTTAAAATCGAAGACGAGAAATTAGAATGTATGCTATAATACGAGAGTAATTTGAATGAAGTGAGGAGAAGATAATTATGATTTCTGCAGTTGATTTAAGATCCGGTATGACATTTATTCAGGACGGTAATTTAATTCGTGTATTGGAAGCTAGCCATCATAAACCTGGAAAAGGAAATACGGTTATGCGCATGAAATTGCGTAATGTTAGAACTGGGGCTACTTATGACACCACTTTCCGCCCAGATGAAAAGTTTGAGCGAGCTTTCTTAGAAACCAAAGAAGTTCAGTATCTATATAATATGGATGGAACAGCTGTTTTTATGGATTTAGAAAGTTATGAACAATATGAAATTCCAGCTGATACGATTCAAGATGAGTTACTTTATCTATTGGATAATATGAATTGTAAAATTCAGTTCTATGGTAATGAGGTGATTGGAGTTGAATTGCCTGGAACAGTCGTATTAGAAGTAAAAGAAACACAACCTTCGATAAAAGGTGCAACAGTAACAGGTTCTGGTAAGCCTGCTACGATGGAAACAGGTTTAGTAGTGAATGTCCCTGACTTTATTGAAGCAGGAGAAAAATTAGAAATAGGGACGTCTGATGGTTCTTACAAAGGACGTTCGAAATAGTTTAATAAAGAAATAAAAATCGTACGATCCCTTTTGGGATCGTATTTTTGTGGGGTTAGAAGCATCTTCTTCGAAAAAATAATAGCAATATTATATAATTATTTTAGATAGTAAGTTTAAGTCTTTAGTGGAGAGAGGGTGATGATGATGGCAAGAGGAGGAGGTGCCGGTGGAGGCTCGCGTGGTGGAGGCTTTGGTGGATCTCGATCCGGAGGAGGGCGGATAAGCTCTGGTGGTCGAGGTGGTTTTGGAAGTCGCCCTACTGGTGGAGGATTTGGCGGCAGTTTCGGTGGAGGATTTGGATCAGGACCTCCACGAAGACCTCCAATCATTGGGGGTGGTCCTATCTTTATACCAATAGGAGGAGGACGCCCGTATATTAGAAGAAGTTCTGGAGGACCTCAGGGACCTAGCCCCGGCTGTGGCTTAGGATTCTTACCTATGGTATTGATGATGTTTGCTTTATTTTCCATCTTACCAACTTTTCTAAATGGCGGTGGGATGGAAGGTAGTAACACAAAAGTGACTCCTTCTACAATTGAAAGGGAGGCTTTACCCAAGGGGTCTGTTAATGAAACCGATTATTATACGGATGAGGCGCATTGGGTTGAAAATTCAAGCGTGTTGGAGAAAGGTTTGGAATATTTCTACCAGAAAACAGGTGTTCAACCTCATTTATATATTGCGGATGAAATTGCGGGAGATCCATATGCTGATATCGATCAGGTAGCAGAATTTGCAGAAAGTCAATATGATGAACTCTTCACAGATGAAGCGCATTTGCTGTTGGTATTTTTTGAAGGAGTTCCGAATGAGTACATTACTTACTACGTTACTGGAAGTCAGGCTAAACAGGTCATTGATGATGAGGCTGCTAATATATTATTAGATTATCTAGATCGATATTATTATGATGGATCGCTTAATACTTCTCACTATTTTAGCAAGTCTTTTACGGAAGCAGCTGATCGAATAATGCAAGTGACAAAATCCCCGTGGATTCCTGTTTTAATGGTTTTTGGACTCGCAACAATTTTACTATTATTGTTTAATTGGTGGAAGAAGCACAAAGAGCAAGAGGAGTTAGAAGCGAAACGTACGGAAGAAATGTTAAATCGGCCATTAGAAACCTTCGGTCAAGAATCGGAGGCTGATGAATTGGCGAAGAAGTATCAGGATCCAGAAGATAGATATTAGGAGGAAAAATTATGTCAATATTAAATCGTTTTAAAGATATTATTTCAGCGAATATGAATTCAATTATTGATCGAATGGAAGAGCCGGAAAAAATGATTGACCAATACTTACGAGATCTAAGTGAAGACTTAGCCGAAGTAAAGAGAAATACTGCGAGTGTAATGGCTGAAGAAACGCGATCGAAGCGTGAAGTGGATGAGAATGAAGCTGAAGTGAAAAAATACGAACAATTAGCTAAAAAAGCTTTAGAAGCTGGTAACGAAGCGGATGCTCGTGTCTTTCTAACTAAGAAACAAGAGGTAGAAAATCTTGGAGCTGGATTAGCCGCTACCTATGCGAGTGCGCATGAAAATGCGATTAAAATGCGACAAATGCATGATAAACTTTCTCAAGATATCGAGACATTGAAGAATCGTCGCGCGATGATAAAAGGTAAAATTTCGGTCGCAGAGACACAAGAAACTCTTAATAAAACATCAACGGCTAGTCGTCAATCAGAGAATGCTATGAGTCAATTTGAAAGAATGGAAGAAAAAGCAGATCGCATGCTAGATGAAGCAACTGCTATGTCTGAATTAGAATCCCAACCAAAAGATGAAGCAAAAGACTTAGAAGAAAAGTATGCTCAAAGTACTTCTGCAACAGTTGAAGAAGAATTAGCACGAATGAAAGATGAAATGGGATTGAATAATTAAATCTTTTAGAAAGGATCCTATCAACTGAATGGGATCCTTTCTGTTATATATGAGTGAGTAAGACAGGTGTGTAGTATATTTCACAATGTGTTGTTTCGATGTAAAGATCAAAGGTAACAGATTACTTGGGATAGGCCTTAAATCTTATAAAGCTTTCCTACTAAGGAGGAATAAAATTGTCTAAATTTTCAGAAATGTCATTTGCAAAGGTCTACCCTTTATATTTAGCAAAAGTGGAAAGAAAGGGCCGTAATAAAGCGGAATTAGATGAAATAATAGAGTGGTTAACAGGTTATAATAATAGTGACATTGAAAGAAGTATTAAAATGCATGTAAAGTTTCAAGATTTTTTTATAGAGGCACCTGCCTTAAATCCTAGTCGCGATTTAATAAGAGGTAAGATTTGTGGTGTTCGTGTGGAGGAGATAGCAGATCCCTTAGAGCGAGAAGTGCGATATTTAGATAAATTGGTAGATGAATTAGCT
This sequence comes from Facklamia lactis, assembly GCF_015863205.1. Taxonomy (GTDB): domain Bacteria; phylum Bacillota; class Bacilli; order Lactobacillales; family Aerococcaceae; genus Facklamia; species Facklamia lactis. Next base: position 38,807 of record NZ_JACBXQ010000004.1, on the reverse strand, counting down.
AAAGGAAAAGATTTGAATAAAATAAAACGACAATAAAAAGCTCTTGGGAGACTCCCAAGAGCTTTTGAGTATGCCAGGCAGGATTCGAACCTGCGACCTACGGTTTAGAAGACCGTTGCTCTATCCAGCTGAGCTACTGGCACATAACTCCATCAGTATATAATATTTCCCAACTAATGTCAAATATATCCTTCGCTTAAAAGTGACTTTGTTCACAAGGTTTTATAACAGTTTTGTTTTTTGATTGATACAGATGTTACACACGTATAATTTGATCGAATTCTTTTGTAATAGTCTGTACAGTTGTAAGACAACTTGCTATTTGTTTTGTGAAAAAATATCGCTTCGTACTTGTATTTATTATGTGAGGGTGGTATCTTTAATTAGAGAGGTTATTGTAACAGTTTTTAAATTGTGTAATAATCAAAAAATATAAGAGAGGATTGTGGACTTATGGCACAAGCTAAAGCAACAGTTAAAATTGAAGAGTTATTACGTCCAGATAATTTTGATTTTTCAACTGTACAGATTATGGATGAAGAAGGAAAGATTGTAAATGAGGCCTTATTAGGTGATATTACCGATGAGGACATGGTTAAGTTTATGGAGGAAATGGTATGGGCGCGCGAACTTTTTGAGCGTTCAACAGCCTTAAACCGCCAAGGTCGTTTAGGTTTCTATGCTCCTACTTCCGGTCAAGAAGCTTCACAATTAGGGACCGTTTTGGCAACAGAAAAAGAAGATTTTCTTTTGCCAGGATATCGAGATGTTCCACAATTAATTAAACATGGTTTACCATTAGAGAAAGCCTTCTTATGGTCTAAAGGCCATGTTGCAGGTAATGATTACCCAGAAGATCTAAAAGCTTATCCTCCTCAGATTATTATCGGAGCACAGTATGTTCAGACTGCAGGAGTGGCTCTTGGAATCAAGAAGAATGAGCGTCAAGCCATTGCGATGACGTGGACTGGTGATGGAGGTTCTTCTCAAGGAGATTTCTATGAAGGGATTAACTTTGCAGGAGCATTTAAAGCACCCGCGATTTTCGTTGTTCAAAATAATGGCTGGGCTATTTCGACTCCACGTGAACTTCAATCTGCAGCTCCAACTTTAGCTCAAAAAGCAGTGGCAGCCGGTATTCCTGGTATTCAAGTAGATGGAATGGATATTTTAGCAGTATATGCGATTACTAAAGCGGCCCGTGAATATGCCGTAGCAGGGAATGGTCCGGTCTTGATCGAAACACTTTGCTATCGTTATGGTCCACATACGCTTTCTGGTGATGACCCTAAGCGTTACCAACCAGAAGGAATCCAAGATGAATGGCGCGCTAAAGATCCATTGATCCGTTTACGTAAATATTTAACCGCAAAAGGTTTATGGGATGAAGAGAAAGAAGCAGCCATTGTTCAAAAGACTAAGGATGAAGTGAAGGAAGCGATTAAGGCAGCAGACCAAGTGCCAAAACAAAAAGTTTCTGAATTCTTGAAGAATATGTACGAAACACCAGATTTCGTCACTCAAGAACAAATCAATAAATTTGAAGCAAAGGAGAATAAATAATTATGGCCAATATGACAATGATTGAAGCAATTACAAATGCTTTAGCAAATGAATTGCGGACAAATGATCGAACTTTAGTTTTTGGAGAAGACGTTGGAAAGAATGGTGGAGTTTTCCGTGCGACTCAAGGGCTACAAGAAGAGTTTGGTGCAGACCGTGTAATGGATACTCCTTTAGCTGAGTCAGGGATTGGTGGGCTATCAATAGGTTTAGCATTAGAAGGTTTCCGTCCCATTCCTGAAATTCAATTTAATGGATTTATTTTTGAAGTGATGGATTCGGTGGTAGGTCAAGCCGCTCGTACGCGCTATCGTATGGGAGGAACTCGCAACCTTCCGATTACTTTCCGTGCTCCTTTTGGAGGAGGCGTTCATACTCCTGAGTTACATGCTGACTCATTGGAAGGTTTGTTAGCTCAATCACCTGGAATTAAAGTGGTAATTCCTTCAAATCCTTATGATGCTAAGGGATTATTAATTTCAGCCGTTCGTGACAATGATCCTGTTTATTTCTTAGAGCATATGAAACTATATCGCTCTTTCCGTGAAGACGTTCCAGAAGAAGAATATACAGTACCATTAGGTAAAGCAAAGATTGTAAAAGAAGGAACAGATGTTACGTTAATTGCATATGGTGCCATGGTGCAGGAATCTGTGAAAGCTGCAGATACCTTAGCTAAAGAAGGGGTCTCTGCAGAGGTATTAGATCTTCGGACGGTTCAACCTTTGGATATCGAAACAATTGTGGCTTCAGTTGAGAAAACAGGCAAAGTAGTCATGGTTCAAGAAGCGCAACGTCAAGCAGGAATTGGAAGTAAAGTGATTGCTGAAATCTCTGAACGCTCAATTCTTTCCTTAACGGCTCCAATTGGTTTTGTTGCAGCGCCTGATACGGTCTTTCCATTTGGAATGGCAGAGAAAGATTGGTTACCATCAGCTGACGATATTGTAGCTAAAGTAAAAGAATTAGAAGAATTTTAAAGAGTAGGATGACAATCAGGACAAGGGCTAAGCGCCCTGTCCTGTATCCTAATGAAATCAATGATATAAAGGAGAGTAAATGTATGGCATTCCAATTTAAACTACCTGCCCTCGGAGAAGGGATTATGGAAGGCGAGATCGTTTCTTGGGCTGTAAAAGAAGGCGATCAAGTGAACGAAGATGAAACGTTAGTCGAAGTGCAAAATGATAAATCGGTAGAGGAACTTCCTTCTCCCGTTTCAGGAAAAGTTAAGAAGATCCATGTGGAAGCAGGACAAGTTGCTACACTTGGTCAAGTTATTGTCGAAATAGAGGCTCCAGGTTATGAAAATGAAGAGGCTCCTGAAGTGGAAGAAACACCTGCCGCACCAGCTGGCGAGCCTTCTGAATCAGTAGTAGCAGAAGCAAAAGAAACCAAAAATACTGGAGGCTTCTTCCAATTCAAATTACCAGCATTAGGGGAAGGAATTATGGAAGGCGAAATTGTTTCTTGGGCTGTAAAAGAAGGCGATACAATCAAAGAAGATGATACTTTGGTTGAGATTCAAAACGATAAGTCTGTTGAAGAACTACCTTCTCCGGTTTCTGGTGAAATCAAAAAAATTCATGTGCCTGCTGGACAAATTGCTCAATTAGGCCAAGTGATTGTAGACATTGATTCTCCAGACCATAATGGTTCTTCAGAAGAAGAAGGAGAGGCGATTGCTAATTCCTTTGATGATGCAGCTGCTCCTGCTGAGAAGAATCCGACTGAAACCGTTTCTGTAGTAGACACCGCTCCAAGTCAAGGGCTTTCTGAAGAGGAAGCGGCTAATCGCCGAGTTCTAGCAATGCCTTCTGTTCGTAAATTAGCCCGTGATAACGGAATCGACATCACACGAGTGCCTGGTTCTGGTAAGAATGGACGTATTACAGCGGAAGATGTTCAAAACTTTAATCCATCTGCTTCTTCAGTAACAGAAGACTCTCGTCAAACTTCCGAAACAGAAACAAATAATCAAAAGGTTGAAGCAACTCCTTCTGTTCAAGCCGATGGAGAGACCAGCATGTCAGCGCAAAGCCAAGCAGTTGTTAAACCGTTTGTTTCTTCACAAGCGGAACGAGAAGAACGAGTTGCTTTATCAGGAACTCGTGCAGCGATTGCGAAAGCAATGGTTAACTCTAAACATACGGCACCACATGTAACCTTATTTGATGAGGTAGAAGTTTCTAAATTGTGGGATCACCGTAAGAAATATAAGGAAATTGCAGCCGAGAATAATGTTAAATTAACCTTCTTACCTTATGTGGTTAAGGCTTTGATAGCAGCTGCTAAGAAGTATCCAGTTATTAATGCTACAATTGATGATCTTTCTAGTGAAATTGTTTACAAAAACTATTATAATGTAGGTATTGCTACAGATACTGATCGGGGTCTATACGTACCAAACATTAAAGATGCTAATACTAAGAATATGTTCCAAATAGCTAACGAGATTGTGGAGTTATCAGGTAAGGCGCATGATGGATCGTTACCTATGTCAGAAATGTCAGAAGGAACTATCACAATTTCAAATATTGGTTCTGCTGGAGGTAAGTGGTTTAGTCCAATCATTAATCATCCAGAAGTTGCAATTTTAGGATTTGGCTCTATTGTTCAACAACCCATTGTAAATGAAAAGGGTGAATTGGCTGTAGGACGTGTATGTAAGTTATCTTTAAGCTTCGACCACCGAATTGTAGATGGAGCAACTGCCCAAAGAGCGTTAAATGAAGTTAAGCGCTTCTTAGCAGATCCAGAACTATTATTAATGGAAGGATAGTGATCAAATGGTAGTTGGAGACTTCGCCGTTGAATTAGATACAGTTGTTATTGGAGCAGGACCTGGAGGATATGTTGCTGCTATTCGTGCCGCTCAGCTTGGTCAAAAAGTGGCGATTGTGGAGAAAGAATATTTTGGAGGCGTTTGTTTAAACGTTGGTTGTATTCCGTCTAAAGCATTGATTCAAGCAGGTCATGTGTACCATCAATCAAAACATCCAGAAACTTTTGGAATTTCGACTCAAGGTGTTGAAATTGATTGGGAAAAAACTCAAGACTGGAAGCAAAATCAAGTCGTTGCTAAAATGACTTCAGGAGTTGAAATGCTTCTTAAGAAGAACAAAGTGGAAATTCTTAAAGGAGAAGCTTTCTTCTCTGATAAGGATACTATCCGAGTGGTAGATGGAGAGAATGCTCAAACATACACTTTTAAAAATGCAATTGTAGCAACAGGATCTCGTCCTATTCAAATTAAAGGTTTTGAATTTGGCGGCCGAATTATTGATTCGACTGGCGGATTAAACTTACCAGAGATTCCAAAAGATTTTGTAGTAATCGGTGGAGGAATTATCGGTTCTGAACTTGGTTCTGTTTACGCAAACCTAGGTTCAAAAGTAACGATCTTAGAAGGTTCAAAACAATTTATTCCTTCATTTGAGAAAGATATGGCTCGCTTAGTTGAGAAAGATTTCAAAGATAAGGGAGCAACAATTGTAACTAATGCAATGGCTAAGAGCGCTGAAACAAAAGGCGATCGTGTGGTTGTTACTTATGAGCATAAAGGTGAAGAAAAGACTGTAGAAGCAGACTATGTAATGGTAACGGTTGGACGTCGACCAAACACTGATAACTGTGGATTAGAACAAGCAGGTGTTGAATTAGATGAACGTGGACTTGTTAAAGTGGATAAACAAGGACGTACTTCTAATCCAAATATCTTTGCGATCGGTGATATTGTTCCAGGTGCAATGTTAGCTCACAAGGCTTCATTTGAAGCGAAGGTAGCTGCATCTGCGATTTCAGGTGGTAAAGATGAAGTCGATTATAAAGCAATGCCATCTGTATGTTATACTGATCCTGAGTTAGCTTCCGCTGGACACACAAAAGAGACAGCTAAAGAAGCTGGTTTAGAGGTGACAGTGACTAAATTCCCATTTGGAGGAAATGGTCGTGCAGTAGCTCTTGATTCTTATAGCGGATTTGTTCGATTAGTTACTACAAAAGACGACAATGTGATTGTAGGGGCTCAAGTAGCGGGGCCAAGTGCATCCGATGTACTGGCTGAGATCACTTTAGCAATTGAAGCAGGAATGAATGCAGAAGATATTGCTTTAACAGTTCATGCTCATCCAACTTTATCAGAAGCAACAATGGATGCAGCAGAAGCTGCGCTCGGCTTGCCAATTCATATGTAATATCAAGAATTATTATTTATAATACAAAAAACGATCGCTCCCAACATGGAGCGGTCGTTTTTGTGTGTTTAAAAGATTTACGTATTCACAGAAAAAGTTGGAATTAAGCGGAAGTGATTGGTTAATCATCCTCCTCTTCTGCATCCTCTCCTTCATCGTCGTTCTGCATTTCGTTTGCATCATCATCTTCTTCTGCGATATCTCCATTATCATCGTTTTGCATCATTTCATTTACATCATTATTTTCTTCCATATCATCGTTTTCTTCGTTTTTCGCTTCCTGCTGTTCAATAGGAGTTGCCTCCTCCTTATCTGTTGTATCATTTCCAACTGAATTTCCGCAACCCGCTAAGATAAACATTCCCGTAAATAATAGTAATACTTTTTTCATAAATTAGTCTCCTTGCTTTCTATTTATGTTTTCTTAATTACTAGGAATTATATAATAAGTAAGAAGTTTTGCAATTAATACGCATAGCATAAATAGATAGCTAAATAATCAGTTGAAATCATAAAGACAAAGAACATCTTGTGCTAGCGATAGTCATTTTCTATTCTGAATCAAATAAAGGAATATCGTGTTTGTTTCTTTCGAAGGGTGCTAATGGTTGAAGGATTAGATTCTTTATAATATTTCCTCTAGAATGAGTGACTGCCTTTTATGGAGTTTTAATCGTGTTTCATTTTGAAAGCTCTTTTGCGAAAACGCACTTTATTAATGTTTTTTTATTATAAACAATAGGTTATGGAAGTCACTGAATGATAGGAGTATAATAGAAGTTAAAGAAAGGGTTTTCAAATCATTTGCAGATGCATTGATGCTAAGAGTAAATAAGGTCTTTTTACTAATAAGGAATTTATAAAATGACTTCACATGATGGAAGAGTATGATTTATTAACTTATACGGTAGAATAGGGGGTTTTGGATGATTACAGAGGTCTTGAAGCAGCACTGGAAACAAAACTTATTTATTATAATGTTATATGGTGTGAGAGCATATGCTATTATTCGGTCAACTGTTCTCTTAACAGATATCATGAATGCCTTATTTTTTGCTGAGTATGATCGCTTCCTAAATGCCTTTATTTATTGTGTTTTGTGGATGGGAATATCGATCATTTTAAATTTTATTGCAGCAGTTTATATTGAAGGAGTGAAGCAATCACAAATTAACCAGCTCAGATCGAATATTTTGACGCAATTAGCTCATTATAAATATTCACAATTTAATCAGCGTCCGGTGGGTGACTATGTTTCATGGCTGAGCAATGATATGGCAGTGGTTGAAACTCAGTGCTTTGACCGTTTGTATGGCATGATTTCTTCGGGTGCTTTATTAATTTTTGGTGCTATAGCCATATGGTCTTATCATTGGTTACTAATGCTGGTGACTTTAATATTTGCTTTGATTATGACCGTAATTCCAAAGTTTTTTAAAAAGGGATTGGCCGATGCGAATAAGGAAGTTTCCAATCAGAATGAATATACTACAGCCAAGGCTTCTGAATGGTTGGGTGGTTTTAATACGTTGTATGTGCTCAACAGTCAAAATTTGATTGAAAAATTTCTGATGCCCTTTTTTGGTTTGTTGAAAAATAGTAAGGTTCATTTGGAGAAGAAGAGGGCCACGATGGATGCCTGGGTTCAAGTGGCTGCAGTTGTATTTCAATATGCAATTATCTTTGGTTGTGGGTTATTAATCATTGGAGGTGCATTGACAGCAGGTTCCATCTTCTCTATTGGGGATTTGACTGGGAATTTTTTTGGAAATACTAACTATGTCATCAATCAGTTGGCTGGGTTCAATGCTGTGTTGAAATTGTTCGATAAAGTTGAAGAGGTTGAGGAAGTATCTGAAGAGAAAGAAATCACTACACCTCCATTAACAGGAATAGACTTAGAGTTACAAAATCTTTCATACCACTTTGGTGATCGTCAATTGACCTATCCTGATATGAGCTTTAAAGCAGGTGGCAAATATGCGTTGATCGGACCAAGTGGGAGTGGGAAGTCAACCTTATTCAAAATATTACTGCGGCAATTGCCGGATTATCAAGGCTCTATTCGGTTGAATGGACAGGAGTTGAAACAGATTCCTGAGCGAGAGTTATATCAATGCCTGGCCTATGTCCCTCAGAAAACTTATCTCTTTAATTTAGATATTCGAGCGAATATATTATTAGAACGAGATTATCAAGCTGAATACTATCAAGAGCTAATTCAAGTGATGCAGTTAGAAGAGTTGATAAAAGTTATGGAGGCAAAGGAAGAAACGGTCGGACAAGAAGGATCGCGAATTTCAGGCGGACAAGGGCAAAGAGTCGGTTTAGCTCGTGGCTTAGTTCAGAAGGCCCCTATCTTACTAGTCGATGAAGGAACATCCAGTCTTGATCTGAGCTTAAGAGAATCCATTGAGCGTTATCTATTGAATCTTGACCATGCAACGGTGATCTTCATTACACACCATCTGACAGACGATTATGCTCGTCAATTAAATCAGGTTTATCATTTGTAGTAGAAATATGGTGATTCAAATAAGCAAGTGGACAAAGAAACAAACTTTGTTCACTTGCTTTTCTTAGTCTTCAAGGGAGAAATCGCTACCAAAAAAGTCAATGAGATCTTGTCGGTGACTTTGAAAATAATATTTAGTATCAAAATGTTCAAAAATACTCAAAGCTTTGGCACATTTTCTCTTTCCTATTGCTGTATTGCCAATCTTAATGAGATAAATTCCTTCTAAAAAGTTTAATCGGTTCATATCGAAGAAAAAAACAGTGTTAGTGAGATTTTTTTTTGCTAATGATATTAGGTTAGGAACTATATTCAGCTTATCGATTTCTAACAAGTGAAATATTACATTGCAATATAAAACCGTTTCGATATTTTGGTTTAAAAGTAAACGTGAAAATTTCTTTGCTTTTATAGAGGCATCTTTAATCAAATTTTCTATGAAAGAAATAGATAAGAATTCTAGATAATTGTTAAATAGACAAAGCTCATAGAAAGCCCAATCCTCGCAGTCAAAAAGATAATCACTGATTTCTTTACTAAGTTCTTGATTAACGGGTTGGTTTTTCATTTTTAAAATATTTTGTTGTAATATATTTATGTTATGCAAATGTCGAATATTTTTATCTCTATTGTAAAGATTTTTTTCTTGGAAAATTAAATCTTTCATAGTTTGACCTTTTTTTTCAGCAATTGCTGCTTCTAATTGACTTAAAAATTTTCCCTGACTAAATTGTGCTTGTTGATTATGATAGACCATAAATTCGTTTATAGAGACATTCATTCGTTCGAGCAGTTCAATAAAAACTGGCACAGTAATGGAGTGAATATTTCGTTCGAACTTTGATAATTGTTGGGGTGAAATAATATTATCTGAAAGTTGATTCAGTGTTAAATGTTTACCCTTTCTTAAAAGTTGAAAACTTGTACCATAATTATCCATATTTAAACTCCTTGTTATCGTTTTCATTGTTTAATGTTATTAAATCTACAACATACGCTAAAAATATTATTACGATGAAAGGTTTGCATATAATTGAAATATAAAGAGGGGGAAATCAGTAATGAAGTTTATGTAGAAAAGTTTGAAAAATGATAATGACGGTTTTGTCTATCATATTTGGGTGTCTAACAATTCTGAAAGTGTTAATCGGGAATTATAATGAGTTGCGTATTTGGACTAGATTGTTCTTGCGAAGAGCAGAACCTTGACCATATAAAAGCTTATCATTTCTAAGTTTTTTCTTCAATCAGTGATTAATGTTATTTAACTATATATAGGTGGCTGTTTATATAAGCTAGATCAAAAATAATAAATGATTCAAGGATATAGAAACTTTTGAAATTTGAAGAATAAATACTCGGGAGGGAACAGGGACTGATGAAAGAGCTTTTGAAGAAACATCGTTTTATTTATTTTTTAACAATTGTGATGAGTGTTATTTCATCTTTTTTAATGGCATATTTTGCAGTGAGACTTGGAAAGGTCATTGATGCGGTTGTTAATAATGAAGGGGATTTAAAACGGGCGATTATCTCATGTTTAGTGATTATTACGGGTTGGTTTATAGTAGTTATCTTGTTTTCTTTTTTGAAATCGACATATATTGCTAATGTGTTAAAAGATGCGAAAGATGAAATGTATCATGCTCTCTATCGTAAAAACTTAAATGATTACTGGGCCCATACATCTGAATATTACCTCAATCTATTTACCAAGAATATTGATATCTTCACAGAGAATTATTTGAGTCCTAAATGCGATATTGTCTCCAATGTAATTTCAGCTGTGGTGAGTATCGGGTTTATTTTCTTAATTAATTGGAAATTGGGGGCGGCGTTTGTTGGAGTAACAGTTCTGACGATCATGTTATCACAATTGCCAGGTGTGATTATGGCGAGGAAGACGGTTTCCTTTTCTAAACAGAATGAATCCTACTTACAAGCGGTGACCAATCAGCTTCATGGTTTTGAGCAAATCAAGTTATTAAATGTATCGGATTTATTCTTAACCGATTATCTTGAGAAAGATCAAAACTTTGAGAAGAGTCGGAAATCATTCCTTTTTGCTTCATGGTTTGCAAATAACTTGGGGATCTTTTTCAGTTTCTTTGCCCAGTTATTATGTATGTCAATTGGTATTTGGTTTGTCATGCAAGGTGAAATTACCATCGGTTTACTAATTTCTGCTATCAACTTATTAAATGGGGTTTTCAATCCGGTTCAAATGTTTGCCCACAATAAAAATTTAATGGGGACAGTTGGTGAATTGCGTGAGGGTTTCAACCAGTTGCTAGATACCAAAACGGCTAAAGGTTGCGAAATCAGTGAGCCCATTCATGAAATTAGCATTGCTCATTTAGACTTAAAGTATTCTGAAGAAAAAATTGTTTTTGAAGACTTTAATTATTGTTTTGAGCAAGGGAAAAAATATGCGATTATTGGGGAGTCAGGCCGTGGAAAATCGACCTTGATGAAATTAGTGATGAAATATTATCCAAGTTCAGCCTATAATGGGAGCATCAGAATTAATGGCATTGATTTGGATCGAATTAAGAGTGAATCGTTGTATCAGCGAGTGGCCTTAATTCAAAAAAATGATTTCTTGATTTCGGGATCAGTCATGGATAATGTTCGGATGCACCGACAAAATTTGATTGATACCACGATTTTAGAGCAATTGAATCTATCGTCAAAATTATTGGAGAAGTCTATTGAAGCTTCAAGTCGCAATGTCATCTCAAGTGGTGAGAAACAACGTGTAGACATTGCTCGCTTCATGATCAGTCCTTATGATGTTCTGATCTTTGATGAGCCGACTAGTAATTTGGACAGCGCGACACAGTCCATGATTTTTGATATGATCTTTAAGCTTCAAAATAAAATGGTCATTGTGATCACCCATACGCGTGATCCCAAGATTTTATCGCAATTCGATGAAGTTTTAAATTTAGATGAAATAAGACAGAAGGAACAAGCGATTTAAATTGTTAATAATCGATAGGCATCCTATTGCTACCTTGCTTTAAGCATCTTGTTTTATTATGAGATGATTAAAGTAAGGTAGTTTTTTTGTAGATAGCTTTAAATAATGAGTGATCATGAAATGCTCTCGATTAATATTCAAAGAGGATTAAGCATAATCCAAGACTTTTATTACAATTTGATGTGGAAAACGTTTTAAAATTCGAAATGTTTTTGCATTCAGACTTAAATGGATTATATTAGAAGAGACACTGGTTAATTTTCGGAAAGGGGTATAGGATGTCGAACTACACATATCCAATTGATTATGAAGCGTGGTCAACGATTGAAATTGCACAAGTCGTTGATTTCTTTGCAGCGATTGAAACGGCCTATGAGCAGGGGATTTCTAACGCTACTTTTAAAGATAAATATCGCACTTTCAAAGGAATCGTGACGTCTAAGAGTGAGGAAAAGCAATTGGATCGTGACTTTATGGCTATTTCCGGTTATTCCATTTACCGCACTGTTCAGAAAGCTCAAACTTTGAAAGATTCTCAAGTGTTAACTATGCCATAGGAGGGACCAAATGGATTATCAATTACACAATCGTGTCTTAACGTGGTTACAGATTGCGGGGAATTCGCTGAGGCAATCTTTCAATCGAACGATTCAAGTGAGCGAGAAGACGAGTCCGCGTGACTTAGTGACTGAAATGGATCAGGCAACGCAGGATTATTTAGTCCAACAAATTCAAACCTACTATCCAGATCATCAGATTTTAGGAGAAGAGGAACAGGCTGATCGTGTGAATGGAACCGAAGGTATGCTTTGGATCATTGATCCGATTGATGGAACCTTGAATTTTGTTAAACAACAGCGTTTTTTTGGGATTATGATAGGGATCTATCAAGAGGGACAACCTATTGCTGGTTATATCTATGATGTGATGCAGGATGATCTATATTATGGGATTGTCAATGATGGGGTCTATCACAATCAAGTGCCTTTGGATCCACTTCCAATTGAAAGCTTAGCAGATAGCCTGATTGTGGGAAATGTTCATTTATTTGTTAATAATGATTTTAACGCCCGAGCTCTATTAGAGCAGTCATTGGGAGTACGTTCCTATGGTTGTTCAGCCTATGAAATGATCGCTGTGATTCGGGGAGAAGCAGGTCTATATCTATCAGCAGGCCTATGTCCTTGGGACTTTGCTGCTGGTTATGCGATTTTAACTGCGATGGGGTACGCTGCCAGTCAACCAGACGGTCAAGCCTTATCACTGCTCGAACGATGTCCTGGAGTTTTCGCTCATCCTACTGTCTATCAAGAAGCAATGCAACTGATGAACCCGTAAAAGAATTAGGAGAAAAATTTAATGAATATACGTAACAATTTAAGAAATATCGCAATTATCGCCCACGTTGACCATGGCAAGACCTCACTTGTTAACGAACTCTTACAACAATCTGATACTTTAGACGAGCGAACTCACCTTGATGATCGAGCGATGGACCGTAACGATATTGAGCGTGAACGTGGAATCACGATTCTAGCGAAGAACACAGCCGTTAACTATAAGGGAAATCGTATTAATATTATGGATACCCCAGGGCATGCGGACTTTGGTGGTGAAGTAGAACGAATCATGAAGATGGTCGATGGTGTTATCTTAGTAGTGGATGCCTACGAAGGAACAATGCCACAAACTCGTTTTGTCTTGAAAAAAGCCCTTGAAGAAGGCAAAGTTCCCTTGGTAGTTGTGAATAAGATTGATAAACCATCTGCTCGTCCTGAAGGTGTTGTGGATCAAGTCTTAGACTTATTAATCGAATTAGGTGCTGATGAAGATCAGATGGAATTTCCTGTTGTTTATGCTTCAGCCATTAATGGAACTTCTTCATTATCACCAGATCCGGCAGATCAAGAGAATACAATGGATCACATTTTTGATATGGTGATGGAGCATGTGCCGGCTCCGATTGATAATTCAGAGGAACCGTTACAATTCCAAGTGACGATGTTAGATTATAACGAATTTGTGGGACGTATTGGAATCGGACGTGTTTTCCGTGGTAAGATTAAAATTGGTGATCAAGTCACCGTTATAAAAACGGATGGCTCTAAGAAGAATTTTCGTGTCACAAAATTATTTGGTTTCCTTGGCTTGGATCGAATTGAGATTACTGAAGCACAAGCAGGGGATTTGATTGCGATTTCAGGAATGGATGATATTTTTGTGGGTGAAACAATCGCATCAGCGAGTCAACCGGATGCCATGCCTCTCTTACATATTGATGAGCCAACCTTAGAGATGAACTTTTTAACCAATAACTCACCATTTGCGGGGCGTGAAGGTAAGTATGTGACAGCTCGTAACTTGCAAGACCGTTTGATGCAAGAATTGCACACCGATGTATCGATTGATGTTCAACCAACTGATTCACCCGATACTTTTAAAGTGGCGGGGCGCGGTGAATTACATCTATCAATCTTAATTGAAAATATGCGTCGCCAAGGTTATGAATTCCAAGTTTCTCGACCGCAAGTAATTGTTCGCGAGATTGATGGGGTGAAATCTGAGCCGTTTGAGCGTTTATTAATTGATACTCCTGAAGAATATATGGGAGGGATTATTGAAGCGATGGGTCATCGTCGAGGTGAGATGGCGGATATGGTTAATACAGGTAATGGTCAGATGCGTCTAGTGTTCTCAGTGCCAGCACGTGGTTTAATTGGTTTTGCGACGGAATTTATGACCTTAACTCATGGATACGGGATTATGAACCATTCCTTTGATGAGTATCGCCCATATATTAATGCAGAGCTCGGTCAACGTCGCAATGGGACGTTGGTATCGATTGATAGTGGTCAGGCAACAACCTACTCTATTATGAATTTAGAAGATCGTGGAACGATCTTTGTAGAACCTGGAACTGAAGTGTATGCTGGAATGATTGTCGGAGAACATAGTCGTGAGAATGACTTAACGGTTAACATTACGCGCGCGAAACAATTAACCAATGTCCGTTCTGCTAACAAGGATCAAACTTCGGTTATCAAGACGCCGCGTAAGATGACTTTAGAAGAAGCGATTCAATTCATGGCGGATGACGAGTATTGTGAAGTAACACCAGAATCGATTCGTTTGCGTAAACGAATTCTAGATAAATCAACTCGGGAAAAATCAAAGAAAAAATAAAATAGTAGCTATTAACTAAACCAGCTTTGTGGCCATAGGTCATGGAGGTGGTTTTTTGAAACGCTTTTATCAAAAGATAGTTAGTTAATGCACACTTGAACATAATCATTATTTTTCACAAAGGGATTCGTAAGAGATCAGTCTTTTGCCAATAGCTTTCATAAAGTCGAGCATATTGTTTTGAAAGAGTAAATAGCAATGTTAAGATGATTATAAGATCAAGTATTTAGGAGGAATCATCATGACTTTTGAATTACCAAAATTACCGTATGCTTACGATGCTTTAGAACCAGCAATTGATAAAGAAACAATGGAAATCCATCACACGAAGCACCATAATACCTACGTTGAAAAATTGAATGCAGCAGTGGAAGGTACTGAATTTGCTGATAAGGAAATTGATCAGTTAATCGCCAACTTAAATGAAGTACCGGAAGACATTCGAACAACTGTCCGTAATAACGGTGGGGGACATCTAAATCATTCTATTTTCTGGGAATTATTGCAAAGTCCGAGTGATCAGAATGCACCAAGTGGTGAATTAGCGGAAAAGATCAATGAAACTTTTGGTTCATTTGAGAAATTCCAAGAAGAATTTACTGCAGCTGCAACAGGTCAATTTGGTTCCGGTTGGGCTTGGTTGGTGAAAGAGGGTGACCAACTTAAAGTAGTTGGAACTCCTAATCAAGATAATCCGATTACGGACGGCTTAACACCTTTACTAGGGGTGGATGTTTGGGAGCATGCTTATTATCTAAAATATCAAAATAAACGTCCTGAGTATGTTAAAGCATTCTGGTCTGTTATCAATTGGGATAAGGTAGCGGAGCGTTACGCTGCTTAAAAAAATATATAAGAAGATGACCTGTATTTTTACAGGTCATCTTTTTTGTTCTCTACATACCCACTGAGATATGGTTATGTTATAATAATTGCAGTTTATAAAGGGGGTTCTTATGGCTAATAATTTTAGAACAATACCCCGTTCTAGTGACGGTAATCAATTCCAGAAAATGGAGGAAGAACAAAAGACGACTTGGATTCAAAAGATTTTTAGGAATAGACAATTAATGGGTCTAGGGGATCCGCTTATTTTTATTATGAGTCTTTTATTATTGATTTTTTCTGCTATGATGGTTTTTTCTGCGACTATTTATGAAGATCCGATGGGCTTTATGTTAAAACAAGTCGGTTCAATGATAGTGGGGATGGTCGTGGTTGCGATGATTCGTTTGGTACCACTTGATTGGTTTTTGAGTATCCGATTGATGAATGTAGTGTTGGTTGTGGTGCTGATATTAATTGGCTTGACTGCCGTTCTTGGGCAGGAAGCGGGTGGAGCGACTTCATGGCTTGCACTCTCAGGGGTGAATTTTCAACCTTCTGAGTTATTTAAATTGGTTGTGGTTCTTGTCATAGCTCGGATAATCGCTCAATTTTCGCGGACCTATTTGATTAAACTTGAGACGAGTCCAATTTGGCGTTATTATTTCCCGATTGCTTGTATGCTTCTTTCCTTGCTGTTGATTGTTTTACAGCCAGATTTTGGTGGAGCTATGATCATCATTGGGACAACGGTCGCTATGCTAATGGTTTTTTGGTTTGCGCCTATTAATAATCTAAAGTTGATAGGCTTGGGACTCATTGTTTATGTATTGGCTATTTTCTTAACCAATTATTTTTCGGACTTTTTAGTGAATTCTAACTATCATGCATTTGAGCGCTTTGGTTCCTTTGTTAATCCGTTTAACTACGCGCAAAGTACGGGCTATCAAATTATTAATAGTTATCTAGCCTTTAGTAGGGGTGGATTATGGGGAGTGGGTCTAGGACAAGGCCAAATTAAAGCAAATTTACCTGCGGCTCATACGGATTTTATTCTTGCAGTTGTGGCGGAAGAATTTGGACTATTAGGTGTAGTCGTTGTGGTTGGCTTGCTCTTAGCTTTGATTTTTCATTTACTTAGAACAGCAGCGACTATGAATATCCGATTCCATCGTATTTGCTTAACTGGTTTTGCGATTTTATTGCTCTTACAAATGTTTGTAAATGTGGGAGGTTTGTCGGGGCTAATCCCACTAACAGGGGTGACCTTGCCTTTTATCTCTTATGGTGGTTCGAGTATGATTATCAACTTGATGATGATCGGAATTGTGCAAAAGTTAATTGCAGAAGAAAAACAAATGCGAATGAATGCAAGATTAATGAAGACAGATAGGGGAGGGTTGAGATAGGAATGCCTTTTGAAATATTAGAACGTCAATCCATTACAGTTTGGTTGTATACACTTAAGCAGTGGAAACAATTGAGAAAGTTTGGCAACATACATTATATTAGTCACCGAATGAAATATGCAGTTCTTTATGTGAATCAACAAAATTTAGACAAAGTGATAGAAGAATTAGAGAAATTAAATTTTGTAAGAAGCATCGAATTATCTCATCGTAAAGAAATTGATATGACTTTTAAGGATGCAATTCCTAACCGAATTGATCCAGATTTAAAAGAAGCGCTTGAAGAATCAGAAGAAGACTTAGAGGATTTCTTTAAAGGGCTAGCTCAAGAATTGGATGAAAAAAGGATAGATAAAGAGCAGGTGAATTAAATTGCGTGTAGTGGCAGGAGAATATCGCTCGCGACCCATTAAAGCCGTGCCTGGCAAGAACACGCGCCCTACGACTGATAAAATCAAGGAGTCGATGTTTAATTTGTTAGGTTCTTACCTTCCGGTTGGAGGTCGGGTGCTGGATTTTTATGCAGGATCAGGAGCATTAGCGATAGAGGCGGTATCACGAGGAGTTGGTCAAGCTATTCTGTGTGAACAGTATCGTCCGGCGATCGAAACTATAGAAGAAAATATTCGAATGACTCGAGAAGAAGCTAAGTTTATATTGTTAAGAGGGAAAAATCGTTCACGTCTAAAAAGATGGTACGAACAATGTCAACTTAGATTTGATTTAGTCTTTTTAGATCCACCTTACCATTCTGCCCAACTTCAAGAAGATATGGTCTGGCTCAAGGAACAGGGGCTTTTAACTGATGAAGCACTTGTATTATGCGAAAGTGATGACCATCTTGAATTGCCAGGTGAATTTGAAGAGTTTTATTTGCTGAAGCAGAAGTCTTATGGGATCACGACTTTAAGGCTCTATCAATATAAGGGAGTTGAATAATTTGTCTAAAAAAGTGGGGGTGTTTGGAGGGTCTTTTGATCCTTTAACCTATGGACATTTAGATTTAATTGAACGTGCGAGTCAGCTTTTTGACGAAGTTATTGTGCTAATTGCAATGAATACTTCTAAACGGTCAGTTTTTACGCTGGAAGAAAGACAGCAATTAATTAGTGAAGTAACAGGACACTTGGATAATATTAAGATTGACTCGCTAAAAGATGGGTTGATTGCTAATTATTATCAAAAAGTGGGAGCTACGAGTCTCATTAGAGGTGTTCGTTCTGCGCAAGACTTTGAATATGAGTCTAACATTGCCACTGTCAATAAAATGCAGCATTCAGGAATTGAAACAATTCTATTGGTTGCGAATGAAAAGTACCGTTATCTTAGTTCTAGTTTGATTAAAGAAATTGCTTTTTTTAAGGGAGATATTTCCCAGATGGTTCCGCCAAATGTGGAAAAAGCAATCATGGAAAAATTAAAGAAATAAAAATTGCCCTTATATGAGCCCCCCAAACTCTAAATGTAGAGTTTGGGGGCTTTTAATTTAGTTTTGAAACGCATTTGTGTTATAACGGTTTATTTATAAAAAAATAGGCTGAAATGAGGGATAAAGTGAAGAACTATTTTGATTGCCAAGATGAAATAGAGAACAGGTTTTGGCGAAAGGTTGGAATTGGAGCTCTGGGCTTGTTGATTATGCTAGGAATATTTTGGGGTTTTTCGTCTTTGAATCTTCTTTCGTCTTCCAATGTGATTGATCTGGATCAAGAGCTACTTGTCGAAGAAAGTTTGGTTTTAGAAAGTACCGAGATGGATCAAGAGGATAAGGGCGAGTTAGTAATATATGTGGATTTAAAAGGAGCAGTGAAACATCCAGGTGTCTATGCTCTTAACCAAGGTGCCCGTTTGTTTGATGCGATTGAAAAAGCTGGGGGATTTACTGAAGATGCTGGACAGGATGCTTTAAATTTGGCATTGCTTTTAGAAGATCAGATGATGATTGAAGTTTTAACGGTGGATGAAATAAATAATAGAGACAGACTAACTTCTACAGAAAGTGAAGGACTAGTGAGTGATTCTTTACCTACTTATGTTCATTCTGTGAGAGAAGAAGGAAGTGTTCAGAACTCTTTAGTTAATATTAATCGAGCAGATCAGACAGAATTAGAGACTTTACCTAATATAGGTCCTAAGAAAGCATCTGACATTATTGCTTATCGTCAAGAGCAGGGATCGTTTAAGTCGGTAGAAGAATTACAAGAAGTAAGTGGAATTGGTCCCAAAACTTTTGAAACCTTAAAGAGCTTGATCACTGTAGATGAGTAGGTGTGGTTGTGCGGCAAGTAATGGTGAAAATAGACAAATTCTTTAGTCAATTAGAGTACCACTGGTTCTTCATTTTAAGTATGGTTGTGGCTTGGCTGTTATTGATCGAAAATAAAACTGAAATCTTTGCTCTAATCTTCGGTGTGATTCTATTAAGAATTTGGTACTTAAAAAGGCCGCTTGTCTTATTATTAACCCTTGCCTGTCTATTTGGCATTAGCTTTAGAGTTTATAAGATTAATTCTAATCGAGCGGCTGAAAAGTTATTACATTTAGATGAACAGGCAGATACGGTGCAATTAATGATTCAACCGGATCAGGTGACCCAAACGGAAACGTATCTTTCAGGTAAAGCTTGGCTTAAATTAAAAGGTGAAGAAAAATTTGAGAGGCCTATTATTTTTACTTATTGGTTTCAGTCGAATGATCGCTGGCAAAGCTATCCTTTTACAGAGAGAATTACTGTAATTGAGGGAGAGGGGAGTTTTAGCTATCCAGATTCGGCTCGAAACTTTGGTGATTTTGATTATCGAACTTATTTGCAAGATCAAGCAATTATTTGGCAATTGGAAATGGCTAAAATTGAAAAAGTGTCGGATATCCAGCCAGAAGGTTTATCTTCTTGGCCGATTATAAGGATGAAACTGACCCGTTTTTTGCGACGGTTGGCGCATTATGACCTTGTTGCCTTGCATAATAAATTGCTATTTAATCTTGAATCAGAAACTTATAAGAAATATAAGTTAAAATTTGCAATGTTAGGGATTTTACATTATTTTTCGATTTCGGGTTTTCATTTAAATTATTTGCGACGGCATTTTAATGAAGGGCTTTTGCGCATCGGGGTAGATCCCACTGGAGCCTTTTATATCACGGTTGTTTTTTTATTTTTTTATGCTTGCTTAATTTCCTGGCCAATAGGAGTTGTTCGCTCTTTGGGAGTCTATTATAGTCGGTCTTTTTTGGCCTATTTTAATTTGTCATTTTCTCATATGGATGTGATGGCCATTGTTTGTTTAATGACTCTTTTTTTCAATCCGTTTTTGTTACATAATTTAGGTTTTGTCTTTTCCTTTTTAATGTCTTTTTTATTAGTGATACAGAAAGATAATGGAAAAGAGTCAAAAGAAAACTCTTTTGATAATCTGTTTATGTGTTTGCTTTTTTCTTGGCCTTTATTACTTAATACTCGTTTTGAGTGGAATGTGATGCAATTACTGGTTCTTGTGTTATTAGGATGGGTATTTGAGAAATGGATCATGCCAGGCATGTTAGTTCTCACAATATTGCTAATATTGGGGCAGTGGTTTTCAATATGTGATGAGGTGATTTTTTGTTTGTCTAACCTATTTTCTTACTGTTGGGAAAGTGTTTCACTTTCTTGGCTTATGGATATGACCAATTTTGTGCATGGAATAGCGAGTCCTTGGGAAATTCTCTTGTTATTAGGAGGGGCAATATATTGGGTCTATGAACGACCTACCAAGCCAAGAAAAGCTTATTTAGCAGTGGCAGTGACATATATACTTGTTTTTTTCATTTTTCCTTTATGTGATTTATCGACTCGTTTGACTGTGATTGATGTCGGACAAGGAGATGCGTTGTTATTTCAAACGTCTTTTAAACAGGGGGCATGGTTGGTTGATACAGGTGGGAAAAGGTCATGGCAAGGAGATCAACAAATTCAGGAAGGATTTGCGGACAAAAATTTATTGCCTGCTTTAAAAGCTCAGGGCATTTCTAGTTTGAGAGGAGTGATTATCACCCATCCTGATATTGATCACGTGGGGAATATTATTCAACTAGCTGAAAAAATTCCTATTGACTCCATTTTTGTTTCTCAATATACGGAAGGGGACCCTTTCTGGCAAACGATTCAAGGAAAGCTTCCTTCTTCCACAAAGATTTGTGTGATTCGTCCCGGAGAAATGACGCACTTAGCAGGCGGGGCCATTTCAATTTTTTCTTTAAAGGAAGAGAGAGCTTTATCTGCGAATGATACTTCGCTTTTATGTTTGATTCGAATCCAACATCATACTTTGCTTAATATGGGTGACTTATCTACTGAACAAGAGCTTGTGTTAATAAAAGAATATCCTGATTTACGAGCGGATATGTTGAAAGTAGGACATCATGGTAGCCGAACTTCCACTAGTGAAAACTTATTACGGCATTTACAAGTGAAACTAGCTTTTATTTCAGCTGGAGTAGATAATTCCTATGGGCATCCCCATTCAGAAGTGATTGACCGACTCGAAAATCAGCAAGTTAAGTTTTATTCGACTCATTCTGAAGGAGCGATCCAATTAAAGTATCATCCATGGTGGGGCTGGTCGCTCAAAACAGCCCTAGCTGTTGACAAGTAAAAAAGATTCATCTAAATTGAAATAAACAAAGAGGAGGATGCTTAATGGAAAAAATACCAAGTTTTAATATTGACCATATTATATTACAACCGGGACTTTACCTTTCGCGCACTGATCATGTGGGGGAAAGAACTTTATATACATATGATTTACGCTTTACTGCGCCAAATGATGAGCCAGTAATGAATACAGCTGAAATTCATACGATTGAACATATCGCGGCTACTTTCTTAAGAAATCACCCCCGTTTCAAAGAAGAAGTGATTTATTTTGGCCCCATGGGCTGTCGGACAGGATTTTATTTAATCATGACGGATGCTGTAGTTGGGCAGGATTTGTTAGATTTTGTTAAGGAGACCTTTCAATTCACTGCTGATTATGAAGGGGAGATACCAGGAGCGAGTCCTAAAGATTGCGGAAATTATTTAGATCAAAACTTACCGATGGCAAAATATCAGAGTAAAAGATATTGTCAAACTTTATCAGAGGTTGAGGATTTAACTTTTGCTTATCCAGAAGTTTAGAAAAAAACAGTCACCCCTAAGTGAACTTAGGGGTGACTGTTAAATATGAATGATTGTTAAAAATTAGAATATTTCTGCCATAATAGTTTCTGTATCCATTTCCATATCGAATTCGAGACTGTCTGAATATTGGATATATGGTATCGTGGCAGGAAGACTTTTTTGCATCCAGACAATGTCTAGAAAGTGCTGCTCTTTTTGAGCAAGATTTGGGATTCTGAGCATCTCTGTGAAGCCGTGTTTTTCATGGAAACGAATGGAACGAATGTTATTGGCTACAATAGAAGAGATAATGGTTTGAATGGGTGTGTCTGCTAACATAAATTCTAAACTTGTAAATAATTCATGGCCAATTCCACGGATTGGTGCATCTTCTGCGACATAGATACTTAAAAGCCCTGCGGACGGAATATTATAGTGATAAAAGTTACTTAGATAACAAAAGCCAACAACTTGATTCTCATATTCTGCTACGATGAAGGGGTATTGAATCTGGGTATTGGCAATTCTCTCTTCTAAACTTTCGACGCTAGGGACTTCCACTTCTAAATTATAAGTAGTATTTAGAATGTAGGGGCGATATATTCTCTGAATACCGGCAGCATCACTCAGATTTGCTGTTCTTAAGTGTAAGGATGATGATTGAAATAACATAGGTGGAAGCCTCCTTTAAAATATTATGAATCCCTCGTAATTATAAATTTTTGTAGCCAAAATACAAGTATCTAAATGTAAATTTTATGTAAAGTTTGAGTAAATAAAGTCTTGACATTCAAATTGAGATTAGATATAATTTCTTCGATTTCGAGATAAACAAAACTTTAATGTATTAAGATAGGAGAGAGATATATGGATCGCCAACAAG
The DNA here is from genome assembly GCF_015863205.1 of Facklamia lactis. GTDB lineage: Bacteria > Bacillota > Bacilli > Lactobacillales > Aerococcaceae > Facklamia > Facklamia lactis. The sequence goes on along the minus strand of NZ_JACBXQ010000004.1, from coordinate 16,110 downwards.
AGGTTTTAAAAACATATATTGCATTGATGAGGGTGCACGGAGAATTTGAAAAGTTAGTCAAAAAAGATGCGAATCGTTATGGTTTAAATGTGACTGAATTTGCGGTTCTAGAATTGTTATATAATCGGGGTCAACAACCCATTCAACAAATTGGAAGCCGTATTTTAATCGCATCATCATCTACTACTTATGTGGTGGATAAGCTATGTAATAAAGGGTATGCAAAAAGAATTCCAGATGCAAATGATCGTCGCGTAACTTTCACAGCGATTACAGACAAAGGGAAAGAGCTAATGGACCAAGTCTATCCAGAGCATCGAGATCATTTAGTAGAATTCTTTGAAGAGGTCTCTGATGATGAAATCTTAGCAATGAAGAAAACATTACAGCGGATGAGCCACTACGAATAATGAGAAAGCATATGCCATAAGGAGGTATATGCTTTTCTTTTTACTTTAGATCGTGACAGTAAAAGATGAAAAATTTGACATTTACCTCGATTTCGAGGTAAAATGAATTTAAGTAGAAAAAAGGAGTGAATAGAATGACACAAGAATTATTGGGGATACATCATGTAACGGCTATGACGCATTCAGCCGAGCAGAATTACCATTTTATGACTGAGGTTTTGGGGATGCGCTTAGTAAAGAAAACTGTTAATCAAGACGATATACAAACTTATCATACATTTTATGCGGATGATCAAGGACTAGCTGGAACCGATTTAACTTTTTTTGATTTTCCTAATATTCAGCAAGGAGTGCGAGGAACGAATTCAATTACTCGAACAGCTTTAAGGGTACCGAATGATGCGGCTCTAGAATATTATAGGGATCGCTTCAAGAGTTATCAGGTTAAACATGAAGAAATTCAAGAGGTTTTTGGAACTAAAGTGCTGCCGTTTGAAGAAGAGGATGGTCAGCGCTATCAATTAATTTCAGATGAACATAATCAAGGGGTCCGACCAGGTACTCCTTGGCAAGAGGGGCCTGTGCCAAAAGAAATGGCGATATACGGTTTAGGGCCAGTGGAAATTACCGTTGCTTATTATCAAGAGTTTAAACAATTAATGCAGGAAGTTTATGGTTTCAGAATAGTTGAAGAAGAACCAGATGCCACTCTTTTAGAGATTGGTGAAGGGGGAAATGGTGGGCAAATGATTTTACGACATAATTCTAAAGGTCGTCAATCTGTACAAGGTTATGGAGAAGTTCATCATGTTGCCTTCCGTGTTCAAGATCAAACGGCCTTGCAGGAATGGTTAGAGAAATATCAGGCGTTAGAAATTAGAAATTCCGGTTTAGTGGATCGTTTTTATTTTGGTGCTTTATATGCTCGGATGGGTCATATCTTGATCGAATTATCTACTGATGGACCAGGATTTGATACGGATGAACCTTATGAAACAATGGGAGAATCACTTTCGCTTCCACCCTTTTTAGAAGGTAAACGAGAACAGATTGAGAGCGTCATTCGACCTTTTGATACTTCTTTAGATCACCTTCGACACAAGAAGAACCAATAAGCCATTAAAGACTAGGAGAATATTATGCTGAGTTTTTCGTTAGAGGATTTAACTGTTAAACAACAGAAGAAGTTGTTAATCGGAAGTGTCATTCCTCGTCCGACAGCTTTGGTATCCACTCAAAACAAAGATGGTGTGGTTAATCTTGCGCCTTTTTCTTATTTTAATATTGTCACTTACCAGCCTCCAGTCTTAGGTGTAGCGGTTCAAAGAGTGAATGGTAGTATGAAAGATACAGCCATTAATATTGTGAATGGACAAGAAGCAGTTGTTCATATTGTGGATAGAGAGAATGTTGAATTGGCTAATCAAGCAGCTGTTAATTATCCGCCTGAACGGAGTGAGTTAGATCTCGCTAAATTTGAATTAGTAAATTCTAGCCAGATTAATGTACCGGGTTTACTCCCAAGCAAGATGCGATTTGAGACAAGTCTATTTAAACATGTTATCATTCAAGATGAAGAGGAAATAACAGCAGACCTTCTTCTTCTGAAAGTTGTTTATTTTCATGTTGCTGAAGAGATCTATCAAGAAACATACATAGATCCCAAAAAACTCGATCCTGTTGCTCGTTTAGCTGGTTCAGACTATAGCTATATAGGTGAAGTATTTGCGTTAGAGCGTCCAGAATTTAAGGGGGAAATGAAATGAGTCAAGAATTGATCTATGAACATATTTATCAGCCTGGTAAAGAAGGTGAATCAGTTTTTGTATTGTTGCATGGGACGGGTGGCAGTGAAAAAGATTTGATTCCAATTGCTCGTGAAGTGGATTCTGATTTTGGTATTTTAGCTGTAAAAGGTGACGTGGAAGAAGAGGGAAAGTTGCGGTTCTTTAAGCGTAAAGCTTTAGGCTTATATGATGTCGAAGATTTGATGATGCGAGGAGCAAGATTAGAGCAATTTATCGAAGCGGCTGCGAATTATTATGGTTTCAATCTAGAACAAGTGATCTTAATGGGCTTTTCAAACGGAGCTAATATAGCAATCAATGTGTTGATGCGCCCTGATACTGTGATACGGTATGGTGTCTTGATGGCTCCGATGTACCCAGTAGCCGTTGGTCAAGACTTGGATTGTTCGCACCAGCATGTTTTTATTTCAATGGGGAATGATGACCCTATTGTGTCACGCGAAGATTCGCAGAGAGTGGTTAAGTTGTTTGAAAATCGTGGGGCCCAAATTGAAGAATTTTGGGTCCGTGGTCATGAAATAACGCCTGCAGTAGTGACGGCTATCCAAGAGTGGTTAGAAACATTCTAAATAACTATTTGAAAGGATCCTTTCTTAATTCCGTTGATCTATGCTAGAATATGATTAACGACTAAGAAAGGATTTTTTGGTATGAAGCGAATTACTTTACTATTTCTATCTTTGCTCCTAGTAGGTTGTCAGTCTAGTCCCCATGCCGATAGTCAAAATGAAATATCTTCTAACCAAGAAAATGCTGCTAATAATGAAACTTCTGAAGAAACCGAGGCAAGTTCTGAAGAGAATATAGAAGAAGCTGATTCAGCAAAATCAGATGGAACGCGTTCTGCGTGGACCGATTATTCTGCCTATGCTGAATTAGATGAAGAAGGTTATGGCTATTATATTCACGATGATCCAGATGTTTCTTCAGAAATTTTCCCCTTACATACTACAAATAGCGAAGACGTTTTATTATTTACTTTTGACGATGCTCCTCAGATGCCCGAAGCTTATAGCTTGGAGATAGCTAAAACACTGAAAGAAAAGGATGTTAATGCTATTTTTTTAGTGAATGGAATGTATTTGGAAGAAACTGAGGGAAGAGATATGATAAGAGAAGTCTATGACATGGGCTTTGAAATTGGCAATCATACCCAAACGCATGCCAATCTGAGAGAATTAACGTATGATCAACAATATGAAGAAATTTCTCAAACGAGTCAGATGGTAGAAGAAATTACAGGTGAAAAACCAAGATGGTTTAGACCTCCTTTTGGACTTTTTAATATGGACACGATCCTAATTTGTAATGAATTAGGAATGCAATTGATGACTTGGTCTTTTGGTTATGATTGGATGGATGAGTATTTGGATGGCGATGCTTTGGCTGAGGTTTCCGTCAATAATGAATATTTGCGCGGTGGGGCCAATATTTTAATGCATGATCGGTCATGGACCTCAGATGCTTTAGCGAGAATGATCGATGGCTATCGCGAAAAAGGCTATCACATTGTGGATCCGCTTATTATTAAATCACAAGAAAATTCAACTGCACCTATGCAATAAGAAAGATGATGCCGATGCAAGAAAAATTACCCATTAGTTTTTATTTCAAATTAATAGTGATCATTCTAGTCTTTGGCTTCGCATATTATTGGCGAGGCCCCTTTATTATTGAGACCATTCAGGATGATAGTTTGACTTATGGTCAGCAAGGTAGAATGATTTTCCGATCTTTATTAGGAATGTATCCTAGCCAGACTTCACCAGTTTTGCCTAATCTTTCAAGTAAGATCGTAGGGCATCCAGGCAATAGTCAACCTGTGGTGATCGATGAAGAAATTAAAAGTTTGGAAGCTTATCAGCACGCTGAAGAGAAGGCGAGTTTTTTTAATAAAAGTATAGATATTGATCAATTGAATCAAGCATATTTAGAGCAACTTGCTCAATCTAGTCAGGGAAAAAAGAATATAGAAGTGGGTTATCATTTAAAAGATGGGAATCTTTCAAGGGCAAAAGAATTGGGAGAATACCATTACTTGGGACCTATGACAGTTGACGGAGAGAGCTTTAGAACCCAGTTTCCTTTAATTGAAAATAGTGATTATCGTTTGGGAGAAAATTTATATGAATTATTTATTGCAGCAGACGATATCCATTTAAAAACGTGGGGTGAGCATCCTGAAGTTTTTGCACATTATTTAATTGATGCGTTTCAAGACAGTCTTGACCAGGAGGCTTATCAAAATTATCAATCACAATTCATTTCAGCCTATGCGCAGGCGACCGATTATCAGATAGATGATGCTCCGTACGTGAGAATGGTCGTGGTGTTGAATCTTGATACTGATGGATTAGGAGGATCATAATGGCAAAAAGAAGACTCTTTTATACCGCTTTAGGGGGAATAGCTAGTTACCAACTCGCAAGGATGATGAAGAAATATTCTCATCCCTTAAGGACTATTAATCACCAAGAAAGACTGTTGGATGACGTGTCGATTGAGCACCGTATTAACTGGATTAAGGAAGAAACTTTTGATCAACAATGGACAGAAGAATTATGGCCGTATCTCTCTGCTCGTAAAAAAACGGGATCATTGATAACCGGTAGTTACCAATTAAAGTATGACTTTTATCCTGTAAAAGATCCTAAAATAACGGTACTAGTGGTTCACGGTTATAATGAATATAAAGAGAAATATGCGGAAGTTATTTATTATTTATTACAAGCCAATATCCAAGTCATGGTATATGATCAAAGAGACCATGGGCAGTCAAAGTTATCAGAGAAAAATACTCAAATTAATACAGGGGATTTTAGAGATTATGTTGCTGATTTGCATTTGATGGTGACAGAAGCTCGTCATATAAGTGAGACCCAAACGGCTTTGTGGCTATTGGGTCATTCAATGGGAGGCGCTATTGTCAGTCGCTTTGCTCAAGCTTATCCTGGTTTAATTGATGGTCTTGTCTTATCAGTTCCGATGTTTGATATTGAGATGGGGAATTTACCGACTCCTTTGATCCATTTATATGTAGATTTTGCTAAAAAATTAGGATATGGTCACCGTTATATTCCGACTACTATTGATAAAAAGAATGATCTGGCACATTTAAGTTATCGCTCCGATAATCATTTAACTAATTCGAAAGTGAGAGGAGAACATTTCTTTAAGTTGAATTATCAATTGCATCGCTATCCTACAAAATTGGGGTCGAATAACTGGTTAAAGGCTGCATTAGATACCCTTCAAGTCATTAATCAACCGATTAATATTGCAAAAATGACCATGCCAACGCTCTTGTTTAGGGCGGGACAGGATGAGTTGGTGACCCCTCAAGGCTTAGCTAATCTAGCTTATTATCTCCCTAATTCATTAAATTATGTACTACCAGAAAGCAAGCATGAAATTTTTCTTTCAGATGATCAACAGCTTCAGGCTGTTATGCGGACGATTATTTATTACATCGAGCAAAATAGTGATCAACTTTTTGAAAAATAAGCAACAATGCCCTTGGATCTGAATTCAGATCCAGGGGCATTGTTTAAAAAGCTCTTTATTTGCTACATAATTTATCATTTACAATGATACCCAATAATTAGGCCTGAGCGTTCAGCATAGAAGCTACACAGACCCGAACAAGGAATAATCAGAACCTCACTATGAGGGAAGGTAGCTTTAAGGATTTCCTCAAAATCTAAAGAGAGTTCTTCATTTAGAACATGAGAAATAATTACTTTTCCTCCCTGATAACCATTTTTTTTCATTTCTTCAAGTAAAGCTTTTAGGGCTCGTTTGTTACCTTTAGCTTTTTGAGCGAGCTCAATAGTTCCTTTGTCGCTACGTTTTCCGATTAAACGAATGCCTAGGAAACCAATCATTTGGGAGACGATTTTAGGGAGGCGACCATTTTTGGCTAAGTTATCAACGGACTTTAGAAGAAAGTTTACATTCGTATTTTGGTGAAATATTTCAAGCTCCTTAATGACCGTATCGAAATCTTTGTTCTCTCCGATTAATTCTGATGCTTTCAAAATTAATAGGTCCATTTCAGAGCCAGCAGAATGCGTATTGAAAATATGTACTTGAGCGGATGGATTTTCCTCGAGAAAAATTTCTTTAGCGAGACTAGCCGAGTTATATGAACCTGATACACCGGCAGATAGCGTAAAGCAGATAATGTGTTCACTTCCTCGATAGGCTTCAGCATACGTATCAGGACTTGGGCAAGCACTAGTTGAGGCTTGGGAAGCATTCTCCATCTGTGATAAGAAGTGAGGGATATCGAGGTCCGGTGTATCATAGAATGTCTCAGTTCCTATATTTAAGAGTAGAGGAACTACTTCGTAGGCGATATTTTCTGAAAAAGAGTCCAAGTGCTGAATATCTGCACCAGAGTCTGTTACTATTTTCCATTTCATAGATGAGACCTCACTTTTATATTAGCTTTGTATAAAGTATAACGAACCTGTCTTTAACCTGCAATGGATCTGCAATATTAAATATCCGTGATTAGCTTGCATAAACGAGGAAAGAATGGGTAGAATATAAGATAGAGAAATAACAATGAAACAAGAGAGGTGATCAAGTGATAGGTAATCTGCATCAATCAAATTTGATAGTACTGGTGCGTTTTATGTTTGGGGTGGTGGGTCTTGCGTTTGCGTATATTGGTCAGTTGCAGTATGCGATGATTTCACTTATGATAACCGCCATACTAAGTTATATGACTTATCGAATTTCTGAACAGTTCCAACAGTCTGAAGCACAGATTACATTTGCTTTAGAGATAGAGGTATTAGCGGATTTTGTTGGTTTTGGTTTGATCCCTGCAGGAACATTATTATCGGTTGCGGATGGTCAAATATGGGCGATCTTAGTAGTTGCTTTATTTTTATTAGCAGTGGCTATTCGCTTAGCCCACTTTAATCGCTCGGTTGAATATCAGGGATTGCAAGCTGAGAGAGAGGATAGTTATCAAGGGTTGCCTCTAATTGCAGTAGCCGTTGTGCTTCCCCTTATTAGTTTTATTGCTTATCTTATTGGACGACAGCTATTTCAATATCTTTTAGCCATCGTTTTGTTAGCGCTCTCCTTCGGCTTTGTCATAGCTCGCCCGATCCCCCGACTTACTGAACAAACGGCCCATTATATTATGGGAGCTATGATTATAGCAATGATTGCTTACCTTTTATTAGGTTCATTTATTATGGCATAAATTTTTTGGAACTCAGGTCTGCATCATAGAGATCTGAGTTTTTTTGTATCTGATTTGTTTCTTGCTGGCTAAAATTGTTATAATATGCGAGGAAAGAGGGGGTAAGAATGAAGTTTTATATCATCCATACGAACGATCTTCACAGTCATTTAGAGCATTGGGATAGTATTGCTCATTATGTGAACTTACATCGTCAGGAGATTTTGCAGCGTGGTGATCAATTGTTACTATGTGATGTTGGCGATGCAATGGATACCGTTCACCCCCTTGTTGAAGCGACCCAAGGACAAGTGGTGGTCGATTTATTTAATGATTTATCGTATGATGTGGTTACTATTGGAAACAATGAAGGTTTGAATTTCACCAAAAATCAATTAGAAGCATTGTATGCAAAGGCAAATTTTTCAGTCACCTGTGCAAACCTAATCGATCAAAAGTCAGGGGATCTTCCACATTGGGCTTATGCGTTTGTGGTGAAAGAAATAGCTGGCTTGCGTATGGCTTTTATTGGGTTAACAGCTCCCTATGCTTCTTACCGGTTGAACGGCTATCAGGTGCTTGATGTATATGATTGTTTAGAAACACAGTTAAAATTATTGGACTCAGGTAATGAACCACTTGACTTTATCATTTTGTTATCTCATCTTGGATTACAAGAAGATCGAATCATGGCTGAGCGTTTTCCACAATTGGATGTCATTCTAGGAGCACACAGTCATCATTATTTGCCGAATGGTGAAATGATAGGAGATACTTTATTAGCAGCCTGTGGAAGATTTGGAGAGTTTGTGGGCCAAATTGAATTTGATTCTAAAGCTAAAACGATCCAAGCCTCTACTTTGTCTATAGAGCAAATCCAAGAACTAGTTGGAATGGAGCAGTGGGAAGACTATGAACAAAAAGGGCGCGATTTATTAAGTCAGGAGATGATTGCGGAACTTCCTTTTTCTCTCTATAGTCAGCATACAGAAGGCAACCAATCTTTTATTCAACACGCTCTAACAGCTATCAAGCAAAAAGCAGATGCTCAGTTCGCTTTTCTTTCGACGGGTCTTTTTCTAGCTGATTTGCCGGCAGGAAAAATTAGCTTGAACCATTTGCATGAAGCTCTCCCTCATCCTATTCATGTTTCAAGTTTAACGATGAAAGGGTCAAGAATGCATGAAATGTTGGAAGAAATGAGAATGCAAGAAGAAGACTTGGAATATAAGCTAGTTGCAGGTTCAGGCTTTAGAGGAAAGATATTTGGCCGATTTATTTTTGCTGGTCTCATCTTCGATGGAGAAGAATGGTTAGTAGAAGATAAGCCCATTGAATTGGATCAGCAGTATCGAATTGCCTGTATTGATCATTATGCTTTCGTACCTTTTTTTCCTAAGCTGAGAGATTATGGTAACATTCAGTTATATTTTCCAGATTTTATTCGCCATGTAATGGCAGAATATTTAAAAAAGAAATTTCCGTTGAAAGGATAAGTAAGGAGTCAGTTATGTTAGAACATGAAGAAAAATTAGATCATTTGGATCTTCAATTAAAAGAGATTCTTAAGGAAGAGCCTCAATCTGTTGAAATAGAGAAAAAGATAAAGAAGATTGATGATGGGCAGGTAATGATTGAAGACCAAGTTTATCAGTTAATCTTGAATCATGAGGATGCCTATGACTATGAAGCTTTTCTAAATCGTTACCAAGATTATTTTAGTAAGTTTGATTATATTGTGGCGGATTGGGCATTTCAGCAATTAAGGTTGAGGGGATTTTATCAAATTGGAACCCCTAAAGTCGCTTATGACCAAAGGATTGATTCTTTAGAGGATTATCTCTTGGAGTATTGCAATTTTGGAGCAAAGTACTTTGTATTAGCAAAAGAGTCTTGTCTTAAAGAGTATCCAGAATTAGTGGAGAACTTATTATCTGGACGTTTAGGATCTCTTCAAAGTAAAGGTCATTACTCAGCAAGAAACAAGCGACCCTATGCTCGTAATTCCAAAAACCGCATACGAGGTAAACAGACTCAGCAACGTCAAAGACCTGCTTCTAAAAGTATCAATGAAAAAGGGAAAAATAAGGGGAACTCAAGGGGAAATCTTCATGATAAAGAAATGGTTGGAAAGGATGATTTTCAAATTAAGCGCTCGAACCAAAAAAATAAAGGGAATAAATCAAGTAAAACCATTCATAAACAGCACAATTTTACGATAAAGCAAAAAAATCTAACAAACTAGGGGTGAAGAGTGACGATGAAGTCATATCGGGGTTACATATTGGATTTAGATGGGACTACGTATGTTGGAAAACAACGTTTAACTTCAGCAGAGGATTTTGTTCATCGCTTAAAGGCCAAAGGCTTAGCCTACATGTTTATGACGAATAATGCTACGCGCGGGGTAGAAGAAATTTATCAGCATTTGGGTCATTATTTAGAGTTGCCTGTTAGTCCAAGCCAAATCTATACATCTGCGATTGCTGCGGTTGAATATTTAAAGGAGTTTCATAATAATAAGAGTATTTTTGTGTTGGGAGAAGCCTCGTTAAAAGATGCCGTGAGAAAAGCAGGGTTGGATCTTGATATGTCAGAGAATGCTCAACTTGTTCTCCAAGGCTTGGACCGCCAAGTTAACTATGAAACCTTAACCACTGCAACACGTGCTTTATTGAATGGCGCCGAATTTATTGTAACCAATCGAGACCAATTAATTCCAACCGAAACGGGATCTTCTCCGAGCTCTGGTGCAATTACAGCTTTTTTAGAAGAAGCGAGTCAAGTAAAAGCGCATTTAATAGGAAAACCTTCTCCTTCAATTGTGGAAGCAGCTATTAAAAAGATGAAACTAGCAAAAGAAGACGTCTTAATGATAGGAGATAATTATAAAACGGATATTCAAGCAGGTCATCTTGCGGGGGTAGATACGCTTCTTGTTCTAACAGGCGTTAGTACAGAAGCGGATGTCGATCCAACGCGTTATCAGCCAACGTATATTTGTAGCGATTTAGGAGCGATTGATTTTGATAATGAAGCAAATTAAGCAAGCGATTCATAGTTTGATTTTTGTGGTTGCTAGTCTATCATTAGCTGTTGTGTCTAGTATCGCTTTGTCTCCATTCATTTATCGGTTGTATAACGCTTGGTTTCCAATGCATCAAGCGGTAAACTTAAGCGAGCAAGAATTAATGGTTAATTATGATGCGATTCTAACCTACTTGGTTTCCCCTAATAAAACTCAGTTAGAAATGCCAGATTTTTCATCATCTGCTGCAGGGCTTCAGCATTTTGAAGAGGTGAAATTTTTAGTTCAATTAGTTTTAATGATCGCAATTATTTCATTAGTGGTTTCTTTTGTATTGATGATTCTATTAAAGAAAGGAAGAAGGAAAATTCCATTTCTTAAGCATTGGCTAAATTTAGCAATTGTTTGGCCTGTGTTTGCGATCATAGCCTTATTGCTAGCGTTCGATCAAGTTTTTGTATGGTTTCATCAAGTATTTTTTAGGAATGATTTATGGCTGTTTGACCCGGTCGCAGACCCGGTGATTCAAGTCTTGCCCCAAGGTTTTTTTATGATTATATTTTTAATAACGGTTATTTTATATGAATTATATATTGTCATGGTCAAAGGACTATTATCGAAGAAATTAAATTAAAAAAGCTAGCACAAGGTTTATTTTAAACCCTGGGCTAGTTTTTTTATTAAGGTTTTTTATTGTGAGGTGTTTTGGGGGGAATACTTACATAATCTGTTTTCGGCTGAGCATGGGCTATTCGGCTAGCAGCAGCTGCCGCAATGGCTCCCACAATATCGTCGATAAAAGTATTGCAATGTTCATCTTTCTGATTGTTTAGAGTCCCGATAATACCTGGTTTTAATTTATCCACATAGCCAAAGTTAGTAAGTCCAATAGAACCGTACACATTTACGATCGACAAGATTAGGATTTCATCAATTCCGTATAGACCTTCATCACGCATCAGCATATCGCTTAAGAGAGGGGAGAAGTGACCTTCTTCAGCTGCAATATCAATTTCGATTCCTGTAATGACAGCATTTTGAACTTCTCTTTTTCGGAGAACGCCGTGGATATGTTCAATACAGGTGTCCATTGTTAAATCCGGAATGTATCCTTTTTGTAGATCAAATACAATTTCTGCAATATCTTTAATTTCGACACCGCGTTGATTTAATAGTTCATGAGCTTGTTGTTCTAATAAACTTTGTTTTAAAAACACTTCTTGATTGGTCATCTTATTCTCCTTCAAATAGACTAGTTGAATGTAAGGGTGACTGTTTATATTCTGGATCGGCATGGGCAAGAGCGTAGTTAACGGCTATCGGAGCTTCGCCAAAGCCGCTGGCAATAATACGTACTTTCCCCTCGTAATCAGCGATATCGCCAACGGCGAAAATGCCTTTAATATTTGTTTCTAAATGATGATCGACTTGAATTTGGTTATGGGCGATCTCGAGACCCCATTCTTTAATGGCTCCGATTGAAGTTGAGAATCCATAATTGACGATAAGATGATCGAGTGCGATCGTTTTTAATTCCGTGCTTTTGGCTTTTTCAAGCACCAATTGCTGGATATATCCCTTTTTGGCGATTAATTGCTTAGGTAAGTATGGAGTTAAGCATTCAACTGATGAATTTTTTAAGAGTGAAACATTATGTTCAAGCGCACGGAATTGATTACGACGATGGATGATATAAACTTTTTTGGCTGTTTTTTCTAATGTTAATGCCCAATCAACAGCTGAATCGCCACCTCCACAAATAGCGACTACTTGATTGTGATATTGTTGGATGTCGGTAACGAGATAATATAAATTCGATTGTTCAAATTGATCTGCGCCATCAATATTTAATTTTCTTGGTTGAAAAGCACCATTTCCAGCAGCAATAATGATGGATTTGGAATAATGAGTTGCTTGATTGGTTAGAATTTCAAAGTAAGAGTTTGGCTGGTTCGGAGGAATGATTTTTAAGGCTTCTTCCCCTAGACAAAAAGTAGTATCGAATCGGTCTAGTTGTTTTAATAATTGTTGACCCAAATCTTGCCCTTTAATAGCAGGAAAACCTGGAATATCATAGATAGTTTTCTCACCGTATAAATGAGTAGGTTGCCCGCCAGCCATTTCAAGTGAGTCAATTATTTTGACTTTTGCATTTCGCATTTGTGCGTAAAAAGCTGTGAAGAGCCCGACGGGGCCAGCTCCAATAATTGTAATATCAAATATGGGTGTTGTAGTTATCATAGAACCTCCTAGTAGTTATTGAGAATAGAATGATAGGTAGATCATGCGAGCAACAATCGCTACAAAGCCTCCTGTCATAATTCCAGCGAAAACCTCGGTAGGTTTATGACCAAGATAGTTATTAATAACGAGGTCTTCGTAATGATCAATTTCTAGCTGGTTTGCTAAGGGGTTTTCACTATGTGTCATGTTTCTATCAACGATTTCTTTCTTAATATTTTGTTTTTTATCGGTTAGATATTTAACAAGAATATCAATAACAATTCCTTGTTCTCCACTCTGACGTCGAACTCCCATCGAATCGAACATGATGATGACCCCAAAGATGGTTGCAATCGCAACATAAGGAGAAGAAAAACCATATTCAAAGATTAAACTTGCGATTAGACTTGAAACAGCTGCGGAGTGAGAAGAGGGCATTCCTCCTGTGGAAGTCATGATTTTGAGTTCGGGTGATTTTCTAGAAAAAAAAGCAATCGGGTACTTGAGGGCTTGAGCGAAAAATATGGCAGCAAAGGCTGTAATAAGTGGGTAATTCATAGCATCCTTTTCCTTCTGTGTTTTTCTTGTCGCTTTCTATCTTATCAAAAATATAAGGCTTTAACTATAAATTTTCAATTAATTAGGTTAAAATAGAAAAGGAATAAGAAAAGAAAGTATGAGGAGATTATTGAATGGCAAATTATCCACAAATTAATTTATCAGAAGACTCAGCAAATGTTACTTTACATACTAATCATGGCGAAATTGGTTTGGCCTTGTTCCAAGATCAGGCACCCAAAACCGTTGAAAATTTCCTGTCTTTAGCCAAAGAAGGCTACTATGATGGTGTGATTTTTCATCGGATTATCAAAGATTTTATGATTCAAGGTGGCGATCCAACAGGAACGGGTATGGGCGGCCAGAGCAAATGGGGCCAATCTTTTGAAGATGAATTTTCTGCTGAACTTTTCAACATCTACGGAGCTCTTTCAATGGCAAACGCTGGGCCTAATACTAATGGAAGTCAATTCTTCATCGTGACGGCAAGTCAAGTACCGGCAGATATGTTAGGTCAAATGAAAGACTTAGGATATCCTGAAGAGATTATTAATGTATATGAGACGCAAGGTGGGACACCTTGGTTGGATCATCGTCACACTGTCTTTGGACAAGTAGTTAGTGGGATGGAAAATGTTTTAGCAATTCAAGATGTAGAGACTGGTGTACAAGATAAGCCGGTTCAAGATGTTATAATTGAATCAATTACAATACATGAATAATTTTCTAGGAGAGATTTAAGTAATGGCTAGCCATTTTAAAATTGGGGATATTATTGAAGGAGAAGTCACAGGAATTCAAAATTATGGTGTTTTTGTGAATCTAACAGAGGAAGAACAGGGGCTTGTCCATATTTCTGAGTGTAAACATGGCTATATGGGGGATATCAATGATTTTGTAAAAATTGGAGACAAAGTCAAAGTCGTAGTGATTGATATCGATGAGTATACAAAGAAGTTTTCACTTTCAATGAGAGCGCTAGAAAAAATAAATGTGCCTAGTTTTCCGCAAAGAAGTAAGAAACGTAAGAAAAGAAACAGTCCTAAAATAGGCTTTAAAACCATCGAGGAGAAAATGCCTAGTTGGATAGAGGAAGCGCTAGAATCTATTGATAAAAATGAATTCAATACTAAAGTGGAAGTCTAGAAAAGGAGTGTTACTACAATGAAGGAAATCACATTTAACTATCAGAATGCTCAAACTTTTATTGGCGAGCATGAAGCAGAACAACTCAAATTGTATGGACAATTAGCCTTGGAACAGTTGCTGAAGGGCGCAGGGGCTGGGGCTGAATTTACCGATTGGGTCAACTGGCCACAAGAATATAATAAAGAGGAATATGAACGTATTAAACAAGCTGCAAATAAAATTGTTAGTGATTCTGAGGTGTTAATTGTTGTAGGAATAGGGGGTTCTTATTTAGGATCTCGGGCAGCAATTGAATTCTTAAATCATACTTTTTACAATATAATGGCTCCAAATCTAAATAGACCACAAGTATTATTTGCAGGGAATAATATTTCTTCAACCTATCTTAATGATTTAATTGAAGTGATTGGTGAGCGCGATTTCTCGATTAATATGATCTCTAAATCGGGAACTACGACGGAACCTGCGATTGCTTTTCGTGTATTGAAAGAAAAATTGATTAGTAAATATGGAGAAGAAGAAGCTAATAAGCGCATATATGCAACGACAGATCGTGCAAAAGGTGCATTAAAACAAGAAGCGGATGAGAAAGACTATGAATGTTTTGTGATTCCAGACGGAATTGGAGGTAGGTTTACTGTTTTAACAGCAGTAGGTCTACTCCCTATCGCAGTAACTGGCGCTAATATTGATGCACTAATGTTTGGTGCCCAGAAGGCAATGGAGCGATATACTCAAACAGACTTTGAACAAAACTTAGCCCTCCAGTATGCTGTATTGCGGAATTGTTTATATCGCAAAGGAAAAGACACTGAAATTCTGGTTAACTATGAACCCGCGCTTCAGTATTTTGGTGAGTGGTGGAAACAATTATTCGGTGAATCAGAAGGGAAGGATCATAAAGGAATTTTCCCTGCATCTGCAAACTTTTCAACCGATCTTCATTCTATAGGACAGATTATTCAAGATGGGAAAAGAAATATATTTGAGACAGTTATCCAGGTAGGCCAAGTTCGTCATGAAATGGAGGTTCCTAAAGCTGAAGAAAATTTAGATGGGCTGAAGTACCTTGAAGGAGCCACAATTGCAGAAGTAAACCGAAAAGCTTACCAAGGAACCCTACTAGCACATACAGATGGACAAGTCCCAAATTTTGTTGTAACCATACCTGCGATGGATGAGGAGAGTTTGGGACAACTCATTTATTTCTTTGAGATGGCCGTTGCGATTTCCGGTTACTTAAATGGAGTCAATCCTTTTGATCAACCAGGAGTAGAGGCATATAAAAAGAATATGTTTGCATTACTGGGTAAACCGGGGCATGAAGAATTAGCAGCAGAATTGGAAACACGTCTTTAAACCATAGACAATGTAACTCCCTTCTAGTTTTAGAGGGGAGTTTTTTTAACTTGACAAGAAAGCGTTTTCTGTTTATAATATAGACCTCAAATAAAAAAAGTCTTTCTTGGTAACCCTTAGAAAGAGTGCTTTGTGGCAAGCATTTAACAAAATAAAATATCTTTTAAAAAAAACAGTTGACGAAAGACTCTGCTTCATGATATATTATTTCTTGTCGCCACGAGCGAACGCCAAGTACCATGTTGGATGAAAAACAAGAACATGAAAAAACATTCAAAAAAGTTCTTGACAACTTAAGCAGGTACATGGTAGTATATAGAAGTTGTCGCTGAGACAGCGGAAAGCGTTTCAGGCAACGAAGCTCATTGAAAACTG
>NZ_JACBXQ010000003.1 GCF_015863205.1 Facklamia lactis | reverse complement strand
ACTGTGTGGTGATAATGGCAAGAAGGACACACCTGTTCCCATGCCGAACACAGCAGTTAAGCTTCTTAGCGCCGATGGTAGTTGGACCTTTGGTCCTGTGAGAGTAGGACGTTGCCGCGCGTGTCTTGTCTATGTGATTCCGCCATAGCTCAGCTGGCAGAGCGCATGACTGTTAATCATGATGTCGTAGGTTCGAGCCCTACTGGCGGAGTTCTTTTTTTTTATATAAAAATATTTGCCGCCTTAGTTCAGTTGGTAGAACACTTGTGTGGTATTCAAGAGGTCGTCGGTTCGACTCCGACAGGTGGCTTTGATTGTAGCTTATCGATTGCGATAAGTTTTTTTATTTGTTTTCTTTTTTTACTCATAAATTTACCTTTCTTTATATGGGGTTATTCCTTATAATAGTTATGAATGTGGACCGAGTAGAAAGGGGTATATATTTTGTCTTTTGAAAGAAATAATCAACTACTTAATCCTGATAAGTGGCGCAATCGCTGGCTAATTTTTGGGATATTATTATCCTTTATGGTTATTTTTGGTCTTTGGCAAATGCCAAACGCACAGGATATTGAACAGGTTAAATCTTCTATCGATAATTTATATCATCTTAAAAAAGATCAACTTGTTTTGAAATCTAATATAGTGGAAGAAGATATTGATCAAGTTCAAGCAAAGATTAACCAATTACCATTGTTAAGCCGATATACTTATCAAGCGAAATTTGACCGAGCAAAAGAGTCTTTTGAAGAAATTGAAAATGCTCGCTCTATTTTTGTGATTAATGATTCAGATGGTCAAAGAGTTTTGATACCAGAAGTAGATCGCTCATCTCTAGAGAGTAAAATTGCTTCTTGTAATGAATCCAATTCTGATATATGTCAAATTTATTATGAGGCAGAAGAAATATTAGATCAAATTGATATTGCAAATAAAAAGTCCCAAGAATTGCCTTCTATAAAAATTCGAGGTGATATTGAACCTGCTTTAAAAGCTTTAAATGAGTTTGAAAAAAAATATGGTCATCTCGTGGCTCATCCTCAAAGTGAGGAACTTAAACAAAATATTGGAGAATATGCGGATCTTTTGGGGAAAACCATCCTAGATGGTCATCAGTTTGGTGACTATTCAGAAAACTTCTATGCCTTATTGGAAGAGACAGAGTCGTTATCGGGTCCCTTAAGAGGGAGTAGCTTGGATAATCAGCCTCTCATTGCTTTAACTTTTGATGATGGACCTAATGCTGATATCACTCCAAAACTTTTAGATATATTAAATAAGCATGGAGTGAAAGCTACTTTTTTTGTGATGGGAGCTTATGTAGATGAAAATCCTGAATTAGCTAAACGAATTGTTGATGAGGGACATTTAATTGGTAATCATACTTACAATCATTTTGATCTTGCAACTTTATCGGATGAGGAGGTAATGACGCAAATTGATTGGACTCAAGAATCAATTGTTGATGCTACTGGTGTGGAGCCTGATCTTTATCGAATGCCTTTTGGATCTGGGGGCTGGAGAGTAGTTGATTTGCTTAATCAGCATGGGATGACATCTATTTTATGGAACTTAGATACTTTAGATTGGTCGACACAAGATGCTAATTCTATTATTGAAACTGTAACAATGAGTTTACAGCATCATACGCTATTATTAATGCATGATACGCATGAAGCAACTCCAGAAGCAATTGATTTTTTAATTCCTATGTTAAGAGACCAAGGTTATGAGTTTGTTTTTCCCGAACAATTAGCCTTTGAACAACGTTATTTTGAAGAGTAGCCAAACACCTCTATTTTACTTATTCTTTTGAATTATGTGCCATTTTCAGTTGAATTTAAAGTATAAAATGGATAGACTGGGAAGGTAAGAAAATTTTAGAGGGGAAGATTGTATGGAAGAAAGTTCAGTAGTTCAGTCAAATTTTGTTCAGATCGTTGGAGCTTCTGTTAAGAAAAAAGAGGGACTATTTGATCAAAGTAAAACACGTTATTTTGTTCGCTCCATGTATGCAGGTGCAATGCTTGTCTTTGCGACAGCTGCTGGGGTATATGCAGCTGATTATTTAAATGTAGGAGCACCACATGTGGGAAAATTTGCTTACTCATTATTGTTCCCTTTTGGTTTAGCTTTTATTTTATTTTTGCATCAGGAACTTGTCACATCAAATATGATGTACTTGACTGCTGGAACTTATCATCGATTTATTTCAGCAGGGAAATCTATTCAAATTTTATTTTTCTGCACTTTAGGTAATTTACTAGGCGCTTTGTTAGCCGCTGCTTTAATTGCTCATACGGGTGCTTTTAGTCACCTGACGGCAGAAAATTTTATTGTAGCAACTGTGGAAGGAAAATTAGGCAAAGGATTAGGGCAAGTATTTATTGAAGCGATTGCTGCTAATATTTATGTTAATTTAGCGATTCTTGGCTACCTTTTAGCTAAAAACGAAGTGGCAAAGCTGTTTATTGTTTTTGGTGCGATTTTTATGTTTGTATTTTTAGGCTTTGAACACGTAGTGGCCAACTTTGGCTCTGTAGGATTGGTTTTATTTAGTAATTATTCTTCATCTTCAATGGCTGCTTCTACTGTCATTCTTGCTTGGCTAGTTGCCTGGATTGGAAATTATATTGGTGGAGGGCTACTTCTCGGTCTTGTGTATGCATGGCTAAATGAGAATGGACTGCCACTCAATGACTAAGCAAAAATCTAATATTTAAGCCCTTAAAGTAAATCTTTAAGGGCTTTTTTATGGGTAAGAAATAATTAAAGTATGGGTAAATAGTGCTATCAGTTAATATTGGATTTATGTTTAGTTTCTTTCTTTGATACAAATTGTTGGCTACCTATACGGATATTACCTGAATTCAGATGTACAATATTTTGATTGTTTTGTTGTACGATTAGCTGCCCTTGATCATTAATTCCTTTTATTATTCCCATTTCTTCTTTTTGATTAGAAGAATA
This sequence comes from Facklamia lactis, assembly GCF_015863205.1. Classification (GTDB taxonomy): domain Bacteria; phylum Bacillota; class Bacilli; order Lactobacillales; family Aerococcaceae; genus Facklamia; species Facklamia lactis. The sequence goes on along the minus strand of NZ_JACBXQ010000003.1, from coordinate 261,114 downwards.
AAAGATTTTTTGATTTAAACCGAGAAGATGCTGACGATAAATAGATAAATAATTATTTTGAGGGAGCTCATCAAGGTAATGCTGGATTTGATTTATGACGTTAGCGATGAGACTATTTTTTGAAAAGTTTTTGGGTATTTTGTGTCCAAAAAGTGTGCCAGCAATTTGTTGAGTTTCTTGATCCATTTCTGTTATATCACCTGCTAGGTTTAAACCTATACCAATGATGACATTGGATATGGTTTGGCTCTCAATATCGACATTTGCTTCGCTTAATATTCCAGCAACTTTTCTTTGTTGGTAAAAAATATCATTGACCCATTTTATTTTTAATTCTTCTGATAGATCATCCTGGAGGATATCGATTAAAGCTACTGCTGTAATGAGAGTAACCTGTGTAAACTCAGCTTGTAAAAGTGCAGGAATAGGGAGCACGATTGAAAAATAAAGTCCTTCATCCAATTTAGAATAGAAGGCTTTACCGTGACGACCTCGTCCTTGAGTTTGGTGATTAGAAATAAAAAGGCCTTTTTGTCCAGGATGGGTAATAAGCCATTCTTTTGCTAGATCATTTGTTGAGGTTACTCCATTTTCATAGTGTATGTGCAAATTCTTCCAAGGCTTTCTTACTTCATGTTGAATCAAAAGAGGATTTATTGTTTGGGATAAACTTTTTAGCTGGTAACCTTTAGATTGAGAAGACTCAATTGCATGTCCCTCTTGGATGAGTTGCTTAATCGCTTTCCAAACAGCATTTCTTGAGACCTTTAATTCTGAGGCAAGATTTGCTCCATTTATGATTTGATTTTGGTGACTGATGAGATAGAGAAGGACTTGATCTTTAATTTTGATGTGCATATCAGATTCCTCAGCTTTTATCTGTGTCAATAATAATTAAGTCTTTTGTAAAATGATTTAAGAGTTCATAGCCATCTTCGGTTACAAGTACTAAATCTTCAATACGAACCCCCATTTGATTTGGAAGGTATATACCAGGCTCGATTGAAAAGATGTTGCCGACTTCTACAGGCTGGTGGTTGTATGGACTAATATCACCTTCTTCGTGGACTTCTTGTCCAATAAAATGTCCAGTACGATGAGTAAAATAGTTGCCGTATCCGGCTCTTTCTATGACACTTCTTGCAGCCTGATCAATGGAAGAACAGCTAACGCCAGGTTTAACTTGATTAATAGCTGCTAACTGAGCTTCTAGAACGGTTTGATAAATAGCTTGGTCTTTGGAGCTGACTTGTCCATAAAAGAAAGTACGTGTCATATCAGAACAGTAACCATTTTGTAAACAGCCAATATCAACTATAATCGACTCTCCTATCTGTGGCTGTTTTTTACTTGTTTGATGGTGAGGATCAGCTCCATTTGCTCCATAAGCGATGATGGGATCAAAGGAGAAGCCATCGCAGTTAAGCTCTGTATAGACTTGATCTAAGTATTGAACCATTTGTTGTTCACTTAATTGGTCAGAGAGCTTTTGCATAATTCTATTCATTGCTTGGTCATTTTGCAAAGATACTTTTTTCATTTTAACAATTTCTTCTGTGTTTTTACGTGCTCTTAAGGAATCAATCAGTGGGCTACCGTTGATAAAAATTAAATCTTTGCGATAATTCATGAGTGTTATTAAATGCTGGCTCGGCCAGTTTTTATCGATGCCAACTTTACCATCGATCAGTTGCTTTGCGATGGTAGTCAGAATGGCTTCTCCATCTTTATAATATACAGGATTAATAGATGAGTTATCCTCGTGAAATTTAGGAAAAAGTTGATTGATAAACAGATTAATTTGTCCATCAATTTTGATGTCTAATAGTAGGAGTCGTTCGCCTGGATCAGTATAATAGTTACATAAATAGTTGATGCTGAAGGGATCGCTAATCAAAAGGTTGCTGATCTGTTCTTTTTGCATGAGGGTTAATAGCTTATTGAGGAGCTTATTGGACATTTATCTGACCTCTTTCTTGGTATCTGTCTTTAAACATATTATAATAGAAACTGTTGATAAATAAAGGCTAAAAAATTTAGGAGTTAAATATGAAAACTGTTATGATAGCTTTAGTGCGTTTTTATCGAAAATTTATATCGCCTTTTACCCCTCCTTCTTGTCGCTATTCTCCAACCTGCTCGCAGTATATGTTAGATGCGATTCAAAAACATGGAAGTGTTTTGGGGATCTTGATGGGAGTAGCTCGAATACTACGATGCAATCCTTTTGTAGAGGGAGGTTTTGATCCCGTCCCGGAGAATTTTTCCTTAAGAAGACATCCGGATTATCGTAGATAAAGAAATTTTAATGAGAATAATGATGTTGAATTTATGGTATGATAAAATAGTAAGGTATTGGATTGAAAGAAGGTGATGGGATGGTTGACTGGTTAAATCGCTTCTTTGGAACTCAGCCATTGGTGAGTATTTTAGATATACTGATAGTCTGGTTTATTGTCTATCAATTAATAGTATATGCCCGAAAAACACGCGCAATGAATCTGTTGCAAGGAGTTGCTTTAATATTAGTTGCTAAATTTTTTAGTCAGACGATTGGTCTACAGACAATAGACTGGTTATTAGGTCAATTAATTTCTTGGGGTGTAGTCGCTTTAATTATTCTTTTCCAACCAGAATTGCGAAAAGCTTTAGAGAATTTAGGGAGAAGTTTATTTAGGAGAACGACCTCATCAAGTCGTAATCCAAGCGAACAGTTGATTGATGATCTGGAGACCTCACTGCTCTATATGTCGAAGCGTAAAATCGGTGCTTTGATATCTATTGAAGCCGAAAATCCACTTGATGAATATATTTCTACTGGGACAACTTTGGATTCTAATATCACGAGCCAATTGCTGATAAATATCTTTATACCGAATACACCACTTCATGATGGCGCAGTAATTATTAGTGATTTTAGAATAGCTGCAGCTTCTTGTTACCTTCCATTATCTGAAAGTAAATTAATTCCCAAGGAATTGGGAACTCGACACCGAGCTGCGATTGGTTTGGGGGAAGTGACAGATGCGTTAACGCTAATTGTATCGGAAGAAACCGGAGCAATTTCCATTGTTAAAAATGACTTTTTGCATCGAGATTTAAATCGTGAAGATCTGCGCGCTAAATTAATGGAATATTTATACGATGAAAATAATGAAGATAATACTGATCAGGATAATTTTCAAATGATAAAAGACTTCTTTACCAGCAATTTAATCAGTAAAGGAGGGAATCAAGGTGAATAGAGTTTGGGAGAATAAATGGGCCGTACGATTAATTTCTTTACTGTTTGCTCTAGTGATTTATTCATTTGTAACGAGTGAAAACTATGCGAGACATGCTGCTTTAAACTCACAAACTGCTACAAGTGTCAATTCAACGGAAACAATAGAAGGAATTCCTCTCTATTTGGGTGAACATCCTGATGATATTTATGTCAGTGATATTCAGGAAACTGTTTCAGTAAAATTAGAGGGACCTAGAAATATTCTGAATCAAGTCACTCGTGATAGCTTTATTGTTCAGACGGAAGAAGTTTCCGAGGATGATTTGGGAACTGCGACATTGTCGTTGGAAATTGAGGGGTTACCCAATGAAGTTAGTTATCGTATTAACCCATCAAAAGTGTCAGTTTCTGTTGAGCAAAGGGAAGTAGTAGAAATGCCAGTTGAGTATACTATTGATGAGTTGCAAGTGAATTCAGATTATCGAGTTGACTCCATCACAGTAGAACCAGAAAATGTTAAATTGGTAGGTAGTAAAGCTGCAATTGACATGATTGATTTTGTTGGTATTAACATTAGTTCCGAAGAACTGGTCAGTGAACCTTTTACTAAAACATATCGTTTACAAATTCTAGATAAAGAGGGTAAATTACTAGATGTTAATACAGATACAATGGACATTGCTGCGGAAGTCGAAATCATTCAGAATTCAAAGGAAGTTCCCTTAGAGATCACTGCAATTGGTGAGGATAATTCGCGCGCCAGTTATTCATATAGTTTTGCTAATCATGAGCAAGTGGTTTTATATGGAAGTCAGGAAGTGCTGAAAAGTATTGAAGCAGTAGAAGTTGTTGTAGACGTTTCACAATTGCAGAAATCTAGCAAGGTTACAGGAATGTTAAATTTGCCTAGTGGAATTAGTAGTGCGAATATTAATCAAGTGGAGATAAATATAGAAATGGAACCGACTAAAGCGAAATTGTCACAAGAAAATAGTGAAGAAAATAATAGCGATGAAACAGATAATAGATAATAAGGTATCAAAATCTAATCAAATTGATGAAGATAGGAGAAAATTCATGGGTAAATATTTTGGAACAGATGGAGTAAGAGGAATCGCAAATCAAGAGCTAACACCAGAGCTAGCATTTAAATTAGGACGTTATGGTGGGCATGTTTTAAGAGAGCATGCAGGAGATGTGGAATCTCCTCGAGTACTTATTGCGCGGGATACCCGTATTTCAGGTGAGATGTTAGAGGCTGCTTTAACAGCTGGTCTTTTATCAGTAGGAATTGAAGTGATGCAGTTAGGGATTGTTCCTACACCAGCTGTTGCTTATTTAACGAGAACCCAAAATGCAGTTGCTGGTGTCATGATTTCAGCTTCACATAATCCGGTTGCAGATAATGGTATCAAGTTTTTTGGAGCAGACGGATTTAAACTTTCTGATGAACAAGAAGAAGAAATTGAGCTTCTTTTGGAGCAATCTGAAGACAAATTAGAGCGCCCAAGCGCAGAAGGCTTGGGGACAATTGATGAGTTTCATGAAGGAACGATTAAATATTTAAATTTCTTGCAAACTACAGTATCAGTAGATCTGTCTGGGATGCGAGTGGCGATTGATGCAGCAAATGGTGCGACTTCTCCGTTGATCAATCAATTATTTGCTGATATGGAGACGGAGTTTTTCACTATGGGAGATCGACCAAATGGTTTGAATATTAATGAAGGAGTGGGCTCTACTCATCCACAAGCCTTACAAGCTTTTGTTCAGGAAAAAGAGGTAGATTTAGGTTTAGCCTTTGACGGAGATGGAGATCGCTTGATTGCCGTTGATGAAAAGGGTGAGCTTGTTGATGGAGATAAAATTATGTTTATCTGTGGTAAACACCTGAAACAAAAAGGACGTTTAAATGATAATACGATTGTTTCGACTGTTATGAGTAATATTGGATTCCATCAAGCTGTTGAAGCGAATGATATGGTTGCATTAAAAACAAAGGTAGGGGACCGCTATGTAGTAGAAGAGATGCGTAGAGGAGGCTATACTTTAGGTGGAGAACAATCTGGACATATTATATTTTTAAATCTTAATACGACAGGAGACGGATTGTTGTCGGCTGTTCAGCTAATGGCAGTGATGAAAGAAACTGGTAAAAGCCTATCTGAATTGGCAGATGAGGTGAAAATTTATCCACAAAAGTTAGTAAATGTTAAAGTACGAGATAAACATACTGTGATGGATGAACCAGAAGTGGTAAAAGTGATCGAACAAGTTGAGGAAGAAATGCAAGGAAAAGGTAGAATTTTGGTTCGCCCTAGTGGAACCGAGCCTTTATTAAGAGTGATGGCAGAGGCTCCGACAGATGAATTGGTTGACCAGTATGTAGAGCGTATTGCAGATGTTATTCGCCAAGTACGAGGAATTGAATAGATGATTCGATAAAAGAGCATCCTAAAAAACCCCCAACTAGGAAAACTAGTTGGGGGTTTTTTTAGAATTCAATATGATTTTGTTTTGAATACTGCTTACGGTAGACAGATGGGGTCATATGATTGATTTCTTTAAAGGTTTTTGAGAAGTGAGAGGGTGAATGAAACCCTACAACATCTGAAATTTTAGAGATCGTAATAGATGTCTGTGTGAGCAATTTTTCAGATTCTGATAATCTAACATGAATCAAATAGTCAATGGGTGAAAGCCCTGTTTGCTGTTTAAAGAGACGAATTAAGTAGTATTTATTAATATCTACCAGTTTAGATAATTCATCGAGCGTGATCTTTTTAGAAAAATTCTCACGAATATATTGTTTGATATCATCGATTTCTTTGTGACGAATTTGAATGCTTGAGTCTTTGATTGATAATTCATGATGACGCAGAACATGAACCATCACGCATTCGATTAGTTTACGTAGAATAAGTTCCGAGCCGCGAAATTGCTCTTGGAATTCTAATAAAGCTAAATCGAGGTAATGTTTAATGGTTTGTGTTTGATCTGAGATAATAAAAATATTATCCATTGATTCAATTTCTGTTGAAGATGTAAAGAGCACGCCAGATAAATCAATTTTAATCCATTCTATCTTTCTGACTGGAGAAATTTGAATAGTATGTTCTGGATTTAGAATTAATATATCGCGTTTCTTGATCTCTCCTTCTATACCATTATAAGTATAGTGAGCCGCTCCCTTATGAATATAAATCATGACTAAGTGTTCCTCAGAATCAATAGTTATATTTTGGGAGGTAGGGATTCTTTCTGCTTGAATCTTATCTAATTTTATTGAAGCAGAATTAATATTTGAAATATACATAGATTTTCCTCCTCATTAAAGGTACATTTGGAATTTATAATTATAATATTATAATACATCAAATATTGGGAAAATGTAACCTCTCTTTTAGATAAAAAAATTATAATTTTTACAAAAAATGGAAAAATTATCGGAAAATATTGATTAAAATAAAGATGAATAATAAAAGGTCACTCTTTTTGAGGACCTTTTTATTATTTTGGCAAACGTTTAGTTGGACAGGAAATGTTAAGACCATTGGCAATTTGAACCAGCTCTCCAATGATTTCATCACTCATTGAATATATAACATGTTTACCTTCTTTTTCTGAGTTAATAATGTGATGATTTTTTAAAGTGATTAAATGATGAGATGTTGTGGCAACTGAAGCTCCGATAAATTGAGAAATTTCATACACACAGAGTTTATCGTAGTTCATTAGTAATTCTACAATTTTAACACGATTTAAATCTCCGAGGATTTTAAAAATTGTCGCTTTTCGTTCTAAAATTTCTGGTTGGAAGAGTTGACGAATTTTATCGCGTTCAAGTTCAAGCTCTTGGTTGTCTAAACAGGCGTATTCTGACAACGGATTACCTCCTAATAAGTTATTTTATGAATTTTTTAATAAGAACTAAAGTTTTGATTGATATAGAGTAGGGAAGCCTCTAACCAATTGAATAAGTGTAGATCAACGATATTCAGTACATGATTATTTGTAAGAATAGTGAGCTGGCGTATGATAAAAGTGTAAAGGTAATACTGGTCTTCTATGAAATAGATTTGTTCTTGTATACCTGACACAATCGCTGATAACATATAATCGATTGGTAATTGATCACTTGTGATAGCCACTAGACTTCCTGGTTCGGAGGAATGAATAGTGGTATTGGTTGATTCGACATCAGGCTGAGTTGATGATGGTATACTAGTAGGATCTTCTGTGTGATCAGAAGTTGATTCTGAACTTGTTTCGCTTGTACTCGAATCAGAACTTGTTTCCGTTTGAGATTCGGAGGGTTGCTCTGAGCTACTTTCTACATTATCCTCCTCTGGATCAAAAGTTGAGGGGGGAGTAGGAGTTATGATAGGCCCATTATCAGTGGGAGCTTCATCCGGATTCTCTTGTGGAGGTTCGGTAGTGGATGAAAAAGATTGAAAAGATTTAGGTAACTGGGATGTATCACGTTGGCTAGCGTAAACCCTGTCAAAGAGGGATATTTTCATGGTTAGGTTCCCAATGACGATAATAGCGATTAAATTGACAAAAAGACGGAATATTTTATACTGTCTATATTTAATCATAGATTTCCTCCAATTTTTAAATTTATAGTAAGTTTAGCATGAAATTCAAATCAAGAGTGGATTGTTACCTGAATGTTGCTAAATTGTGAATTACGTCATAATAGTAAGAAATTCTTTGGTGTCTATTGATTTAATGGTACAATAATAACCATAAATTTCATGGAACTAAAGGAGGAAATAGGTTGAATATCAAAATTTTTAAGAACAGTGATGAAGCTTCTCAGGCTGTCTTTGAGCTATATAAGAACAAAAAAGAAGAAGGAGCAACAGTCTTTGGTTTGGCGACTGGATCGACACCGGAAAAGTTATATCAATTAATGAGTGATTCGGATCTTGATTTTAGTGAGAGTACGTCAATTAATTTAGATGAATATGTTGGGTTAGGAAGTGAACATCCCCAGAGTTATGCTTATTTTATGAATCAGCATTTATTCCGTCATAAACCTTTTAAAGAATCTCATCTTCCCAATGGCTTGGCTAAAGATTTAGATCAAGAAACTAGGCGTTATGATGAAGTTATTGCAAATAATCCGATTGATCTCCAGTTACTTGGACTCGGTTCTAATGGACATATAGGATTTAATGAGCCTGGATCAAGCTTCGATTCTCAAACGCAACATGTTCAATTAACAGAATCTACAATTTCAGATAATCAACGATTTTTTAGTTCTGAAGAAGAGGTTCCTAAAGAAGCAATAAGTATGGGAATTGCATCGATACTGAGTGCTAAAGAAATAGTTATAATGGCGTTTGGTTTGAATAAGGCTAAAGCGGTAAAAGAGATGATTCAAGGGCCAATGACAGAAGCCATCCCTGCAAGTGCGTTACAACAACATCGTAAAGTGCATGTGTTTTTAGATGAGAAAGCGGCTAGCTTGCTTGATTAAAGTAAAGACCCAAAGAGTTTCTGACTCTATGGGTCTTTATTGTTAGCTTTTCTTTTCTATAATGACTGTGAGACCTGAATTGTCTTCAAATGTTAAAGTATTATCGCCTTCCTTATATTCCACATCAAATTCCTTTAGTTTAGTTTGAATCGTTTGATAATCGATTTGATTGGCAGACCATACACTTGCACGGAGACCACAGGTATTAATGTTGGGTGCAGGTAAATTGTGTCCCTGCCAAATATTAATCCCTAGGTGGTGATGATAGTTGCTACTTGCAAGAAAGTAAGCTTGCTTTCCTAAAGGATATTTGAGACCGAGTCCGAGGATCTGACGATAAAAATTAAGGGTTTCATCAAGGTCGCTTACATGCAAATGTATGTGTCCCATAGTGGTACCGATTGGTAAGCCATCAAAGGTGGGATTAGCTCCTTCAAGAACATAGTCGATATCCATTGGTTCGGTCACTCCCACTATATGACCTGTCGCTCGGATGTCCCACTCTGTTTGCTTTTTATCGTAATATATTTCAATACCATTTCCTTCGGGATCTGCAAGATAAATTGCGTTAGAATAACCATGATTGGCAGCGCCTTGTAAAGGGATTTGCTTATCGATAAAGGATTGAAGAATAGTCCCTAATTCATTTTTGTTGGGTAGTAAGAATGCCATATGGTATAGACCTGTTGTACGTTCCTTTTTGTTGCTAGCATTTGGAAATAACTCAAGAAGAACTTTGTGATCAGGAGTTCCGAGTTTATAAAATCCTTTGCTTTTAGATATAAGTGTCAAGCCAATGGTATTTTGGTAAAAGTTAGCAAGCTTTTGACTGTTTAAAGCATTTATTTGGACGGCAGATGTAACGACTTGGGTTGTGGATTGTGTGATATCTTGTAATGTCATTTATTTTCCTCTTTTCACTCTATTCAAACATTCGTTGTAATGATATCAACAATCTCTATTTAAGTCAATACTAATTTTATGTAAAATTAGAAGTTTTAGGAATGTTCTTATTCACAGATAGTGTGTATTCACTTATAATAAAGGAAATAGAAAGGTTGTGACTATATGCAAATAGGTTTAATAATACTAATTATTATCGCGGTATTGATTTTATTTTGGGTAGGGATTTATAATAGTCTGGTTAAAGCTCGCAATGGGGTAGAAGGGGCTTTGAGTCAAATTGATGTACAGTTACAGAGAAGAAATGACTTAATACCTAATTTAGTAGAGACCGTTAAAGGTTATGCTCAACATGAAACTCAGACGCTTGAAGCCGTGGTTCAAGCGAGACAACAAATGGTAAATATTTCTGATAATGTTAGCCCAGAGAGGGTCAATGATCAATCTAATCATTTATCTTCAGTTTTATCAAGGCTTTTTGCTGTAGCTGAACAATATCCTGATTTAAAAGCAAATAGTAATTTTCAACAATTACAATCTTCACTTGAAGAAACAGAAGATAAAATTGCACTTTCGCGGCAATTGTATAATTCAAGTGTTCAAACCTATAATCAGAAAATTCAAATGGTTCCTAATAATTTTGTGGCTTCGCTACATGGTTTTCACGAAAAAGGATATTTAGAAGCTCCGAACGAATCAAAAGAAGTTCCTAAGGTAGAATTTTAATATGTAAGAATACTGCGAGAACAACTCTTTGCTAATTAGTGATAGAAAGCGTACAATAGAGTGAATGATTTTAGAAAGGAGGTAGAAAATGGGTCGTTTAAATTTATATGTACATTATGATTCAGTTACAAATCATTTTATGACTCGAGGAATCACAATGACAGTCAAAGATTTCTCTCAGCAGTACCTGCCTCAAAATATTATTTTGGCAAATGCTCCTGAAGAGTTTGGGCGCTTTGACGTTCAAACGGATTTTAAAATCTTACGCGGTCAAGGAGAAGTTTTCGATTATATTGATCTCTGTCATAAAGAACAGCGCCGGATGTCAAATTGGATTGATTTTGATAGTATTGAAATGATGCACCAACTGACCCCTTATGAGATTTCGGAGTTATTATATTTATTTCATGCTAATAAAGCATTAAGATCTCCCTTTTTTTATAAATTACAGAATAACTATGTTTATTTAACGATGCCCAATGGCTTGACTAAAACCTATTATCGTCATATGGTCCATTTCTACCCTCGCTTTCAAAGGTCTATTTCTGAACATATGGAAGAGATGTTAAATGAGAATGCTCATTGGTTGATGAGGCGAAAGCATAAGGTATCGCCGTTACCTTTAGAGATAGTTGAACGATTAAGTCCTTTGTTTATGAATGGGCTTAAAATCGACTTTAAGCAAGCATATGCTATTCACAATGATTGGTATCTTCCTTTATATATCATAGAGGATGAATTAACACACTTGACAAGAATGTTGCCTAAAGAGTTACAAATTGGAGAATTAATCTATCAAGAAAACTTGAGTAGCTGGAATCTTAAAAATAAAATTATCAGTTCTAAGGATGACATGGAGGAACAATTGTAATGAAAATTATCTTATTATATGGTGGACAGAGTGCTGAACATGATATTTCTATTATATCCGCTCATAATATCGCACAATCAATAATGTATAATTTATATACTGTTCAACCTGTATATATATCTAAGACTGGGCAGTGGATTAAGGGGCCTGAATTGAAACAACCAAGTTTTAGTGACCAGCAATTAATCTTAACTATTGCTGATCAAGCTGAATGGTCAGAAGGTAATCATCCTTCAAAAGGTGTAGCGATTCGTCCAGGGGATATTCAAGAAGAGGAGACCATTGTTTTTCCTGTTCTTCATGGTCCTAACGGAGAAGATGGAACAATTCAAGGCTTTTTAGAAGTTTTAAATATGCCATATGTAGGAGCAGGGATTACTGCTTCAGCAAATGGAATGGATAAAATTATTTCTAAGGCTCTTTTTACTCAAATGGGTATCCCACAAGTACCTTATGTATCTTTTAATGATATTGAATGGCAGAAGCAACAAGAAGAATTGATACAAAAAGCAGAGGGAACTCTTCTATATCCACTGTTTGTTAAGCCTGCTAATATGGGGTCCAGTGTAGGAATTAGTAAGGTTCAAGACAAGGAGTCTTTAATTCAAGCAGTTGAAGAAGCGCTTCATTATGATCGCAGAATTGTTGTGGAACAAGGGATTCAAGCAGAAGAATGTGAAGTGGCGGTTTTAGGAAATGATGATATCCATGTTTCATGTGTGGGTCATTTAATTAAGAAGCAAGATTTTTATGATTATTCTGAAAAGTATGTTAATAACACAGTAGAAATGGAAATACCGGCTCAATTACCAGATAACATCACTCAAACAATTCAAGATTATGCAAGAAAAGCATATTTAGCAATTGATGGGGCGGGATTGTCGAGAGTCGATTTCTTTGTAACGGCTAGTCAAGATATTTATATTAATGAGATCAATACGATGCCAGGTTTTACCCAGTATAGTATGTACCCAAGTCTTTGGCAAGCTACGGGATTAGAATTTCGAGATTTAGTAGAAGAACTTTTGCAACTAGCTCTTCGTCGCTATGAGTCAAGAACTTCCCAATCACAAAGTCAGGAATAGGAAAGGGAAAGCACTGTATATGAAAAAGTTAAGTATTGAAACAATCGTTTGTCAACTCGATCATGTAGAAGCTTCAATAAATAGCCAACGGGATCCATTCATTGAAAGTGTTGAATTTGATTCCCGTAAAGTACAACCAGGGGCACTTTTTGTTCCTTTAGTAGGGGGAGCGACTGATGGACATTCATATATTAATCAAGCAATAGAGCAAGGTGCCAGTGCAACATTATGGTCGGATGAGAAAGAAGCGGCACCTACTGATTTGATACATGTTATTTTTGTAGAAGATACTTTAAAAGCTTTACATGAATTAGCAAATTATTATCGTCATCTCATTAATCCGATTGTAATTGGAATAACAGGCAGTAACGGTAAAACTACTGCAAAAGATATGACAGCTATGAGTCTTACTTCGAAATATGTTGTACACAAAACACAAGGGAATTTCAATAATGAAATTGGGATGCCGTATACGATTTTGAAGATGCCAGAAAATACAGAGGTTTGTGTGTTAGAAATGGGAATGAGTAACTTTGGAGAAATACACGAATTAAGTAGTATAGCGGAACCGGATATTGCGGTTATAACCCTTATAGGAGAAAGTCATCTAGAATTTTTGGGAAACCGTGCCGGGATTGCTAAAGCAAAGCTAGAAATTATAGATGGAATGAGAGAGCATGGAAAGTTCCTATACCCAGGTGACGAACCATTAATAGAGGATGAATTAGAGACAAAGGATCGAGCGTTTGAAAAGTATCGTTTTGGGTATGATAGTAGTTATGAATATTATGCTTATGATATTTATGAAGAATTTAATAAGACTTTTTTTAGAACAAACATTGATGAGAATGTATTATGTACAATTCCCATTATAGGAGCATATAATGTGAGCAATGCTCTCATAGCGTTAAGTATTGCAACTATGTTAGAAGTGCCAACAGAACAAGCAATTTTTCAATTATCAAAGTTTGAGCTGACGGCTAATCGTGTACAGTGGTTAGAAACTAAAAATGGGGCTAGGTTACTTAATGATGCTTATAATGCAAGTCCTACGTCTATGAGAGCGATCCTAAATACCTTAGCTCATGTTGAAATGGAGGGCGCTGGACGCAAAATTGCCGTTTTGGGAGATATTCGTGAATTAGGACCTAATAGTGAAGAATATCATCGCGATTTAAAAGATTCACTGGACGTAGAGGGTCTAGATAAGGTATACTTGTTTGGCGACCAGATGGCTTATTTATATGATGAACTGCAACAAAAATTTGCTCCGGAACAGTTATTTTATGAAAAAGCGAACCATCAACGTTTAATTGATGTTCTTCAACGAGAGACAGGAAACGATGATGTCATCCTAGTTAAATCAAGCTTTGGTGTTGATTTACTAAAAGTTGTGACGGCATTAACCGGTATTACAACACGATAATCAAGCCTTCGTAAAGGTGTTTTATTTAGCGAAAGCTTCATAAATATAGATGTTAGTGGGACTGGGCCGTACTGCCTAGTCCCATTTATAATGTATAGCGCAATTGAATATAGATAAAGAAAAGGAAGAATTATTTGAAATTTACAGAATTAGATTTAAAACAAGAAATTTTAAGCCCCTTAGATGAATTAGGTTTTGAGGAACCTACACCGATTCAGCAGCAAGCAATTCCAGTTGCTTTAGAGGGTCGAGACCTGATTGGACAGGCTCAAACCGGAACAGGGAAGACAGCTGCTTTTGGATTGCCACTACTTAATAAATTAAATAGTAAACAATCATCCGTTCAAGGATTAGTAGTGGCTCCTACTCGAGAACTTGCTATTCAAGTACAAGAAGAGCTATATCGCTTAGGAAAAGGGGTAAGAGCTAAAGTATATGTTGTATATGGAGGCACTCCTATTGGAAAACAAATAGAAAGAATTAAGCGAAATCAACCACAAATAATTGTGGGGACACCAGGTCGCATTTTAGACTTAATTAACCGTAAAGTACTCAAGCTAAATGATGTAACAACTTTAGTCTTGGATGAAGCCGACGAGATGTTAAATATGGGCTTTATTGAAGATATTAAATCTATAGTATCGGCAACCCCGACATCTAGGCAAACGTTGCTTTTTTCTGCAACGATGCCAGCAGCTATTCGCTCTTTAGCGGATCAGTTTTTAAAAGAGCCTGCTCATGTTAAAATAGAGGCTAAACAAATGACTGCTGATCTCATTGAACAATACTATACAAAGTGTCGGGATGATGAGAAGTTTGATATTTTAACACGATTTATTGATGTTCAAATGCCAAAACAAGCTATTATTTTCTGTCGCACTAAAAAAAGAGTGGATGAAGTCGGAAGAGGCTTAAACCTGCGAGGTTATAATGCAGAAGTTATTCATGGTGACATTACACAGCAGAAACGTTCTAGTGTCATCAATCTATTCCGAAAAGGCGAGGTAGAATTATTAGTTGCTACTGATGTTGCTGCCCGAGGCTTAGATATTTCAGGAGTTACTCATGTCTATAATTATGACATTACCCAAGATCCAGAATCTTATGTTCATCGTATAGGTAGAACTGGACGAGCGGGGAATGAAGGATTATCCTTAACCTTTGTGGTTCACAATGAAATGAGTTATTTGCGTACAATTGAAAACCTAATTGGTAAGCAAATGTTGCCTATGAAACCACCCACTCTTCAAGAGGCACAGCAAGGTCAAGTGCAACAGATCATTGACCAGACGAATCAATTGTTAGCAGAGGGTCAGGTGACTGAATATTATAATACTGCTAAAATCCTATTGACACATTATGAAGCTAATGAATTAGTAGCAGCTTTATTGGGGCAATTAATTGTAGAAACTAATCAAGCTGAAGTTTCTATCTCACCTCAAAAACCTTTACCAAATGCTGATCGTAAGAAACGTAGTAACAGCAAATATCGGGACAAGCGTAATGCCAAAGGTGGAAGAAGTAATTACTCTAAAAATGATAAGAGAAAATCAGGAATATCAAATCAGAAAAGTAACAAAAACTTTAAAGTGAAAAAACGTCATTCATAAAAGAGCAAGGAGAAATTTATGGAGATAGGAACCGATATTGTTGAAATTAAGCGGATCGAACAGGCTTATGTTAAGCACTCGCAATTTGCAAAACGAATTCTAGCTCCAAAAGAATTATTGCTGTTTGAACGATTACAAGGCAGTCGACGTTTTAGTTTTTTAGCAGGTAGATTTTCTGCTAAAGAAGCATACTCAAAGGCAATTGGATGTGGAATCGGTAGGTTGAAATTTACAGATATAGAAATCTTATCAGACAATCAAGGGAAGCCCTATCTTTCTTCCGGACCATTGGCTGAGTCTGTAAAAGTGTCAATTAGTCATAGTCGAGATTTTGCAATTTCTATGGTTCTTATTGACTTAGATTCTGTCATAATTGAAAAAAAACTTCAGCAGTTCTTATTAAGTAAATAGAAATTGGGGTATGGATTATGAATTTTGCTAGTGAACATCGTCCGACACAGGCGATTATTAATTTGAGTGCTATTTCGCATAATATAAAAGAATTCCGTGGCCTTATCACAGTAGATCAGGAGATCTATGCTGTAGTAAAAGCGGATGGATATGGTCATGGAGCAGTTCCAGTTGCGAAAGCTGCTTTAGAGGCCGGAGCTACTGGTTTATGTGTGGCAACAGTTGATGAAGCGATCGAACTTAGACAAGCAGGGCTGATCCAAGTGCCTATTTTAGTCCTTGGTTTGACTTCACCATATGGAATTGCAGAAATTCTTCATTATAATATCACCATAACAGTGAGTAATATTGATTTTTTCGTGAAAGCTTATGAGCAGTTAGAACATTCTGAACAAACGGAATTATTGAATCTTTATCAATTAAAATTTCATTTGAAATTGGATACGGGTATGTCTAGAATTGGTTTACAATCGAAAACAGATATACGGACATTTTATGAACAGATTAAAGGATTTACTTGGGCTGTCTGGGAAGGGGTTTTTACTCACTTTGCTACAGCAGGAGGAGGACCGAGTACATATATACAACAGCAATGGGAACGGTGGGAATTTCTTTTGGAAGAAGTTCCTGAATCTGTTAAAATTCGCCATTTTGCTAATTCGGCTATGGCGATGTACCCAAACTATAATCAAAAATCAGATATTATACGTTTGGGGATTGCTATGTATGGGTTGCACCCTAAAGATTTGGTTATAAAACAAGAAACGTATTGTGACGAAGAATTTGAACATAACGCAACATTTGATCAGATGTTAGCCTTAGATTTACAGCCTGCCTTACAACTCGTTTCCGAATTAGTTTACGTAAAAAAAGTACCGTCTGGAACGTCAGTGTCGTATGGAGCTACTTATACAAGTCAGGAAGAAGAATGGATTGGCACAGTGCCCATTGGCTATGCTGATGGTTGGCTGAGAGCGTACCATAGCGTTCCAGTTTTAGTTGAAGGCTATAAGTGTTCTGTGTTAGGTGTGATTAATATGGATCAGATGATGATTCGCTTACCAAAGGCTTTTCCAATTGGGACAGAAGTGACACTAATTGGAATGGATGGAGGGTTAAATAATCATGCTTCAAGCATTGCAAGGCAAGTAGACACTATTTCATATGAGATAGTGACCAGTATAGGGGCAAGAGTTCCGAGAATATATATTTAGGAGGGGCAAGAATGTTACAAGTTGCTTATAAAACGGTAGGTTTGTTAAGAGAAAACACCTATGTAGTGTATAACAATCACAATGATGCTTTGATATTTGATCCAGGAGCTCAAGCAGAGACTTTAATCCAGTGGATTGATGAGAAGCAGTGGCAACCTAAAGCAATTTTACTCACTCATGCTCATTATGACCATATTGGAGCTTTGGATGAATTACGTGATTATTATAAAATACCAGTATATATTCATTCGTTGGAGAAAGAATTTTTGTTAGATCCTCAGTTGAATTTATCGAAATTTAGTAATCGAGAAGTTATCCAAAGACCTGCTGAATACTATTGGGATAATGATAATATGGGGAATCATCAAATAGAGGGCTTTGATATGAAATTATTGCATACACCTGGGCATAGTCCGGGACATGTAACATATTTGTTTGAGGATGATCTTTTTATGATTTCTGGAGATGTTTTATTTAAAGGATCAGTGGGAAGAACTGATTTATTAAATGCCAATACCAATGATTTGAATCAAAGCCTCAAGGACAAAATATTAATTTTGTCTCCAACATTTAAAGTTTTCCCAGGGCATGGAGAACCAACAGAATTATCATATGAAATAGAGAATAATCTGTTTTTACAAGATTTATAGAAAAAGTCATGGATTAGGGTTTTCCCCTTTCCATGACTCGTTCTAGTTTAAAATTGCCAATATTGCACGTTATAATGTCTTTTTTCTAGATATTTAATGAGGGTTTGAAAAGTGAGAATATTTAAGTCTTTCGGTAATTGATAGACAACGGTTGACCGGTTATGGTAGACATTCCGATCGAGTGTCATACAGGATACAATATCAGTATATCGATTAATTAAACGACATAGCTGCATTAAATCTCCTTTTTTGCCTAAAGACTCAACCATTATAAGATAGCCAGCTTCATTCATTGCCCAAGATTGATTGAAGAAAGATAAAAGCGTTTGATGGCGTATTATCCCCATAAAAGCATTATCGGCATTTAGAACTGCCACGTAGGGGAGATCTTTTACTGCAAAGAATAAGTCAAGAATTGTGTCGGTAATACGAACTACTTTGGTGGTGTTTTTAAGAAAACGTGTGACGAGGATTTGCTTTAAGTCTTCTTCAGGATGGTGAAAATGGTATTGGTAGATATGATATCGGTAAATATTGCCCCGATATATTGTCTTACTAGCATCTAAAACAGGAGCGCTTCGTAGACTGTTGTCTTCAAGAATTTGAACAGCTTCTAAGCAATTCATTGTCTGAGGAATGCTAATGATAGTATCTTTAGGGGCCATTAATTCATCAATCATATAAGAACTCCTATTCTTAATATCATCTATAGAAAGTTTATTAACAGACACTATCATACCATAGATTAAAAAAAACGAAAACCAGGCTCATTAATTTCTAATATAAAAAAAGCCATAACAAATAGAAAGTATTGCTTTTTTGGTCAAGTTTACCTATTATGAAAGTAATCAGAATTTTTACTTCAAGTTAGTTCAAGTATATACAAGCTCATGTATTTAAAGGAGAAATGAAAAAAATTATGGACTCCTCGGGGAATTCACTTATATTTCAGTTAATGATCATCATTATTTTAACGGGGATCAATGCTTTTTTTGCTGCAGCAGAAATAGCATTTGTTTCTATTAATCAATCAAAAATGCGAGCGATGGCAGAAGAAGAAGGAAATAAAAAAGCTGAGCGAGTACTTCGATTGATTGAAAACGCGGATGATTTCTTAGCAACTATCCAAGTTGCGATCACCCTTGCAGGATTCTTATCAAGTGCATCGGCTGCTACAAGTTTTGCAGAATATTTTAATCACTGGATACCTAATTTTCCTGGAGCAACGACCGTATCGATTGTTGTGGTGACAGTTATTTTATCTTATATTACTTTAGTTTTTGGAGAGCTATACCCTAAACAGGTGGCTTTACAAATGCCAGATCAAGTTGCTATGGCCACTAGTGGAGTTGTGGAAGGGATTCAAAGAATTTTTAAGCCTTTTGTACAACTTCTTTCTCTGTCAACGGGTCTTTTAAAGCGTATAACTCCGATCGATTTTAATGCGGATAATGAACAATTTACGCGGGAAGAAATGGTAGCCATTCTGAATCAAAGCCAGGCAGAAGGTGCAATTGATTTAGCTGAATATGCCATGCTAGAAGGGGTTCTTTCACTGGATTCAAAATTGGCACGTGAAGTAATGGTTCCTAGAACAGATACGCAAATGATTGATATTGAAGATGATTATGAAGAGATTTTATCTGAAATTTTATCAAGTCCCTATTCTCGATTACCTATCTACGAGGAAAGTAAGGATAATGTGATAGGGGTTCTACATGTTAAGTCTTTATTAAAAGCAGCACAAAAAAATGGGTTTGATAATGTTGATTTTATGGCGATAGCCAATGAACCATTGTTTGTTCCGTCTACTGCTTATATTGACGATCTTTTGGTAGAATTTCGTAGAGAAGAAACTCATATGGCTATTTTGCGAGATGAGTATGGTGGAGTGGAAGGGATTGTAACCCTTGAAGATTTGATTGAAGAAATTGTGGGCGATATTAATGATGAGTCAGATATTACCGCAACCGTAGTTCGAAAGATTGATGATGCTAATTATTATATTAATGGTGTCATTACTTTAGAAAAATATAATCATTATTTTGATGAGGATTTAGATTCTGAAGAGGTAGATACGATTGCTGGTTTAATGATTCAAGTGATTGGATATGTTCCAGATGATGAAGAGAGAATTTCTGTAAGAATGAATGATTATGTTCTGACAACAAGTAATGTTGAAAATGGTCGTATTCGGGGAATTCACGTTACACACGATCCTTCATATGCTATAGAGACAGAATTTAGTTTGCATGCTTTCTTAAATGAGAGTGATCGACGTGAAAGTGACTTTGAGCTCGATGACAATTAAACAATAAATGATGGAGAATCAGAAAGCACAATCTGAGCGAGATGAGTCTATCTCGTTCATTTTTTAATGAGAATTAGGAGGAAGCAATGCTAAATGAAATGATGCACCGTCCAATAGTAATTCCTAAAATTGTTGATTTTATGCGTCAAAAACAGAATGGATTTGAGAATGGACTAGGTGAATTAGAGGATTATGCTGTTAAGCAGGGAATTCCTATTATTCCGCATGAAACAGCAAAATTTATTGATTTTTTTTGCGCGACTACTCAACCTAAAAAAATATTAGAAATTGGAACAGCGGTTGGATTCTCTGCTAGTTTGATGGCCCAACATTTAAAAACAGAAGGGCATTTAACAACGATAGATCGTTATCCACTGATGTACGAACGAGCAAAAGAAAATTTTAAAAAATTAGGTTTAAGTGATCGGATTACGATGATAGAAGGGGATGCGGCTAGTGAGCTTCCCCAATTAAGTGGCTGCTTTGATTTGATATTTATGGACTCAGCTAAAGCGAAATATGTTGAATTTTTACCGGAGTGTATGAGATTATTATCGGTAGGCGGGGTTATCATTATTGACGATATCTTTCAAGCTGGAACAGTCTTAGATGACGAGGCTGATATACCTAAGCGAGTGCGTAAAATACATAGAAAGTTAAATGAACTTTTGGAGCTCGTTTTACCCGCTAAAAATCATCGTTCTTGTTTAGTTCCATTAGGAGATGGTCTGTTAATGATTCGGAAAGAGTCTGAGAATAATGATTTCTTGTCAAGTATATAGTGAATTTGTAGGAATAAAGTGTAATATTAGCTAAATATTAACAGAAATTTCACAAATAGATGTTAAAATACGTATTTGAATAGGATAGAATAATCTAAGAGGTGAAGGAATGAAAAAAGGAATAATCATCACCGTTATAACACTTGTACTTTTAGGGGTAGCGTATAGTGCGGGAATTGGTTTTTATGCAGAGAAGTTTCAAGCAAATACTACTTTTGGAGATGTAGATATTAGTAATCTAACTTTAGAAGAAGCCGAGAAAAAAATTGAAGAAGAAGTATTAGAGCGAAAAATTCTGCTAAAAGAAAATGGGAAAGAGTTAGGTGAAGTTTCAATTGCTGATTTAGGTGCTGTTATTGATGCAGATGAAGTGATAGAAAATTCATACTTATCACAAAATCCTAATAAATGGGTTACCGGTTATTTCTCTTCGACAGAATATAATAATGTGTTAGAAGAACATGTTCATCTAGACCCAGTAAGTGTTCAACAATCCTTAAATAACTTGGGGATTAGTAATGATGAACGAACTTCACCGACGGATGCTACTATTACATACTCAGAAGCTACTGGCTACCAAGTAGAAGAGGCAGAGGAAGGGACTCAACTCGATTTAGAAAGAGTTTCTCAGACCATTTTGAAAGCTATTCAAGATAATGAAACAACGGTTGAGTTGAACCAAGCATATGCGCAACCAACTGTCACCTCTAAAGATGAACGGATTGAGAAAGCCATGGATATGATAGAAGGCATTACAAACAAGGAAATCGTCTTAAAGATTGAGGATAAAGAGGTTCAAATACCTCAAGAGAAAATTTTGGAGTGGCTATATTTTGATCCAAGTAACAATGTCGTTTTTGATGAAGTTGCCATTGATGAGTATTTAACAGAATTAAATGAAAAACATGCAACTTACACTAAAGAACGTAAGTTTAAATCAACTTTACAAGGTGAAGTTACAGTTCAACCCGGAACACTTGGTTGGTCCATTGATCGTGAAACTGAAGTTCAAAATATTATCGCTGATCTATCTGGAAATAAAGATGTCAAACGTCAACCGGCTATTTCAGGGACGGGTTATAATTCAGACAGTAGTGACGATATAGGCTCTACCTATATTGAAGTCGATCTAACTAATCAAATGATGTATTACTACGAAGATGGAACACAATTATTTTCAGCAGAGATTGTATCGGGTATGGCTGATGCGGATCCGCCAACTCCAACAATACCAGGTGCCTATGCTATTTGGGATAAACAGAAAGACGCTACACTGGTAGGAGTTAACCAGCAACGTGGTAATGATTATCGCCAACCTGTTTCATACTGGATGCCATTTGATGATACCGGTCAAGGAATACACGATGCTAATTGGCAATCTAGTTTTGGAGGAGACGTATACATGTATGCGGGTTCTCAAGGCTGTATTAATACCCCTCCTGCCTTAATGTCAGAACTTTTTGAAATGGTTGAAGTCGGAACTCCAGTCATTGTATTCTAATTTATAGTCCCTTCCTGTTAACGAGGAGGGGCTTTTATTTTGGTCTCTTAGTCAAGAAATGATATGGAATACGTTTTGACTAATCTCAATTGATAGGTATAATAATAATAATGGTAGAAAAAATATAAAGAAGGTATTGTATTTTTTCGATAAAAAAGGTCTTATATAGATTGATTCTAGCTGAGATCGTATAAAGGAGTGACAGCATGAAACGTATTCTTGTTGTTGATGATGAAAAACCAATCTCAGACATAATTACTTTTAATTTAAAAAATGAAGGCTTTGAAGTAGATGCAGCCTTTGATGGAGAAGAAGCATTAGAGAAATTTGCTACCAATTCACCTGATTTAATTTTATTGGATTTAATGTTGCCAAAAATTGAAGGATTAGAGGTTTGCCGAGAAATTCGGAAAACAAGTTCTGTTCCGATTATTATGTTAACAGCTAAAGATTCTGAAATTGATAAAGTATTAGGTTTAGAATTAGGGGCGGACGATTATGTTACAAAACCTTTTTCAAATCGTGAATTAATTGCTCGCGTTAAAGCCAATTTGCGCCGCAATACAGTGAGGGAAGAAGAACAACAGCAAGCTGAATTATCGAATGATATTGAAGTAGGCGATTTAATTGTCCATCAGGATGCCTATATTGTTTCTAAACGTGGAGTAGAAATTGAGCTGACTCACCGAGAGTTTGAACTTTTGCATTATTTATCTAAACACATTGGGCAGGTGATGACTCGAGAACATCTTTTAGAAACGGTTTGGGGCTATGATTATTTTGGTGATGTTAGAACAGTCGATGTTACCATAAGGCGTTTACGGGAAAAAATTGAAGATACGCCTAGCCACCCTAGCTATATTATTACAAGGCGTGGAGTAGGTTACTTTTTAAAGAATCCAGAACAAGACTAGGAGTCGTTTTATGAAGCGTTCATTTTCCGCTTTTCAATCGATATATGTAAAAATCCCTTTACTATTTGTAGTGATTTTATTTATTGTTTTTCAGTTTATTAGTATTTATTTTCTAGATCAATTAGAGACACAGACTGTCACTTCAATGAAAGAACAAATTAATACTCAAGTTGATTTCCTTGCAAATAATGTGGTCTCAATCTTAGAAGATGAGCAACAAACTACAACCGACCGTAACCAGCGCCTATCCCAGGCGCTGGATTCTTTCAGTTCCACTTATCCAACAACGATAAAAATAGTAAATCCTCAAGATTATTTATTAGCTACTAGCAATTTAGCAGAGCGATCAGCTGTGGGAACTCGTACTAATGATGAGTTGATTAGGGATGTGCTGATTAATCGAAGACCAATTGAGGATGATCAATTTATTAGTTTACAACAACCTTATTATATATTAAAGCCTTTGTTTTCAAATACTAAAGATGAAAAAAAATTCCTTGGTGTAATCGCTCTTGAATCTGAAATGGAACATTTAAATGAACAAAGAGAAAAAATAACGAACTTATTTTTAAGAGCAATTGTAATGGCGATTATTGCGGGGTTTATTCTAGCTTTTGTATTATCACAAGGAATCACAACGCCGATTGAGAATATGAGGCAGCAAGCATTGCGCATTTCGGACGGAATATATGACTATCCTGCAGAAGTGTATGGTCATGATGAAATTGGAGAATTGGCTGTTACAATTAATGACTTAGCTTTTAAGGTGCGGGATGCTCAAGAATCGATCGAGTCAGAGAAACAAAGACTTGATGGTGTTCTTCGTCATATGACAGATGGTGTGATTGGGACAGATCAACGCGGGAATGTTTTGTTAGTCAATGATCGAGCCTTGTTGTTATTGGATATGAATCAAAATGAAGCCATTGGGCGACCGATCTTAACTTTGTTAGGAATTGACCAAGATTATCAGTTAGGGAATTTATTACGTGGAGATCACGAGGTCATGGTCCATAAAATGGTAGACGGGATTCCTTCTATATTGAAGTGTGAATTTTCGGTGATCAGAAGAGAAACAGGATTTGTTACGGGTCTTGTTTGTGTTCTTCAAGATGTAACCGAACAACAAAAAACGGATCAAGAGAGAAGAGATTTTGTCTCAAATGTTTCCCATGAGTTAAGGACACCTTTAACCAGCATTAAGTCTTATTCCGAAGCATTAATTGATGGGGCATGGAAAGATGAAAAAATTGCACCAGAGTTTTTGGAAGTGATTCAATCTGAAAGTAATCGTATGATTCGAATGATTGGAAATTTGTTGGATCTTTCAAAACTAGACGGTGGACAAATCCGTCCCAATTTTGAATATATTGATTTCAAGCGATTAGTTAACTATATACTTGATCGTATTGAGTTTACGCTTGAAAATGATGGAAATAAAGGTAAGTATAAAATTTTAAGGTTATTAACCAAAAAAGAAATATATGTTGAGATTGATCAAGATCGTATGACTCAAGTGATTGATAATTTAATGAATAATGCTATGAAATACTCACCAGACGGTAGCGAAATTGTTGTGACTTTAGCTGATTTTCAGGATCATGTCGTTTTTAGTGTGGAAGATCAAGGGCTGGGAATTAATCAGAAGGATATTCCTTTTCTTTTTGATCGCTTTTATCGAGTCGATAAAGCTCGATCTAGACAGCAAGGAGGGACAGGTTTAGGTTTAGCAATCTCTAAAGAAGTCATTGAACTACATGGCGGAAGAGTTTGGGTCGAAAGTGAAGAAAATGTCGGCTCTAAATTTAGCTTTTCATTACCGTACACAGAGTTTGAATTTGATGATGGGTGGGAGGAGTTGTGATGAAAAAACCTTCTTGGATTTCAGTATGTTTAGTGATTTTTATCTTATTGAATGTATTATTAACCTATTTTTTAATTGATACAAAGGCAATTTATGATTTGTATCAACGGATTGCTGTTAATGAAGAACTTAAGCCTCAAGTAGAAACCTCAATTATTGAGGATACTTATTTTCAAGCTGCTCAGCCAGAATTATCTGATATTATGAGCCCCCATCAAATTATGATTAGAGAAAAGGGACGATACTATTATGTTCACCAATCGAAAATAATGGCTGACATTCGTGATACTGTTGAGGAACCGATAATTGAATTAGATGGAAATCAACCCCAAATTAACCCTGTTGAATTAGGGGATATCATGAAAAAGGATCATTATCAATTTATTTATATAACAAAATTAGCTTTACCATTACTGTCTGATTTAATTCGAGATTCTTCTGAAGTTGAAACACAATTTCAGATTAATCGTATTATTATTCCCAAAGATGACTCTCGTAAGGTATATTTGGTAGATTCTATTAATAAGTCTTTTTTAGAAGCCCATTTAAATGATACAATTAATTTGTCAACTTTATCGGATTCATTTGATAAAGTTGCTCAAACTTGGATTGAAATGGATGAATATACCATTAATAGGGATACTGTTTATTTGCCTAAAACAGTATTAGCTTCTCCTAGCCAAGTTTATACTTTAGAGAAAGTTCCTGAAAATATTTTTATAGAACCGGTTTTCGAAGGAGAAGCATTCGATATCACTGAACCTGATGCTAATAATATACGCTCTTACCATACGTTTGTTTCTTCCTTGATGATTGATGATGATACCAATATGATGACAGTTTCTAAATCAGGATCTCAAAAAAATGTCCCTAGTCGGTCAGAATCTCAACTAGTCAGTCAATATCATCAAGTAACAGGTAGTCTTGAAATTGTTAAAGATTTTACCTATTGGAATATGGGCTTTCGTTTCTTTTCAGAACAAGGAAATATGATCACTTATCGGAGATATTTAGCGGGTATGCCTATTTTTGCTCATCCTGAATTACCTGATTATGGAGCGAATAAAGTTAGTTTAAAATATCAAGGCTCGCAAGCATCATTAGATAGATTGCAGATGTCGCTATTAATTTTAGGAACGCATGTTTCCGATCAATCGCAATCTCAAATAGTTGAATCTGGACAAGAGATACGTAAGATCTTAGAAGATAATCATTTGAAATTTTCTCAATTTAATCAAATTTTGTTAGGGTTTGAGTGGCAAAAAGAGATGGAAAATTTTAAAAAAGTAACACTAATACCTAAATGGTTTTTTGTGATTGGCAATGAGATCTATTCGATTGATCAGATCAAAGATGGAACAGTTTCTGAGAAGTACGCATCAGCGCTAGTGACTAAAGCAGGTAACGGAATAAATCTATTTGATGAAGAAATGTTATCGTTTCTTTGGGTTGACAATAGGCAAAAAAACAAAGCATTGATTTAGTTAGCTTTAGCAGAAAGGGGGATTAGATTGGACTTTAAGAGAATACAAGTGCTTCTATTGGCTTTTTTTGTGATTTTTGATCTTTATCTAGGTTATTTGTTGATAGAAAGAGGCTCTTTAAAAATGATTTCACAAGATTCTACGGAAGAAGTGAATATAGTCCAAGAGATGAAAGCTCGGGGAGTTGAAATTTTAAATACTATTAACGTAGATAGTCAACAACCTGAACTAGCAGTAGTGAAAACCGCCCCTAATAATGAGTTAAGAGCTAAGCGTCATCAATTACAAAATCAAACAGTCAGTATTTCACCAGAAGGGGTATTATCGAGTGAGTTTACTAACCCGATTGAATTAGATATTTCACTAGGAGAAGATTCTCAAGAATTGACCAGAGAAGATTTTTTATGGATTCGAGAAAATATATTAATGGATGAAAGTCTCTTTATTCATGGAGAACAATATCTGAATCATTGGTATTCACCGCAGGAAAATTTAATTATTATTCGAATGGTCACTAAAGAGGGGTATCAAGAACCTGCATCAACTGAAGAACCATCAATCCCCATATCAGATGGGACTGCTGAGTTGCGAATATTGTTAGACAATTCTTATAATATGATTTCTTATATGCAGACCTATCAAACTGAAGCTTTTCGCTTAGAGAAAGAAAAAGAGCTAATTTCTTCTCAGAATGCATTAGAAATCATTGAGAATCGTATTGATACCACTTTACCTAATGATGCAGAGATTTTTTCCTTCAAATTAAGTTACTACCAATCGGTTACAACTAAAGATTTTAATGTTTACCATCCAGCATGGGAAGTAATATATTTTCGAAGAGAAAGTGGCCAAACTCAGTCAGTTTTAGTAGATGCTATCAGGGGAAATGTTGTAGATCTCAAGGCCTTTACCAATTAAAGAAAAATTAACTCCTCTAATTGTTGAATTATGATGTTGATGCTAGAGAAACAGCCTATAATTCAATTAGTGAAGCTGTTAGAATATGTTTTAAGAATAATGATGAGGGATGTTAAAAATGATTTTACCTAAAAAATTAATATTAAACCATCATTTATGTTGGCTTTATCTGATTATAGTTGGCTTTTTATTGACGGTTGGAACTTTGTCTTGGAAATTTAATATGACTGTTAAAGCTCAAGATATCGACTATCAGTTATTAGAGCAAAAGGCGAGTGCGGAAGTAGATGCTAGTGGTAAAACAAAATTAATATTACAATATAAATATGATGCTAATTATTTACCAGAGGTCTCTTATCAGATCCCTACTAATTCACAAAAGATTTCTTTTTATCGAGTGGGAGTCTTAGAAGAAGGCGCAACACAACCTACCTATTTGTCAGAAACGAGTAGCGGAGCTGCAGGATCTTTTCAGATGAAGCAAGAAAAAGATAATGCTGAGATTGTGATCAGCTACCCTTTGGCAAATGAGAAAACAACTTTTATTATTGAATATGAATTAGACCAATTAGTAACAAATTATCAAGATATAGCTTACTATAATAGTTCATGGATCCCACAAGCAGTAGAAAATGGAGAAATCATAAAAGTTCAGTTAATATTGCCTGGTGATCTTTCAGATCAGAGTGAATTTAAGATGTGGGTTCATGGACAAGAAGATAAATATATTGATACGATTGTCAAGGATGGCAAATCTATTTCCAATATAGAGGTAGCTTATAGTCAATATGGATCAAAAAAAATTGATTTACACGCTCTCTTTCCTAAATCTTTTACACCACACAATGAACAAGTAGTGGAAGTAGAAAGAAAAGAGGCAATTATTTTACATGAACAAGCGCTAAGTGAGCAAGAAAAAACTGATATCCAAAGTAAACAAAATGACATAAGAAATAGAATGTTAGCATGGGTGTTTATTCCTATTTTGATAACTATCATTTTATATTGGGTTTATTATACTAAACGTCAAGAAAATCCATTAGATGAAGGTATGTCGGATTTGTTGTCTGTGAAAATTCCTCCCGAAGATATTTCCCCAGCGATCGTTAAGTCATTAGTCTATCAACAATCGCCAGATTCAAATAGTTTAGCAGCTTGTTTACTTGAATTAGGTAGAAAAGGTTATCTTAAATTAATGCCTGTAAGAATGGCTAAGCGTAGTCATAGTCAAACACGAAGTGGTTACACTATTATGGTGTCTCAAGTGGAAGATGCCCCTCCGATTTCTTTATTACAAACGCACGAAAGACATGCTTATCATTTATTTACGGTCGAGCATAAAATGAGTCAAACGGTCGAAGAAATGGTTTTTCAGCTAAAACAGAATAAAACCTATCGAAAACAAAAAATCATAGGGTGGAAAAAATATGTTGATGCTGTTGAATTACGAAGTGTCCATGAAAATTTTGTTCCAGGTCGTCTCAAACGATGGTTAGTGTTGACTGGAAGTCTATGGCTATTCATAGCGCTAATGATTATGATTATGATGGTGGTCGATGTCTTTAAATGGGATGCTATGCAGCATTTAGGATGGAGTCTTTTGCTATCCAGCCTAAATATTATTGCTATTGTCATTTTGATAATATTAATTTCAAGACAAAGTTTTATAACAGATCATCAGTTAGAACAAAGAAAGAAATGGACTCGTTTTTATCAGATATTACAAGAAAGTAATAAATATGATCTTCCAGCCATGGGAGATGTGACCCAATGGGATCAAAATATCTCATATGCATTAGCTTTAAACGCTACTTCTACTATACAACAAAGATACACTTATCAATTTGATATGGAAGCTTTAGAAAGTTTATCACATTCATATAATGCAGATTTATATCGGGTGCATGGCTCTATTGCGGATATTTTACAGTCTTCAATTCGTGAATTAGTTGGTCTATTAGACCCTAAAACAAAATGGATGGAGAATTTAAAAGAAAATTAAAAAGCAGGAGGAAAAGTTTAATGTTAAAAGGAAAACTTGTCAAATTAATATTTTTTCTCTTGTTTTTTTTATCCATAATAGTACGGCCTGTTGATGCAGTTGCCGCCGAAGAAGTGGAATTTAGCATTGATCAGCAATATATTG
The DNA here is from genome assembly GCF_015863205.1 of Facklamia lactis. Lineage (GTDB taxonomy): Bacteria > Bacillota > Bacilli > Lactobacillales > Aerococcaceae > Facklamia > Facklamia lactis. The sequence goes on along the minus strand of NZ_JACBXQ010000003.1, from coordinate 231,584 downwards.
ATGTCCAGGTTCATGAAGATGGAAGTGTAACTTTTCTTGATTATCAAGAGTATAATGTAACATTTATGAATGGGGCAATATTTACGTTAGACCATCAGGGGTATAATTTATTAGATTTTAAAGTGGGAATTACAGATCAAATAGGGAATCCTATTAATTTTATTTCCGAAAAATCTTCGTCCTTAGAAGGTGGATATTATAAATTAGTTGATCAGAAAGGAATAGCAGAAGCAAAAGTTTACTATCCGGTTCGAGAGCAGAGTTTATATTTTGTCTATGAATATACTTTAGAAGAATTAGTAACCAATTATAATGATACAGCAGAATTATTGCGAAAGTTTGGAAGTACTGATGATACAACTGATGTTAAGATAAGAGTAGAATTTCCGCAAAAAGCTAAAGAGAAAGAAGAATTGAGAGCTTGGGGATATGGTGCACCTCAAGGAGAAGTAGATTTAACAAATGAAAATGGTAAAAGCGTGGTTTATTTTGAAGTGCCAGCTCGTCAGAGTGATCAATTTGTTGAAGGCCATATTGTTTTTCCAAAAGAGTGGACAAAACTTAATTCTAATTCTGTGAAAGAAGATCGTTTGCAAAAAATTATTGATCAATCTGAGGCTCAGGTAAATAAGGATCGTGCAGATGTAGAAAAGACACGCTTTCTGATTATTGGGGCACTTGTTTTAATTGCACTCTTTGCTCCTTTGCTTTCTTTTGCTAATGAGCTATATTATCGTTCTCAGCGAAAAAAATGGAACCCACATCCTCAATATGTACCGGATTATATATATGAACTTCCTGAGAAGATCACACCAGCGCAAGTGACGAATCGATATTTTAGATCGAATGCTAATGTAGATGACTTTGCGGCCACATTATTACACTTAGCTCAAAAAAAGATTATTGAATTAGAGTCTATTCAAAGCAAAAAAAAGAAACAAAAAACGATTCAAATTACGAAATTAGTTACTAAAGAGGCTCTGCCAAAAGAATTAGAGCCACATGAGAAATATGTATGGGAATACTTTACTTTAGCGGGTGATCAAAATAAAGTAACAATTGAAGAATTAGATGAGTATATTGAAGGAAATAATCAATTTCACACAAGACAAAATAGTCATTGGACAAAGTTTAAATCTTTTTTAGCAGTTGATCGAGAGCAATACCGTGGAAAAACGCTTCCTCCTAATCACAAAATTCTTTTTCTGCTTGTTTTTTCTAGCATAGTGACTGTTTTATCTGTTGTATTATCTATCATTATCTTAAATGCTTCCTTTATCAGTCGAGAGTTATCTTTTGGAAAATGGTTTAGTTTAATTTTATTTGGGCAGATACTTGCTTTAGTGATGAATTTGATTTTAGGTTTGAAGTGGTGGAGACATCCTATCATGACAAAAGATCAGGCATATATGCATGATATGTGGCAAGGATTTCGTAAGATGTTAAAAGATATTGGGAATTTTAAAGCAAGAGAAATAGCGAGTTTGCCTTTATGGGAAGAATATTTAGTTTATGCTACTTCATTGGGAGTTGCTGATAAAGTTGTGGATGCTTTAAAAGTGGAATTTTCTGAAAAAGAACTATTAGCGGAAAGTCGTCATTATTCAGGTCTAAATCATCCGTTTTTGATTAGCCACCTCATTCGGAGTCAAGTGAATCAAACGGTCCAAAGTGTAGCTCCTCAAAGCTCAGTTTCAGGTGGCTTTAAAGGAAATAACCAAGGAGGATTCGGTGGCGGTTTTTCTGGAGGGTCTATGGGAGGATCAGGTGGCGGAACGCATTCTGGAGGTTTTTAAAATTAGTAACAAACAAATAAATTTACAAGAGCAATTGTATTCGACTTATCAGCAAGACTCGGCTGTAGCCGTGATGCAAGAAGTTGCTGCTGATAAGAGTGATTTACGCTTTTCTATTCTTGCGAGTGGATCAAGTGGGAATTGTACATATATTGAGACAGGACAAAAGCGTTTTATTGTAGATGCTGGTTTAAGTGGCAAGAAAATAGAACAGTTATTTCAGCAGATAAATCGAGACATCCGTCAAGTAGATGCTATTTTTGTAACTCATGAGCATAAAGATCATATTCATGGAGTGGGGGTTTTATCTCGGAGGTATAATCTTCCTATTTATGCTAATCACAAAACGTGGCAAGCAATGGAGAAAATGTTAGGACATATTGCACCAGAAAATAAACAATATATTGAACCCGATACCATGTTAGAAATGGGTGATTTGGATATTGTAAGTTATAACGTGAGCCATGATGCTGCTCAACCACAATTTTATGCTTTTCAAAAAGGGAAGAAACAATTTGTCATGTTAACCGACACAGGCTATGTATCGGATCGATTAAGAAGCCAATTAAAAGATGCAGATGCCTATCTAATTGAATCAAACCATGAGGTTGAGTTATTACGTTATGGAGCTTATCCTTGGTCTGTAAAGCAAAGAATTTTGAGTGATAAAGGTCATTTATCAAATGAAGATGGAGCGTTAGCAATTCGTGATTTAATTGGGAATAAAACCAAAAATGTTTATTTGGGCCATTTAAGTCGGGATAATAATACCAAAGAATTAGCAATGGATAAGATGGAAGAAATACTTCAACAATATGATATAGATACGGGTTCTGATATTACTTTGCATATGACAGATCCTGATCAAGCCACTAATATTCAATGGATATAAATCAAGAAAGCTTTGTCTTTCTTGATTTTTTATTTTAATAGGATTGAAATTTTAAGCATGTATATTTCATACTTTCTTAATAATGTAGTGATATACTATTGATGAAAATGATAATAGAAAGGGTGTATATGAATGTTGAACGATCATTTTAAGGCTTCGAGTGCAAATTTAAAGAAATGGAAGAGAATTTTTAGAGGAGTCAGTGCTTCGACTTTAACAATTCTTTTAGCCGCAGGTATTATTACTAGCCATGAAGATTTAGCGTTTTCACGAGAAAATACCGAACAAGTGAGCTCTCAAGTTCAGACGTTGGAACCAGAAGCTTTATCAAACGAAGAACAGAAAATTGTAGATACAGTAAATCAAGCTAGCGAAGCAGTTGTATCGATTGCTAATTTACAAAATGTAGGGAGCCAGCTCGATCCTTATAGCCAGTATCAATCTAATAATTATTTTATGCCTGAAGAGGAAAATAGAAACCTTCAACCAGTTGGAGAGGGGTCTGGTGTGATCTATCGTATTGATGGTGATCAAGCTTATATTGTGACTAACCATCATGTCATTGAAGGAGCAGAAGCTTTAGAAGTTCAATTAAAGAATGGCGAGACGCTCGATGCAGAGTTGATTGGTTCTGATTCTTTAAGTGATTTAGCTGTTCTAAAAATGGATAGTGCAGGGATAGAAAAGGCGTTAGAATTTGCAGATTCGGATAAGATTCAGGTAGGCCAAACAGCAATTGCGATTGGATCTCCTTTAGGAAGTGATTTTGCTACTTCTGTAACGAAAGGAATTGTGTCTGGTTTAAACCGCTCAGTACCAGTAGATACAGATGGAGACATGACCCCAGATTGGGATATGAATCTTCTTCAGACCGATGCCGCGATTAGTCCCGGGAACTCTGGTGGGGCACTTATTAACTCTGCAGGACAATTAATTGGGATTAATTCGAGCAAGTTATCTGCCAGAGGGGTAGAAGGAATGGGATTTGCCATTCCTACTAATGATGTAGTTGATATCGTGTCACAATTAGAAGAGAATGGTGAAGTCATACGCCCAGTATTAGGAATACGTTATACAAGCTTAGATAGAATTCATCCAGATTATCGAACAGAAGTAATGGGATTAGATCAAGAGGAGTTGAATGGAGCCTTCGTTATGGAAGTTGTTCCTGAAAGCTCTGCAGATAAAGCAGGAATCGAAAAATATGACTTAATTACGGCTCTTGATGGAGAAGAAATTGAAGGAACAGCTGATTTAAAACAAAAACTTTATAAGTATCGTGTTGGGGATAAAATTAATGTAACTATTAGAAGAAAATCAGAAGAAAAAGAAATTGAAGTAAATTTGGATGCAGCAATTGAAGAAGAGAATATTCAGTCGACTACTCCACTAGAGCCTTTACAACCGGAGTCCGAAGAAAACGAAAATTCTCTGTTTTAATATAAAACTAAAAAATAATTAGGTTATTAACAAACATAAAAAGTTATCCACAGATAAAGGCGTTTTGGTTGTGGATAACTTTTTTCTTTGTGCATAAATCTGTGTAACGTTATGCAAAATAGCCTAAATAATCATATTTTTCGAAAGTATTATCATCTGCAATGGCTACTAGAATAATTTCATCCATAAGTAGAGCATTAGGAGAAAGTGTAAGCAATGGTCCTCCTTTTTCTTCTCTCATTCCAATAATATTTAAATGGTATTTGTTACGGAGATCTAATTCAACTAGACTTTTACCAATCCATTCTGCAGGAATTGTAAACTCAATTAAAGCTGTGTTTTCATCTAAACGTAAAAGCTCATCTAATTTATTGCGGAGGATTTTGCTGGCTAATCGGATACCTGAGTCTCTTTCAGGGCTGATGATAGATGAAACCCCTACTTCATATAGTACTTCTTCATATGTCAGACTTTTAGCTTTAGCTAATATTTGTTTGACTCCTAGTTTTTTACAGTGAACAATAGCTAATACAGAACTTTCTAAATTAGTTCCTGTTCCGATAATAACGATATCGCAGTGTTCGATACCAATATCTTTTAAGAGATCAATATCAGTAAAGTCCCCGATAGCAGCGTAAGTGACAGAATCGGAAACCTCTTGTACATTTTTAGCATTATTATCAATTGCAATGACTTCGCATCCATATTTGCTAAGTTCGAGTGCTACAGTTTGGCCAAAGTCGCCTAAACCTAGAACTCCGACAGTTTTTACTTGCATATCATACTCCTTTAAGTTTAACCAATTAAAATATTTGCCTCTGAATAATGTATCTCAGTATTCTTCTTTTGCAGAATGGCTAATAAAACAGTGATTGGCCCTACACGGCCTGCGAGGGTTAAAAACAGAATGATCATTTTACCGAAGTAATTCAAATGTTCAGTCACATCTAAAGAGACACCCAGCGTTCCCATAGCAGAAATGGTTTCAAAGAGAAGACCAATGGAATTAAGATGAGGGTGGGTCAATAATAGAGCACCATATCCAAACAGTGTAATAAAGATGAAAAAAATGGTGATCATGACAGCTTGTTTAACAAGGTTATCTGGCACAACTCGCTTATTATAAATAACTTTGGAATAACTCATTAATTCAGCTCGAAATAGTAGATAGAGGATGGCAACGGTTGTGACTTTTAAGCCACCTGCAGTACCTCCTGGAGCTCCTCCAATTGTAGCAAGTAACATATATATAAATTTTGTAAAAGGTTGAGAACCTTTGTATGAGAATGTTGTATAGCCAGCTGAACGAGTCGATGCGGACTTAAAAAAACTTTCAAGTATTTGTTGGGGGAAGGGTTTATTAGCAAGAGTATTCGGGTTATTGTGCTCGACCATCCAAATTAAGAGCGTTCCACCGATTAACAAGAAGAGTGTCATGGTTAATACTAAACGTGTATGGGTCGAGATATTATGGAAAGCTAATTTGAAATGACGAGGTCTTTGTTTGATGAAAATCTCTAACCGATTAAGGATTTCGAACCACACAGAAAAACCCAACCCTCCCATGATGACTAAGAGAGCAACAGTGATAGTTATGACAGGATTTTGATTAAAAGTTTGAATAGAAGCAGAACCGATATTATCAAATCCAGAGTTTGTAAAAGCAGCAACAGCTAGAAAAATAGAATTAAAGCTACCTTTTAACCACCCATATTGAGGAATAAAATAAGTCATAATAATGATACTACCGGTTAACTCAACTATAGCGGTTAGTATGTAAATTGATTTTAAAAAGTCAAATAAATTTGAATTAGTGTTTCGATTTAGTGAAGCTTGAATTAGGTACTGATTCTTGAGTGAAAGTTGTTGGTTTAAATAAAATAGGCCTGTGTTAATAATGGTGATCACTCCAAGACCTCCAATTTGAATGAGGATGAGGGCAATGATTTGACCAAAAATAGTATAGGTTTCACCAATAGGCAGAGAGGCTATACCAGAGACACAAACTAGAGAAACGGCTGTAATAAAGTGTTCAAAAAAAATCGTTTGAGTATAGGGGTGTGTTGCGAATGGCATGGAAAGAGCAATACTTCCCACGAGCGCAAGACTAATAAAGCTTAGGGTAATAATAACAGAAGTAGACCAATTTCGGGGATTAAGGTGCTTATCCACAAGTGCTCCTCCTTCATAGATATGTTAATATAATAGCACAAAAGTAATAGTTTTTAGGAGATAAAGGATAGAATGATCAAAATTGATATTATTTGTGTTGGAAAATTAAAGGAAAAATATTATAAGCAAGGAGTAGAGGAATATCTTAAACGACTTGGGACATATGCAAATGTGACTGTACATGAGGTCAATGATGAACCAACAAAAGAAGAAATGTCTGCTGTTGAGCGAGATCGAGTATTAGCATTAGAAGCAGAGCGAATTAAGAAAAAGATATCCCCCCAGCATAAAGTTGTGGTTTTAGCGATTGAAGGAAAGTTAATCTCCTCTGAGGATCTTGCCAATCAATTGGACGCATATGCAACTTATGGACAATCAAAAATTTGTTTTATTATTGGAGGTTCTTTGGGCTTAGCCACGAGTTTGAAACAAGAAGCTGACTGGTCTATTTCGTTTGGTCGGATTACTTTACCGCATCAGTTAATGCGTGTAGTCTTAGTGGAACAAATTTATCGTGCTTATCGGATAATAAACGGTCATGCTTATCATAAATAAGAATAAGTTTCTAAGTACTTAAACATTAAAATATTACATAAAAACTTACTTGCTAGACGAATATTACAAAGAGACGTCAATTCATTTAAGAAAAGCTAAAAGGGCTTGTTAAAAGACTATCAAATGATTTAGACTAGGTGCAGATAAAAAAAGAAAAAGGGTGTATATATAAAATGAATTTAAAGAGAAAAGTATGCTTCGGATCTATCTTATTACTTTTATCACCAGCTGCACTTGTCTCAGCGCAAGAATGGAATGCGAGAACAATTGATCAAGTGGCTTCAGAAATAATGGTCAACGAGCAAAATCAAGTATCTTATCTTGTAAAAGAAGGAGATACACTGGGTGTAATTTCAGAAGCAATGTCTATAGACTTAGAGTATTTAGCAGAAATTAACCAAATTGAAAATATTGATTTAATTTTTCCTGGTACTTTACTTTCGGCACAATTGGATGAGTATGATCGTCCGGAAAAGCTGACTGTAGAAGCTCCTGATGGCCAGATTGTTGAATTTGATGTTCCAGTGGACTTATCTCCAGTCGAAGATATTGAAACAATAGGTGGAGATGGGATTGTTTCTCAACCTTCCAATGAGGAAGTGTTAGAAGAGACGGTTGAAGCTGAGTTTGTTTCTAACGTTGCTCCAGCAGAAGATTTTCTGAGTGTAGAATCTTCGGAAGTGGTAGAAGAGGAAGGCGTTGACACTCCAATAATAGAAACAACAGTTGCAGAAGAAGTTGCAGTAGAAGAAGTTTCTGAAACCACAGTAGGAGAACCTGTAGAAGAGGAAGTTATTGAAACAACAGCAACAGAAGTAATGGAAGAAGTTGCTGAGACCACAGTGGAAGAACCTGTAGTAGAGGAAGTTATTGAAACAACAGCAGCAGAAATAATTGAAGAAGCTCCTGAAACCACAGTGGAAGAGCCTGTAGTAGAGGAAGTTATTGAAACAACAGCAGCAGAAATAATTGAAGAAGTCCCTGAAACCACAGTAGAAGAGCCTGTAGTAGAGGAAGAAGTCATTGAAACAACAGTCACAGAAGTTGTGGAGGAAGAAATTCCTGAGACAACTGTTGAAGAAGTGGTAGCCTCTGATCCTCAAGGATTACAACCACATGCAGCAGCTTATCGGGATCAAATTGTTAGTCAATACGGTGTAACCGCCTATGGCTTACGTCCAGGAGATTCTGGAGATCACGGTAGTGGTTTAGCGGTTGATTTCATGGTTCCTGAAAGTTCAGCAACAGGTGATGCGATTGCTAATGATGCAATTAGTAGTATGGGAGCCAATAACATTTCGTATGTGATTTGGAAACAACAAATTTATGGTGATTGGACGAATGGCTGGGAAGGAATGGAAGATCGTGGTGGTGTAACCGCAAATCATTATGATCATGTTCATGTGTCGTTTAATCCATAATTGAATAGATAGATTATTGAGCTTTAGCCAAAAATTAGGGCTAAAGCTTTTCTATTTATTAAAAATCATTATTAATGAAAACTTGAATGCACTATTTATTGAGAGTAGAATAGGAGCAATTAAATTGTTGTCTCCTTAGCTTAGTTGGTAGAGCATCTGACTCTTAATCAGAGGGTCGTAGGTTCGAATCCTACAGGGGACACTGTGGCTACAGGATCATCTTTATAGGTGATTGGTAGCCATAATTTTTATATTCAGAATCATGACAAGATGCACAAAAGTATCATCGCTAAATAACGCCAGAATAAAAGCCCATATTCAAGATATGAATATGGGCTTAGCTTCATCTTAGGAAGGGCGATGAGATAAAAAAATGTTATGACGATGTCGATACTGTTGAATGACGAGACTAAGAGCAAAATACGCACCTGCAATTAATAATTGAATCCCTGAGTAAGTAGCAATTTGTTGCCAATCCTGATAAGACCATTGATCCTTATAAAGCAAAATTTCGTTGGTATAAACGTTCCAGATCGGTGTAGCAATAGAGGCAATTGTTTTGAGAGGTTTGGCAATGATATTTAAATCGATAAAACTTCCAGAACTAAAGGCGATTAAAATACTGACAAAGGTTGATAGAAAATTGACCATTCCTTTGTTGGGGGCTAAAGTAACTAAAAAATAAGAGAGAGATTGTATTCCCAATAGATTAATTAAGCTGGCTATAATAAGCAGTATTCCCTTTTGTGAAAAGAGGGTAGAAGGTCCATAAAAAGCACAAGCGATCAGGATGAGTAGTAACCAAAAGATCCAACTAAACACGATACATGCTAGTAATGTTTGCCTCCATCTTTTTCCTTCTGTCATGATACTTAGACGATCGCGTTTAACAATTTCTGGATGTCTCATAGATAGAATTCCAGTACCAAATCCAGTGATACAAGTTGAAATAAGAGTGTAGGATATAAATGGAATAAAAAAGACACCAAAAGTTAATAGTTTTGATTGATTTTTTCTGGGCATACTTGGGATGACAGTGATTTCACTTTCCTCTAGGGATGATCTGACTTGTTCAGTCAGAGTTTGAAGGTCGGTATCATTTGGCTTTTCTGGAAGACTAGTAGCTAATAAGTCAAGGTTTGTCAAATAGGAATTGATAATAATATCCATATTAATCTCATCCATTTCAGATTTGATGACTTGCTTTTCTAATGAAATAGGCTGGGTTTCTGCATCAATCATACTAGCACCAAAACCTTCTGGAATAGTCAAAGCGTAGGATATCTTTTCATTATAGAAGGCATCTGCGATCGCTTCATCTGAATCATTGACATATGTAACTTCAGCTTTTTCTTGTAGGTAATCAATTAAATCCTGACTAATCGGATCTTCTTTATCATAATTAAAGATGGCTAAATTACTTTGCTTAATCGAAAAATCTTCATCCAGATTACTGTTATTTTGAGGATTGGTAATGATTGTGACAAAGATTAGAATCGCTAAGTTTAAGATGAAACTAAATTTACTATCTCTTAGAAGCTTAAAAAATAAATTAAAGACTTGCATAATCTTTCCTCCTTAGTCCAAATAAAGTAATAAGCGTGAGGATAAGGCAATAAACAATAATCATTAAAATATTTTGATTATATTGCTTATAGCTAGGATAATTATTGAGATAATATAACCCGTCATTAATGAGACTAACTGGATTAATTTTGTTGATCCAAGGGGCTCTTTCGTTGATGGTGATCTTAATACCATGTCCCATCATCCCTGAAGTCATAGCAAAAAATAGAGGCAACCCAATTGCTAAAGCTTGAGATAATTTTTCTCTTTTTCCAGCTATACTGGAAATGCTTGTCCCGATTAAAAGACCTAGTAATACGCCTAAGGTCATTAGGAGATAGACTCTCCCCCAATCATCTCCTAGGGGAACGCCATAGAGATAATATATGCCAACTAATAGGTAAGTGACTAATAGACAAGGAATGCCCCATGCGATGAAACAGATGATAAAACGTTTCCATTTGGGGGCAGGACTATGGGTAACAAGTAAGGAGGAAGAAGAATTGTAAGCTTGATTAATTTCTACCATACTAGCCCCCATATGAGTAAAATAAATACAGATATAAGCCAAAGCAGCATAGAAATAAACAGAAAGAGAGGAAGTCCCCTTTTTTTGTTCTTTTTTAACAAGATAGGGATTTGATTGGAAATTATCTAATTTTTGGGTTAACATTTCAATTCTTTTATTGGCATTTTCTGTTTTTACAGCATTCATGAAGGCTTGCTGGGCGCCATTTGAAATGCTTGAATAGGAAGATAGAACGGAATAAAGAATCGATGAAGAGAATTGATTGATGGCCCCAGGAGCTATCTCCATTGAAATTTTAGCAGGATCGCCTTCCATGATAATATAACCATTGAGTTTTTTTTGTTCCATTATTTCTTTTGCAGATTTGATATCATTTACTGGATGATAAACAATTAGCGCTTCTTCTTGATTATCAGTTTCAATGGCAATCAATTCATCTTTTTCATTAAATTTTCCCTCTTGGGCAACAACCGCTATTTGTTCTTGCAACTTATCTTTTTGTTCACTTTCAAAAATTGCCGCGACGGGCACAGGATCAAATTCATTATTAAGAGTTAGAAGATTAGAAAAAGCAAACAATAATATGATGGCATAGAATATCGGAAAGAGTAGTCCCCATAATGTTCCTTCTGGGTTTCGGTACATAATCAATGGCGTATAATGAAAAAGGTGTTTAAGCATGGTCTCTCAGCTCCTTGCCTGTTATTTCTAAGAAAACATCATTTAATGAGGGCTGTTTTACGCTCATGTTAATTACAGGGACTTGATTTTCTTCTAAAATGTTCATTAAGCGGATGAGATGACTCTTTCCTTTCTCAAAAGTAATCGTTGCTTTTCCGAATTCATAGTTAAAATCTGAAACTTCATTTAAATTGGTGATTTGATTTTGTACTTCATTGTTTAATTCAAACACTTCAAGCGTAATAATTTCTCCACTTTTTGACATGTTCTTGATTTCATCACTGGTTCCTGTAATAATCTCTTTGCCTCGATCTAAGATGGTTAAACGGTCGCAAAGATACTCTACTTCTTCCATATAGTGAGTTGTATAGAGAATGGTTCTACCTTCACTCGCTAATTGTTTAATTCCAGCTAAAATATGATTTCTAGACTGTGGATCAACAGCTACAGTAGGTTCATCCAAAATAATCAAATCTGGTCGGTGAGCAATCCCGCATGCAAGATTTAATCGTCTCAATAATCCTCCTGATAATTTTGTAGGCTTAAATTTTCGAAATTCGTCTAAGCCGACAAATTGTATAGCTTCATCGACACATTCTTGACGGATTTTGTTGTTATTAATATAGAGCCCACAAAAGTAATCAACATTTTCTTGGACCGTTAGTTGATAATAAACGCCAATATTTTGCATTACTAAACCAATACGGCTTTTAACAGAATAGTTATTAGGATGCATTCTCTCGCCAAAAATATGGACTTCTCCACTATCGTATTGTAGTAAGGCTAACATGCAGTTAATGGCAGTTGTTTTTCCGCTTCCGTTGGGACCTAGCAAACCAAATATTTCTCCTTGGCTGACTGTCATATTAAAGTGATCGAGAGCCAGTAACTCTTGATAGCGCTTAACTAGATTGTTTATTTTAACAATCATATGTGTCCATCCTTTCCTTTATTGAGTATTTACTATTAGTATGAACAAAATGGATCAAGAAGGGTAGAGTAAATTGTCATATAGGTTGATGACAATTGTCATGAATAATATGCTACTATTACACTATGGAGGTGCTTACATGTCGAGTCTAAGTTTATTTCTACGCAGCATCTTACTTGTATCTTTATTTTCATATCGACTCTCACAAACTAGCCCTGATTTTGCTATTATCGAACTTTCATTGATTATTATTTATACGTGTCAAGCCATTGTTTCTGGTACTTATTTGAAGGGAAAGTTTAAGAAGAAAGATTTGATCTTCTGGCTATTTTTTTTCGAGTTTGTTTTAACCTGTATTTTTTTGCCAAGTTTTTTTTATGTTTTCCCTTTATTATTTTTTGAATGGAAGATTAAGGGTTGGAAGGATTTTTTTATTTTTCTCTTAGTTGTTTTAGTTGGCTTTTGGTTAGTTGAGCCTTATACGGTAGTATTTATTATGGGTATCTGTGTAGTAGCGGCGTATTTAAGTACGTTAATTGATAGAGAAGAAGAATTAAAAGAAACTTCTTTCACTAAAATAGATCAATTGCGATATGTTAATCGGCGCTTTAAAAGTGAGCAGGCACAACTGGTTGAGTTGCAAGACGAAAAGGTTAGAAATACATTGTTAGAAGAGAGAAAACGGTTAGTAGGAGAAATTCATGATTTATTGGGACATCAACTCTCATCTGCTGTTATCCAGATAGGTGCTTTAGAGTTTCTGGTAGAGGATTTAAGCTTAAAAGAATCTCTCAGACAAGTAAAAGAAGTATTATCTTCTAGTATGGATAATGTCAGAAGAGTGATTCATACAGAGAGAGAGACAGCACTAGATTTAAAACATGAACTTTCTTTATTAGTAGCGGATTTTGAAAAAGCCGAAATAGAATTTACCTTCGAGAATCAGACTTCTCTATCGAATCAGAAAGCACATTCTGTTGTAAATATCATAAGAGAAGCATTGACAAATATTAACAAGCACTCAAATGCAGATAAAGTCATATTAAGATTTGTGGAATTGAGCGATAAGTGGATTTTGTTAATATCAGATAATGGAACAATCCATTCAACTAGCAATCAGCATGGAGGGATTGGTTTGCTAACGATTGAGGAGAGAGTTAGGAATATGGCGGGAACTCTTCATATTAGTCAAAATCAGGGGTTCAGAATTTTTATTACGATACCAAAGAATTAGGAGGATCAAATATGCGAATTCTGGTAGTAGATGACGATCCAATAGTAACAGGGGGGATTAAAACGATTCTTGAAGTGGCTAGTCAGTCATACTCTGTTCCATTTCAAGTCATTGGTTTAGGTCATAATGGGCAAGATGCTATTGATTTATACAGTCAGTTAAAGCCAGATATACTATTAATGGATATTCGAATGCCTGTTATGGATGGAATTTGTGCTGGGAAAATGATATTAAAAGCAGACCCAGAAGCAAAGATTATTTTTTTAACTACTTTCCTTGAGGATGATTACATTGTTTCAGCTTTACAAATAGGTGCTAAGGGTTATATGATGAAAACGGATTATGAAAGTTTGATGCCTGCCTTAGAAGCAGTTAGTAATGGTCAACGCGTATTTGGTGATGAGATTATTGCCAAAATTCCCCATTATTTATCGTCACAAGAGAGTAGAATAAAGAAAACCTTGGCTAACTTTTCTGACAAGGAAATAACTTTAATTCAAGGGGTTGCGGAAGGACTTAATAATAAGGAATTAGCAACGAGCATGCATTTTAGTGAGGGCACCATTCGAAATTATTTATCGTTGATTTTAGAAAAATTAAATCTTAGAGATCGTACGCAACTGGCGATTTATTATTATAAATATATGCAAGATGAATAAAGGAGAGTAAGATGTTAAGATATCAGATACCAGGCAGAGAAGAAATTAAAATTTGTCAGCTAGTATTGGACTACAATGGGACGATTGCTTTTGATGGCCAACTAATTGAGGGAGTCGAAGAACTTATCATAAAATTAGCAAATTTAGTAAAAATTTATATAGTAACGGCTGATACATATGGTACAGTTGCTGCCCAATGTGAACATCTTCCTGTGACCGTTAAGACATTTCCAGCAGAGAATGCTGGACTTGAGAAATTAAAAATTGTGGAGTCACTTGACTCCTCACAAACTCTCTGTATTGGAAATGGATATAATGATGTAGAGATGTTTGAAAAAGCAATTTTATCTATAGCAGTGATAGAAAATGAAGGAGTCAGCAGTCAAGCCCTAATGGCATCCGATGTTGTGACACATTCAATTATTGATGCATTGACGTTGTTATTAAATCATCATCGGATGAGGGCGACTTTAAGAAATTAAAAAGAAGGCTAAGTGGATAAACCATTTAGCCTTCTTTTTGAATAATATCAAAAAAATTTAATTCAATACACGCATAGAAAAAGATTGACAGTAAAAGTTATTTTTATATAATAGTAATTATTACTATTAAAGTTTGTTTAAATTGAAAGGAGTTAACAGATGGCAGTGCCAAAGAGAAAAATTTCTAAATCTAAAAAGAGAAGTCGGCGTCATCATCAAAAAATGAAGACTCCTAATATTGCTTGGGATCCTAATTTGGGAGAATATCGACTCCCTCATTATGTAAGCCAAAAGGAGGTTTATAAAGGGGAAGAATAACTAATAATGAAATATCGAATTAAATTTTGTTTTTATTTGGAAGTAGTTCGTCAGATGTATCAGCAAGTAAAATTGATTCATAATGATATTAGAATTTTTCAAGTCTATGAAGAACTTGTAGAGCTAAACGTAATTGAGACGGATGGTCGTCCGACTCAAGAAGCGATTCAGTCAGGAAGACTAGAAATTTTATGCGAAACTCCAGATATGAGTTTTGAAGAATTTATAAAAGTTTACCCAGTATTTACTAATTATAATAAAGAAGGTTTTATTTTTGAAAACCAATTTTGGGAAATGAAAGAAGAACTTTTTCATAGAGTTCAAGTCGATCGACAAGAACATAAATTTAATTCATTAGAATTAAAACAAATTAATCAGTATTTTGAAGATCGTAAAATGATAGAGGAGTAAAAGATGCGAATAAATATTCTATTAGAGTGTCCTGAAACGCAGGAACGCATATATTTAACCAGTAAAAATAGGAGAAATAATCCTGAACGATTACAATTGCGAAAATATTCACCCAAAGCGCAAAAACATTTACTTTTTATTGAAGTGAAAAAATAGGGGGGAAGTATGGCGAAGAAATCTAAAATTGCTAAATATAAAAAACAGAAAGCTTTAATTAGTCAATATGATGAGCTACGTAATGAACTGAAAAAGAATAAAGATTATCAGGCTTTAGCCAAGTTACCACTTAATTCTAATCCGAATCGACTTAAAAATCGTGATCAAATTGATGGAAGACCACGAGGATATATGCGCAAGTTTGGAATCTCACGAGTAAAATTTCGTCAATTAGCCCATAAAGGATTAATACCGGGAATTAAAAAAGCTTCTTGGTAGAAGGAGGTAAGACGAATGGAAAAAAATGATTTGGCTTCTGCCTATCGACGCTTGAAAAGTCCGAATCAGAAAACGAAACAACGGGCAAAAAAAATAATCCGACAATACAAAAAAAGTAAAAATCATTAAGAAATTTCCGATAGTTAGATGAGAAACTAACTGTCGGATTTTTTTGGATGTGTCAGAAAAGGCATTTAAATTTTGCAATTATAGGCTTTATATTTTCTGTGTTTTGATGTAAAATGATTATCAATAATATAAATGTTTTGCAAAAAAAGCTATACAAAAATTCATAAAAAAATCACACAAAAACCTTAATAAATACACATTTATGGTGTATAGTTATTTGTTATAGCATTTAAGGAATTACAATTCAATATTTTAAAATTTGTATTTTTTTAAAATGTTCATAATATTAAATAGAAGGAGGAGAAGAGATGAGACAGTTATATATTTTAGAATTAGAAGGTTTAGTAGATAAAGTCGATCAGTTAGCAAGTTTTGTTCAAACTGCGATTAGTCAGGCGATGCAAGCAGTCAATGAATCAAATGTTGATTTAGCAAACAAAGTGGTTGAAGCAAATGAGGCAATTAACCAGTATGCAGCTGAGATTGAGAAAGAATCATATCGAATTGTTGCTTTACAACAACCTGTTGCTGGTGACTTACGTTTAGTTTTTGCTATTATGCATATTGGCGTTGAGATGAAACGGATGGGAGAGCATGCTTCAGTGATCGCTAAGAAAGTGATTCGCAATAAAGCAGACATTACTGCTAGCCTTGATTTGATTGAGGTTCTCAATGAGATGGCGGATCAAGTATTGGCGATGTTCAATCAAGTCATTGAATTGATTCATGAATCAGATTTAGAGAGAACTGGCGAAACAGCCCTGATGGATCCTAAAGTGGATGAACTATTAAATTATGTCTATCAAACAGCCACTCAAAGAATGATTGAAGATGAAGAATCAGTTCAAGCTGGAATTCATATTATTGATGTCGCTACCAGTTTAGAGCGTATTGGTGATTATATTACTAATATTTGTGAACATCTTGTTTATCTTGAAACAGGTAGCATGATGCGTTTAAATTAATTTGATGAAGTAGTCAAGAAAATTCTTGGCTACTTTTTATTTTGGGGAAATGAGCCTTAAGACCGAGAGATAGGAATTAAATTTTGCTATAATGTATTAGAGATAGGAGGATGGATATGAAGTTGTATATGAAGCAAAAAGTATGGTCTATTAAACAAGATTTTGATATTTTTGATGTTGAAGAGTCTCCTGTTTATCATGTTAGTGAGAAAATGTTTACTTTTGGTCGGCAAATGACGATTATAGATGCTATAACTAGGGATACTTTATGTGAGGTAAAGCAAAAGTTGCTGAGTTTCACTCCAACATTAGAAGTATTTTGTCAAGGGAAAAAGATTTGTACGATTCGCAAAAAGATAACTTTTTTTAAACCTTCTTACGAAGTTTCTGGGTTAAATTGGAGTATTAAAGGTGATTTCTGGGGGCATGATTACACAATTAATGAGTCTGACGGGACGATGATTGCAGATATTAGAAAAAAATTCCTTTCTTGGTCTGATACGTTCGAATTCAATATAGTGTATGATGATATTGATCCAGTCCAAGTTGTAGCGGTTATTTTAGCGATTGATATGGCAATGGATATGGATGATTCAAAATAAACAAGATGAGAAGATCCCCATGTTGATAATTGATATGCCCCCTTACTAGCTTTCTCAGTAAGGGGGCATATCAATTTGCGGGGATCAATGTTTATTGAACGATTGTTTGTTGGACATCAAAGGCTGCCATCATTTCATCGCTAGCTTGTTCAATTGGAACTTCTTCTATGAGAGAACCTTGAACAACAATGCGATTTTGAAGATCGTATGTACAGGTGATAAGTGTAACAATGGGGTAAGAACTTGGATCTAGAACATAGCCATCATTGGGTGAGACGGTTAGTACATTATCTATTTCATAGACATAGACCTTTTCTAAATCAGTCAGATAGATGAGTTGTCCATTCTCTGCTTCAAGTAATGGAGCGAAAAGTAATTCAGGATCAGAAGAGTGGTGACTGGCTAGTGGATAGTTAGAGTATCCCATCTCTTGATCAGGAAAGAGAGTTCCTGCTCCATAGTACATTCCTTCATTGGAAGTTCCCATATTGATAGGTAAATTCATATCTAAATCAGGAATAGCAATTCCTCCGATTACAGGAAGATCTGAGGGATTCACGCCATCTGAAATCACAGTCATTGGATCGATAGCTGTCACATTAGCGAAATCAAAACTGACATCCTTTTGCTGATTTTCAAGAATTTGTTCGCGAGTAAGATTAGGAACGGTTATATTTTCCGTTTTTTGAGCGATCATATAGTTTTTTATAGGATTAAGTAAAAGCAAACCGATTGCGATTAGGATTAATAAGATACCTAGAAAACTTGTAAAAGAAAATCCCTTTTTCTTTCTGGCTGCAGACCGACTAGGCTGTTGGTTAGAATTTGAACGTCTCATGGCGACCTCCATTTTTTTAATAACTGTATAGCTAATATTACCACCTGAGAATGATTATTTAAAGGAAACTAAAATTTATCTAAAATTAAACATTGTTTTTTCAAGTTTTCGTCTTAAAGTTAAAATAGTATGTCATTGATAAATAGTCGTGCATTTTAAATGATTTAGTTATATGATAAAAAGCGAAATAAAAAAGAGGTGGATGCTAGGATGGATAAAATGAGTGCTTTCTTTAGGGAAGTGTTAAGCTGGATTGGATATTTAGCAATATGGTTGATTGTTTTATTTGGGGTGTATCGATGGATAGCTCAACCCTTTTCAGTAGATGGATCATCTATGGAACATACATTAGAGGACAGTCAAAGAGTTTGGATGTGGAAATTATCAGATCCTGATCGGTTTGATGTTGTAATTTTCCCTCAACCAGATGCACATGCTGAAGAGAAAGCGAAGCTGTACGTTAAGCGTGTTATTGGCATGCCAGGAGATACCATTGCTTATAAAGATGATCAATTAATTATTAATGGAGCTGTAATGAAAGAACCTTATTTAGAAGAGAAAGCTAAAGAATACAAGCATGTCTCAGAAGATTTTTTTACATCTGATTTTGACTTGGAAATGATAACAGGCCAAACGAAAGTTCCGGAAGGGAAACTATTTGTAATGGGAGATAATCGTCGAAATTCAGTAGATGGACGTAGCTTTGGTTTTATTGAAGCTGAATCTGTTCTTGGGGAAGCTGATTTTATCTATTGGCCATTATCTGATTTTGGATTAATTCCACAGTATCAATTAAATGAAGAGCAGACAGCAATCATTACGAAATAGAGTGATGATTGACTTGCAGAAAGAGAATTAATCGCTATAATTAAGAGCATAAAATAGATTAGTAGATTGTGGATGGATGAAGCGAGAGATAGATAGTGTGAGTATCTCCCCTCTCAACAATTGAACCTACTATTGACAAGAATGGGTAGCCCCTTTATCGGCATTAAGTTGGCATCTATAAAGGTGCAATAAAGGTGGTACCGCGGAGACTGACTGTGCTTCGTCCTTTTGGACGGAGACAGTCAGTCTATTTTTTAGGAGGAATTATTATAATGGTGACACGTAAAGAAGATTTTTCAAAATGGTATTTACAGACAATTCAACAGGCAGATTTGATGGATTACTCTCCAGTGAGAGGTTGTATGATTTTTAAGCCAAATGGTTATGAAATATGGGAGCATATACAGGATTATTTTAATAGTCGTCTTAAGGAAGAAGGGATCCGTAATGCCTATTTTCCAATGCTAATTCCCGAGTCTTTCTTTAGTCGTGAAAAGGAACACATTGAAGGGTTTAGTCCAGAACTTCCATGGGTAACGGAGGCTGCTGGTGAAATATTAGAAGAACGCTTAGCTTTAAGACCTACTTCAGAAACAATGATTGGAGATGCTTTTTCTAACTGGATTAATTCATATCGTGATCTACCGTATGAAATCAATCAGTGGGCCAATGTTTTCCGTTGGGAAAAAAGAACCCTTCCCTTTTTAAGGACGTCTGAATTTTTATGGCAAGAAGGACATACTGCCCACATTGATGAAAAATCTGCTAGAGAACGAACAATGAAAATGTTGGGGATCTATGTTGAGATGATTGAAGAGTTGTTAGCCGTGCCAGTTTTTCAAGGAGAAAAAACGCCTTCTGAGAGATTTGCTGGGGCAGAGCAAACTTACTCTGTTGAATCTATGATGCAGGATGGCAAAGCAGTTCAGACAGGAACGTCGCATTATATGGGGACTAAGTTTGCAGAAGCATTTAATATTAAATTTCTTAATCAAGATAATGAGCATGTATATGCTCATACAACTTCTTGGGGGGTCTCTACTCGTTTAATCGGCTCTATGATTATGGTTCATTCTGATGATAAGGGGTTAGTGTTACCCCCAGCAGTAGCCCCACAACAAGTTGTTTTTATTCCAGTAGGACCCAAGAAGAAACTAGCGGATGTTTTGGTCAAGATAGAAGAATTGGATCGTGCTTTAAAAGGTATTGGAATTAGAACTTATATTGATGATTCAGATAACTCTGCAGGCTATAAGTTTAATGAGTGGGAATTAAGAGGAGCTGCTATCCGAATTGAAATAGGACCGAGAGACATTGAGAAAGATCAAGTCATCATTAAAGCTCGTGATGAAGATGAAAAAATCGAAGTAAAGTTTGATGAGTTGATTGAGTATGTTGAATTAGAATTAGAAAAAATGCAAAAACGGTTACTTGATAAAGCTCGTCAGCGCAATATAGAAAATATTTATACAAATATTGAGACACTGGATGATTTGGTAGCGCACATTGAGAACAAACGACAAGCCGGTGAATTGCCGGGATGGATCTTAGCTGGTTGGGATGGAAGTGAAGAATCCGAAGCTAAAATCAAGGAGATAACCGGTTTTACTACTAGAAATATACCATTTGATTCCTATTTTGAAGGAGAAAACGCCCTCCCTCATAAATCGAAATGTATCGTGACAGGTAAACCAGCAGTTGCAACTGTTTGGCTTGCAAGAGCCTATTAATAAGAAGGGTGCTTTTAATGACTGATCTTATTGAGTTTAGATAAATTTGGATGATTTAATTTCGTTTGATGTAAAGGAGGATCTATGAAGCAGTTATCATTTGATACTTCTGGCGATAATTTAAACGTTGCTGTATTTGAAAGCGGTCGTGTGCTTACGCATTTTGAATGTAATGTTTCAAAGCAGCACGGAGAACATTTACTACCAGTTATTCAAGAGGTTATTCAAGGGGTAGGATGGAAACCAGAGGACTTGGATGAAATTTACGTTGGAAGAGGACCGGGATCCTATACAGGTCTTAGAATTGGAATTACAATGGCCAAAGTTTGGGCCAAAATGATGAATTGTAAATTATATACTTATTCCAGTCTTTCCTTGATAGCTAGCCAAGTTTGTACGTTTGATGTAAAGACATTGCTCATTCCAATGATAGATGCAAGGAGAGGAAGTGTCTATGTTGGAGCTTATCGATGGAATAAACATATCTATCAAAATGTTATGAAGGATGTCCATCAGGATTGGCAGGACTGGATCAATCAACAGTTAATTCCCTACCTTGCTAATAATCAAATAGAAAATCTTGTTTTTGTTAACCTTGTAGACCGAGAATTGCTAGAAATGGTAGAGAACCGATTAGAAAGTAGTTCATATAAGATTCATACTGTGCTAGAACCGCGGTCATGGCCAAACACAATTCATACTTTTCAAGTGGAATGTAGTCGTGAAAAGGATGTGGATCTTTTAGTTCCTTACTATGCACATGCTAGTTTGGCTGAACAAGAATGGGCGGAGCGTAATAGAGGAGAAGTCAATCAAGATGAAGGATATATTGAATACTCTTATGAATCGGACTTTCCATAAGCAAATGGTTAAGTTAGAGCCTCTTATGGTTCATTATCCAGCTTTTCAAACAGAGGATTCGTCTGAAGCAAGTCGATTTGTGCTACGATTTGCACGAAAGGAAGACTTACCTAATATTGTAGAACTAGAAAGAAAAGGCTACGATGGCTACTTAGCTTGGGATCTTGTTGATTTTAGTAGGGACTGGAATCGAAATAGATATGGCGTTTATATCCTTTTGGAAAAGAAGGGTGATGAAAATAAACGGAAGTTAGTGGGGATGGTAATTGGGCGCTTTGTGATGAATAGGTCGCATATTAGCCATCTGGTGGTGGCTCCTGATTGTCATAGTCAAGGGTTAGGTTCTTACTTGCTGGAATTTTGGTTGAAATCGAGTTTATATTTAAATAAAAATGAAGTAACCTTAGAAGTGAGAGAGTCAAATTTTAAAGCGCAGCAATTATATTTTAAATATGGATTTAAAATTCAACATATAAAAAATGATTATTATGATAATGGGGAAGCGGCTCTATATCTTAAAAAACTATTGGGATTTGAGGAAGGCTTTTAATGGAACTATATTATTATCAAGACGGGAAAGCTCAGCTTTCTGAACGTGAAAAAGAGTTTATTTATCAAAATAATTTAAGTATATTGAATTGGTCTATAAATCTTACAGATTCAGATTTAGCTAATCCATTATCAAGAATTGTTTTGTTATATTCAGAAAATACATTAATGGGTTATTGCGGTTGGCAGGAAGTCTTGGATGAGGCTAGCATTAATTATATCGTAATAGGCCAGGCATTCCGTTCTTGTGGTTATGGCTCAGCGCTTTTAGAAAAAAGTATAAATTGTATGCGTTCAACAGGTATTAAATTTATCCATTTGGAAGTTCGGGAGAGTAACCAATCAGCTATTTGTTTATACAAAAAGTTTGGTTTTAAACGTATCTTAACTCGACCTAATTACTATCATCAACCACTTGAATCGGGATATATTATGCAATTAAAGCTTTTATAGGAGGGGTTATATGAATAAATCGATTTTCATTTTAGCGATTGAATCCTCTTGTGATGAAACAAGTGTCGCAATTATTGAAAATGGGTCATCGATAAAAGCTAATATAGTGGCTTCACAAGTAAAAAGTCATGTTCGTTTTGGAGGTGTTGTCCCTGAAGTGGCCAGTCGGCACCATGTAGAACAAATTAGTCAATTAATCGGAATGGCGATAAAAAAATCCGGCATTTCCGGCTGGGGTCAAATTGATGCGGTTGCAGTAACTCAAGGGCCCGGATTAGTGGGCCCGTTGTTAGTTGGAGTAACAGCAGCGAAAACATTAGCTTATATTTATCACAAGCCACTGATCGCGGTTAATCATTTAGCTGGGCATATATATTCCAGTCGTTTCATGAGTGAATTAAAATTTCCTTTATTGGCTCTAATTGTGAGTGGTGGGCATACGGAACTCGTTTATATGGAGGGAGATCATCGATTTGAGGTGGTCGGTGAAACTCAAGATGATGCTGTCGGAGAAGCATATGATAAAGTAGGACGTTTATTAGATTTGCCTTATCCAGCTGGTAAATATCTTGATGTGTTAGCTCAAAAAGGAGATCCGAGAGTTTATGAGGTTCCTCGCGCAATGATAGATGAGGAGAATTTAGATTTTTCTTTCTCAGGAATGAAAAGTGCGGTGATGAATATAGTTCATAATGCTAATCAGAGAGGTGAAACTATTCAATCGGCAGATTTGGCAGCAGGTTTTCAATTAGCAGTCATTGAAGTCATTGAGACGAAAGTTCGGAGAGCTTTAAGAACCTATCCTCAAGTTAAGCAATTTGTTCTGGCTGGAGGTGTAGCAGCTAATTCAGGTATTAGAACCCAGTTAAGAAAAATGATGGATGAAGAGTTTTCTCAGGTTGAAATGTTAATTCCGCCCTTATCACTTTGTGGAGATAATGCGGCAATGATAGGTGCTGCTGCTTATCCTTTATTTTGTGAAGAACAGTTTTCAAATTTAACGATCAATGCGAAGCCAGGTCTAATGTTATAGATAAAATATTATATGTTCTTAATGGTTGATTTATTTTTTGGAGAAAAGGATAATTTTGTTGAAGACTGTTATGAAGAGATATTTGTCTGAGAAAAATCTCCTATCTCATTCCATTACTGGAATGAGATAGGAGATTTTGTTTACTTTTATTATGAGAAGTCAGGGAATTATTATTGAGACGTTTTTAAATGAGGATGCTGTTCTAAAAACTCTTCTAATAATAGCGAATGATATTCCCATTGATTAAGAGCTTCTTCAGTTTGTTTTTGTGTTTCTTTAAGTTTTAAATCTAGTGCTAATAGTTGCTCTTGATCATTATTATTAGCAGCAGTTGTCATTGCAATATGAATCTGAGTGATTTCATTTTCTAAGCATTCAGTGAGTTTCCATGCTTTGTTGACTAAATTTTGTATTTTGCGTAATTCGCTTTTGAGCTTTTTATTTTCTTTATAGGAGAAAGTTTTATCAGTTTCAGTATTTTCTATGGGCACTTCTACTTCTGTTTGAGTATTGAATGCTTCCTCTTCCTCTTTTTTAGCTAAGTAATAGTCATAATCTCCTAAGTACAATTGACTACCTTCAGGGGTGATCTCTAATATTTGAGTGGCGATTCGATTGATGAAATATCGATCGTGTGAAACGAAAAACAAACTGCCATCAAATTCAATTAGTGAGTTTTCCAGAACTTCTTTAGAATCAATATCCAAATGGTTAGTAGGTTCATCTAATAAAAGAGTATTATCATGGTTGGTTGCGAGTAGGGCAAGTGCTAGTCTCGCTTTTTCACCACCACTTAATAGAGAAACTTTTTTTTCAACTGCTTCGCCACTAAAAAGAAAGCTTCCTAGAATAGAGCGAATTTTCCATTCATCTATATTATCATGAGCTTGCCAAAGTGTTTCTAGGATGGTCAAGGACTCATCTAATGTATTAACATTTTGGGCATAGTAACCAATACTGACATTGCTTCCGATAACTACATTTCCTGATAAAGTGGGGAGTTCTCCAAGAATGGTTTTAAGTAAAGTTGTTTTTCCGATTCCGTTTGGCCCCACAACTGCTATCGCTTGTTGTCGTCTTAAATCAAAATTAATATTATCTGCGATAACAAAGTCTTTTTGGTAACCAATGGCAAGGTTTTTTGCTTCAATAACACGATCTCCTGATTTTTTTTCAGCCTTAAACTGGATGCGAGGTGCTTGAGCATCTTGTTTTGGAGGGGTGATTCGTTCAATTTTTTCAAGTTGTTTTCTGCGGCTTTGTGCACGTTTAGTGGTGGAAGCTCGTACAATATTTTTTTGAATAAAGTCTTCTAGTTTAGCAATTTCACTTTGCTGTTTTGAATATTCTTTAAGATCTTGTTCTAATCGTGCCTGTTTTTCAATAATATAGTTTGAATAATTTCCTTTGTAAAGATGAGCTTGATGATTGCGAATCTCAATAACTTGATTGGCAATTTTGTCGAGAAAATAACGATCATGGGAAACAATCAATAGTGCTCCCTTATAAGAAAGTAGATACTTCTCTAACCAATTGAGCGTCTCCATATCTAGATGATTGGTCGGTTCATCTAGAATGAGTAAATCATAGTCCTTTAGAAGGATTTGCGCCAAGGCTAGGCGGGTTTTTTGCCCTCCGGAAAGAGATTGAACAGGAGTGTCATAATCTTCTTCATAGAAACGAAAACCGTGTAAAACCATTCTAATATCAGATTCTATCTGATAAACATTTTGATTTTCTAAATCTATTTGAAGCTGATCATACAGTTGCACAGCCTCATGGTATTCTGATGATGAAGTATCACCAACCTGGGCGAATTGTGCAATTGTTTCTGCAGCCTTTTGAGCTCTATCTCTTAAAAGCAAAGGCTCTTTAAAAATAGAAAGCATTTCTTGCCAGATAGTTAAATTCGAATGGATTGCAACATGTTGTTCAAGATAACCGATCTTTAGTTTTTTTGCTCGAGTAAAATTTCCGTTGTTGATGGGTTCGCTTCCCATTATCTGTTTAATTAGGGTTGATTTTCCTGTTCCATTACGTCCAACTAAAGCAATACGATCGCGTTCTTGGATGCTAAAGTTGACATTTTCATATAATGTGTAATCAGCGAAGCGCCGGCTAATATTATTTGCTTGTAATAAAATCATTTTTATAACCACCTTTATAATCGAAGTAATTATAGCATTAAAAGAAAGATCTCACTAGATGTGAGGGTTGAATGCAAAAATGCTCACAAATATTAAAACTTTGTGAAAAATTCAATATTTTTACAGAACTTATTTGGAAGTATTGGTATTTGATGGTATACTAGTATTAAATATATTGTGATTAAAAATACAAGCGAACTGAAAAATAAAATATTAATGGAGGTAACAAGGTGAAAGATATACCAAGAGCTACAGCAAAACGTTTGCCCATTTATCATCGCTATTTGCGATACCTTCACAATGCGGGTAAAACACGAATTTCGTCAACAGAATTAAGTGAAGCTGTAAAAGTGGATAGTGCAACAATTCGTCGTGATTTTTCTTACTTTGGTGCACTTGGCAAGAGGGGTTATGGGTATGATGTAGAGTATCTCCTGCAGTTTTTTGGAAAAACATTGAATCAGGATCGTTTGACAACTACCGCTTTAATAGGAGTTGGGTCTCTAGGAAATGCGCTATTGAATTATAATTTTAGAAAATCAAATAATGTTAGAATTGGTGCAGGGTTTGATGTTAACAAGGATTTAGTGGGAACTGTTCATTCTGGAATTCCCATTTATTCGATCGAGGAATTAGAAGAGCAATTAGAAATTCAAGCCATTGACGTAGCGATTTTAACTGTTCCTCAAGAATTCGCTGAGGAAATTGTAGATCGTTTGGTAGCTGCAGGTATTAAAGGAATCTTAAATTTTACACCGCTTCGTTTTGAAGTTCCTAGCCATGTGAGAATCCAAAATGTAGATTTAACGAATGAATTACAGACCTTGATTTATTTTATTAATCAGGATGAAGCAAATCTTAGCATGGAATAGACACTTATGATCTGACCAGCTGTGAAATACAGCTGGTTTTTTGTTTATCTAATTTGAGTATTAGACTTGCAATTTGGTCAAAGATGGTCTATTATAATAAATGTAATTAGCACTTATGATCAAAGAGTGCTAATTCTTTTGACCACAAATAAAAATATGAAGTTGGAGGGACTACTATGTTAAAACCATTAGCAAAAAAAATTGTCATAAAAGCAAAAGAGGTTGAAGAAACTACTGCAAGTGGATTCGTATTACCAAGCTCCGCTCAAGAAAAACAACAAATTGGAGAGGTTGTAGCGCTTGGACCTGAAATTGAATCGGAAGATGGTATTAAAGTAGGCGACCAAGTAATTTATAAATCATATTCAGCTACAGAAGTGAAAGATAATGATGAAGACTTCACAATTATTGAACTTAAAGAAGTTTTAGCAGTTATTGAATAATAATAGAGAAGAGGAGTAGAAATTATGGCAAAAGAACTTAAATTTTCAGAAGATGCTCGTACAGCTTTATTGCGTGGGGTGGACATTTTAGCAGACACTGTCAAAACAACTATTGGGCCTAAAGGTCGTAATGTGGTTTTAGATAAAACTTATGGTTCTCCTTTAATTACCAATGATGGTGTTACAATTGCTCGAGAAATCGAATTAGAAGATCGTTATGAAAATATGGGCGCACAGCTTGTCCAAGAAGTAGCTTCTAAAACCAATGATATTGCAGGTGACGGAACAACCACTGCAACTGTTTTAACTCAAGCTATTGCACGTGAAGGAATGAAAAATGTAACAGCTGGAGCCAACCCTGTAGGAATTCGTCGTGGTATTGATAAAGCAACTCAAACTGCTGTTGCAGCACTTAAGGAACTTTCACAGACTGTATCTTCAAAAGAGGCGATTGCTCAAGTAGCAGCTGTTTCATCTGGGGATGAAAAAGTTGGAGAATTAATTGCAGATGCAATGGAAAAAGTGGGTAATGATGGTGTCATTACGATTGAAGACTCACAGTCTATTGAAACAGAACTTTCAGTTGTTGAAGGAATGCAATTTGATCGAGGATATTTATCACAATACATGGTAACAGATAATGAGAAAATGGTAGCAAGTCTTGAAAATCCTTATGTTTTAATTACCGATCGTAAAATTTCAAATATTCAAGATGTATTGCCAGTCTTAGAGTCTATTATGCAGTCAGGTCGTTCTCTATTATTAATCGCAGAAGATGTAGAGGGTGAAGCACTACCTACACTAGTATTGAATAAATTACGTGGAACATTAAATGTTGTGGCAGTAAAAGCACCAGGATTTGGAGACCGTCGCAAAGCAATGCTAGAAGATATCGCAATCTTAACAGGAGCAACTGTTATTTCTGAGGAATTAGGATTTGAATTAAAAGATGCGACAGTTGAACATTTAGGTTCTGCTGGAAAAGTTACGGTAACTAAGGATAATACTACCATTGTAGAAGGTGGAGGCGCTTCTGATAAGATTCAAGAACGGGTGGCATTAATTCGTTCGCAGACAGAAGACACTACTTCAAGCTATGATAAAGAGAAATTACAAGAACGATTAGCGAAATTAGCAGGTGGAGTTGCAGTTATTAAAGTAGGGGCTGCAACTGAAACTGAGCAAAAAGAAGTAAAACTACGTATTGAGGATGCTTTGAACGCAACACGTGCTGCTGTTGAAGAAGGGATTGTTTCAGGAGGAGGAACTGCATATCTTAATATTCAAGAGAAAGTAGCTGCGACTGAAACTGAAACTGATGATGAAGCTACTGGAGTGAAAATTGTAGTGCGTGCGCTTGAAGAGCCGTTACGCCAAATTGCTGAGAATGCAGGTAAAGAAGGATCTGTAGTAGTAAATGCTATTCTAAACGCTGATAAAGGCACAGGTTATAATGCTGCAACTGATCAGTATGAAAATATGATTGAATCGGGAATTGTAGATCCGACAAAAGTGACGCGCTCTGCTTTACAAAATGCAACATCAGTGGCTGCTTTGCTACTTACAACAGAGGCTGTAGTGGCAGAAATCCCTAAAGATGAGCCTGAAGCACCAATGCCAGGTGGCGGAATGGGTATGATGTAATCAAATATTTTAAGTTGATAAACCCGTACAATACGTACGGGTTTATTTTTTGTCCATTTAATAAAGAAAACTTAATAATTCGTTGAAAAAAAATGAGAAGACCGGTAAAATGGGAGAGTGTTAGTATAGATTTAATATACTATATTTCCGCATCAATCCAAAATGACTAAATTGATGTTAGGAGGGAGTTAAAGTAAATGACACAGACAAGTTTAACCAGTAAAGTGGTAGAAGTAGTAGATAAAATGTCATTTTTTCAAAAAAGAACAGTTTGGTTAGTGAGTGATTTTTTAGCGTTTATCTTGGCTTCTATTGCAACAAGGGCCATTTTTTATGGGCTGTTTCAAGAAGGATTATCGCTATATCTATTACATATTTTATTAGGTTTTATTTTTTATAATCTCATCTCTTCACTACTGAACCTTCGAACAAGGATTAATCGTTATGCCCTCATGAGTGATATATCGCTTTTATTCGTTATTGTAATTATTGCGAATATTTTAAGTGGTACGATTTGTAGCTTTATAATTGAACAGTTTCCCATTCGTTATGCTGTGGTTATGAGTGGCTTGTCCGCGATTTTAGTGGTAGGACTACGATTGATTTGGCAGACTATTTATTTTAAAAGGTTTGGGAATCGCTATGTTAATGAAAATAGTGAGATAGAAAATATTGTTTTAATTGGTGCTGGAGATGGCGGTTCACTGTATATGAGTTCTCAGCGTAGACATCTAGGCAAGGAAAATGTCGTAGCAATCTTTGACGAAGATGCGTCTAAAGTAGGATTAAATCTTGGTGGGGTCAAAGTCGTCGGGGGATTAGAAAAATTACCAGAAGTTACCGAAGAATTTGGAGTAAGCAAGGCTGTTATCGCGATACCTTCTTTAAAACCTGAAAAATATGAAGAGATTCTTCAAAAATGTAATGAATTAGATATTAAAGTTTACAATATGCCGCCGGTGGAAGAGGTTTTGCTTGGTATTCATAACGATAATAATCAAGTAAGAGAAATTAATATTGCAGATCTTTTAGGACGCAAAGAGATTGAGTTGAATGAGGAACGATTACGAAATGAGATAGAAGGTAAGAAAATATTGATAACCGGAGCCGGTGGTTCGATTGGTTCGGAAATTGTGCGTCAAATTTCAAAATTTAACCCTGCCAAATTGTTACTTTTAGGACATGGAGAAAATTCAATTTATCTAATCTATCACGAGGTCAACATTGGAAATCGGATGACGCAATATGTTCCGATTATTGCTGATATTCAAGACTATGATCGAATTTATAAAATTTTTAAAAAAGAAAAACCGGATATTGTATATCATGCTGCAGCTCATAAGCATGTGCCTTTGATGGAATCAAATCCAGTGGAGGCATATAAAAACAATATTATTGGGACTTATAATGTAGCCAAAGCAGTGGATAAAGCTGGAGTGCCTAAAATGGTCATGATTTCCACAGATAAGGCAGTGAAACCACCTAACATTATGGGGGCTACGAAACGAGTAGCAGAGTTGATTATCACTGGGATGAATGAGAAATCTAATTCTACTTATTGCGCCGTAAGATTCGGGAATGTTTTAGGAAGTAGAGGAAGTGTGGTACCGGCTTTTAAAAAGCAAATCTTAGCTGGTGGACCAGTACAAGTTACAGATTTTAGAATGATTCGATATTTTATGACAATTCCTGAGGCAAGTAGGTTAGTAGTATATGCTGGAGCTTTTGCCGAAGGAGGAGAGGTGTTTATTCTTGACATGGGAGAACCGGTTAAGATATTAGATTTAGCTAAAAAAATGATTTTGTTGATGGGATATACGGTTAGTGAGATTGGTATTGAAGAAGTGGGAATTCGCCCAGGAGAAAAGCTTTATGAAGAATTGTTGACCAACTCCGAATTAGTTGAAAATCAACTAAATGATCAAATATTTATTGGTCGTGTGGCTTCCATTCCGTTGGAAGAAACGTTACAATTTGTAGAGAGTCTGAAAAAGTATATAGAACAGCCTCGTGAATTAAAAGAAAAAATAATTACATTTGCCAATGAAAGTGCAGAATAGTGGAGGGTAATATGCATCAAGAAGAAATCAGTATAGCAGATTTGTGGAAACTATTTTTAAAGCATGCCTTTAGAATCTTTACAGTAGTGTTGTTATGTATGATATTAGCAATATCATTTATGATCTTTTTTGTACATCCTAAGTACGAGTCTACAGCACAACTTTTAGTCAACCAACCAGAAACGAATTTAAAAGAAGCTCCCATTCAATATAGCGAGTTACAAGCAAGTTCACAATTAATCAATACCTATCGGGATATTATTACTGGAGATTCTGTTTTATCTCAAGTAAGTCAAGAAATGAATAATGATTATTCAATTGGACAATTACAGGGGGCAATTGCTGTGGAGCAATCGCCTAATTCACAGGCTTTTAACATCACAGTTCAGTTGGATTCACCAAAAGGAGCACAAGAAGTTTTATATAAAGTGGTTTCTATTTTTGAAGAAACAGTCCGAGATGTTTACGGAGCGAAGGAAACAAATATTTTTATTTTATCTCCTGCTTCCTATAATCCGAATCGAGTTTCACCAAGCCTACCTATTTATGCTATTATAGGTGCGATGATTGGGTTAGGTGTGAGTATATTATTAGTATTAATTAGTGAAATTTCGGATACTACTGTAAAAGATGATGAGTTTATGACGAGCTTAGGATTGAACAATTTAGGGAAAGTTTATGAATTATCTTCTAAAGACTTAAAACAGTCGCGTATGTCTACTGTTAAAATGAATAAACGTAATAGAAAGACGGTGTAAGTATGTTTGATAAACGTAAGAAAAGAGAGCAAAAATTATTGCGAGAACAAGAACGTGGGACTACTCTTATAACCTATACTGCACCTCAATCTATTAGTGCAGAACAGTTTAGAGCAATTCGAACAAACGTAGAATTCGCTCAGGTAGATAGCAATTTAAGTAGTATTTTAGTTTCCTCGTGTATTCCTGCTGAAGGGAAATCAACAGTATCCTCAAACCTGGCAATTGTGATGGCTCAGACAGAAAAGAGAGTTTTAATTGTGGATGCTGATATGCGTAAGCCGACTTTACATAAGACTTTTCATACGGACAACACAGTGGGCTTATCAACTTTAATTTCGAATCAAGATATGAAATTTAATCAGATTGTACAGTATAATAAGGAAATTGGCTTATATATTTTGCCTTGTGGCCCAATACCGCCTAATCCGTCAGAGCTATTAGGCTCAGCTCGGATGGCGGCTATCATGCAAGAAATGTCTCAGTATTTTGATTTGATTATTTATGATGCTCCGCCTGTTACAGCTGTGGCAGATCCGCAGATTCTGGCAGCTAAAGTGGATGGCGTACTTTTGGTTTCACGATACGGATATGTTAAAAAAGAAGAAGTTCGTCAAGCTAAGGAGATTCTAGAGAATGTTAATGCTAAAATTCTAGGATATGTTATGAACGGTGTTCCACATGAAGAAAATTCTGGTTATTATGCTTACTATGGTTATGGCCATGGCGCTCAGAAAGAGTCGAAGAAAAAGTGATTATAGATTTACATGCGCATTTAATCCCTGGCGTTGATGATGGAGCACAGACGCTCGAGGATTCAATTGAATTAGCAAGGATAGGGCAGGCAGAGGGTGTGAAGCATATTGTATTGACCCCTCATCATCGCAATGGTCAATATATAAATCCTAAACAGGATGTTTTAGCTTTTGCTGAAGCTTTAAGTGACACTTATGCTCAAGCTGGATTAGAACTTGAAGTATATCCTTCTCAAGAGATTAGGTTGACGGAAAAATTTATGGAAGATTATTACAATCAAGATCTGTTATCTTTGGATGAAATTGGGCGATATTATCTGATCGAATTTCCTACTAAAACCGTCCCCTCATTTGCTAAAGAGATTTTAGGACATTTAATTGAATTAGGGATTACCCCTTTAATCGCTCATCCAGAGAGAAATCATGCTCTAGCCTCTGATTATGATTTACTCTATGAGTTAGTGGCGATGGGTTGTTTAGGACAAATTACTTCTTCTAGCTATGTAGGCTTGTATGGAGAGCAATTACAATATCATGCCCGAAATATGATTGAAAGAAATTTAGCACATATTATAGCCTCTGATGTTCATCATATTGATTATCGTCCTTTTAATATGAAAGCTGCATTTGAACAGTTAGAAAGAGATTTTGGGATAGAAAAAGTAGAGCGTTTCAAACAAAATGCTCGTGATATATTTAATGGTGATACGGTCCAAGTGTTACCCCCGATTGGAAAGATGCCAAAGAAAAAAAGAAAGAGACGTTTTTTTGGATTCTTTTAGAGAATGGTTATTTGATGAAGCGCCCCTTAAATCCGAATAGGATCTAAGGGGCGCTTCAATATTATGGAATCTCTTTTCTATGCTGAATAATATATACTAGAAAGAGATGGAAAAAGTAAAATAAACATAAGGTAGTTAAGGCTAATAAAACCATATAAGATTGAAGAGATAAGGATTGAAAGATACTTAAGGGTCTTTGATTTAAATAAAAATAATTTCCATTTGTTAGCTGGTTGATTAGGGGTAAACTAAGCAAGTAAAAAATAAAATAAAAATAACTTTTAACAAGAGCTTTAAGAGTAGGTCTCCATTTATAAGCGATAATTGCAAAGTATGGCAAAATAATAGTAATAACATGGTTTATTAAGAAAGATAAACCAAGAGCATGATAACCGGGATGAATTTTGGCAGGGGCCAAAAAACTTAAATAGGCAAAGGTGCTAAAATAAGCCATTATATGCTTGTTGAGGGTCAATAAATATAATATGCCTAACAAGCTAGAAATTCTGCTAATATGAAAAGGTAAGGCTTCTGAAACAGGAAAGTTTTCTTGATCAAGATACCAGAGGTAGAGAATTATTTGTTGAAATATAGATATTGTTAAAAGACTGTAACGATATTTGTTGGGCTTCTTGGCAATGGTTTTTTGATTTTTTATCAGCAAGAAAAAACAAAAAATAAAAAATATAAGATAAAACCAATGACTCCATGAAAACAATTGAATGTAAGGAATGTTATGTGACCAGAACCAATCCATGGTTTTTGCTCCTTTTTACTATATCTTATTAATTATTTTACTAGAAGGTTAACTCTTTAATCATTTAGGATTGAGCATCTTCTAGAATTGAATTTTCATATTGTTCGACAGCTAAATAAGTTTTGGCACCTGGAACATTATTCTGGATTAATTTATCTAAGAAATAGTGATTATGATAGGCATAAGAATGATAGATAGAGATAAACAACTGATAATCGAGATAGTCTTGAATAATGGAAGGATCGATTAGGATATTGTTCTTTCCAAGATAAGTAGCTAAACAATTATGTTTATTTTGTTTAAGAATTAGTTGGAAATATCCAGCTAAAGACGGATTAGGATAACTTTTTAGGTAATGAATGGTGAGCCATGCTTGAGTGATATAAGAACAAAAGTAAAGTCTAAATTGTAATTCAGGTGTGTGGGGAGCCATTAAAAGGAACTCAAAGTAAGGGCTAGGTTTGAGATGAAAGACAGCATATCCCTGATTCTGAGAAATGGTAGGGATCATTCTAAATTCATTACAATATGAAAAGTTTAGCCATATAACAGAGTTAAAATCGGTATTTAAAGGAAGAAGAACATGTTGATATCGTACGTAAGGATATAGAACATGGTGAGTATGGAAATAAAAATTAATGTATTGATTCCAATGCTCAAAGTCGCCATTTATACTTGTGCAATATTGGCTAAGATACTGATTAGGTTTATAAGTAGTCGTCCAACCTCTTGCCTCGCTATCGATGATGATTGTTTTTTCTTTTTTGTTTAAAAAGCTGATGTCACTTATCAAAATTGGATTTAAAGAGCGATTTGATGTCAGAGGTTTTGAATGGTAGAAGAGATGAGTAAGGACAGTTTGAAGTCTTTTGGTAAAAAGTGGTAAACTGATAGGGGTTGTTAAAGAGTAGTCTATTGGAGAGGGTAAATTTGACATTGACATTGACAGATGCACCTTTCTAACATTAATATAATTCTAAAATATCATAGGATAAATCGTTATTCAAGCTCGTTTATCTTGTATTTTATATATTGTAAATTTAATGTTTTTTACTTTCATGAAAACCCCTTCATTTTAAAGGGTTTATTTGTAAATGACAAAACGACACGAAAATGTAATTTGATTGTAATATACAAAAAGGTCTATCATTTTGTGAACATGATAAACTAGAGAAAGAAAATGTTCGTTACCTTGATCATACATATTAAAGGAGACTATTGAATGTTAAATAAAAAAGTACTTTTTGTTTCATCCGTAGTATTATCATCTATCGCAGTATATACATCAAATACTATAAGTATATCTGCTCAAGCAGCTGATATTCATGTGATTAGTCAAGGAGATCAATTAGAAACGATTGCAAACCAGTACGGTGTTACGATTGATGAATTAATGAGTTGGAATGAACTTTCAGGAATAGAAGAATTATCTGCCGGAGAGACTCTATTCGTTACAGATCCCTTAGCTGAAGAGGTGCTTCAAGAAGAAGAGAACATATTAGAATCAACAGAGTCTTCAGAAGAATTAATAAATGGGGAGGTGAGTACAGAAGAATCTTCGTTAAACACAGAAGTAGAAACAGAAGTATTGGAAACACATGAAACGATAACAATAACCCAAAATATTTTTACTTCTGAGATGAACAGTCATTATGTTGTTAAACACGGGGATTCATTGTGGGCCATTGCGAATGCAAATGGCATAACTGTCGCCCAATTAAAAGAGTGGAACGGATTAAGTTCCAATTATATTTATACAGGGGATCGTTTGGTTGTAAGTAATCCCAACGTAACAGCGCCCGAAACACCGCAACCTGATGAGCCAACACCTCCCGAAGAAGAACCTGAAAATCCAGCTCCTACCAATTATTATACAGTCAAGCAGGGGGATTCATTGTGGGCCATTGCGAATGCGAATGGCATAACTGTCGCCCAATTAAAAGAGTGGAACGGATTAAGTTCCAATTATATTTATACAGGAGATCGTTTGGTTGTAAGTAATCCCAACGTAACAGTGCCCGAAACACCGCAACCTGATGAGCCAACACCTCCCGAAGAAGAACCTGAAAATCCAGCTCCTACCAATTATTATACAGTCAAGCACGGAGATTCATTGTGGGCCATTGCGAATGCGAATGGCATAACTGTCGCCCAATTAAAAGAGTGGAACGGATTAAGTTCCAATTATATTTATACAGGAGATCGTTTGGTTGTAAGTAATCCTAACGTAACAGTGCCCGAAACACCGCAACCTGATGAGCCAACACCTCCCGAAGAAGAACCTGAAAATCCAGCTCCTACCAATTATTATACAGTCAAGCACGGAGATTCATTGTGGGCCATTGCGAATGCGAATGGCATAACTGTCGCCCAATTAAAAGAGTGGAACGGATTAAGTTCAAATTATATTTATTCTGGAGATCAGCTAATTGTTTCTAAAACGACCAATACTCCAACTGATCCCATTCCGGTGACAAGTCGATCAGTGTATATTGATGCGGGGCATGGTGGGAGCGAGACTGGCGCTTCCTTTTATGGAGTCCATGAGAAAAACTTAAATTTAAAGATTGCTACGCAAGTTGCAGATAAATTACGAGCTCAGGGTTATTCTGTTTTTGAAACACGTCGTGATGATCGAACTGTTGACCTGCACCAACGTGATGATCTGCCTAATGAATTGAAGACGGATATTTTTGTGTCAATTCACCATAATGCAATGCCGGCTCATCTGCAAGGGAGTGCTAGAGGTATTCTGACGTTATACCATGATCGCTCGATTGATGAACCTGGTTATAACACCCTTCCTCATCATACAGATCAAATGCTAGCTGAAGGAAAGCGCCTTGCTCAATTACTTCAGCAAGGCATGGTAGAGTCTTCGGGAGGGATTGATCTTGGGGCTCGTCCACAAAACCTCCATGTGACAAGAACCACGGATATGCCAGCAGCTTTGGTAGAATTAGGTTTTATGGATAACTGGTCAGATTTTAAGAATATTACGGATTCAGTTTATCAAGCAAAAATGGTTGATGGTTTAGTTCGAGGGATTAATCGTTACTTTGGAGTTTAAAATTGTAGTTATTAATTTTATTTTTGGGACTCATGGAGTCCCTTTTTATATAGAGCAGGAGTCTCATATTTTGTAACATTTTTATGAAGTTTAACTGACAAAATGGTTAAAAACTTTGTAGATTAATAGTAACGTGTTATACTGGTCATGATTCTATAACCCTTAGAGTAAAGGAGA
Organism: Facklamia lactis; assembly: GCF_015863205.1. Lineage (GTDB taxonomy): Bacteria > Bacillota > Bacilli > Lactobacillales > Aerococcaceae > Facklamia > Facklamia lactis. The sequence continues at coordinate 194,609 of NZ_JACBXQ010000003.1, read as the reverse complement.
TGGGGACATAATGAAATACATGTCAAAAAATATTTTATTACGATCAGTAATTGCTCTTTCATCTATGAGCTTATTGACTTTTAGTGTGCAACATGTTGTCAATGCACAAACAACATATACTGTGCAAAAAGGGGATAACTTATATCGTATTGCGCAAACATATGGTTTAACGGAAGAAGAACTAATGACTATCAATGGTTTGACTTCAACATTTATTGATGTAGGGGATCAGTTAATTGTGGAGGGAACCCCGAATGCGTCTGCACCTGAAGCGGGGGGAGATCAAACAGAGAACGGCAGCGTTTATAAGGTTAAACCTGGAGATACCTTGTCAAGTATCGCGAATACGCACGGGATTACGGTATCTGAACTAAAGGCTCTGAATGGTCTAAGTTCAGACTATTTAGATGTGGGAGATGAGCTAATTGTAGCAGGCACTGGTCAAGCTCCCGTTGTTGATAATGGGAATAATTCAGGGCTTCCAGATGGAACTTATATTGTTAATCCTGGTGATAGTTTATACACTATTGCAAGCAGTTATGGAGTAACTGTAGAACAATTACTAGCTTGGAATGGTTTGGTCACAGATCTTATTTATCCAGGTGATAAAATTTCTGTTTTGGGCAGTGGACAAGGTCCTGTTCAACAGCCTTCAGTTCCTGCTCCAGGAACAGGGGTTACAGCGGACGGTGATCACTCTCATGTTGTACAACCTGGTGAAAATTTATATGATCTTGGGCGTGCGTATGGAATGACAGAAGAACAAGTCATGGCTTACAATGGGCTATCTTCTAATTTGATTTATCCAGGGGATGTCATTTATTTTCCAAGTTCTTCATCCGAAGTTGTAACAGAACCATCTGCTCAAGCGCCAAGTTCCAATGAAGAAACGAATAATGTCAGCCCAGTTACGTCTTCTGAGGGGCCGGGAGAGACTCCAAATGCAGCAGGAGCAGATAAGGAAGATGAGTCAGAGTCAAAAGTTAGACGTCCTCAATCTTCGAAGAAAGAAAAAGAAAAACTAACTGATCCAGAAACTAAGGCTGTTTCACCTGATCAAATAGAGATACAGACTCACGAGGTTCAAGAAGGAGAAAAATTGGCGGATATTGCTAAGCAATATGATATTTCGGGGACAGATATTCGAAAATGGAATGGATTGTTAAATGATGAAATAGCAGCAGGAGATGTGTTATATGTTTCGGATCCAAGTCAAGTTGTTACGAAGTTTAATCAAGAACGTCCTTTAAAAGATACTTATCCTATTCGCTATAGTTTTACTCGTACTGACAAAATGAAAGATCTTGAAAAATTATTTAATACCTCTGAAAAGCAAATTCGTGAGTGGAGTGATATTGCTGAAGATGCTGAAATAGAAACAGGTCAAGAGCTGACTGTTTCACATCCTGATAAGAAACCAGGGATTCATGAAGTTACAGAAGAAGATAGTATTGCTTCAATTGCTAAGAAATACAAAGTATCGGTAGAAGCTATCCGAAAATGGAATGGGTTATTAGATAACTTACTTTATATTGGAGAAGAAATTGCCGTCGCGAATCCGTGGTCAACTTATCATCAAGTAGAACCAGGCGAAACACTAGAGGTCTTAGCAGATAAATATAGTGTATCGATTGAGGAATTGCGTCAATGGAATAATTTACCGGAAGAATCAATGATTGTGAATGGTGTTCTAATTGTTTCTGACCCTAAAGCTTTTGAAGACGAAAATGAAACTGCAGAATCGGAAGAAAGTAAAGAAAATTCTACGAGTGATGAAACCACAGCTGAAGACGAGACTAATAATGAAGAATCAACCGTTGAACAGTCTGAAACTTCAGAGTAATTAATAGACAATAAAAAGCAAGGCACAAAAGTGCCCTGCTTTTTTTAATTTATCTGACTGTTCCAAGCAGCATGCATACCAGCGACAGCTCCAGTCGAAAAGGCAGCTGTGATATTATATCCTCCGGTATAGCCGTTGATATCAAGGATTTCGCCACAGAAAAATAATCCCTTTATTTTTTTGGATTCCATAGACTGCGGGGTGATTTCTTTGAGGCAAACTCCTCCGCCTGTTACAAAGCCTTTAGCAATCGGTTGGGTTCCATAAGCAGTAATTGGAAAAGCTTCAAGTAACTGAAATAGTTTTTCAATTTGTTTATGGTCTAGTTGTTTGTAACTCAGTTTGTTAGAGCAATTAAGTAGATTTAAGAGTAATTGGATTAATTTATCTGGTAACCATTGCTTTAAAATATTTGAGAGTTGTTTATCTCGATTTTGTTCAGCATAATCGAGAACGGCTTGTTTTGAGTAATCAGCTATGAGATTAATAGATAAACGAGCAAAAGGAGCTTTTGTTTCTTTTAGCAATAGGTTAACGTGACCTGAGCAACGTAAAATAGCAGGACCACTATAGCCAAAGTGAGTAAAGATCATGTCCATTTGATGGGTGACTATTTCTTTTCCTTGATCATTCCACAAAGTAATAGCAACATTACGTAAAGAAATTCCTTGTAAGCTTTTATTGCTAATAAAGGAATCATTAGATAAAAGTGGAACTTCTGTAGCGTAGAAGTCGGTTAAATGATGTCCGGCTTGTTTTGCCCATTGATATCCATCTCCCGATGAACCGGTTCGAGGATATGCTTGCCCTCCAGCTGCAACTATTACGCTGCGACAGCTATGGTATTCCCTTGATTGGTCATGAACACCCTTGACGCTTTGATTAGATAAATCATATTCAATGTGATTTACTGGATTATTGAGACTGACCGTCACGTTTAATTTTTTTAATTCATTAATTAAACAGTCTCTAATGGTCCGAGCTGAATTTGAAATAGGAAACATACGTCCATGGTCTTCTTCTTTGAGTGCGATACCTCTTTGAATAAAAAAATCCATAATGTCCGATTGATCGAATTGGTCGAGGCTAGAATATAAAAACTTGCCATTTCCGGGAATATGTTCAATCAGGTCTTCTCGACTTGAGTTATTGGTGACATTACATCGGCCTCCGCCAGTTAAGATGAGTTTGCGACCTAATTGTTTGTTCTTATCGATTAACATGGTATGAGCGCCTTGTTGAGCAGCTTGAATAGCTGCCATCATACCACTTGTTCCGCCACCTATCACGATTACATCATAATCATATTTCATGGGACACCTCATTTATTTTTAGATGATTCGGGAATACTAACTTATGTTTATTGATTGAATGAGCTAGCAAATGAGCAAGATAAAAGTCAATAATTCCATGGATAAGAGTGCCAAGTCCAACCAATAAAACAACAGTATAAAAATAGTGAAGGTCGAATTGTAGGCTTGTAATTGCAGTGACCACGATTACTTCTGCAACTGCATGAAATAAATTAATTATAATATTAAAGACGTTGAAATTTACTGTGCTGATTGAGATCAGTTTATTGGCTCCATAGTATGCAAAGAGTAAGTGTGATGCCGCTCTTAGGACAATAACGATTGGAAATCCAGCGAGAAAGAAACCTAAGGCAGTTCCGATCGCAACAATACTTGCAACCATGGGAGAGATAAACATCGCTAACATGATTGGGACATGGCTGGCCAAGGTATAAGAAGCGGGGCCAATTATTATTTTGATGGGCATTAGCAGGGGAATTAATATACCAATTGCCGTTAATAAAGCAGCTTGAGTAATGACAGAGCTTTTATTCCAAGTTTGATGTGGCATTTTGATCTCCTTAAATCATAATAGTTATTTTTACTATACTATAAGTGACTCATAAATAAAATTCAATCCAGTAAAATGTAGATTGGTCATTGACTTTGCTTAATATTCGCGTTATGATGATTAACGGTATTGTTTACCCCACTGATGAGCCCCGGAAACTCATAGTAACCGTAAACAACTAGATATAATAATGGAGGAAAACAACGTGCGTCAAACATATATGGCTAAAAAGAACGAAGTTGAACGCAACTGGGTATTATTAGATGCCACAGATGTTCCTTTAGGACGTCTTTCAACAGTTGTAGCATCTATCTTACGTGGAAAAAATAAACCAACTTACACTCCTCATGTTGATACTGGGGATTTCGTTATCGTAATCAATGCTGACAAAGTTGCGCTGACTGGACATAAAGCAACAGATAAGAAATATTACAATTATTCAGGACATCCAGGTGGAATGCGAGTAACAACTGCTGGCGCTATGCGTGAGAAAACACCAGGTCGTTTAATTGAAAGATCTGTTAAAGGCATGTTACCTGATAACCGTTTAGGTCGTAAACAATTTAGTAAGCTTTTTGTTTATGCTGGATCAGAACATAATCATGCAGCACAACAACCCGAAACTCTAGACATCAATACATTAATTTAAGGAGGGATTAAATGGCTACAGTACAATACTTAGGAACAGGTCGTCGTAAAAACTCATCAGCTCGTGTACGTTTAGTACCAGGAACTGGTGAATTTACTGTAAATGGTAAACCATTAGATGAATATATTCCTTTTCCTCACTTGCATGAAGTGATCAAACAACCATTCAACGCGACTGAGACTTTAGGATCTTACGATGTGATTGTGAATGTACAAGGCGGTGGCTTCTCTGGCCAATCAGGTGCTATTCGTCATGGAATTGCACGCGCATTGCTAAATGTGGATCCTGATTTCCGTTCAGCATTAAAGACTGCTGGATTGCTAACTCGTGACCCTCGTATGGTGGAACGTAAAAAAGCTGGACTTAAGAAAGCTCGTAAAGCTTCACAATTCTCAAAACGTTAATTGCTGGAGTCGTTGCGAATTTATTCGCTTACGGATACAGTATGGAACGAAGATTCTATTAAGAATCGAGTACCATTCATTGCGAAATACAACGTTTCAAAGCGCTTTCCAAAATTGGAGAGTGCTTTTTTGTTGTCGTGACTAACTTTATTATTCAGAATTTGGTTATGAAAGGGACGATATATAATAGAGATCTTGCTTACTAAGAATCACTTAGACTTTTGTCTATGGCATCGATATAATAAAAATAGAAGGAGACTTCAAATAAAGGGGAGAGGTTATGAAAGTAAATCATTGGTTGAGATATAGCTGGTTAGTATGTGCTGTTCTATTCTGGTATTTCATGAATCGTATGTTAACTAAATTTCTTACAAACTATTTGAGTCAAACTTTTATTAACCTTCCTTCTGCCATGCACACTCTGATTGTAACAGTTTTGATCCCTTATGGTTTCTCGATGATTATCCTTTACTTACTTATTAAACCGCTGGTTCCTTATCGCTTTCTTGCTAAGAAAAAAATGACTTTTAAAGAATTGGTTAACTATTCGGTTGTCATGAATGGGATCGGAATGTTTATTTTTTTACTTTTTATTTTGGGGTGTCGATTGATTGGCGTTTCGATCAAGCAACCATTGGGGGATTCTATGGTTTCTGAATGGCTAATGGCCTTACTTCTCTTGCTTTTAAATCCCATCTTTGAAGGAATTCTTTTTCGTAAGCTGTTACTAGAAAGAGTTCCGGCACTTCCACATCTAAAACAAGCGCTACTCGGGGGTCTGTTATTTGCTGTACCGCATTTTTTTAGTCTTGGAATTGTTGGGGGGTTACGGACCTTTTGGCTTGGGATTTTTTTGGCATATGTGACTCTCAATTCAAGATCATTGAAATATTCAGCTATTCTGCACTCTATCAGCAATTTGTATGCTTATTATTTATTGACTTTCTTGCTAGACTACCCCGTTCTTTTTTTCTTATTCTACTTTGTAGGGATGCCGTGTTGGGCTTTCTATCTTATTCAACGGTACTTTAAATCTGCCCCTTCTTCCGAAAAAGATTGGGAATGTAAACTATAATGAAATATTTAAAGCACCTTTCAATTATGTTTGAAAGGTGCTTTTTTAGTTTACAGGTTAAAAGTGTCGGGAAACCATTTTGCTTTTTGAAAGAGGTACTTATTGAGTAAAATTGATTAGTTCTTCGCTAAATTCTTCTGGGTATTCCATCGGTAATGAATGGGTCGCATTCTTCCAGTTTTTGATGTCAACATTCTCAATACTAAGCAGTGCTTTTTTTACGATCTTTTCAGAATTATGTAAGCTACTTTGGTCAGCTACTCGGATATAAATAGGATGCTTGATCTGGTTAAGTGATTCTCCTGTAATAAGATCTGGTATGGGGAGTTTTACTTGAAAGTATTCGCTCGAGTATGAGATCATTCTTGCCACTGGATCCTTTAAATCTACCTCACTTGAACCACTAATTTCTTTTAAAAGATCTTCTTTAAAATTTTTCGGTAAAAAAGGAAGGCTGGCTGGAATGGATTTTAAAAAAATCATGGGCTTTAAGCCTTCAATTACAAAGACGGGTTCTAATAAGCTGAGTGATTTAATATCCTCTGGATAATGAGTGGCATGATTACTTGCCAGCCATCCGCCAAAGGAATGTCCCACGCTATGGACTGGCCCTAATTCTAGCTTTGTAATAAATTCGTGTACCCACTGAGCTTGATCTTTAGAATCTTTTATAGCTTTTGTTTGCTTGCTTAACCCTGAATCACCGATGGCATCAATGACTATGACGGTTCGCTCTTGTATTAATTCTTTGATATTTGCCTCCCACATTGGAGCACCTGAATGGCGTCCAGGTAACAGTAATAAGGGGGCCTTTTTTTGTGTAGGATGTTCATATAAATAATATTGCACCTCTCCATAACTCGTTTTGATTCTACTTTGTTTGGAAGGTTTAGGAAGTTGTTTCATTGAGGCGTAATAGGCTTCTAAAAATAAGGCTTGTCCTTGTGACGATCGAAAGGAGCTAATTGATCGTTTAAATGTCATTATTATCACCCTTTTTGATATGATTTTGTTTAAGAAAAGTCTCTAAAGTGTTATCCAAGAAGTTAGATGCCGCTATAATGGCTTCATTATGCCCCAAAGAGACATGGTTGAGTAAATTTTGATGAGCTATTTGATTAATCAGGTCTCGATTTCCATTTGTCAAGGCGATAATAGCTTCCCACCAATCGGATGCTAGTTCCTGAGCTTCATTGCTTTTATAATCTATTTCTTCATAAATTAAAAGATTAGCCTTTAAGAGACATCGTTTCCACTCGTGGTAAAAATGAATCACATCATTACTTTTTATTGTTTTATAGGCGTTCCAATCTGTTGTATTTTGGTGAAGGTTTAAGATCTGAGTAAAAATATCATCGTCCGGTGCAATTTCCAGATGCTGGATCATAAAAGCTAAATCTATTTTTTCCCCTTGATTTAAGCGTTCTTCAACAAGTTCCAACATTAAAAAGGAGGTGTTTAGTTTTTCGATTTTTTGTAAAAGTAGTAACTGTTGCTTTTGAATAAGTGATTGAAAGTCTTCAATTTTCTCCGCTTTTTCTAGGTTATTTTTTACCTCTTTTAAGGGAAATCCTAACAGCTTATAGAACATAATTTGTTCTAGTAGATGTAAATCTTGTTCATTATAAGTCCGTTTGCCACTCTGATTGCGCGTTGAAGGTAGTAAATGGATATCATCATAGTACTGCAAAGTTCGGATACTGAGTCCAGATAGTTTGGAAAAATCTCCAATTGAGTATTGATTATCTTTCATATGAATCACCTCTTTTATTTAGTATAAGTGATGACGTTAGGGGATGTGCAACCATTGTATTCATTAATTTTAATGTGAGGCACTTATGAGCCAATATAAATTTCATCTATTAAATCATGAAAAATTTATGGAACGCTTGAAAATCGGTGAGAAAGTTGGGTGCGATTTATTTGGCTTAAACGATTTATTAATAAAGATAAGTCATTTATTATAAGGGATTATTATCCAAAATAATAAATAATTTATTTGAGGAATGTGTATTCATTTTTAAGTAGGTATCGTTCGGTCAATTAGAAAATAACAGATAGTTGAAAGTTAACTTGGAGAAAAAATTTATTAAAAATACGAACTTGATTAACTAGTCTTAATTATTACATAAAAGTATACCAGCAAGTAAATAAAGTAGTATGAGAGTGAGGTTATTTTTAATTGAAAACGCTTTATTGATAAATTATGATAACTTACAAGAAGGCTTTGAATATTTTTTGGGGAGGAATAAGGATGTGTAAAAAAACAATCATGTTAGCCTGTGGTTTGGGGATGTCAACGAATATTCTGGTGGAAAAAATGAAGAAAATCATAGCAGATCAAAATATAGAATATGAAGTGTTGGCAAGTACTACAGCCCAAGTTGAAGGAATTATTAATAAGCAACCGATTGATGTACTATTGTTAGGACCACAAGTCGCATATATGGCAAATCGTTTAGCTGAAAAATATGCTAGTCAAGGAGTGAGAGTCGGAGTGATTGATAAAGATGATTATGGTTTGGCTCGTGCAAGACGGGTATTAGATTTAGCGGAAAATTTATTAAAAGATGGGTAATTACTGACCAATACTTTAGGAGTGGGTTCTATAAATGGTTTGCAAGTTTGAGATAAGTATGTAAGTTCCTTTAGATAAAGGGACTTTTTTGTGGAATTTATAAAAATGATTAACGCTCAATATGGCTTTATGCTACTATGGAAGAAAGGCGGTGGAAATGTGTCAGGAGAAGATAAGCGTTATAATTCATGGAACAAACATTTAAAAGAACATTTTGGTGAGAAAGTATTTAAGGTTTCTTTGGACGGAGGCTTTACCTGTCCCAATCGGGATGGAACGGTAGCAACGGGAGGATGTACCTTTTGCTCAGAGTCTGGGTCTGGTGATTTTGCCCAAAGTAGGTTGGACCCTTTACCGATTCAATTAGGAAAAGGTATTAAGCAAATGCACAAGAAGTGGCCGAGAGTACAAAAATATATTGCTTATTTCCAAAATTTCACAAATACTCATGCTCCGGTGGAAGTGTTGCGACGCCGATTTGAGCAAGTTCTGTATCATGAAGGGATTGTAGGGATTATGATCGCCACCAGACCGGACTGTTTGCCGCTTGAGACGGTAGAGTATTTAGCAGAATTGAATCAAAGATATTATATGTGGGTTGAATTAGGTTTACAGACTATTTACGATCAAACAAGTCAGCATATTAATCGAGGACATGATTATGATTGTTATCTTGAAGGAGTGGCTAAATTAAGAAAGCATCATATTCCTGTCTGCACCCATTTAATTAATGGTTTGCCAGGAGAAACAACAGATATGATGTTGACGAGTGTCAGAAGAGTGGTGCAAGATTCAGATATTCAAGGGTTGAAATTACACTTACTTTATTTAATGGAAGGCACCAAGATGGTAGAAGATTATGAATCAGGTTTGCTAACTTTAATGGAACAAGAGGAATATATTCAAGTGATTTGTGATCAATTAGAATATATCCCGAAACATATTATTATCCATCGTTTAACAGGGGATGCTCCTCGTGAGCGCCTGATTGGCCCTCAATGGAGTCTAAATAAGTGGGAAATATTGAACGCTATTGATGATGAGCTGGTGCGTAGAAATTCTTATCAGGGTATTTCTGCACCATGAGTTTATAATTTTCATTTTGTGGTAGTATGAATGGAAAGAATAATGATTGAAACCTCCTTACAATAAAGTTACAATGAAATTATAAAAAAATGGTAAGGGAGTGTCCTATTACATGTTTTCCAAAGCGAGTAGTGAATTGAAAGAAAACTATGGGTATTATATTGGCTTATTTTTTCTACAGATAGTGATAATGTTGATCGTTCAGACTGTAATTAGTATGTTTTTACCGACTAATCCTGCATTCTTGGAAATGGCGACCATGTCTCCTCAAGAAATGTCTGCCTTTGATCCTGTTCAAAATGTTAATGCGTTTATTAATCAATACACTGGTTTAGCTGGTGTTTTAAATCTGGTTTCAATGTTTATTTCTACTTTAATATCAGTATTAGTGACTAGATCTGTATTTCAGAAGATTAATTATTCTGAAACAACACTTAAAGATTCTGCCTTATTTAATACAAATCCTGGACATGCTTTGATACTTCCTTTTAAAGTTTTTGTAGCCAATTTACTCATGACCTTATTAACTATAGTCGTGATGGGGGTCGGAATCTTGCTTGCTATCCGAACAGGGGACTCTAGTGGGACTTCTCTTATCATAGCGTTAGGACTGTTCTTGGTGATGTTGGTGATTGCGGTAATTGTTTCCCCTATTTCCTATTTGATTGCGTATGATGTAGAACGACGATATAATTTCTGGACATCGTTTACTAAGGGGATTTCGATTGGAACGAAACACTTTGGACGAATTTTTAAAACGATTATTAGTATTGTTTTACTGTTTATTTTGTTTTTTGCAATTGTAGGAACGGTTATCACAATGATTATGCATTCCACAAATTCTATCTTAATTGGAGGAATTTTAGGATTGGCGGCTTTTCTCGCTTTGATTTTTTGGTTAGCTCCTTTCAACCTTATTTATATGGCTGAAACAATGAATGAAATCATTTCACAAGAATATTAAGTTAGAAAGCTTAGCCAAAAGAGGCTAAGCTTTTTTGTTTTGAATTAAATTAATAAGTGTTTGTCCGATATCTGAATTTTGATGGAAGCCTAAGAAGTTCTCCCATCCAGGACCATAAGCATAGAGGTTAACATCTCCACCAGTATGATTAAAAGATGTCCAACCAGAATTAGTACGCCAATTAATAAATTGGATGAGATTGGACAAAGTTTCTTTATAAGGATCCGCAAACATCCCTCCTCTTGAATTAGAGAGCGTAGCAATTTCGATAGGGGTGAGATCCCAATCAATGTACTTCTTAAGAATAGCTTCATCATCTTGATGAATGATAAGTTCCTGAGCAATTTTTTCTGGTGAAGCATGCATTTGTAAAAGTGGGTTGACATCAAATGTTTCTTGACCTTTAGAAGCTACCGAAAAGCCACCTGTATCATGATCAGAAGCGGCAATCACCAAGGTTTCACCATTTCTTTTAGCGAAGTCAATGGCAACATTCCAAGCAGCTTCATAATCTTCCATTTCACTCATTGCACTAGCAATTGAATTGAGATGAGCAGCGCGATCAATTTGGCTAGCCTCAACCATGAGAAAAAATCCTTCTTCATGTGTACTAAGACGTTCCAGTGCACAATGGGTCATTTCGGCTAAGGTAGGGATAGTTTCAGGCATATCCCAATATTTGGGTAGGAAATAATCAGCAAATAGTCCTAAAATTTTAGACTCCTTACTTGTCAGCAGGTCATGTTTATTATCGACAAATATGTAGCCTTTTTGTTGAATTTCCTGGATTAAGTTGCGATCTTGGCGCTTGAAATAAGGGGTTCCAGCTCCCATTAGGATGTCAACTTTTAATTCACCGTTGCTTGCTGGGTGATCAAGTAGTTGATCAGCGATATGTGCTTTTTCATTACGGTTGGTAGCGTGTGCATAGAAAACAGCAGGAGTTGCATGGGCAACATCTGCGGTGACTACAATACCGACTTTTTTATTTACTTCTTTAGCATATTCAGCCATATTTTTAATCGGATTACCTTTGTGATCCATTGAAATGGCAGAGGTGTACGTTTTTTGTCCGGTGGCAAAAGCTGTGCCCGCAGCGGCAGAATCCGTTACGGTTATAAAAGTTTTACTGGAATCGTTTTTAGGGCTGGTTGAAACTTGTCCTAATAAATAATCATCCATAATAATCCGATTCATAAAAGCTGCATAGCCTTGGTTTTTGTATTGACGGTAGGCTGCATAGAGTGATGGGCCAGCCCCATCGGGGATTACGAAAATAATATTCTTGGGGATTTGCCCCATTGAGGTGTGTATGTGAAAGTTATTCGTTTTTGTCATAGTAGACCTCCTTGATTATGGGATATGACTCTTATATTATACAAGAAGTAAGAGAGAAAAGTTGTAAAGCTTATGTAAAGAAATGATTCAACATGTATAAATGTAAAGTTCAAAAAGGAAGAGGGTAGAGATGAAAGTATCAGAAATTATGAGTATTTTACAAGAAGAGATGAAAGCCGCTGTAGTTGCAACGGTAGATATAAAAGGAAAGCCTCATGCTCGCTATGTGAATATAGGAGTGGCAAATGAAGAAGGGGTATTTTTTATGACCCACCCTAAAACTAATTTTTATCAACAGCTACAGGATCATCCCCACATAGCCATTACAGGAATGAAAGAGGAAGGGTATTTGATTCAAGTGATTCGAATGGAAGGGGAAGTAAGGGAGTTAGGGAAAGAAAAATTAGAAAGAGTTCTGGCTAATAATCCATATGTTAAACAAGTTTATCCCAATCAAGAAGAGCAGTCAGCTATTCATGTTTTTCAATTATATCGAGGTGAAGGTTTTTATCATAGTCTTACTCAAGGTCATAAATATATTTTTAAAATTGGACAATAATAAATAGAGGAGCAACAATGGTTGCTCCTCTATTTAAATTCTTTAAAATATGAGTGTGAGCTTTGTTCCGCAATGCGTCGAAATTCATCTCTTGTTTCTTTAGGAAGGGAACCACCAAAGTCCATGAATTCAACTAAATCTTTAAAAGCTCTTTGCGGAATTGCTAAATCAGGTAATTCTTCTAATGATACTCCTAAATTAATCTCGTCCTCATTACCGTTTGCTAATTTTTTGACGAAATCTGGTTCTGTCACTAGAACTGAAGACATTCCGATCATATCAGCGTTGTCTAAGGCTTCTATCGCTTTTTCTGGTGAATTGATACCTCCTGTTGCTATCACAGGGACTCGCCCCTGTACATGGTCAAGAACAAGACGATTAATATATTCTCCTTTATTTTGACCTGCTCTTGCTTTTTCTCTGAAAATATCATGCCCCCATGATGCAATCGCATAATATTGGATGTTAGAAACTTCTAATAGCCAGTCAAAATATTGATTAAAATCTTCCACTGTATAGCCTACTTCTTGTCCTCGAGTTTCTTCAGGCGTTCCTCGGAAACCAAGAATAAATTGTGAAACCGAATGCCGATCAATTTCTTTTTGAACGGCTTTCATTATTTCGATTCCAAAGCGAGCACGATTTTCGAGGGATTGTGATCCATATTCATCTGATCTTTGGTTGGAAAAAGGTGAGAAAAACTGCTGAGGTAATAATCGTTGAGCATTTGAAATCTCAACTCCATCAAATCCAGCTAAGATAGCACGACGAGTCGCATCGGCATACTGTTGAATAACTTGGCGGATTTTACGATGAGACATTTCAAGGACGTCGTGTTCAATTGGACTCTTTAAATGCATGGGACTAGGACCATATACGACCCCATAATCTTTTAGGGAAATTTTTGCAAAGCGACCAGCATGGGCTAATTGTAAAATGGCCTTAGCCCCATCTTTTTTCATAGCAGAGGCTAATTTGGAGAGGCCATAGATATAAGAATCATCTTTAATACTGGGTCCATATTCGAAAAGTTGAGCATAGTCTTCAATATAAGCCGCAGTAGTGACTTGAAGAGGAGCTGACTGACTTCTTCTTTCAGCGTATTTGATTTCTTCTTCTGTAACATAACCTTCGATTGAAGAAGCATTTGTTGTTAAAGGGTTGAGTGAGAAACGGTTTTCTAAACGGATGCCATTAGGAAGTTTAATGGGTTCAAATAAAGCTTGGTAAGTGTGATTCATCATATCGTATCCTCCTTGGTAAACTCTTCTCATTATATCATAGTCATAAGTTGAATAATATTGGGGAAAATAGTGGTGAAATATCAGATAATCAATAAGGGGTGTATTTATAAGGGAATGATTTATAATGAGAGAGAAAGGATGGGATAAAGTGAGTCAACTAATTCAGACAATTCCAAATTTTAGTGAAGGAAAGAATCCTGCGTTTATTGAAGGTTTGGAAAAAATTGCGAAAGAAGTTCCAGAGATTATGATTTTAGATGTTTCTTCGGATGTGAATCACCATCGTTCCTCTATTGCTGTATTGGGTGGAGCGAAAGCCATTCAAGAGGTTTGTTTTCAATTGGTTAAATATGCCAGTCAAAATATTGATATGAATCAACACCAAGGCGAGCATCCTCGAATGGGTGCGACGGATGTCATTCCTTTGATTCCGGTGAAGAATATTAGCTTAGATGAATGTGTCGTAATTTCTCAGAAAATTGCAAACCGGATTAGTGAAGAATTAGGGATTCCGACTTATTTATATGAAGCTTCTGCCAAGTGTCAAGAAAGACGAAATCTATCGAATATCCGTAAAGGAGAATTTGAAGGCATGCAAAAGAAGATTCAAGAAGAAAAATGGCATCCAGATTTTGGGCCAGTTAAAATTCACCCTACAGCAGGGGTTACTGCGGTAGGAGCTCGAAAGCCTTTAGTAGCTTTTAATGTGAATTTAGCAACGGATAATCTTGATATTGCTAAAAAAATTGCAAAAGCGATCCGCTCCTCTTCTGGCGGCTTTCGTTATTGTAAAGCGATAGGAGTTAATTTACCTGATAAAGGAATCGTACAAGTATCAATGGATTTGGTTGATTATACTCAAACACCCATTCATAGGGTGTTTGAAACAATCAAAATGGAAGCAAGTCGTTATGGCGTTCAAGTTCTAGGTTCAGAAGTTTATGGAATGATTCCGGCTCAAGCATTAATGGATGTGGCAGAACATTATTTACAGTTGGAAGGTTTTGAGTCTGCACAGCAAGTAACAGAGCAAAGGCTAATTGAAGAGTTTTTGTAGAAAATCGTTTCCCCCTCGCAGTATTCTTTGCTGAGAGGGGGAAATAATAATTAATAGTATAGTTCTGGCCATCCTCGGCTATTTTTCATTTCAATTCCTTGGGAGTCATATTTTTTACGTTTGCCTGTTAGGTGGTTGATGTCAATTGCATAAACTTGAACACGATCGAGAGCAGTGTTGATGGCTTTATCAACCAATGGATAGCGGTTACTGACATATTTTTTAGCGATAGCGCGTAGTCCTTTTCGTAATTCTTTAGGATCCGTAATTTTACGAATTGTGCCGTAGACAATAGCAGATTCAAATTGAGTAGTAAAAACTGTTCTGGCAAGTTTTGACCATTCATTGGGGTTCGCTTCAATGTCTTTAATCTCTTGATCAGAATAAAGGTTAGGAACACTTACCTCTCCAACAAAAGAAATACAGACTTTTGGTTCATCGTTTAGCAAAGTAACTTTTTTTCCTTCATTTGCTGAATGGAAATAAAGTGTTTGTCCTACTCTTGCTATGGAGAGAGGCAGACTATAAGGGTAGGGTTGGTCTGGGATGGCAAGCGTTCCAAAAGTTGATTTGTCAATAACATAATAAGCAAAATCGGCTGGCATTTCTCGATCATCTCGTCTCATTGGATTGTGAATGTCAGTCATAGATACACCTCAGTTTCTATAAATTATATTTAATAGAGGGGGAGGAAAAGGGGTTTTCATTTGATAAAGTAGCTATTTTGAACATTTATTTATTGCTCTTTTTCAATATCAAAAAGAGCTCTGATAGCATCTTCAAAAATGCCCGCTATGACAAAGATCAGCCAAGATATATGCCAAGATCCCCTTGAAAAAGACCAAAGGAAATAGATAACCGTAATGATTGGCCAATAGATATCTTCAATAAGGCGGTTCGTCTTACGATTTCTTTGGTGTTTTTGAATATCTTTGGGGCTGCTCTTTTCACTGATTGTATTTTTAAGTAAAGATTGGTACATAGATTTGATATTTCCGAAATAGATAAAGATAAAGACAGCGGCAGCAATACCTAGAACTAAGGCAGAGGTAGCTAATAAGATAAATCGGTCTGATAGATCCATCATTCCTACAATTACAACAGGAATCACAGGCAGGAGGATGAGAGCAATCCCCATAATAGTAGAGAGCGAATGGGTTGATTCAAAGGATTCGGCTTGTTTAATAAGTTCATTGCGGTTATTATTGGACAGACCATATTCACCTTTGTCAATGTATTTATATTTTTTATCTTTTTTCCCACCGATAATATAGAGGGCAATTGCTAAGACAACAGAAATAATAATTAAAGAGGTTCCTGCTATAGTGGCGAAGTTACTTTCTTCTCCAAAAAGACTGAGTAAAGAGATTAGAATAGCGACTGAAGCAATAATCAGAAAAGTTCCTAGACCGGTAAGTAAACCAGCGTATGTTTTATCTGCTAAATAGTTATTGATCTCGCTCTGGTTTAAAAGTGGGAGGGATGGGGTAATTGCCTGTGATTGTTCTTGATCGATGTTGAGTTCGTCTAGTAATTCATCAATATTTCCAAACTCAGAGATAACTTTTCCGACTGCTTCATTTTCTGATGCTCCATTCTGAATGAGATCGTGATATTTATCGAGCATATTCGAGTGTATTTCTTCTTTTAAATGTAGGACTTCGGGACTATCATCTAAGTGGGCGAACATTGAGTCGAGATAAGTTTGGATGGTATTCATTTTTATGCTCCTTTTATAATTTGTTCAATAACTTCTTTTGTGAGTGACCATTCTTTGAGCTTCTGATAGAGCGCATCTTTACCGCTTGGGGTTAGCCGGTAGTAGGTTCTTTTGCGACCATTTGTTTCGGTTCCAGGAAAAGATTCTATGTATTGTGCTTTAGAGAGTCGAGTAAAGGCAGAATATAACGTTGTCTCTTTAATAATATACTGACCGTTTGTTAATTGTGAAATTTTTTTGCCAATTTCGTAACCATAAGATTCACCATCAAATAAGATTCTTAGAATAAATAGATCATTGTAACCTCTTATCACATCACTGGATATCAAATAACCACCTCTCTTCTGTTTTACTCTATCTATCAGAGTAATTTAATTATAAAACATTTACTCCGTCAGGTAAAGTAATTCTAGCGAAATCCGACTTGAGACCGAGTAAACAAAAAGGTTCTAAGCTTTTGCTTAGAACCTAGAGTATTATTTAAACCAATTATCGGTTAGATCGCGATTATTGTCGATCCATTCTTGGGCAGCTTGTTCAACGGGAGCGCCAGATTCCATATCTAACATCATTTTTTCTAAATCTTCTAATGGCCATTGGAAGTTATCTAAAAATTGATAAACTTCAGGCATATCTTTATCTAGGCCTTTACGAGCGAAGGTCGTGACTTCTTCGGCTCCACCCATTGTTTCTTTAGAATCTTCTAGAAACTTAATATCAAAGCGTTGGAACATCCAATGAGGTGTCCAGCCTGTAATGACAATTTCTTCTTTGTTTGCAATGGCTTGTTCTAATTGAGTGGTCATAGCTCCTGTGGAGGAAGTTTTTTGCTCCCAATTAGTCAGATTTGGATAAGAATCAAGTGTCTCCTGAGTTAATTTAGTAATTCCAGCACCTGGTTCAATCCCTGTAATAACTTGATCAGCCTGTTGATCAAGATCTTCAATCGAATTGACATCTTCCATATAGGTTGGAACAGCTAACCCGCATTTAGCGCCTACTGTATTTGGTCCTAAATTGACCATTTGGTCACCATATTCCTCGTAGAGAGCTCCATGAGTAATGGGAAGCCAAGGAACAAGAGTCCCATCAGATTCACCACTAGCGACTGAGGAGAAGAGTATCGCAGGATCTAGTTGGGTAATTTCAACTTCATAACCTTTTTCTTCTAAAAGAATTTTAGCAATTGTTGAAGTTGCCATATCCGCATCCCACTGGGTACTGCTTAAGATTACTTTTTGAGTATTACTTTCTTGGTAAAGATAGTAGCTAGATCCTATAATGCCGACTAGCATGGCAGCAATGAGACCGAAAACAGTTCGTTTACGGCTTTTTCTACTTTCTTCTTTTGTTCTTGCAACACGGGGGCGATTTAAGTATTGAGTAAATCGGTCCACAATGATTGCAAGAAAGACAAGAGAGACACCATAGACAAAACCAGAACCGATGTTAGCTCTTTGTAAAGCGGTTAGGACTCCTTCTCCAAGACCTGGGGCACCAATCATAGAAGCTGTTACAACCATAGATAGTGCCAGCATTGTCGTCTGGTTAATTCCAGCAAAAATTGTGTCTTTTGCAGTAGGTAATTCAAGCTTGAATAGTTTCTGCCAGCCTGTTGAGCCAAATGCTTCAGAAGCTTCTACAAGGTCAGTCGGCACTTGTCTGATTCCTAGATTAGTAAAGCGAACGGTAGGGGGCAAAGCAAAAATGACTGAAGCAAAAACACCTGGAACCATTCCGATTCCGAAAAAAGCGACTGCCGGAATTAAGTAAACAAAAGAAGGCATCGTCTGCATAAAATCGAGCACAGGGGTAATAATACTGGAGGCTAGTTTACTTTTTGACATCAAAATCCCGAGAGGAATCCCGATAATGATGGAGATTAAACTGGCCATCATGACGAGTGTAAGAGTATTAATTAAGTGATCCCAAAGTCCTTGATTATACACAAATAAAAGCCCTAGCAAAGTGAAAATTGAAATTCCCCAATTGCGTTTACTAATGATAAACATTCCGAGAGTAATGAAAGCGATGAATAGTAAGGGAGGAATAGCTCCTAAAATACCTGAAAAGCCATTCATCATTGCGTTACCTAAATTTTGTAAGAGATTAAAAAGACCTGAAAAAGTGACGGTTATCCAGTTCGTTGCGGCATCTACCCAGTCTGCTAATGGGATAGGTTGCTGTAAAAGATCGAGTATGTTAGTCATTGATGATCACCTCTTCTTTTTCTTCGCTACTTGTTTTGGCAAGCGAGTCGATAATTTTCCCACGTCTAATAACGCCTAGCAAGCGATCTTCTTCACCTACTACAGCGATGGGAGCAGGGGAGAGGTTGGTTAATTCAAAAAGGTCACCGACTAGAGTTTCTTTTCTTACTTTTGTAACATTAGGATTAATAACATCTTTTAATGGTAAATGTTCGCGACGGGCACGAAGGAGATCTTCTGCATCCATGTATCCATATAATTTTCTCTTGGAATCAATGGCTAATACTAATGATGTGCCTTCGTGTCGCATATGTGTAAAGGCTACGTGTGGACCATCAGTGTGGATGTTAGTTGTAATAGCCGGTTCCATAATGTTCTCTGCGGTAAATACCTTAGAACGGTCAACCTCTTCTACGAAGTCTCGCACATAATCATTGGCAGGGTTGGTTAAGATTTCTTCGCCGGTTCCAATTTGCATTAACTGGCCATCTTTTAGGATAGCAATTCGATTCCCAATTCTAAGTGCTTCATTCAGATCGTGGGTAATGAAAATGATTGTTTTTTGAACATTTTCTTGTAATTCAACGAGCTCATCTTGCATTTCCCGACGAATTAAAGGATCGAGTGCAGAAAAAGCTTCATCCATTAAAAGAATCTCCGGATCATTTGCTAAGGCGCGTGCAAGTCCTACTCGTTGTTGCATTCCACCGGAGAGTTGATCAGGAAACTGGTCCTTAAAAGCAAGCAGACCTGAATTATCCAGAGCCTTCTCAGCCAGAGTCTGACGTTCCGCTTCTTCAATACCTCTTAATTCAAGCCCATATTCTGTATTTTCTAGAATAGTACGGTGAGGGAAGAGGGCAAAGTTTTGAAAGACCATATTAATTTTTTCACGTCTAACTTTTCTCAGTTGTTCGTGATTTAATTGATTAATATCTTCACCATCAATATATATTTCACCAGAAGTAGGTTCGATTAAACGATTAATGAGGCGAACAAGTGTGGATTTACCAGAACCAGATAGCCCCATAATTACAAAAATTTCGTTTTCTTCAATATCCATTGATACATCATAAACTCCGACTGTTGCGCCGGTGCCTTTTAGTATCTCTTGCTTAGTTTTATTTTGTTTAACCATTTCTAAAGCAGGCTTTGTTTTTTTGCCGAAGATCTTGGTTAAATTTCTAATTTTTACTTTTGTCAATTGTCGACTCCTTTCTTAAAATGAATGTGTATTGTCTAAATAAAGTGCAAATCAAAGTGACTATATTATATTACACAACATTGTCACTTTTTGCAAAGAAAATAGCGCTCATTTTCATGAAAAGCGCTATGTAAACGTTTTATAATGTAGGGGAGTAGAAAAATTGTTGCATGCGATGCATGGCATCTTCGTCGCCAATAAAATATAAGATATCCCCGATTGTCACTTTGGCATAAGGACCTGGTGATAAAATAAGGTCCTTTTCGTGCTGGATAGCTATAATAGTGGCACCTGTGGTTTGCCACAGTTTAAGTTCTCCCGCTGTTTTTCCAATATGTTGGGCATTCTGGGTGATTTCTAACTCATAAGGAATGAAGGGATTTTCTTGATTAACTTGACGAGTATAGGTTAAGAGTTGTGATAACTGATCTTGGATATGATTCCACTCACGGGTCTGTCGTTCAATACTTGTCATAAGTTCTGACCGCATTTTATCGATCGTCATAGAGCTTTGGTATTTTTCATAGTATTGGACTGCTTTTTCGGTTGAAGCAACGATTGTTCCTGACCCGTGGTGAGGTTCCATGATGGCCAGATCCACTAGAACTTGGACTGCCTTTCGAGCAGTTTCTGAGGAAACGTCAAATTGACTGGCAATATCTGATCGGACAAATAGTTTCTGTCCCTGGTGATAATAGCCATTTGCAATCATTTCAGCTAATTGGAGTGCAATTTGCTGGTACAAAGGTTGTTTGATTTTAGTCATAAAACTTTTCGACTCCTATGGATTAATGAGTGAAAGAGAGCCCCACTATCATTGGTAGAATTCTAAAGATCCAGTTGATTTTTAAAATTTTGCTGATATTGAGGCATTTAATTATATCCGATTTCTGAGGTGTTTACTTGGAAAATAAGATTCTATGGAGTTCTAAAGGTTCAATATAACGATCTCCTTGATAAACACGCATATTTCCACCAGAGATTTCATCAATTAAAACAACTTCCTCACTGCCTTCTAATAGTCCGAATTCAAATTTAATATCATAGAGATCTAATTGATGCTGAGCTAGATCTTTCGCTACAAGACTAGTAATTTGACGAGTGAGAGAAATGATTTGTTCGATTTGTTTGTCATTCAAAATATTTAGGATCATTAATCCTTCAGCATTAATAGGAGGATCTTGTCGTTCATCATCTTTAATAGTGAATTCAACAAATTGAGGTAAATCAGCGCCTTCTTCAATGTATTCTCCATAACGACGATAGAAGGAACCAACGGCCTTCAGGCGACAAATGACTTCTAATCCCTTACCAAAAACTTGGGCAGGTTTAACTTCCATTGTCTGTTCATCCAAATTGGCCTTAACAAAATGGGTCGCAATATTCGCTTGATTCAATTGATCGAAAAAGTAGCTAGACATTTCTAAGCCTGCACGCCCCACACCCTCGATACTTAATCCAACTGAGTTTGCTCCAGGATCAAATTTTCCATCTTCGCCTGTTACATCATCTTTGAATTTTAGAAGGTAGTGACCGTTCTCCAATTGATAGACATCTTTTGTTTTTCCTTTTTTTACTAGCTGCATTTTCTTCACTCCTTATATTGATAATAGGCATATTGTAGCACATTAAAGATTTAACGGATATCTTTTTTGAGGCTTTTTTTACGAACGTATATTCTGTTTATTCGAAATGATTATGCTATAATGTAGCGTGTATAATGATGAAGGAGTGATCATAACGATGGCTAAAGACAAAATTACCGTAAAAGGGGCACGCACCCATAATCTTAAAAATATTAATATTGAAATACCTCGTGATCAATTAGTTGTGATAACAGGATTATCAGGATCGGGAAAATCGTCTTTGGCTTTTGATACCTTGTATGCTGAAGGGCAAAGACGGTATGTTGAAAGTTTATCAGCTTATGCACGCCAATTTCTAGGCCAAATGGATAAACCGGAAGTCGATTCGATAGAAGGGCTGAGTCCTGCTATTTCGATTGATCAGAAAACGACTAGCCAGAATCCGAGGTCGACAGTAGGAACAGCCACTGAGATTAATGACTTTCTGCGTTTGTTATACGCACGTGTTGGGGTGCCGTATTGTCCCAAGCACCACATTCCGATTGAGCGTCAAACAATTGATCAGATGGTTGATCGAATTTTAGAGTTACCTGAGCGGACAAGAATTCAAATTTTAGCTCCTCATATTCGTAATCAACGTGGACAACATAAGAAAGCCTTAGAAAAAATCGCTAAGGAAGGTTATGCACGTGTCAGAGTTGATGGTGAAATATATGATATATCCGAGGTCCCTGAGTTAGAAAAAAATATTAAACACACAATTGAGATAGTTGTAGATCGTCTAATTATGAAGGAAGGTATTCGTTCGCGTTTATTTGATTCTGTTGAGACAGCGATCACTTTTTCTAAAGGCTATATGGTTGTAGATGTAATTGACGGCCAGCCTCTTTATTTTAATGAGCATTTTGCCTGTCCTTTTTGTGACTTTTCAGTAGATGAAATTCAACCTCGATTGTTTTCTTTTAATGCTCCTTTTGGTGCGTGTGAAGCTTGTGATGGGTTGGGGGCTCGCTTAACTCCAGATGAAGAATTGATCATTGTGGATCCGAGTCTAAGTTTGGCCGAGGGAGCTTTTGTCCCGTGGGGCAAAAAAGGTTCTGGCTACTATGCTTCGATGCTGGAACAATTTGCTGAGGCCAAAGGAATTTCAATGGATATTCCTTACCAGGATTTAGAAGAAGAGGAGCAGCAAGTATTAAAGTATGGCGATCCTCATTTTACCTTTAAATTTACATTTGAGCCCATGCATGGTGGGAGAAAACGAACAGTTGATCAGGTTTTTGAAGGAGTTATGAATAATGTTGAACGGCGCTATAATGGAACCGGTTCGAATTATATGCGCGAAGTGTTAAGAGAGTACATGCAGGAATTAGAATGTCCCACTTGTAAAGGACAGCGATTAAATGAAGAAGCACTCTCGGTTAAAGTACAAGACAAAAATATTGCCGAAGTAACAAAAATGTCAATTGGATGGGCAAAGAATTATTTTGAGGAAATTACGTTTTCGGAGCATGATCGAATGATTGCTAAGCCGATTCTCAAAGAAATTATTGATCGACTCAGTTTTTTAGATAATGTAGGTTTAGATTATCTAACTTTAGACCGTATTGCGGGTTCTTTATCTGGAGGAGAGGCGCAGAGGATTAGACTGGCGACACAGATAGGATCGCAGCTGAGTGGTGTTCTCTACATATTAGATGAGCCTTCTATTGGTTTGCATCAAAGAGATAACGATCGATTAATTAATTCCCTTATTCAAATGCGAGATTTAGGAAATACTTTAATAGTAGTAGAACATGATGAAGAGACGATGCTTGCTGCCGATTATTTGATTGATATTGGTCCCGGAGCGGGCGAGCAAGGTGGACAAATTATTGCAGCAGGTACTCCTAAAGAAGTGATGGCAACGGAACAATCTCTAACAGGAAAGTATCTCCGCGGAGATTTGGGCATACCTTTACCTAACGAACGCCGAGATGAAGATCGGGGTTGGATTCAAATTAAGGGAGCTCGAGAGAATAACCTAAAGAATATTGATGTAAAGTTTCCAATTGGACGCTTAACTTGTGTGACGGGAGTCTCGGGTTCAGGAAAGTCTTCTTTAGTGAATCGGATATTAAAAGTGGCGTTAACGAAGCGCCTGACTTCCACAAAAGAACGACCAGGGATATTTGAAGAAATTCTGGGTTATGAAAGTTTAGAGAAAGTAATCGATATCGATCAGAGTCCGATTGGACGAACACCTCGTTCGAATCCAGCTACTTATACGTCTGTGTTTGATGATATTCGAGGATTGTTTGCAAGTACGAATGATGCCAAAATGAGAGGCTATAAAAAAGGACGTTTCTCTTTTAATGTTAAGGGAGGAAGATGTGAAGCATGTCAAGGTGGGGGAATTACTAAAATAGAAATGCATTTTCTACCGGATATATATGTTCCTTGTGAAATTTGTCATGGAGCAAGATATAATTCTGAAACGTTGGAGATTAAGTATAAAGGAAAAAATATTTCAGAAGTGTTGAATATGACAGTTGATGAAGCGGTTGATTTTTTCTCTGCGCAACCGAAGATCTCACGTAAAATGCAAACCTTACAGGATGTCGGTTTGGGATATATTCGTTTGGGACAATCCGCTACAACTTTATCAGGAGGAGAAGCTCAAAGAATGAAGCTTGCTTCTGAATTGCATCGAGTATCGAATGGAAGCACACTTTATATACTAGATGAGCCAACTACAGGCTTACATGCTCACGATATTCAAAAATTATTAAATGTTATTAACCGTTTAGTAGATGCTGGAAATACGGTGGTGATTATTGAACATAATTTGGATGTCATTAAAACAGCAGATTATATTATTGATATGGGACCAGAAGGTGGTGAACGTGGGGGAGAAGTAATTGCCACTGGGACGCCTGAAGAATTGGCCGAAGTTGCGAACAGCTTTACAGGCCAATATTTAAAAGGGATTATTCAACGTGATCAACCGAAAAAATAAAAATCATTGGTTCTTTGGCATAGGTTTGGGGAAGTTAGGCCCCAAGTCCTATGCTTTTTGTTTAGATGATTGCGATAATGGACATAGTCCATTAGGAAAGTATTCAAGATCAGCCTAGGGACCTATGATTAAACTGTCAAACGATGACATAATAAATATTGTAGATAGATGATAAGCTAATAGGAGGAAAAAATATGAATGAAAAAGAACGCATCATTGAATTAGTTCGTCAAAATGTTATATCCATGGATGAAGCTTTGCGTCTTTTAGAAGCGAGTGGTGACCAGACGGAAACTAACGTTGAAACCTCTAAACCTAAAAAAAATGTTGAAGATAAAAATAAAAAATCGAAAGATGGTTTAAATCGCTTCTTCAAATCCGTTGTAAATGTAGGATCTGTAGTGGTAAAAGAAGTAGTGGATGCAGGAAGCACAGTGATTCAAGAGGTCAATGATTCATTAGAAAAGACAGCAGATAAACCGGAGAAATCAGAACCATCTCCTGATCCAATCTCTGAGGAAGAGACAGCAGAATATCAAGCTCAGGTTCATGAGTATAAGACTAAAGGTCAAGAAATTTCCGACCAGATTGAGCAGTTAAATGAGCAGTTGCACCAAGCCCATGAAGAAGCAATTATTGTGCAGCAAAGACAAAGGGAACTTGAAATTTATGCTGAAATTGATGAGATGACTCCTGAATTGAAAGAGCAAGAGGCAAAACTTCGAGAAGAAGAAGAAGAAATTAAGCAAAAAGTTGCTGATTTAGAAGAACAAATTGAGCTTCTTTATAAACAGCAAACAGAATTGCATGATAAATGCCAACAAGATCAAAAATCAGACCCCGATTTTAGAGCCTTTTTGGAGAAATCAACCGAAGTGCTCAATGAGAAGGCAAGTAATTTTAGCCAAGAAGCTAGTCGAGAAGGGCGAAAATTAGGGCACCAAGTAACAGAACTGGTTAAGTCGACCATGAGTAATTTTACTACTAAAGATGTGAATGTTTCTTTAAATGTTCCTTGGGTTAAAACCCAAAGCCTATCTCATCAGTTTACATTTGAAGCATCCGATATCCAAGAGTTGGATATTGATGTCTTGAATGGCAACCTTCAGCTAGAAGCTTATGAAGGAGAGTCCATTGTGGTGGATGCGTCTATAAAACATCATGGAAATATTGAAACTTTGACACCGGAGTTAGTGACAGAGATGAGTACATTTGAGACGATTGAGGGCAAACTGATTATTCATGTTCCCTCTCCTAAGTTAATGATGGATGCCACTATTAAGGTTCCTCATAAGGATTATCAAACGATCAATCTAAAAACACTTAATGGGAATATGGTTATAAATGATTTGGAATGTGTTGATGTGATATGCACAAGTAAGCGTGGGCATTTAAATATGAGTCATGTCGAAGCACGTGAAATGAAATTAGATACTAAATTGGGTAATGTAGAATTAGAGCAAGTTTCAATTGAATTATTAGATTTAGATTTAGTGAATGGCAATGTTGAAATAGCTGACAGTAAGATTTCTTCTATTGGTTTGAAAAATATTAATGGTAATTTTAGAATGAATGGAGAGGTTGGCGACATTAAAGCGAACACAGTGAATGGTAATTTTTACATTACCAAATGTGATTCTGTTGCTGCTAATATCTCTGTGGAAACTATGCATGGTAATTTGAAAGTGAGTTTACCTTCAGAGCAAGCTTTTAGAGCTAATTTGAAAACTTCTGCTGGTAAAATTCAGCACCGAATGGCTAGCCTTGATATAGAAGAAATTTCTGAAGAAGGTAAGAAGGCAAAGCTAGAAAGACAATCTAATGATCCTGAATCAGCAGTGCAACTGGATTTAACTTTAACAGCTGGTAATATTTACCTAAAAGATAATGATTTAACCAAGGAGGAATTATAATGGCACACCCTAAAAGATTAACCCGTTCATCGACTGACAGACGTATTTTTGGAGTTTGTGGAGGTTTAGGTGAATATTTCAATATTGATTCGACCCTTTTCCGAATTCTTTTTGTGATTTTGATGTTTGTTTTCTCTGTAGGATTATTTCCCTACATCATCTTGGCATTAATTATGCCATATGATTATCAAGTCAGCGATGCGGGTCAAATAACAAGTCAGAGAGGTTTTCAGCGTTCAATGAGTGGTCATCGTCAAGATGTAACTCCAGCAGATGAAGATCATTGGAGTGACTTTTAATTAATAAAAAAATTTCAGCCACATGCAACTTTGCATGTGGCTTTTGTCTTCTGATAAGCGTCTCTCTCTGCTAGTCAGGGCGGTTTTTCTATGGTAACATTCTTATGAATGATATGAATGGGGGACATGGAATGCACAAATATGTTACTGTCCAGGATTTAATTAATACATTAGATATGGAAATTGTATATGGTCATGAGTTTGCTTCAAATAAAATTATCTCGAGCGAAGTTTCAAGACCAGGTTTAATTTTATCAGGATTCAAAGAGTTCTATCCAAGTGAGCGTATTCAATTAATTGGGCGGACGGAGATATCTTATTTAAATTCACAGACGAGTCGTGAAAGAATGGAAAAATTCCGTTCAATATGTCGTGAAGATACACCTGCCATTGTAGTGGCACGCAAAATTGATACTCCTCCAGAGTTGGTTTATGTTGCGCATGAAATGAAAGTGCCTATTATTAGTGCTCGATCTAAGACCAGTCGTGTTTTAGCTAACTTAACAAACTTTTTAGAAGGAAAATTAGCTGAGCGTTTTTCTAAGCACGGAGTCTTTTTAGAAGTGTTTGGAATGGGGGTTCTGTTGACAGGAACGTCTGGTGTTGGTAAATCTGAAACGGCTTTGGAACTTATTCAAAGAGGACATCGTTTAATTGCAGACGATCGGGTGGAATTTTATATGATTGATGAACTCACTTTGATGGGAGAGGCACCAGAAATTCTGCAAAATCTTCTCGAAATACGGGGCTTAGGTATTGTAGATGTGATGAGCTTATACGGAGTTTCAGCAATCGTTCGGTCTAAAAAGCTTGAAGTTATTATTGAAATGGTATTGGATACGGGGCAAATTGAGTATGACCGTTTGGGTTCTGGACGAGAATATGATCGGATTTTTGATGTTCAGATACCTAGGATTCGGATACCTGTTAAAACTGGACGGAATTTAGCTGCAATTATTGAAGCTGCTGCCATGAATTTTAGAGCAAATGAAATGGGATTCGATGCTACGGAAACTTTTAATAATAAATTAGATGCCTTAATTCTATCAAATCGAGAGGCTGAAAATGATGGGTAATTTGTCATTCGTATTCTTTAATCAATTAGACCCTATCGCTTTTCGCTTAGGTTCTTGGCCTGTTTATTGGTATGGGCTGTTGATCGGATTGGGAATGGTTACAGGATATTTTCTTTATACTTTTGAGATCAAGCGAAAGGGAATGGATGCGGAGAAAGCATTTGATTTAATGTTTTGGTCTATTATTATCGGGTTTGTGGGAGCTCGAATTTACTATGTTGCTTTCTCTTGGGAACAGTATAGTGAAAATATATTGGATGTGCTTGCTATTTGGAACGGCGGTATTGCGATATATGGTGGAATTATTGCGGGAGCATTCACCTTAATTTATTTATGCCGTAAATATGAATACCCTATCCCACTGATGACTGATATGGTAGCTCCGGCGTTAATGGCAGCTCAAGCCATTGGTAGGTGGGGTAACTTTATGAATCAAGAAGCTTTTGGAGGAGTAGTAGAGCGTAGCTTTTTAGAAAGAATGTATTTGCCAGAATTTGTTATTCAACAAATGTATATTGCGGGACAATATCGACATCCAACTTTTTTATATGAATCTGTTTGGAATTTGTTAGGTTTAATATTTTTGCTTGTTTTACGAAGAAAAAGACATTTCTTGTTGGAGGGAGATATTACGCTGTTATATGTCATTTGGTATGGGGTAGGCCGAGCGTATATTGAAGGGATGAGAACAGATAGTTTATATCTAGGACCTTTCCGGGTGTCTCAAGTGCTATCCTTATTCTTGGTGGCGAGTGCGGTTATAATATTTATCTATCGGCGAAAGACAAATACAAAAATTCGTAAATATACTGACAGTGATCAGCTTATAAAGATGAAGGGGTAACTATATGAACATATCAATTATTGGTTCAGGGTCTTGGGGAACAGCTTTGGCCAAAGTATTAGCAGATAATTCTCATCAAGTGATATTGTGGGGGCTAGATACTTCTGTTGCAGAAGAGATTAATAAGTATCATACGAACACTTCCTATTTGCCTGAACTTAAACTTCCTGAAAATATTAAAGCCTCAAATGATTTAGAAAACAGTATTTTATTGGCTGATATTATTTTAATAGCATTGCCAACTAAGGCGATACGATCAGTTATGAGCGGGGTACATTCCTTTTTGAGCAGAAAAACAAGGAAGCCCCTTTTAGTTCATGTGAGCAAAGGCTTAGAACAAGAAACACATATGCGAGTTTCCCAGATCATATCGGATGTAGTCCCCCGTGAGCTTTATCAGGAAATAGTGGTTTTATCAGGGCCTAGTCATGCTGAAGAGGTAGCGCGGGAAGATATTACAACGATTACAGCGGCCAGTGAGTCGTTAGAAGCGGCTCAAAAAATACAGGCTTGTTTTATGAATCACTATTTCAGGGTCTATACGAATACTGATGTGATTGGGGTTGAATTAGGAGCAGCACTTAAAAACATTATTGCGTTAGGAGCTGGGATCCTTCACGGTCTAGGATATGGTGATAATGCAAAAGCGGCTTTAATAACTCGTGGACTAGCTGAAATTTCTCGACTTGGTATTGAAATGGGAGCGGATCCTTTAACTTTTGCTGGTTTGAGTGGTGTCGGGGATTTAATTGTTACATGTACAAGTATTCATTCACGGAATTGGCAGGCAGGTAATTTGCTTGCTCAAGGATATCAACCTGAAGAAGTCACACAAAAGGTTCGAATGGTAGTCGAAGGAATGTCAACTTGTCGGGTTGCATATGAGTTGGCTCAACAATATCAAGTAGAGATGCCTATTACTGAAGGGTTATATCAGGTGATATATGAGAAGGCGGAGTTGAAGGAAGTTATGCGCCAGTTGATGAGCCGTTCAGGTAAACAAGAAGCCTCAATGGCTCAACATGAAGAAAAGTAATTAAAGAGAGTGGTGGAATATTATGTCAGTTACACAGGAAGAATTTTACGTTGATGTCATCGTGATTGGTGGAGGACCAGCTGGGATGACGGCTGCTTTGTACGCTTCTCGAGCAAATCTAAGAACCGTCATGATTGAAAAAGGAATACCGGGGGGAGAGGTCAATAATACAGCAGATGTAGAAAACTATCCGGGTTATTCAAAGATATCAGGGCCTGAATTAGCTGCTAAAATTTACGAAGGGGCGATGAGTTTTGGTGCGGAGCATATTACTGCAAATGTTATTTCTCTTGAAATACACAATGAAGAGAAGTATGTTCAAACTGAAGGCGCAACGTATATTGCTCCAGTTGTTATTATGGCAACGGGATCTCACCATCGCCAATTAGGAGTTGCAGGTGAAGAAAAGTTGAGTGGACAAGGAGTTTCCTACTGTGCGGTATGTGATGGCTTCTTTTTTAGAAATCGTCATTTAGTGGTGGTTGGAGGCGGTGATTCTGCGGTGGAAGAAGGTGTTTATTTGACGCAATTTGCTGATAAAGTAACGATTATCCATCGTCGTGATGAATTACGAGCCCAACAAATTTTACAAGATCGTGCTTTTAATAATGAGAAAATAAATTTTATTTGGGATAGTATAGTAGAAGAAATTGAAGGCGATTTTAGTGTCAAAGGGGTCCAATTACAAAACTTAAAAACAGCGGAGCGAAGTTTTTTACCATGCGAGGGAGTCTTTATCTATATTGGTTTAATTCCTAATTCTGAGTTAGTCAGAAATCTAGGTGTAACGGATGAAGAGGGCTGGATTGTGACGAATGAGCGAATGGAAACGACGATTCCAGGCCTTTATGCGGTAGGTGATGTTCGACAAACTCATCTTCGTCAGATCGCTACAGCCGTAGGTGATGGTAGCCATGCAGGACATATGGCTTATCAGTATATTCAGACATTAGCTGATAAATAGTCATGGAAAATACCTTTCAAGAAATTTGATGGCATGAAAGCTATGAAAATCTTGAAAGGTATTTTTGTGAGGAGTCAATCTTGCGTTTGCAAAAACGAACTTATGTTCGTATAATGTGAGTGTGAGGTGGTTTCAATGAAAGAAAAGTTTTATCGAAATAGAGAAAATTTGAAAGTAGATCGTGGGATGGTGAAGTGGCAAGGTTTTATTTTATCGGAACATAGTGAAGTTTTGAGGGAGTTGACAGAACAGTATAGTGAGTGCTATGAACCACCTGTTCAGCAAGTAGAGTATGAAATTGAACAAAGATTAAAAATGGCTTATATTCAGCATCTCCGAATTCAAGTGATTTTAAATTTTTTAGAGAACGGTCGTTATTTTTACTGTACAGGATATGTATTGGGTTATGATGGAGAAGATATTTGGATTGGTCATCAGAAAATACATCGGACGGCCATCCGGCGTATTATTTATTTAGAAGAAGTAAAATTCTGGCAATAAATAAAGAATGCGATTATATGGGGCTTATCTCCTAATTCGTTTTGGGATAAAGCTACACCTTTTTATATAAAACATGCTATAATAATCTTTATAAGAAAGGTGGCGATAGTATGGAATGGCGCGAGACCTATGATCATTGGAAAAATGCTGAAAGTCTTGATCAGACTGTACAGACAGCTTTAGAAGATCAAACTGAAGAAGAACTACAAGATGCTTTTGGTGGATTTTTAAGTTTTGGAACAGCTGGTATGCGCGGTGTGATCGGCGCTGGACCTAATCGCATGAACGTTTATACAGTGAGACAGGCAACAGAAGGACTGGCAAAATTAATTGAAGAAGCTGGTTCTGAAGCAATGGAGCGTGGCGTTGCTATTGCTTATGATTCTAGACACTTTTCACCAGAGTTTGCGATGGAAGCTGCTTTAGTATTGGGGAACCATGGAATTAAAGTTTATGTTTTTGAAAGCTTAAGGCCTACTCCAACTTTATCATTTACTGTTCGATACTTGAATGCATATGCGGGCATTATGATTACGGCAAGTCATAATCCTGCTGAGTATAACGGGTATAAAGTATATGGGGAAGACGGGGGGCAGATGCCACCTGAAGAAGCTGATAAATTAACAGACTTTGTCCGGCAAATCGACGATCCTT
The DNA here is from genome assembly GCF_015863205.1 of Facklamia lactis. Taxonomy (GTDB): domain Bacteria; phylum Bacillota; class Bacilli; order Lactobacillales; family Aerococcaceae; genus Facklamia; species Facklamia lactis. The sequence goes on along the minus strand of NZ_JACBXQ010000003.1, from coordinate 162,944 downwards.
TAGCAGTAGAAATAGGGAATAAAACTGAACTATTAGGATCAGGACAAATTGAAATAATTGGAGAGCGAGTAGACCAAGCTTATTTAGAAAAAATGAAAACTGTTACAATTGATTCTGAACTTATCCATTCGATGGCAGAAGAGGTTAAAATTGTCTTTACACCTCTTCATGGTACGGGAATGTATCTAGGGATGAAAGCGTTGGAACAAGCTGGCTTTACTCATGTTCATGTGGTCGAAGAACAAGCAAAAGCAGATGGATCATTTCCAACGGTCACCTCTCCAAATCCTGAATCACCTGCAGCATTTGATTTAGCGGAACAATTAGGTCGCTCAATTGAAGCGGATATTCTGCTTGCAACGGACCCAGACGCAGATCGTTTAGGTGCTATGATTAGAACGGCAGAGGGCAGTTATCAATTATTAACTGGAAATCAAATTGCTTGTCTTATGTTAGATTATATTTTACAGGCTTTACAAAGTAATGGGCAATTACCTAGTAATGGGGCTGTTGTTAAATCAATGGTTTCGACAAATTTAGCAGATAGAATTTGTGACGCATATGACGTTGAGATGATCGAAGTGCTAACAGGTTTTAAATTTATAGCAGAAAAAATTAAACAATATGAAGAAAGTGAATCACATGAGTTCTTAATGGGATTTGAAGAAAGTTTTGGCTATTTAATTAAACCTTTTGCAAGAGATAAAGATGCGATCCAAGCCCTAGTAGTCTTAGCCGAACTGACTGCTTATCATAAAAAGCATGGACATACATTAGCAGATGCTTTAGATCAAATTTATCAGAAGTATGGTTATTTCTTTGAGAAGACGATATCGGTCTCCTATCCTGGATTGGAAGGACAAGCACAGATGAAGACCATAATGGACAAGATTCGTCAACAAGAAATCAAAGAATTCGCAGGGGTTAAAGTGATAGAAAGAATTGACTACTTAAGCGGTAAGTTAATTTATGAGGATGGGCGAGAAACACAATTGACTTATCCTAAATCAGATGCTTTAAAATTTGTGCTGGAAGATCAGTCTTGGATGGCCTTAAGACCAAGTGGTACAGAACCTAAGATAAAATTATATATTGGGGCATCTGGAAATAATCAGCAAGAAGTGGAAGAAAAGGCAGCTAAATATGAAGAAGTCTTAAAATCACTTACTAAGTAGAGTAGATGAAGAGCCCGTGGAAAGCACTGTGGGCTCTTGTTGTTTTCAAACAACATACCCAAGAGTACCGTCTGCGCTAGTTTATGATATACTAAGAATGAGCTTTGCTATAATCAAGCAGAAATGAGGCAAAACATGGCAGATAGTTTAGAATTAGTCATTATTACGGGGATGAGCGGTGCAGGAAAAACTGTTGCAGTCCAAAGTTTTGAAGATCTAGGTTATTACTGTATTGATAATATGCCACCAAGTTTATTGCCTACTTTTTGGCAATTAATGAAAGAAACAGGAAAAATTACAAAAATAGCTTTAGTGATTGATTTACGAACGAGAGATTTTTTTGATGAACTATCGAATGTGATATCAGCGATGGATAACACCCAAGATATTACAACTCGAATTCTATTTTTAGAAGCGAATGATCAGTCGTTAGTATCTCGGTACAAAGAATCTAGGCGAACCCATCCTTTAGCACACGGTGAAGAAGGTCCGACGTTGGAAGCCATTCAGAAGGAGCGGCAATTATTATTAGACTTGCGAACACGAGCCCAAATGATTGTAGATACTTCAAACATGCAACCGAAAGAATTACGTTCGATGATTATTGAGCACTTTGCTTGCGATGATCAAACGACTTTTCAAGTTGAAGTCCTTTCCTTTGGTTTTAAATATGGCATTCCGATTGATGCTGATATAGTAATGGACGTTAGATTCTTACCGAATCCTTATTATATTGAGGAATTAAAAACTAAAACAGGGACAGATAAAGCGGTATATGACTATGTAATGAAACAGCCTGAAACAGAGATCTTCTATCATAAATTAATTGATTTATTTGATTATTGTTTACCAGGTTATAAACGTGAAGGAAAAGCTAAAGTGACCATTGCTATTGGTTGTACCGGTGGACAACATCGGTCCGTTGCAATTGCTAAAAGATTAGGGGAGCACTTTATTCATCAACAATATACAGTTAGAGTGTTTCATCGTGATAAAGAACATAATCAAACACAAGTTATAGAGAAGGATGCTGGGAATGACACATGCAAATAAACCTCGTTATAAAGTAGCGGTAATTGGTGGCGGAACAGGATTGCCTGTCATTTTAAGAGGATTAAAAAATTTAGATGCACATATTACTGCGATCGTAACGGTTGCGGATGATGGAGGCTCATCTGGAGTGATTAGAGATTATATTAACGTTGTTCCTCCAGGAGATATCCGAAACTGTATGTGCGCTTTATCAGAAGCTGATTCTACTTTAATCGACCTTTTTCAATACCGTTTTAATACGGATGACGATTTTTTTTCAGGGCACGCTATTGGAAATTTATTGATTGCTGCTTTAAAAGAAATGAAAGGCTCTCTTTCTGAATCCATAGAAATCCTTAGTAAATATATGCACATTAAAGGGGACATATTGCCTGCAGCACCTGAACCTTTAATATTGAATGCTTTATTCGAGGATGGTACGATTGCGGTTGGTGAATCTAAAATTGCTTTACACCGTAAGAAAATTCAAGAAGTCAATGTGATGACAATAGAAGGGGAGAATGCGATTGCTGCGGCTCCCAATGTAGTGAATGCGATTATGGAAGCTGACTTGATTGTTTTAGGGCCAGGGAGCTTATATACTAGTATCTTACCAAACTTAATGATAAAAGAAATTGGAGAAGCAGTTAATAGCACTCAAGCTCATGTGGTCTATATCTGCAATATTATGACTCAATTAGGCGAAACAGAAAATTTTACTGATGCAGATCATGTAGAAGTACTCCATAATCATTTAGGCGGAACTTTTATTGACACTGTATTGGTTAATACAACTGAAGTGCCTGCAGATTATATTATTAATCAACCAAATGAAGAGTACTTATTACAAGTTAAGCATGATTTTGATGGTTTAAGGAGACAGGGTTGCAGAGTTATTTCCAGCGAATTTCTCAGTATGAAGGCAGGCGGAGCTTATCATGATACTGACAAAGTTGTGGAGGAGTTAAAACATTTGTTAGAAACCGCCAAGTTAAATATAAAAAATCAAAATAGCTGGAATAAATGTCCTATTTCCTAAAATGTATTTTGATGAAATATGTGGGAGGGGAAGGCTGTGACCTTTGCTGCTGAAGTGAAAAAAGAATGTACTTTGCTTGAAGTACATAAAGAACATGCAAGGGCTGAATTAACCGCTTTGATCAGAATGAACGGAGCAGTAAGTATCTATCAGCAACATTTTATCTTAAATGTTCAGAGTGAAAATGCAGCGATAGCCCGTAGAATATATGTCTTACTTAAAGACTACTTTCAAGCTGAAAGTGAGTTGATTGTTCGACGTAAAATGAAATTGAAGAAGAATAATATTTATATTGTACGCTGTCGTTATAGGGTTCATGAGATACTGAAAGATTTAGAGATATTTGACAATATGCAATTAAACCCTCGTGTTTCAGCAGAAATTATGAATAGTGAACCTAAAAAAAGATCATATCTTCGTGGAGCTTTTTTAGCGGGAGGGTCCGTTAATGATCCTAAGTCATCTTCTTACCATTTAGAAATATATTCAAATTATGAAGATCACAATGAAGATCTTTGCAACATGATGAATAGTTTTCATCTGAATGCTAAGACAATAATTCGGCGTAATGGTTATATCACTTATATTAAAGAAGCTGAAAAAATTGCTGACTTTTTAGCGGTTATAGGAGCAAATCGAGCAATGTTAAATTTTGAAGATATCCGAATTGTTCGTGATATGAGAAATTCAGTGAATCGTTTGGTTAACTGTGAGAACGCTAATTTAAATAAAGTGATCGATGCGGCACAGAGACAGACAGAAGCCATTAAGTTGATTGAAATGAAAAAAGGGTTAGCAATTTTGCCAGAAAAGCTTCAGACGATGGCTAAATTTAGATTGGAAAATCCAGAATTAAGCTTGAAAGAATTGGGAGAGCAAATACCAGGGGGACCCATTTCTAAGTCTGGCGTGAATCATCGCTTGCGGAAAATAGTGGAAATTGCAGAGAAGTTAGTAGAATCTGATTAGAAAATAGCGCAAATTAGTAATAGTAGGGTAATTATTAGTACTGCTATACTAAGGAGGAAAGCTATGAATCAAGTAATACTAGTGGGAAGAATTTGTCGTGAGCTTGAAATAAAAAAAGTAGGGGAGGATCGCCATGTTGTTAATAATGTTTTGGCGGTTAACCGAACTTATAAAGATCGGAATGGAGATTCTATTACTGACTTCATTCCTTTTGTTGCATGGAATACCCTTGCGAAACTTTTGATGCGGTATGCTTGTAAAGGGCAAAGAGTTGTTTTGGCAGGGGGAATGCAGAGCCGAAAATATACGGATTCTGCAGGTAAGGAAGTGTACGTCATTGAATGTAATGTTAACGAAATTACTTTGTTAGATAAACCGCATCATCGAAAGATTGGTGAGGGCGAAGGAATGAATCTTGATCGGGATGAAATGACACTTCCACAAGAAGTCGTCGAAGAAGTCATAGAGAAAATTAAATGAGACCCCCTCAATACAAGCTATTGAGGGGGTTCAGTCTAGGGTCTGATGTATTAAATGCAATAGGCGATAAGATTAAAATTGTGTATAATGGAATCACATATTTATTCAAGAAGAAAGCAGAACCTTGATAGAGGAGGAAACAAGTTCATGAAAGTTTTGATGATTGAAGATAATGAATCAGTTTGTGAAATGATGGGAATGTTTTTTGAAAAAGAAGGTTTTAATTCTACCTTCCATGGTGATGGCAAAGAAGGTTTTGAAGCATATCAAGAACGGCCATTTGAGTGGGATCTTGTTATTTTGGATCTCAATTTACCATCAATGGACGGAATGACCATTTGCCGTAAGATTAGGGAAATTTCAAAGGAAACTCCTATTATTATGCTGACCGCTCAAGACTCAGAAAGTGATCAAGTCATTGGTTTAGAGATGGGAGCGGATGACTATGTAACTAAACCTTTTAGCCCCTTAACGTTACTTGCTAGAATGAAGGCTTTACATCGTCGAGCTCAGGTTATACCGAGTGAGGGAGTTCAAGAGGAAGAAGATAAATTCAACGTCAAAACGGCAACCGTCAAAATTAATACTTCAACCCGTGAAGCCTATTATAATGGAAACTTGATTGACAATTTGACTCCTAAGGAATTTGATTTATTTGTGATGTTTGCTAAACATCCTAAACGGGTATTTAGTCGGGAACAACTCTTAAAAAGTATTTGGGAGGATCCTTTTTTTGGTGATGAAAGAACTGTGGACGCTCATATTAAAAAATTACGTCAAAAAATTGAGAAATATGGACCTCAATTAGTTCAAACAGTTTGGGGAGTAGGCTATAAATTCGAAGAACAGGGAGAATAGGTTATGAAATATCTTTGGCAGCAAATTACGGTCTTTTTAATCGTTCTTATGACGGCTTTAACTTTGTCTGCCTATCAGATCACTGCTTATATGGAAAAGAGAATTTATCATGATCGAGAGCAACAATTATTGTTGTACGGAGAGAATATAGTAGATAATCAATTTTCTAGAAATGATTTAGTGATTGCATCAAAGTTATTATCAAGTGAAAAAATTGTCATCCAGGTTTATTTGAGTGATGGTCGAATTATTTATCCAACCTACGATCAGAAATATAGCTCACAATTGAGTGAGAAGGACTTGAAAGAGATTGCTGAAGGTGGAAATGTAGGATTGCGCTTTTCTCAGCGTTTTTTAGATCCAGATACGCAATTACAAATGGCTACAGTCTATATACCACTGGAAGAGAATCAAGTAGCTGGTTTCCCAAAAGGTTTTATTAGTTTAGGTGCACCTTTAGAAGATTTAGAAGAACAAGTGTCAGCGATGCAAGATCAAGTAGGAATTGCATATTTAATTGCAGGTCTATTAGGAATATTGGTGAGTGTAGTATTTGCTATTTATCAAACGCGCAAGCTTAAGCAGTTACAGAAAGCAAGTCAGGAGATTGCTTCAGGTAATTATCATGTCCAAGTTAATACTGCAGGTAAAGATGAGTTTGCAGATCTTGCGCGAGATTTCCAAGTGATGGCAGATTCCTTAGTTGAATACCAAGAAGAAGTGAAGCGACAAGAAGGTTGGCGTCGACAATTTATGATGGATGTTGCCCATGAAATGCGAACACCTCTCACAACCATGAGCGGTTTGCTGGAAGGTCTTAAATATGATATGATTCCAGAAAATCAGAAAGAACGAAGTTTAGAATTAGTTCACTCGGAAACTCAACGTTTGACACGTTTGGTAAATGAAAATTTAGATTATGAAAAAATTCGTAACCGCCAAATTGTATTAAAGAAGACACTCATAAATGGACCAGAATTATTTGAGCATATCCGAGCGCAAATGCAATCAAAAGCTGAAGATAAAGGAGACACCATTCTGGTTGAAGCAGAGGAAGATCTTGTGATTTGGGCTGATTATGATCGCCTGATTCAAATACTGATTAATTTGGTGACAAATGCTATTCAATTCTCTGAAGACAGTGAAATTTTGATTAAAGGACGAATGCTAAAAGAAGCGTGTGAAATACAAGTGATTGATCATGGGATAGGTATTGATAGTGATCAAGTAAGGTCTATATGGGAAAGGTTTTATAAAGTAGATGTTTCCAGAAAAAATACAAAGTATGGTGAATCAGGGATTGGATTAGCTGTTGTTCAGTCTTTAGTAGATGCGCATGATGGCAAAATAGAAGTGGAAAGCGAACTTGGGAAAGGTTCTATCTTTATCATTACATTGCCAAAACAAAGCGAATAGTATAAAATATACCCTTGCTAGATCAATTCAGTTATACACCAGTTAGGAAGAGGTAAAAGGAGAGTTATAGTAATGGGCAATAAACTAAAGGTGATAATTACTTTAGTACTAATTGTACTTTTAGGTGGGGTGCTTACTTTGTACAATTATATGGAATCAAATTCTACAGCTAAGCATACACAGAATACAAATTCCCAGCAGACAGAAAAAACGGATGATAAGATACAAAAGCAGATTGATGCTTTGTATTTTGATGAAAAGAAGGATTTTTTAGTTACTGATATTTCGGCTGATAAAATTAAAGAGTTAAATGAGCAAGTTGATAAATTGAATGAAGCCACTCTTGTTAAAGAGGAATACTTAGAAGAAATTTCAGTTTTACAAGATCGTTTTGAAGCTCAATCAGCTGTAAACAAACTATATCAAGGGAAACAAGCGGCTATTAATGGAAATCAAGTGAAGGATGATCTCGCTTATAATGAGGATTTGACAGCAGAAAAAGTGAAAAAAGTTAAACAAGAACATTATTTTATGAATGATTCAGAAGAATCTATTTCAGAGTCAACAGGCGATGGTGGAAATCGTCAAGCATTAGATAAGTTCCAGCAAGCTATTAATCAATTAATAGACCAGGCGGAGAACGACATGAACGCTGATAAAATTTTATCAGAAGGAATTAAAAAGATTGAAGACATTGAGATCTTAGATGGAAATATTGGGCAAATTGCACAAGCAATGGCTGACTTCGATGATGAATTAGAAAAAATTAAAGACACTTTACCTGACTTGTATAAAGAATATGATCAAAAAGCACAGAAGTATACGGATTTATTTGTTGAAAAAGTAGTTGAAATTTCAAAAACAGTACCACAATATTATAATTTGTTACTTATTGCAGTAGAACCTTCGCAACGTTTGACTGCGGCTCTTGAGGATAATTTTGATCTGTTTACAGTGGAAGAAACAACTACAACGGAAGAAGAATCAACGATTGAAGAGACTGTCACAACTATTGAGACAACGTCGAACGATTATTATTATGATGATACACCAGATGATGATTGGACTGATCCGGGAGATCCTTGGATCGATCCAGAACCTGATCCGGTGGAAACAACTCATACAGAGACACCACCATTCACAGAAACAACGTAGGCTTCAATATATTAGATGATCAGAAAACACACTTAACAAATTGTTAAGTGTGTTTTCTGATATAATTCACTTAGCGTAGGAAAATGGGGGCGGATTATGAGAACAATTATTTATATTGCACATGATGATGCTAGCTCTTCGTCAAGCCAACAGTTTTTGCTTGCCGCTGGGCGCTCAATGACAAAAACCGATTATGTAGACTTATCAGTAGAATACAAACAGAATACTAAATTTGATGATGACATAGAATTAGAACGTTTGCAAAAATATGATCGAGTTATTTTTCAATTCCCGCTTTATTGGTATCAAGCGCCTGCAATTATGAAGGTATGGTTAGATCAAGTTTTTGGTAATGTATTAAAGCTAGCTAAGTTTAAACAGGCGTTAAGTGGTAAAGATTTTGGAATTGTTTGTGTCGTTGGAGCGAGACCAAGTCATTATCAGCTTGGAGGAAGAGATGGTGTTACGTTATCTAGCTTATTATCCCCATATTTTGCATGGGCAAATTATATGGGGTTACATTTTTTAGAACCTTTTGTTATTTATCAGTTTCAAAATAAAATAGAAAAAGAGAAAATGCGTTTAATGATGGAGTATTCCATGTATCTTGAACAAGGTCTGGTTGAAGATTTTTATGCACTCCAGTCTTATGTACTAGACAAAATGAGAGCAATAAATTTGGAGCTTTCACCAATTGACTCTCTGATATTTCAGCAATTTATGAATGACTTTGAGAACGGACTGCAGGAATTGGAAGAAATAAATTTATTGAATCAATGAGGTGGGAGGAATAAAGATGCAAGAACAATATAAAGAACACATGATAAAGTGGCAAGCGGCGGCAAAAGATTATCCCACCAAAGCAATCCTTACGATTGCTCATGACTTATTTCTTCAACAAGCAGAGGTGCTAATGATGAGTCAGTCGAAATTAGATGGAAAAGCTTGGAGTCGAGAAAACTGGGATGAAGATTCAATATAAGCTATCTTGCAAGAAGATTAAAATCAAATTATAATGTTTTAAAGGAAGAGATTAGGAGTGGTAAAATGGAAATCGTTGAGGATTTAGAATGGCGTGGAGCAATTAATCAGCAAACAGATAGTGAAGGTTTAAAAAAATTATTAGAGAGTAAAGCTGTTACTTTATATTGTGGGGTTGATCCGACAGGAGATTCGATGCACATTGGTCATTTGATTCCTTTTATGGTCTTAAAAAGATTTCAATTAGCGGGTCATCAACCAATTGTTGTGATTGGAGGGGCTACGGGTTCTATTGGAGATCCATCGGGGAGAACTAGCGAGAGGACTTTGCAAACAATGGAGACTGTTGAAGAAAATGCTCGTAAATTGACTGCTCAAATGAAACGTTTGTTTTTAGAAGAGGATGCTAGTGAAAATAGTTTCAAGATTGTGAATAATTATGATTGGCTGAGTAACTTCTCTCTTTTAGAATTTTTGCGCGATTATGGAAAACACTTCAATATTAATACGATGTTAGCAAAGGATGTTGTGTCCAGTCGATTAGATACTGGGATTTCTTTTACAGAATTTGCGTATCAAATTCTTCAATCTGTTGATTTTCATCACTTGTTCCAAGCGTTTGGGGTTCAGTTACAAGTAGGTGGGGCTGATCAGTGGGGAAATATTACGGCAGGTTTAGATTTTATACGGCGAATGGAAGGCTCAGAGGCAGAAGCATATGGCCTAACGATCCCTTTGATGCTTAAATCAGATGGAACTAAATTTGGCAAATCAGCTGGAGGGGCAACTATTTGGCTGGATGCAGAGAAAACGACTCCTTATGAATTTTATCAATTTTGGCTAAATCAAGCAGACAATGATGTCGTAAAATATTTAAAATATTTTACTTTCTTGAGCCAAGAAGAAATTGCGGAGCTTGAAAAGGAAATAAGTGAAGCTCCTCACTTAAGAAGTGCTCAAAAACGGTTAGCCGAAGAAATTACACGATTTGTTCATGGTGAAGAAGCATTACAGGAAGCGTTACTAATTACCGAGGCATTATTTACCGGTAATGTGCAAGAATTAACCCTTAAACAAATTGAAGCAGGCTTTCAAAATATGCCACAGGTAAACTATGAAGTGAAAGAGCAAAATATTGTTCTTTGGCTAGTGGAAACCGGCATTGTTAAATCGAGAAGAGAAGCTCGTGAATTTGTTTCAAATGGTGCCATATTGTTGAATGGCGAGAAAATAACCGATCTTGAATATACTGTGAAATCCTCTGACGCAATAGGTTCAAAGTATATCATTGTGCGACGTGGGAAGAAAAATTATACGTTGGTGACGTATTCATAATGAGTATTTAGGGTATGTGCTATGCTTGTGGCGAAAGACAGCACGGCTTACTTTGTTACGTTTCTATTACAACTCCTATACGAATTGGCGAAAAATAGTATTTTCTTTGAAGATTGTGTTAATATTCATTCAGGCCTTAATTTGTGGAATTATTCGCAAATTGATTTTTTGTATTTATTAAATAAACCATCAAAATTAAAAAAGAAAATAAATTTTAAACATTCAAAGGAGTCGTAATAAATTATGAAGAATACTTTCAAAAAAAGCTTATTCAAAACTTTATTAACTTCAGCAGTCGTATTATCAACGACAAGCAACATCAGTGTATTAGCTCAGGATTATGATGAGGTTGCTAACGAAGCACAAGGAGCAATCAATAATTTAACACCTGAACAAACACAATTATATGCACAATTAGTCAATTCTTATAATCAAATTGAATCGATCAAGGAAGAAGCTAATGAACTACAAAGCTCAATTGTGGAAGATGATAAAAAGATTGAAGAATTAAATTCAGAGATTGAAGACTTACAAGAACAAATTGATAAACGTCAAGAACTGATTGCAGAGCAAGCAGTGTCTATTCAAGAGAATGGTGGCGCTACAAATTATATTAATGCCATTGCATCTTCAGATTCTATTTCTGACTTTGTAGGACGTATAGATGTTATTCGTAAACTTGTAAGTGCAAATAAAGATTTACTATCTAGTCAAAAAGAAGATAAAGAAGCGGTAGAAGAAAAAGTAGCAGCAACAGAAGATGCTAAAGCAGAAAAAATTGCAAGTATGACTAGCTTGGAGGCTTTAAAAGGTGATTTAGAGGTTGAAACCGCTGAAGCTGAATTAGCCTATAGTCAATTAGCAAACGATGCTACCTTAGCAGAAGAGAATCGTTTAGCCTTAGAGGCTGAAATGGTCGCTTTTGAAACAGAAGTAGTCCCTGTTGCGGAAACTGAACCCGTTGGAGAAGATGTTGTTCTAGCAGCAAAAGAAACTCCATATATAGAAGAATCAGTAGTAAGTGAGCCTGTTGTTGTAGAAACAGTGCCAACTGAAGGAGCGGAAACTACTTATACTGAAAACCAAGAAACAGGCTATGAAGCTGTACAACCAGAAATTGTAGAAACAAGCTATGAAGAAGTGGTTCCAGAGGCAACTTATGAAGAAATTGTAGAAACAAGCTATGAAGAAGTGGTTCCAGAGGCAACTTACGAAGAAGTAGTAGAAACAAGCTATGAAGAAGTGGTTCCAGAGACGACTTACGAAGAAGTAGTAGAAACAAGCTATGAAGAAGTGGTTCCAGAGGCAACTTACGAAGAAGTAGTAGAAACAAGCTATGAAGAAGTGGTTCCAGAGGCAACTTACGAAGAAGTAGTAGAAACAAGCTATGAAGAAGTGGTTCCAGAGACGACTTATGAAGAAGTAGTAGAAACAAGCTATGAAGAAGTGGTTCCAGAGACAACATATGAGGAAACGGTGGAAACCACTTATGAAGAGGTAGTTCCAGAGACAACATATGAGGAAACAACCTATGAAGAAGTAGTGGAAACAACAGAAGATTTATCATATAATACTGGCTCGTTAATTGGAAACGCAGAGAAGTATTTAGGTACCCCTTATGTATGGGGAGGTAAGTCACCCTCAGGATTTGACTGTTCAGGATTTACTCAATATGTATTTAGAGAAACATATGGAATGGAAATCGGAGGTTGGACAGGTGCTCAAGAGAGTGCTGGAACTCGAATTTCAGTAGAAGAAGCACAACCAGGAGATCTATATTTCTGGGGTAGTCCAGGTGGAACATATCATGTGGCAATTGCAACTGGTGGAGGGAATTATATCCATGCTTCTCAACCAGGAACACCTTTAGAGTATAATAGTATTCAATGGTTTACACCACAATTTGCCGTTCGTGTGCTGTAATTTTTGATTAAAGGCCTTAGTGGAAACTAAGGCTTTTTTTTGTATGCTGAATATTTAAAGATGCTAAGAGTGTGCTATAATTAGAGAATAAATATATTTGTGAAAGGGGCACTCATTTGTGACCGAAAAACCAACTTATTATATTACAACTCCTATTTATTATCCAAGTGGACGACTTCATATAGGAAATGCATATTCCACTTTAGCTTCAGATGCGATGGCTCGTTATAAGAGATTGATGGGCTACGATGTTTATTTTTTAACAGGAACTGATGAACACGGACAAAAGATAGAACAGAAAGCAGAAGATCTAGGAATTGAACCGAAAGAATACGTTGATCAAATGGCTAAAGATATTCAAAACCTTTGGAAAAAACTTGGAATATCGAATGATCAGTTTATTAGAACGACTAATCCGAAACACGTTGAAGCTGTACAGAAAATTTTTGAGTATTTACTTGAAAAAGGTGATATTTATCTTGGGGAGTACGAAGGATGGTACTCTGTTTCTGATGAAGAATATTTTACTGAAACTCAGCTTGCAGAAGTATATCGTGATGACAATGGAAAGATAATCGGAGGTTTAGCTCCAACTGGAAATGAAGTAGTTCTCGTAAAAGAAGAATCATATTTCTTTAAGTTGAAGAATTATGCAGAACGCTTAATAGAGTATTATCACTCTTCTGAAAATGTTATTGTTCCATCCTTTAGAAAAAATGAGATGATCAATAATTTTATAAAACCAGGTTTGGAAGATTTGGCTGTATCACGAACCTCATTTTCTTGGGGAGTTCCAGTTCTTTCAAACCCCAAACATGTCATTTATGTTTGGATTGATGCCCTTTCTAACTATATTACGGCTTTGGGCTATAACTCAGAGGATCCTTCCCTTTATGAAAAATTTTGGCCAGCAAATGTACATGTATTAGGTAAAGATATTTCGCGTTTTCATATGATTTATTGGCCAGCGCTTTTGATGGCTCTTGATCTTCCTTTACCCAAGAGAATATATGCTCATGGTTGGATAGTGATGAAAGATGGTAAAATGTCTAAGTCAAAAGGGAATGTTATTTATCCTGAAACATTAATTGAGCGTTATGGATTAGACAGTACGCGCTTTTATTTACTTCGTGAGTTGTCTCAGGGAAATGATACTGTTTTCACACCGGAAGATTTTGTTAGCCGCATTAATTCAGAATTAGCCAATGATCTTGGAAACTTATTAAATCGTACAGTAGCGATGATGAATAAATATTTAAATGGTAAGGTTCCAACTGAAATGGAAGGGCGACAAATTAATTCGCCAGATGAAGTATTTGAAGAATTGATTGCTAAGAAGCTTGAAAGTTTCCATAATGAAATGGATAGAATGGCTTTTGACCACGCTTTAGCTGAGGTAATGAAAATTGTGAGTAGAAGTAATAAATATATTGATGAAACCGAACCTTGGCTTTTGGCTAAAAATGATGAACAAATAGATAACCTAAAATCAGTGATGTATCATTTAGCAGAATCATTAAGAATTATCGCTCATTTATTGAGACCTTTTATGATTGAAGTGCCTAATAGTATTTTTACTCAATTAGGGATACAAAATGAAAGTGAGAAGGAATTAATGAACCTGAAATTTGGAGACTTTCCAAATCAGGCTAATGTAATTGAAAAAGGTGTTCCAATTTTTCCAAGATTAGATCCCGAAGTGGAAATTTCTTTTATCTATGAGCAAATGACAGGAAAAAAAGAAAAGGATAAGGATGATTTGATGGATGAGAAAACAGAGTGGAAACCAGAAGAAGTAGAATTAATTTATGAAGAGACAGAATCTATTGACTTTGAAAGCTTTACGAAAGTCGAAATAAAAGTAGCGGAAGTGATAGATGTTTGGCCTGTCGAAGGATCAAATAAATTACTCCGTTTCCGACTGGATGCTGGAGATCAAGGGCATCGTCAAATTTTATCGGGAATTGCTAAACATTATCCAGATCATCAAGCATTAATTGGAAAGAAAGTAACAATTGCTGCAAATTTAAAACCAAGAAAAATGATGGGATATATTAGTCAAGGAATGATTTTATCAGCAGAAATAGGTAAGGATTTGCACCTACTTTTTGCGCCTGATCAGGCAGAGAACGGTTCTTTAATTGGATAATAATGATAAAAATGCTATACCGAAGGTATGGCATTTTTTTATTGAATATCTCGCTAGAAAACTGAATATATGGTATGATTAGCGATTGAAATAGGAGGGGAAATATGCATTTATTTGATACACATACTCATCTGAACGCAGATGACTTATATGATGATACTGAAACTTATATTCAACGAGCTCAAGAATCATTTGTTTCTTACATGGCAGTTGTGGGTTTTGATCGAACAAGTATTTCTAGAAGTTTAGAGTTGAGTGAGAAGTATGCTAATTTAATCAGTGTAGTGGGGTGCCATCCTACTGAAGCGAAACACTATGATATTAATTTTGAAAAAGATTTGCTTGATTGGTTAGATCGAGACAAAGTATATATGTTAGGAGAAATAGGGTTAGATTATTATTGGGATGATTCTCCTAGAGATGTACAAGCTAAGGTGTTTCGGCGACAGATAGCAATTGCGAAAGAGCTTCATTTGCCGATTACTATTCATAACCGTGAAGCTAGTCTAGATTGTTATAAAATTCTTAAAGAAGAAGGAATTCCGGAAGCAGGAGGAATCATGCATTCATTTGGTGGCGATAGTGAAATGGTCAAAAAGTTCTTAGATTTAGGCATGCATATTTCTTTTAGTGGAGTGTTAACTTTTAAGAAAAGTATTGAAGTACGTGAAGCGGCTAAATGGGTTCCTCATGATAAACTTTTAATCGAAACGGATGCTCCTTATTTAGCACCGGTTCCTAAAAGAGGTAAGAAAAATGAGCCAGCCTATGTCAAATATGTAGCAGAAACTTTAGCAGAAATAAAAGAGTTATCTGTAGAGGAGATAGCTGAGCTTACCACTCGGAATGCTATGAATTTGTTTAAATGGTTCCCTGAAGGAGTGGACTAATTTGTTAGAAAACATCCCAAGTGAAGTGATTATTGTAGAAGGACGTGATGATACTAAACGTTTGATTGAGACTTTTGGGAATCAAGTTAAAACGATTGAAACAAATGGATCAGCCCTAGATAAGCAGATAATAGATCGAATTGTAAAAGCTGATCAAGAATATGGGGTAATCGTTTTTACAGATCCGGATTATTCAGGATTGAGAATTCGTAGAATGATTCGTGAAGCGATACCAGGCGTTAAAGAAGCTTTTTTATCTCAAGCACAAACTGTTTCTAATAGGAAGCATGCTTCGTTAGGAATTGAACATGCAAGCAAAGAAGATATCCGACTTGCTTTGTCCCAAGTAATGACCCCTCCCACAGAGACTCATTTGGAAATGATTCCGCTTTCTCATTTAATTGAATTAAGATTAGTGGGTTATCCTCATTCGAAGGCGTTACGTCAAAAAGTAGCCAAGCATTTTAATTTAGGATATTTGAATGCTAAACAATTACAGAAACAATTATATAAATATGGTATTAAGCAGAAAGATCTTGAAAATTATTTGAAGGAAGGTGAATGATTTGTGTAGTGATAAGAATGATAAGTTGATTGCAACCCCTTCTAAAACCATTGAAATAATGCAGCAGCACGGAATAGTGATGAAGAAAAGTTTGGGACAAAATTTCCTTGTTGAGCCTCAAATTCTACAACATATGATAGACGTTGCAGAAATAGACAAGAATACAGTGGTGATAGAAATCGGTCCAGGAATTGGAGCATTAACCGAATTTTTGGCCAAGAATGCGAAAGAGGTTTTTGCTTTTGAAATTGATCAGAGATTTATAGAGATTTTAGAAGAAACTCTTGTTTCTTACGAGAATGTATCGCTAATCCATCAAGACATTCTGCAGGTAAATTTTTCCGATGAGCGGTATCGAAAGCTTCACCAAGCAGATCGCTTAGTAGTGGTAGCGAACTTGCCATATTATATCACCACTCCCATTATTATGCATTTACTATCCAGTCGTTTACCCTTTCAAAGTCTTGTGATGATGATGCAGAAAGAAGTGGCGGAACGTATGACTGCTAAAGTGGGAACCAAGGCATATAGTTCTTTGACGGTAGCCATTCAGTTAGAAATGGATAGTGAACTTGCATTTGTAGTACCCAAATCAGTTTTTATTCCTCAGCCAAATGTTGATTCAGCCGTATTAAAACTTAGTAGACGGGGGAAAGCCCGAGTTGAAGTAGAAGACCCTGAAAAATTTCAAGCTCTTGTGCAGGTTAGTTTTAAACAGCGTAGAAAGACACTTTGGAATAATTTGAAAAACGAATTTATTCAAAAGGGAAAATTAGATGAGGTTCAATTGCAACAGGTATTAGAGCAGAGTGGTATCAATCCCCAAAGACGAGCAGAAACGCTTAGTATAGAAGAGTATGCAGAGCTATATTATCATTTAGAAGATGTGTTAAATAAATTGTAATAATTTCTTGAACATTTTTTTATCTTATGGTATATTGATTGTTTTGTTATTACATGTTATAATAACAATCGTGAGGTGATAAGATGCCAAAAGATCTAATCGAAATTAAGTCTTTACTTGATGACAAATTAGGTGAAGAAATTGTTGTAACCGTACAGATGGGGCGCAAGAAGAAGCGCGAAAGACGCGGCACACTAGCAGAAACTTATCGTTCAATTTTTATTGTTGATTTGAACGAAGATAATAATATTGATCGAGTTTCCTTTTCTTATCGGGATGTTTTGACGAATGCTGTAGAAATAGAATTTTAATTATATATTTATTCATGTCCCTTGACGATCGTCAAGGGACATTATTTTTTATTAACGATCTATATGATGAATAAACTTCATTTGAGAGGCGAATATGCTATAATTGTCGAAGATTAAATAAATGAGGTGGAATTATGAAAATGGTAGTTGGCCTTGGGAATCCAGGTAATCAGTATGATGGGACTCGGCATAACGTGGGATTCGAAGTGATCGATTATCTATTAAATGAACATCAAATTAAAATGACGGATCAGAAATTTACTGCTGATTATACCATTTGGCGACTAGAGAGTGAAAAAATATTGCTAGTTAAACCTTTTACTTATATGAATAACTCTGGGGAAGCTGTACTTCCACTTATGAGTTATTATGGCATCGCCATAGAGGATCTTTTAATTATTTATGACGATTTAGATTTAGAACCTGGGAAAATAAGATTGAGAAAAAAAGGGTCCGCCGGAGGACATAATGGAATGAAAAGTATTATTCAATTGTTAGGAAGTTCTGAGATAAATCGGATTCGCATTGGAATTGGTCGTCCACAAGGGGGATGGAAAGTAATCGATCATGTGTTAGCACCTTTTGATAAGGAGAGTAGATTATTTGTGGATGAGGCATTACCTTTAGCGACACAAGCCATAGTAGAATGGGCACAGGGAGCTTCTTTTGCGGCCGTAATGAATCAGTATAATTAGATAATAGAGTTGAAGTTTTAGGTGAAAACTTCATGCTCAGTTGTGTAGAGGGTAAAGGGGTAAAAAATGTTAGATATACTACAGACGCAAGCTTTTGAACAAGATTTAAAAACCATTAATAAACCAGATCAAGCTTCATTTCCGTTTCTTGTGACGGGGCTCGATGGAAGCGCGAGGGCTGTCTATATAGCTAAATTATTTCAGAGACAACCTTGTCAAATGGTAGTTGTGGAGTCTAATCATGTAAAACTAGTGCAATTAGTTGAAGATTTAACTAGTTTACTGCCAACAGTTAATGTCTTGACTTTTCCATCCGAAGAGAGTTTGGCTCTAGAGTATTCGATTGCTTCTTTAGAAGGGGTTGCTCAACGTGTTGAGGTGCTTCAAACGCTACATAGTGGAGAACCTGTGATTATTGTAACGGGTGTATCAGGTTTAAGAAAGCGTTTAACACCAGTTGAGGAATGGCAAAAAAGTCAAAAATGTTTAACAGTTGGATCTGAGATCGAACATGATGATCTCGAAAAACATCTTTTTAATTTAGGTTATCAGAAAGTGTCGATGGTCATGTCACCTGGGGAATTTTCAGTCCGTGGGAGCATTGTGGATTTTTATCCTTTAAATAGCTCAGCTCCAATAAGACTAGATTTTTTTGATACAGATTTGGATTCGATTCGTTATTTTGATGCTGAAAGTCAGATTTCACAGGCTAATATAAATCAGGTAATGCTAGAACCGGTGACAGATATTTTATTTAGTCCATCTCAACAGTATAAAATCTTATCTACATTACAAAAAAAATATCAGGCATCTTTAAAGAATATTAAGGATTTAGATTATCGCGAACAGTTTCAAAAAGTTATGGGTCAACAGCTTGAGGGGCTATCTCAAGGAGAAAGTTTAAGTCATGCTTCGGCTTTTCTATCTTATTATGATGCTGATGGAACTTGTCTTTTGGACTATATGCATGCAAGTGGTCGATTGGTTGTCAATGAATTCTCAAAAGTTCATCAAATGGAACTACAAATGATTGAAACGGATCAGTTTTGGTTGGAACAAGAAACGGCCAAAGGGTTACTTTTTCCGAAGCAAAAGCTCAAATTAAGTGTTTATGAAGTAATTCGTACTGCTCAACAACAAACTTTTTATTTTTCAGTTGTTCCTAAAGGGATGGGGAAAGTTGAATGGTCTGCTGTGTTTAATTATCAGTATCGTTCTATGAATCCTTTTTTTAATCAAATGCCTTTAGTAAAAACCGAAATGGATCATTGGTTGAAACAGGATCATTCAGTTCAAATAGTGGTAGAATCGGATGCAAGAGCAGGAAAAGTCCAAGAGCTTTTTGCTGAAAACCAAATGAAATCGACAATCATTCGGAATCAGTCAGAAATGGAGTCTACATCGATCCAAATCCTAGTGGGTTCACTCTCACAAGGATTTGAGCTTCCACTTGAAAAGTGGGTATTAGTAACGGAGAAAGAATTGTTTAACCGGATGAAAAGAAAAGTGGTTAAGCAACAAAAAATTTCGAATGCAGAGAAGATTAAGTCTTATAATGAATTAGAGATAGGCGACTATGTCGTTCATATTAATCACGGAATTGGTCGATATACTGGAATTGAAACGATGGAAATATCAGGAGTTCACCGTGATTTATTTGCGATTGAATATCAAAACAAGGCTCGGGTGATGGTTCCGGTTGATCAACTACATCTTATCCAAAAATATGTTTCAACGGGAGAAAGCAAAACACCAAAGTTACATAAATTGGGTGGTGCTGAATGGACCAAAACTAAGCAGAAAGTTACAAGTAAAATAGAAGATATTGCAGATGAATTAATTGAATTATATGCTAAACGTGAACAAGAAAAGGGGTATGCTTTTGGTAAAGATAGTCCAGAACAAGAAGATTTCGAGAATGCCTTTCCATATGTCGAAACGCCTGATCAGCTTCAATCAGCCAGTGAAATAAAGAAAGATATGGAAAAAGATCGCCCGATGGACCGCTTATTAATAGGAGATGTAGGGTACGGGAAGACGGAAGTGGCCATGCGAGCAATTTTTAAGGCATTAATGGATGGGAAACAGGTCGCTTTTTTGGTTCCGACCACGATTTTGGCTCAACAACATTACACTAGTTTATTAGAGCGATTTGCTGAATATCCTTTTGAGATTAAAATGTTAAGTCGCTTTGTTAGTAAAGCCGATCAAAAACAAACATTGTATGATCTTAAAACAGGAGCATGTCAAATTGTAGTAGGAACACATCGGATCTTGTCAAAGGATGTAGAATTTTTAGATTTAGGCTTATTAATTGTGGATGAGGAGCAACGTTTCGGAGTGAAGCACAAAGAGCGTTTGAAGCAAATTCGTTCAGAAGTCGATGTATTAACCCTAACTGCTACTCCCATTCCTAGAACGCTCCACATGTCAATGATTGGAGTTCGTGATTTATCTGTAATTGAAACTCCTCCAAGCAATCGTTATCCTGTTCAAACCTATGTAATGGAACGCAATGAAGGAGCCATAAAATCTGCGATCGAGCGAGAAATGGATCGAGGCGGACAATGTTTTTACTTGTATAATCGTGTGGCGACCATATACAAACGAGCTGAAGAGATTAGCCTGCTGGTCCCAGAGGCGCGTGTTGCAGTAGCTCATGGCCAAATGAGTGAAATCGATTTAGAAAATGTTCTTTTTGAATTTATTCAAGGGCAATATGATGTGTTGGTGACCACTACTATTATTGAAACGGGTGTTGACATTCCGAACGCTAATACACTTTTTATTGATCACGCTGATAAAATGGGGCTTTCTACTCTTTATCAATTAAGAGGTCGTGTGGGAAGAACAAATCGTTTAGCGTATGCATATTTAATGTATGATCCAATGAAACAGTTAAGTGAAGTGAGTGAAAAGAGGCTCAATGCTATTCGAGAATTTACAGAATTAGGTTCAGGATTTAAAATAGCAATGCGCGATTTATCGATTAGAGGTGCTGGAAATTTATTAGGCTCTCAGCAGTCAGGTTTTATTGATTCTGTTGGGTTTGATCTATATTCACAATTATTAAAAGAGGCTGTAGAGAAACGACAAGGAAAAAATATAGATAACAATTCTACCAATCAAGTTGAGATTGAAATTGATTTGGCAGTGGATGCTTATCTACCTTCTGATTATATTCAAGATGAACGACAAAAAATAGCAGCATATAAAGCAATTCAGCGAATTGATTCTGAAGCAGCCTATCGTGAAGTACAGGACCAATTAATAGATCGATATGGTGAATATCCAGATGAGGTGGCAGATCTGTTAGAAATAGCGCTTATTCGATATATAGCAAGTCAAACGGGCGTTGAAACAGTCAAAAAACATCACCAGTATGTTACCTTTACTTTTAGTAGAGAAGTTTCTGATATTTTATATGGACCAAGAGTTTTTGAAGCTTTACAAGATGTGAGGGTCAAGGAAACGGTGACTAAACAGAAAGATCGGATGCAGGTAAGATTTTTAGTTCAAGGGAAAGCGAGTTACGATATTTTAAGTTTAATCAAGAAATTTTTGAAGCAAGCCTATCAAGTGATTGTGGAATATCAGCAAGAAGAGACAAATTTCAATGAAGTTTTTAATGAGATAAGTAATAAGAAATGAGGTAAAGAATGAGACTCGACAAATTTTTGAAAGTGTCACGTATTATAAAACGTAGAACCATTGCTAAAGAAGTGGCCGATCAATCGAGAGTGACGATTAATGGCCAGGTGGCGAAATCGAGTAGCGCTGTACATGAGGGGGATGAGATTAGCATACGATTTGGCAATCGAATTTTAACAGTTAAAGTGAATCTCCTACAAGATTCTACCAAAAAAGAAGATGCGGTGGAAATGTACACTGTTTTAGAAGAAAATAAAATTGAGGATTAATTTTATTGTTGTTTGGTCGTGCAATCTTGTTCAAATACTGCTATACTCGAAAATGAGAAAGTGGTGAAAAACTATGATAAAAAATCAGCGGGTATCGATAACGGATCAGCGAAATAGAAAAGTACTGCCTTTTCAACAAAGTGAAGAAAATCGAGGAAACAGCAATCAATTACCAACAGGTTATCAAACAAATGTAACACATCATGGGGCTTTTCGCCTCGTTCTGACAGTATTAGGACTCTTAATTATGGGGTTAGTAGCCTATCCTTTATTTAAAACGATCGACTCAACTCAGTCCGTAAAATCACAATTAGTAGAGGCAGAAAAAAATTATCAATTGGCTCAAGAATATTATGAGACGGTTAAAGATGAGCACGAACGGTCGCAAGATCCTGAATATTTGGCAAAAATTGCTCGTCGAGATTATTATTATACCGATGATGGAGAGATTGTATTTGATATTGGAGAAGATGGGAAAGCTGTAGATCAGGAAATTTTTGATAATGCAGAAATAACAGAATAAGTTATAATAGATAATAAGAATAGTATTACAGGAGGAAACGGAAAAATATGGCTGTTGAAGTGGGACAAAAGGTCACAGGTAAAATAACGGGGATTAAGCATTTTGGAGCTTTCGTTGCTTTGGAGGATAACCAGTCTGGTTTGGTGCATATCAGTGAAATATCTGATGATTTTATAAATGATATTAATGATGTATTGACGGTGGGGGATGAAGTCACCGTAAAAGTAATGTCGATAGCAGATGATGGAAAGATAAGTCTATCATTAAGAAAAGCGAATGATGAGGCAAAAAAAACACCATCTTCCAAACCAAGTAAGATGGATCATGTTAAACGAGATTCTAATCCAAGCAAGCCCCGTAATTTTCATAATGAAAATCCGACCGTACCCCATGGGAAGGACAACTATCAAAAGTCAACCCCTCATCCTAACCAAAATGTAACGGGTAAGTATGCACAGCGTAGTAATGATGATTTTGATCAGTTAATGAGTAATTTTCTAAAAGATAGTGAAGATCGTTTATCTTCGTTAAAGAGAAATACCGAAGGCAAGCGCGGAGGACGTGGCGGTAGACGTAGCTAATTTTGAAGTGATAGGATTAACTGCAATATAATGCTTGGCATTGTTGCAGTTTTTTTACTTTAAGGCTAAGAGGTGGAATATGGAATCAGTTTTGCGCCAATTCAAAACAAAAATAGAGAGTTGGAAAGAGTGGCATGAATGCAAAGTTGTTGTATTAGCGATCTCCGGCGGAGTAGATTCGATGGTTTTACTTCATTTAATGTTAGAATTAACGAGATTACAAGAGTACCGACAAGTACGATTAATCGTTGCGCATTTTAACCATCGTTTAAGGTCAGATGAGGTGCATGCCATCGAGCAAAAGCTAGTTGTCGAAACAGCTAAAGCCCACGATTTGATTTATTTTGTGTGTAAATGGCAAGAACCGACAAAAACGAACGTTGAAGCGAATGCTCGAAAGGCTAGGTATCAGTTTTTAGCGGATGTTGTGCAGGCGTGTGAGGCTGATTGCTTGATGACAGCACATCATATGGATGATGCGGTGGAAACAATGTTGATGCGTATAGTACGAGGGACTTCGTTCAAAGGGTTAATTGGAATTAATGCGAATTATCGTAGACTAATGCAGACAAGCTCTGGAGAAGTTGTTTTCCCTCGAATGCTGCGACCATTGATTACTCAACGAAAAGAAGCCCTTTATCAATATGCTGCAGATCATCATATTGATTATTTTGATGATGAAACGAATCAAGAGCTTGAATATTTAAGGAATCGGGTTCGTAACTTATATTTGCCACAATTTGAAGAGGAGAACCCGCAATTCTTTCATAATTTAATCTCTATGCAGGAGCAAATGCAATCTGTTTATCAAGCCCATTACCAAGGGTTCATTGCGATAGAGCCTTATTTGCTAGTGAAGATAAAAGAAAGAGATTGGGTCTTGGATGTAGAAGCATGGCAAAAATTATCAGAAGATCTTCGTCATGTTTACTTAACGATTTTTTTTGAAGAAAGGTTAGTTCATGAGATAGGCCAATACGATAAGGAAGCAATATTATATTTAGATCAACAAATTACGAATCAGCTGACTCCCAATTATAGCTTTAATTTGGCCTCAGGTTGGATTTCTAGACGAGAATACCAATATATCTATATTGAGTCAGAACTTAAAGGTATAGAACAAGCAAAACCTAACCAAGTGGTGGATTTACTATCCTTAAATAAATGGCATAGTTTAGGTGATGGTATGTGGATCGGAATATTTAATGAACATTTTGTAAGTAATCAAATGAAGCAAGCAGTGGATGCCTACTATGCTATGGATTTATCTTCTTGTGAAGTTCTACCTAAGTTTCATGTTCGACACCGACGGGATGGAGATGTGATACAATTAAGGTCTAATGAAAGTACCTTTCATAAAAAGGTCTCAAGAATTTTAATTGATGAAAAAGTTCCTTTATTAAAGCGGGAGAGTATGTGGTTAGTAGTAAACGATCAAGAAGAAGTTATTTGGATGATTGGGCAACAAAAATCTTCGAGGTATCTTCCGGAAAGACCAGAACAAATTACTCATCACATATTAATCCAAAAGATGTATTAAACTTCATTTAAAAGTATGATAAAATGCATTATCACCGAATATATCCTGAAAATAGAAAAGGAGATTGAAATGTTAGAGCAAGATATTCTGTCCGTCTTAGTGACAGAAGAAGAACTGAAGGCCACTGTAAAACGTTTAGGTAAAGAGCTCACCGAAGAATACCAAGGTAAAGATGTGATTGTGGTAGGAATTCTGCGTGGAGCAGCACTTTTTATGACGGATTTAATCAGAGAAATGGATTGTTATCTAGAGATTGATTTCATGGATGTATCTAGTTATGGAGATGCCACTGAGTCCACAGGAGAAGTTCGAATTATTAAAGACTTAGATTCAACGGTGGATGGAAAAGAAATTCTGATTGTTGAAGATATTATTGATACAGGTCGAACTTTGAAGTATTTAGTAGATTTATTAAAAGTCAGAAATGCAAAATCGATTAAAATATGTAGTTTATTAGATAAACCTTCGAGGAGAATTATGTCAGACTTGACTGTGGATTATGTTGGAGTAGAAGTTCCCAATGAATTTGTAGTAGGATATGGGTTGGATTATAAACAGAAATATCGAAATCTTCCTTATATAGGAGTTTTAAAACCTGAAATATATTCATAAGTTAGAAAGATAGCTTGTTTAGAATAAATTTGCTATGATAACTAAGATAAACAATAAAAATTAAGGAGAAATGCACAGAATGCAACAACCAAATCGAAATCGTAATCCGTTTCGGAATACATTTATGTATTTGATCGTCGGTTTGGCTATTTTAGGTATCGTGAGTTTGCTAACAAATGGCAGCTCCATAATGAGTAATAGTCGTAAGATTACTTCTACTGAGTTTATTACTCAATTAGAAAATAATGAAATAGCTGAATTTGAAGTTCAGATTGGATCGGGAGTTTATCATGTTCGTGGTGAATATGAGAACGAAACGGTAACAGAAGAATCAGATGAAGAGTTGGTTCAAATCTTCCAAGGTTCGCCAAATGCCACATCTTTTGAAACAGAAATACTGGGTAATGATGCTACACTAGAGCGAGTGACAGGGCTTGCAGATAAGACCGAAACAAAATTTAAAGCAATTCCTGAATCATCTGCAGGAGTCTGGCTTAGTTTTGTCCCAGTTTTATTAATGCTAATTCCAGCGCTTTTTCTAATGTATACCATGATGCAATCTGCCAATGGTGGCGGTAAAGGTGTTATGAACTTTGGTAAATCAAAATCCAAAGATGTTTCTAAGCAAAAAGTTAAAATTAGATTTAGCGATGTAGCGGGAGCAGAAGAAGAGAAACAAGAATTAGTAGAAATTGTTGAATTTTTAAAAGATCCAAAGAAATTTACAGCTTTAGGTGCTAGGATTCCAGCGGGCGTTCTATTAGAAGGCCCTCCCGGTACAGGTAAAACGCTACTTGCAAAAGCTGTCGCAGGAGAAGCTGGGGTTCCTTTCTTCTCTATATCTGGTTCTGAATTTGTTGAAATGTTTGTAGGGGTTGGAGCGTCTCGAGTTCGGGACTTATTTGAAAATGCGAAGAAAAATGCCCCTTCTATTATTTTTATTGATGAAATTGATGCTGTTGGACGCCAACGTGGAGCTGGTATGGGCGGTGGTCATGATGAGCGCGAGCAAACCTTAAATCAGCTCTTAGTTGAAATGGATGGTTTTGAAGGTAATGAAGGTGTTATTGTAATGGCAGCAACTAACCGGTCAGATGTTTTAGACCCTGCATTGCTAAGACCTGGTCGCTTTGACCGCCAAATATTAGTCGGAAATCCAGATGTTAAGGGTCGAGAAGCGATCTTGAGAGTACATGCTCGCAATAAAAAATTAGCAAAAAATGTAGATTTAAAGGTGATTGCTCAACAAACACCAGGCTTCTCCGGAGCGGATTTAGAAAATTTATTAAACGAAGCAGCGCTTATTGCTGCAAGATATGATCGTAAAGAAATTATGGAAGAAGATGTAGATGAGGCCCATGACCGAGTAATTGCAGGTCCTGCTAAAAAAGATGCGGTTATTTCTGATAAGCAGAGACGTACCGTCGCATATCATGAGGCTGGGCATACTGTGATTGGTATGGTCTTGAGTGAGGCACGAACAGTTCATAAGGTTACAATTGTTCCGCGAGGTCGGGCAGGTGGCTATGCAATCATGTTGCCAAAAGAAGACCAATATATTGTTACCTCTAAAGAATTGTTTGAACAAGTTGTTGGATTGTTGGGAGGACGAGCTGCTGAAGAAATTGTGTTTGGTCACCAGTCAACGGGAGCAAGTAATGATTTTCAACAAGCAACCTCTATTGTTCGAAGTATGGTGACTAAGTATGGAATGTCTGATAAAATTGGTACAGTTCAATATGAAGGAGAAAGTCAGCCTTTTGCTGGACGTCAATATGGAGCTGGCAACCAAATTGCTTATTCAGAACAAATTGCATATGATATTGATACAGAAATTCATCGTATCATGGAAGAAGCACACCAAGAAGCACATCAGATTATCAATGAGCATCGTGAACAATTAAATCGAATTGCTGAAAAGTTATTAGAAATCGAAACATTAGATGCACGTCAAATCAAATCCTTATTTGAAACTGGAGAGATGCCAGTCGAAGAGCCGGATGATCAAGAAGAAATTGAAAAAGCAGATAGCTTTGAAGAAGCTAAAGAGAAAGCTGAAAATGAGGATGACTCTTCTAACTTAGAAGCAGATAAGCATGAAACAACTCAGAATAATGAGCAGTAAAAGTAAATGTATTAAGACAGGCTCACTTGCCTGTCTTCTCTTATGAAATACTTATAAAATCATTATGTAAAAATATTAAATAGAAATGACAAGGAAGTGAAAAAATGTCCGATCAATTAATAAAAGCCCTTGCTTATGATGATCAAATTAGGATCTTTGTTGTGGATGCAACTCAGACGGTTTCTCAAGCTCAAATATATCATGATACTTGGCATACTGCGACTGCTGCCTTAGGGAGAAGCTTGGTTGCGACCCTTTTGTTAGCAGCAAATTTAAAAGGTGAGGACAAGTTAGGGGTTCAAATAAAGGGGAGTGGTCCTTTAGGAATGCTTGTAACCGATGGCAATAGTCAAGGAGAAGTGCGAGGCTATGTCAATAACCCTCATGTTGCTTTAGAGCTAAATTCAGAAGGGAAACTGGATGTTGCGGCTGCTGTTGGTTTACCAGGACTTTTGCAAGTAAGAAGAAATATTGCTGGAGGAGATCCTTTTACAGGGCAGGTTTCTCTAATTTCTGGTGAGTTAGGAGAAGATTTCACTTATTATATGGCTGTTTCAGAACAAACTCCTTCGGCATTTGGTTTAAGTGTATTAATTAATCCAGATGAAAAAGTGTTGTCTGCGGGAGGTTTTATGATCCAAGTTTTGCCAGGAGCGAGTGAAGAAACGGTAGATGAACTTGAAAAGAGAATCGCTTCATTAGGAAAATTGTCTGATTTAATCGACCAATCCCAAGGGCTTTCTTATTTGCTGGAGAAGCTAGTGGGAGAGGGTAATTATAGGGTGATTGCTACACAACAAGTGGCTTATAGTTGTCCTTGTAGTAAAGATTCTTTTACCGAATCGATGACGGTCATTAGTCCAAGTGAAATAATGGAAATGATTAAGGAAGACCATGGTGCTGAGGTATGCTGTCATTTTTGTAATAAAAAATATTTCTTTAATGAAGAGGATTTAAAGCAAATTTTAGAGAGACAAGCAGAGTAGTGGCAAAGAGGTCATGACAAAGTTGGAGAGATCGGGTAGAATAGAACAAGAATAGACATCAGGCTAAGATAGGGGAGAGCAATAATGTCAGAACAAGAACATAGTCAATTGTCGGAAGAGTTAAATGACCAATTATTGGTAAGAAGAGACAAAATGCAAGCCATGAATGAAAATGGCTTCAATCCATTTGCTGCTGGCTTTGAACGTCAGCATTATTCAAGTGACTTAATAGAAAAATATGATGAACTAAGTAAAGAAGATCTTGAAGCACAAGAAGCAATTGTAGTTAAGATAGCAGGTCGAATGGTTTCGAAACGAGGCAAAGGGAAAGCAGGCTTTGCTCATCTTCAAGATATGAAAGGACGTATACAAATTTATGTTCGTCAAGATGAAGTAGGTGAGGAAGTTTTTCCTTGGTGGACAGCTGCAGATTTGGGAGATATTGTTGGAGTGGTTGGACGACTCTTTAGAACGAATACAGGAGAATTATCAGTGCGAGCTTTTGAATTTGTTCCACTTACAAAAGCTTTACGCCCATTGCCTGATAAATTTCACGGTTTAACGAATGTTGAACAACGCTATCGTCAAAGGTATTTAGATTTGATTGCGAACCAAGAAAGCTATGATCGGTTTGTAAAACGATCAAAAATTATCAGGGAAATTCGTCATTACTTAGATGACCGTGACTATTTAGAAGTAGAGACTCCTGTTCTACATAATTTGGCTGGAGGAGCTTCGGCTAGACCATTTATTACCCATCATAACGCTTTAGACATGGAACTTTATTTAAGAATTGCTTTAGAGTTGCATTTGAAGCGCTTGGTTGTAGGTGGAATGGAACGTGTCTATGAGATCGGACGAGTGTTTAGAAATGAAGGTATTGACACCACACATAATCCAGAATTTACAATGTTGGAAGTTTATACGGCTTATACTATTTTTACGGATGTGATGGATTTAACGGAAGGGCTAATGCGAGAGGTTGCCAAACGAGTGTTGGGGAGTGCAGAGGTTGAATATGATGGACAAAAGATTGATTTAGAGACACCCTGGGTCCGCAAGCACATGGTTGATTTAATTAAAGAAGAAACAGGAGTAGATTTCTGGCAAGAAATGACATTTGAAGAAGCGAAAAATCTTGCGAAGGATCACCATGTCCCTATTCAGGAACATGAATCAACGATTGGCCATATTATCAATAATTTCTTTGAAGAAAAAGTTGAGCATACACTCATTCAGCCGACCTTTGTGTATGGTCATCCGGTAGAAATATCACCTCTAGCTCGAAAGAATGAAGAAGACGATCGATTTACAGATCGCTTTGAGCTATTCATTGTAGGGAAAGAGTATGCCAATGCTTTTACAGAATTAACCGATCCGATTGATCAGCGTGAACGTTTTGAAGCTCAAATGCAAGAAAAAAATGCAGGTAATGACGAAGCGCACCCAGTGGATGAAGATTTCCTAGAAGCCTTGGAGCACGGAATGCCACCAACAGGTGGGTTAGGGATAGGAATTGATCGCTTCGTGATGTTATTAACAGGTTCACAATCAATTCGTGATGTTTTATTATTCCCAACATTGAGAAACCATTAAAAAAACAATTGACGCCTCCATAAGATCATGCTATGATAATGGAGGTGTTTTTATTGACAGATTCCTGTTTACCAGTCGTGCTGACTGCTATAGAATCACCCTGGAGCGCAGATTCTCGTGAAAAGCGAAGCTGCGATAATTTTATATAATTTAATGACACACTTGGATGTGTGGACTAAGAAAAAATGGAAGGAGGACTTTTGATGCCAACAATTAATCAATTAGTTAATAAGCCTCGTAAATCAAAGATGACAAAATCTAAGTCACCTGCTTTAAACGTAGGTTATAACAGCTTCAAACGTTCAAACACAACAACAATGTCTCCGCAAAAACGTGGTGTATGTACACGTGTGGGAACAATGACTCCTAAGAAACCGAACTCGGCTTTACGTAAATATGCGCGTGTGCGTCTATCAAACTTGATGGAAGTGACGGCGTATATTCCAGGAGAAGGGCATAACTTACAAGAACATAGTGTGGTATTAATTCGTGGTGGACGTGTAAAAGACTTACCAGGGGTTCGTTACCATATTGTTCGTGGAGCATTGGATACGGCTGGGGTAAATGATCGTAAACAAAGCCGTTCTAAGTACGGAACTAAGAAACCAAAATAAAGCATAATTAAATAAAGTTTTAATCATATTAGCGAAAGGAGGAGTTTGAATGACTCGTAAAGGGAATATTCCAAAACGTGAAGTATTACCAGATCCAATTTATAATTCAAAATTAGTAACACGTACTATTAACCGTTTGATGGTTGATGGCAAACGTGGAAAAGCATCTTCTATCTTATATAGTGCTTTTGATGTTGTTCGTGAGCAAACTGGTCAAGACCCAATGGAGGTTTTTGAACAAGCGATTGAGAACATCATGCCATTATTAGAAGTAAAGGCTCGTCGTGTTGGAGGATCCAACTACCAAGTACCAGTTGAGGTTCGTCCGGAACGTCGTTATACTTTAGCGATTCGTTGGCTAGTTAGCTATTCACGCTTACGTGGAGAGAAAACAATGGAAACACGTTTAGCACGTGAGATTATGGATGCTGCTAATAATACTGGAGCATCTGTCAAAAAACGTGAAGATATGCACAAAATGGCAGAAGCGAACAAAGCCTTTGCACATTACCGTTGGTAAGATTTATAATAGAGTTGCCGGTTTATTTTGTATAGGCTGGTGCTGTATCAACATCTATTCATTAAATGAAAGAGGGGTAAATATAGATGGCAAAAAGAGAATTTTCTCTTGAAAACACTCGTAATATTGGTATTATGGCCCATATTGATGCTGGTAAGACAACGACTACAGAACGTATCTTGTACTATACTGGTAAAATCCATAAGATCGGTGAGACCCATGATGGGGGAGCTCAGATGGACTGGATGGAGCAAGAACAAGAACGTGGAATTACAATTACGTCTGCTGCAACAACAGCACAATGGAAAGGTCATCGTGTAAACATTATCGATACACCAGGACACGTGGATTTTACTGTTGAAGTAGAACGTTCATTACGTGTATTAGACGGTGCGGTTGCCTTGCTAGATGCTCAATCAGGGGTAGAGCCACAAACTGAAACAGTTTGGCGTCAAGCAACTACTTATGGAGTTCCACGTATTGTTTTTGTCAATAAAATGGACAAATTAGGAGCTGATTTTGAGTATTCATTGACAACTTTACATGATCGACTAGATGCCAATGCGGTTGCAATGCAAATTCCAATCGGATCAGAAGATGATTTCCGCGGTATTGTAGATGTTGTTCATAAAAAAGCATACCTATACAATAATGACCTAGGAACTGAGATTGAGGAAATTGATATTCCTGAAGAATTACAAGATAAAGCTGAAGAATTTTATAACAAAATTGTTGAAGCAGTGGCCGATACTGATGAAGAAATCATGATGGCTTATCTTGAAGGTGAAGAGATTGAGGAAGCTACTCTTAAAGCAGCGATTCGTAAAGCAACTTGTGCTGTTGAAATGTATCCTGTTTTTTGCGGAACTGCTTTCAAGAATAAAGGGGTTCAATTGCTTTTAGATGCGGTGATTGATTACCTACCAAGTCCACTAGATGTTCCGCCAATTATTGGTTTTGAACCAGGAACAGATAAGGAAATTGAACACCACGCGGATGATAATGAACCGTTTGCAGCTTTAGCTTTTAAAGTTATGACGGATCCATTTGTTGGACGTTTAACTTTCTTCCGTGTATATTCTGGTACTTTAGAATCTGGTTCTTATGTACAGAACGCTACCAAAGATAATCGTGAGCGTGTTGGACGTATTCTACAAATGCATGCAAACTCTCGTGAGGAAATTTCTGAAGTGTTCTCTGGAGATATCGCTGCTGCAGTGGGGCTTAAAAATACTGGAACTGGAGATACTTTATGTGATCCAGCAAACCCAGTTATTTTAGAGTCAATGGAATTCCCAGATCCAGTTATTGAAGTTGCGATTGAACCTGATTCAAAAGCTGACCAAGATAAGATGGGTATTGCATTAGCTAAATTAGCGGAAGAAGATCCAACATTCCGTGCATCAACAGACCATGAAACAGGACAAACCATTATTGCGGGTATGGGAGAATTACACTTAGATATTATTGTAGACCGCTTGAAGCGTGAGTTTAAAGTTTCAGCAACTGTTGGGGCTCCGCAAGTATCTTACCGTGAAACATTCCGTGCAGCAACACAAGCAGAAGGTAAATTTGTTCGTCAATCAGGTGGTAAAGGTCAATACGGACATGTTTGGATTGAGTTCGAACCAAATGAAGAAGGCGCTGGCTTTGAATTTGAGAATGCAATTGTTGGTGGGGTTGTACCTCGTGAATATATACCAGCAGTTGAAGCCGGCCTGAAAGATTCAATGGAAAACGGTGTGCTTGCTGGTTTCCCATTAGTAGATATCAAAGCTAAACTTTACGA
The DNA here is from genome assembly GCF_015863205.1 of Facklamia lactis. GTDB lineage: Bacteria > Bacillota > Bacilli > Lactobacillales > Aerococcaceae > Facklamia > Facklamia lactis. Next base: position 130,261 of record NZ_JACBXQ010000003.1, on the reverse strand, counting down.
CGGATCGTACCATGATGTCGATTCATCAGAGACTGCCTTTAAAGTGGCTGCTTCAATGGCGCTTAAAGCGGCGGCTAAGAAAGCACAACCATCTATTCTTGAACCAATGATGGCTGTAGAAGTAACGGTTCCTGAAGAATATTTAGGAGATGTTATGGGTCACGTTAATTCACGTCGTGGACGTATTGAAGGAACTTCAACACGTGGAAATGCACAAATTGTTAAATCATTTATTCCATTATCAGAAATGTTTGGTTATGCGACAACTTTACGTTCATCTACACAGGGACGTGGAACATTTACGATGCAATTTGATCACTATGAAGATGTTCCAAAATCAATTGCAGAAGATATAATCAAACAATATGGTGGATCTTCATCAGAAGCATAATTATTAATGTATACATTGTTGCAAGTTTATAAACTTGTAAAAACCGAATCTAGGGAATTCATTGAATTTCCCTAGAGATCTCGGTATAATAATTTTGATAGATTGCTTAATCTATAAACTTTTAAAAAATATTAGGGGGATTTACTCACAATGGCAAAAGAAAAATACGAACGTACCAAACCACATGTTAATATCGGAACTTTAGGGCACGTTGACCACGGTAAAACTACTTTATCAGCTGCGATTGCAACTGTTCTAGCAAAAAATGGTTTCGGTGAAGCAAAAGACTATGCATCAATCGATAATGCACCTGAAGAAAAAGAACGTGGAATCACAATCAATACTTCACATATTGAATATGAAACTGCAAATCGTCACTATGCACATATTGACGCTCCAGGACACGCGGACTATGTTAAAAACATGATCACTGGTGCTGCACAAATGGATGGAGCTATCTTGGTAGTTTCTGCAGCAGATGGACCAATGCCTCAAACACGTGAGCATATCTTGTTATCACGTCAAGTTGGTGTTCCTTATTTCGTAGTCTTCTTGAACAAAGTTGACATGGTTGATGACGAAGAATTATTAGAATTAGTTGAAATGGAAGTTCGTGAATTATTCTCAGAATATGACTATCCAGGAGATGACATTCCAGTAATTGCAGGATCTGCTCTTAAAGCTTTAGAAGGCGATGCAGACTATGAAGCTAAGATTTTAGAATTAATGGAAGAAGTAGATGCTTACATTCCAGAACCAGAACGTGAAATCGACAAGCCATTCATGATGCCAGTTGAGGACGTATTCTCAATTACTGGTCGTGGTACAGTTGCTACTGGTCGTGTTGAGCGTGGACAAGTTCGTGTTGGAGATGAAATTGAAATCGTTGGTATTGCTGACGAAACAATGAAATCAACTGTAACTGGTGTGGAAATGTTCCGTAAAATGTTAGACTATGCTGAAGCTGGAGACAATATTGGGGCTTTATTACGTGGTGTTACCCGTGAAGATATTGAACGTGGACAAGTATTAGCAGCTCCTGGTTCAATTACTCCTCATACTCGCTTCAAAGCTGAAGTATACGTATTATCAAAAGAAGAGGGTGGACGTCATACACCATTCTTCTCTAACTACCGTCCACAATTCTACTTCCGTACAACAGACGTAACAGGAATTTGTGAATTACCTGAAGGTACAGAAATGGTTATGCCTGGAGACAATGTATCAATGACAGTAGAATTAATTCACCCAATTGCGATTGAAGATGGAACTCGCTTCTCTATTCGTGAAGGTGGACGTACAGTTGGTGCTGGTACAGTAACTGAAATTGAAAAATAATTAATTTTAAAAAGCATTTTGCTCATGCAAAATGCTTTTTTTATATTCTATTTACTGAATCTCTGGTGAGAAGTTTACCTGAATGTTATAATTAGGTAGTAAAGCTTATGTATAGAAAGGGGAATGACCATGGACTTTAACAGTTTAGTGGGTTCGATTTCAGGTATGGTAGGGTCGGTATTGCTTCTAATAGCAGCGCTAATCTTAGCCCATTTTGCTAAGAAATATGTAATTAAAGGGTTAGAGGGGATTGACTTTGATCTTAAATTACAAAAATGGGGATTGGCTCGTACAGATGAGGAATCAATTGCGTTTGTTGAGACAATTGGAACGTTACTTTATTTTATAATTGTTTTATTCTTTGTACCTTTTATTTTAAATGGCTTAGGCTTATCTGGTGTGGTGGATCCAATATCTAACATGTTCAGTAAATTCTTCGCCTTTATACCAAATATTGTTGCTGCCGGATTGATTTTGTTTATTGGTAATCTATTTTGTAAGTTTATTAAACAGTTAGTTCAAAATCTTTTAGAAGGTTTTAATATTGATAAATGGTATAGCAAACTGACGGGTCAGATTGGGCAGGTTGATAATGTAAATGAAGCGAAATTCGCAGAAGTATTATCAACAGTAGTCTATGTATTGATTTTTATTCCAATTTTAACTGTTGCCTTAGAGACATTGGGAATTCGGACTATTTCAGAACCCATTGTAGGTGTTTTAAACAGTGTGATGAGTGCTATTCCTAATATTATTGTGGCAGTAATTTTAGTCTTTGTGGGTGGCTTTATCTCAAAACTATTAGGCGACTTAGTAGAAAGTCTGTTAAAAACTTCAGGGATCGATCAATATTCAAAATATTTGAATTTTAAAGGTGAAAGTAAAATTCAAATTTCAAATGTTGTAGCCCAAGTAGCTAAAGCATTATTAATGATCTTCTTTATTGTTGAAGCTGTATCGGTCTTAAATCTCGAGGTTTTAAATTCAATTGGAACTTCTATTATTTCTTATATTCCTGATGTTATTTCTGCGGCTTTAATATTAGCAGTAGGAGTTATTGGAGGTAATGTCTTAGCAAGTTTCTTAAAAGAAGTTTCTGGTAGTAAATTATTTGGAGAGTTTGTAAGATATGCTATCATTATTTTAGCGATTTTCATGACTCTAGACCAATTGCAATTTGCTCCAACAATTGTTAACGCAGCTTTTATCATTATTTTGAGTGCAGTGGCTATCGCTTTTGCTATAGCAGTTGGACTTGGCGGTCGAGAATTTGCTTCGCGTCAGTTGAATAATTTAGAACAAACGATTGATCAAGAAGTTGAAGCAGGTTCTAATGAAGAACATCATGGGTATTAAATAAGGTATTTACAAAATTAGTATAAAAACAGTTGAATCATATGATTCAACTGTTTTTTTTATTACTAATATATTGTGAGCTTGGTATTTAGAGCATGAGTTGATTTTTATTACATGGATGTTAATGTGGTTGGCTATTCAGAAAATTGTTTTATGCTAGAAGTTCATTATAGCGACTAATAATTTGTTCGGATAATTCTTCAATAGATTGATTTTCAATATTAATGACGCTTGCATTTAGACGGTGATATAGATCGTCTGCAAACATTAACTCTTGTTTAACTCGTTCTAATGAAGAATAACTGGCATCTGAGCCTAGTCCCATCATTTCGACCCGCTTTTTTCGGATTTTTTGAATATAAAGAGGAGATGCAGTTAAGCCAAACACTCTGCGAGAATCTGCTTCATATATTTCTTGTGGAATATGAACTTCTGGAAAAATAGGAAGATTCGCTACTTTATATGATTTATTGGCTAAATACATACTCAAAGGTGTCTTAGAAGATCGAGAGACTCCTAACAACACAATGTCAGCAAGTTCAAACCCTTTTCTATTTTTTCCGTCATCATATTTGACTGCGAATTCAATAGCTTGAATTCGGTCGAAATAGTGATCATCAAGACGATGAAGGGTTCCAGATTGTTCACTTGCGATGAGTCCGGTTCGTTCGCTAATGATATTTAGGATAGGGTCAATCACATTATGATAAGATAGATGATTATCTTTTGCGAAAGTAGATGCATAAGATTCAAGATTATCATCAACAAGTGTGGTAATAATAATTGCGTTGACCATTTTAGCTTCATTGAGAATTGGGATTAGCTCATCTAAACTATTGATAAAAGGGAAACGTTTTAAACTAGTATTTGTTAATTGGGGGAATTGAGCCAAGGCTGCGTTAGTAGCTCTAAGGGCAGTTTCTCCCACTGAATCAGAAATGATATAAAATTTTTGTGCAAGATTAGCTGTCATATTAGACCTCCGATTGACATATTTCTACTAGTAGATTCACGATATTCGATTTAGAAAGTTTACCGAGGATCTCATAGTTAGGAGTCACGATCGGTAGCGAATCAATTTGATGTTGAGCAATTAGTTTGGCAGCGTCCAGTATAGATTGGTTAGGTTGAGCTACAATAATATTGGGCATTCTTGTCATAATAATGGCAAGAGTAGTATTGTGAGTTTGACCAATAATTGAGCGTAATAAGTCTTTTCTTGAAACGACACCAGCTAATTGATTGTTTTCTGGGTCAACAACATATAAAGAGCCGGCATCGTACATAAATAACTGTGTAATAGCATCATTTACAGTCATGTCTGGATTAGCTGTTATAGCTTGAATCATGTGATCTTTTATCAAATATTGAGAAAGAGATTCGGCCAATAATGACTGTTCTGCTAAGCCGGAATATATATATCCAACCTTTTGACGGGCATCTAAGATGCCCGTCATAGTAAGAACTGCGAAATCACTGCGTAAGGTCGATTTGGTTAAACCAAGTTTTTTAGCAATTTCATCTCCACTAATAGGTTCATTATTTTTGACAATGTCAACGATTTCTTCCTGTCGGGGTGTGAATTTCATTGTGCCCCTCCTTAATTTTGACAGATTATAAATTTGAAATGGTTGCTTGAGCAGCTGCTAGTTGAGCAACGGGAACGCGATATGGTGAGCATGAAACATATGATAAACCAAATTTGTGGAAGTGTTGAATAGAACGAGGATCTCCTCCAAGCTCTCCGCAAACCCCAATTTTTAATTGATTATCTATTTCTCTACCTTTATTTGTTGCAGTTTCTACTAGTTCAGCGACAGCGTCTGTATCGATTGTTTGGAACGGATCATCTTTTAGTACACCCGTTTCAAGATATTGATTTAGGAATTTACCAGCATCATCTCTAGAATATCCAAATGTTAATTGTGTTAAATCATTTGTTCCAAAGGAGAAGAAAGCAGCATCATTTGCTAATTGATCGGCAATTAGACATGCTCTTGGTGTTTCAATCATCACACCGATTGAATAATCAACAGTAATTTTTTCTTCTTCAAGTACTTGATCCAATTGAGCTTTAATTTCTTCTTTAAGGAATTTAAGTTCAGATTGGTTACTTACAAGAGGGATCATGATTTCAGGCTTTACTGAAATTCCTTGTTTAGCAAACTTGATTGCGCTGCGCAAGATTGCCTCTGCTTGTGTTAAGTAAAGCTCTGGATAAGTCATTCCCATTCGGCAACCACGGTGTCCCATCATTGGATTGATTTCTTGCATCGCATGAATACGGTCTACTAAGCTTTCCGCATCTATTTCTAATACTTTAGCTACATTTGCAATTTCATTTTCAGCATGTGGTAGGAATTCGTGTAAAGGCGCATCAAGTAAGCGAACGACTACTGGCTTATCTTGCATTAATTCAAAGATATGTGTGAAGTCTTCTGTCTGATATTCTTTTATCTTTTCTAGAATATTTGCTCTTAATTCTTTATCTTTCGCTAATAAAAAGCGTCGAATGGCAATTAAACGGTCTTCTTGGAAGAACATATGTTCAGTTCGGACTAAACCAATTCCTACAGCACCGAAGCGAAGGCCGTTTTCAATATCGTTAGCTGTTTCAGCATTCATTCGAATTGCAAGAGTAGCATATTCACGTGCCCAATCCATTATTTGATCGAAGTTTTCGTTTGCTCCACCAGCGATTGTTGGGATTTCACCTAAATATAGGCAGCCGCTAGTTCCATCTACGGAAATGATGTCTCCTTCTTTTAAGGTGCCGCCTGGATATTGTAGTTGTTTTTTCTCTTCATTAATTTCTAATTCGCTACATCCTGCAACGCAACATTTTCCCATGCCTCTCGCAACAACTGCCGCGTGGGAAGTCATTCCACCTTGACTTGTGACGATGGCGGTTGCTGAGTTCATTCCCACAATATCTTCTGGAGAAGTTTCATGACGCACAAGTATTACTTCTTTTCCTTCATCTGCCCATGATTTTGCAGTGTCTGCATCAAAAACGATTTGACCTGTTGCTGCACCAGGACTAGCAGGAAGACCTAGTTTTGAAATGACAGGTGAATTATCGACGGCTTTTGGATCGAAAGCAGGATGGAGTAGAGTATGCAAAGACTCTGGATTAATTGTCATCAATGCTTCTTTGGGAGAGAGAATACCTTCATGAACTAAGTCAACGGCTACTTTTACAGCTGCTTGAGCAGTGCGTTTACCATTGCGGGTCTGTAAGATATAAAGTTTGCTTTGTTCAATAGTAAATTCAACGTCTTGGATATCACCGTAATGTTTTTCAAGGCGGTCCGTTAAATCTAGGATTTGCTCATAAATTTCAGGAAATTGTTCTTGGAGGCGAGTTATTGAGACCGGTGTGCGAATTCCTGCTACAACATCTTCACCTTGTGCGTTCGTTAAATACTCACCGTATAGTTTGTTTTCACCGTTTGCTGGGTTACGAGTAAAAAGAACTCCTGTCCCACAATCATCGCCTTTATTACCAAAGACCATTTCTTGGATATTGACAGCGGTACCTAAATCATCAGGAATATTATTTAACTTACGATAGACAATTGCTCTTTGGTTGTTCCATGAACTAAAGACAGCTTCGACAGCTGCATAAATTTGTTCATAAACATCTTGTGGGAATGGATGACCAAGTTCTTCTTCATAGACCTTTTGGTAGTCAAGAACAATTTGTTTCAGTAAATCTGCGCTTAGCTCGGAATCATAGTGGATGTGATTCTTGTTTTTAGTATCATTTAGAATTTTTTCGAATTTATCCATTTTGATTTCGTACACAACATTACCAAACATTTGTAACAAACGACGATAACAATCGTAAGCGAATCTTTCGTCGTTAGTGAGTTTAGCGAGTTTTTCTACATTTTCATCATTAAGACCTAAGTTTAGGATGGTATCCATCATGCCCGGCATTGAAAATTTTGCTCCTGAACGGACAGAAACTAGCAGAAGATCATTTGGATCATTAAATTTTTTATTTGTAGTCTCCTCCATCGCTGATACTGCTTGATTAATTTCATTTTTTAATTCTTCTAAGAGTTGTTTATCATTTTCAAGATATTCTAAACAAGCCTTCGTTGAAATTGTAAACCCTTGTGGTACAGGGAAATCGAGGCGAGTCATTTCAGCTAAATTTGCCCCTTTTCCTCCAAGCAAATCTTTCATGCTAGCATTACCTTCATTAAAAGCGTATACACGTTTCATTTAATATCCTCCTAGTAATTTATGTGGCATTTTAACCATTATATAATGCGTATTATTTGAAGTCAATAACATATTATATGTTATAATATTTACAAATAGCACAAACTTTACAAGGGAATATGCTGTAAAAAAATAATACAGTTTTTCGGGACTGTTTAGCTGATATGACGCTATTTATTATAATTATTAATACAGGAAAAATTTGTTTTTAAATTTTATTCATGGTAAAATCAGTTCAATGTTAGTGAGTTTTTGAACATATAGAACGAATGGATTTAATGGAGGAAAATATGAAAATAGTAATTATTGGAACGAATCATGCAGGAATAGCTGCTGCAAATACAATTTTAGAACAATACCCTGAGCATGAAGTAGTTATGTTAGAACGTAATTCAAACTTATCATATCTAGGTTGCGGAACAGCCTTGTGGGTAGGAAGACAAATTGATGATTATCAAGGTTTATTTTATACAAATGATAAGGAATTCTCTCAAAAAGGTGCTCGTATTTCAATCGAAACTGAAGTGAAGAGTATTGACTTTGATAATAAAATGGTTCACGCCCAAACAAAGGATGGACAAACAATTGAAGAATCTTATGATAAACTAATTTTAGCAACCGGTTCTTTACCGATTGCCCCAGAACTCCCTGGAAATGATTTAGAAGGTCTTCACTTCCTAAAGTTATTTCAAGAGGGACAAGCAGTAGACAAAGCTCTTGCAGATGAATCGGCAAAAACTGTGTGTGTCATTGGTGCGGGCTATATTGGAGTTGAAATTGCTGAAGCTGCTCAACGACGTGGAAAAAAAGTCCATATTTTTGATGCTGAGAATAATTCTTTAGCTAACTATTATGATCCTGAATTTGCACAATTAATGGATCGTAATTTAGAAGAACATGGAATTGAAACTCATTTTGGCGAATTGGCTGTGGAATATATTGGCGAGAATGGCAAAGTAACAGGTTTGAAGACATCTAAAGGTACCTATGAAGCGGATGTTGTTATCAATTGTATTGGATTCCGAGCAAATAATGATTTAGGAAAGGACCATTTAGAATTATTTGAAAATGGTGCTTACTTAGTAGATCGTCACTTCAAAACCTCTGACGCTGATGTTTATGCGATTGGTGATTGTGCGACAAACTATTCAAATGCTATTCAAGATACTACTTATATTGCTTTAGCTTCAAATGCGGTGAGATCTGGGATTGTTGCTGCTCATAATATTGCTGGAACTGAATTAGAAGGAGCAGGTATCCAAGGGTCGAATGGTATTAATATTTATGACCTGAAACTTGTTTCGACTGGTTTAACTTTAAAAGCAGCGGAAAAATCGGGGATTGAGGTAGAATATGTTGATCATGAAGACACACAATTTCCAGGTTTTATGCCAGAAAATCATAAAGTCAAGTTGCGTATTACTTATGCTAAAGAGAGTCGTCGCATTGTGGGAGCCCAAATAGCTTCTGATTATGATGTTTCTTTGCTGGTGCATATGTTCTCTTTAGCAATTCAAGAGGAAGTGACAATTGATAAATTATCCCTGTTAGATATCTTCTTCTTACCACATTTTAACCAACCATATAATTATATTACAGTCGCTGCTTTGAAAGCAGGAAAAGATAAAAAAGAATAATAAAGAATGTTGCAATCACATTGTGATGAGGGCTGAAGTTAGACAATTTTCTAGCTTTTTAGTAAACTTATTATGATGTGGTTGCGATTTTTTTGCATATCTACATTTACATAGGAAATAAAAAGATAAAGTAAATGGGGGAACGGAAGATGAGAATTATCGTTGCAGGTGGAGATGGATTTTGTGGATGGCCAACATCGTTATACTTATCAAAACAAGGACATGAAGTAGCGATTGTGGATAATTTAGTTCGTCGTGAAATAGATGAGGAATTGAATTCAAACTCATTAACTCCAATTGCTTCATTATCTGAGCGAGTTTCTAAGTGGAAAGAATTGACTGGGAATGAAATAACTATATATGAAGGGGATTTAAATGATTATGATTTCCTTTCAAAAGTTTTTAAAGAATTTCAACCTGAAGCTTTCGTTCACTTTGCAGAGCAACGTTCAGCGCCATATTCCATGATTGATAGAGAACATGCAGTATACACTCAGTCAAACAATGTGCTAGGAAATATCAATGTCTTATATGCTATTAAGGAATTTACACCTGATTGCCATTTGATTAAGTTGGGAACAATGGGTGAATATGGAACTCCGAATATTGATATTGAAGAAGGTTGGATTGAGATTGAGCATAAAAATCGCAAAGATACCGTTATGATGCCTAAACGTCCAGGTTCTTTTTATCACTTATCTAAGGTTCATGACTCTCACAACATTGAATTTGTGGTACGTTCGTGGGGCATCCGAGCTACGGATCTGAATCAAGGGGTCGTATATAATGTTAACACTGCTGAGACTTCAATGGATCCTATCTTATATAATCGTTTTGACTATGATGGTATTTATGGAACGGTGCTTAATCGCTTTATTGTTCAAGCAGCGAATAACCTACCGATTTCAGTTTATGGTAAGGGTGGACAGACACGCGGTTTTATCAATATTGAGGACACTGTTCGTTGTATAGAATTAGCTGCCCTAAATCCAGCAGAAAGAGGAGAGTTCTTAATTTATAACCAAATCACAGAATCTTTCTCAGTCCAAGATTTGGCAGATCGTGTTCAAAAGGTTGCACAAGAACAATTTGATCTAGAAGCGAAAGTGGAGCATTTTGAAAATCCTCGTTCTGAAAAAGAAGAGCATTATTTCAATGCAGTATATACCGCGCTGAAAGATCTAGGATTACAGGAACATTTATTAACAGATGAAGTCATTGCGGATGTTTTCCGTCTGGCATTAGAGAATAAAGATCGTCTTAAAAAAGATAACGTCATGAATTCACCATCTTGGAAGTAGGAAAAGATGCGGATAGCAATAGTTACTGAAACCTTTTTACCTTCAACGGATGGGATTGTAACGAGAATTACAAAGGCCATTGAATTCATGTGTCGGCAAGGGCATCAGGTTTTAGTTATCGCTCCTGATATAGAAGGTTTACCGGAATATTTTGAAGGCGCTAAGGTCCGCGGAGCTAATACGATAAAATTTTTTCTTTACAAACAGCGACCGTGGGCAATACCAGATAGTAAAGTAAAAGTTTGGTTGGAAGAATTTCAGCCGGATATTGTTCATGCTGTAAACCCTGCCTCTTTAACGGCGAGCGCTGTGTATTATGCCAATAAGTTGAAGATTCCTTTGTTGTGTAGTTTTCATACGAATCTTCCAGATTATGCAGACCGTTATCGTGTTGGCTTTATCAAACCCATTTTGTGGCGATATATACGTAAAATGCATAACAAAGCCTTAGTCAATTTGGTAACGAGTCAAGCCATGTATGATTTGCTTGAAGCAAAAGACATTTCAAATTTACAAATTTTACCCAAAGGAGTCGATACGATTAATCGGCATCCTCGTTTTCATTCGGAAGAAATGCGTCATCATTTATGTCAAGGGAATCACAATAAGAAACTATTGATCTACGTGGGAAGGTTGGCTCCAGAAAAAGGCATTCAGCGTTTACGGCCGCTGTTTGACCAGAGGAAGGATATTTGTTTGGCTATAGTGGGAGATGGTCCTGCCAGAGCAGAACTTGAAGAAGTTTTTAAAAATACGCCTACATTTTTTACTGGATTTCTTCATGGAAAAGAATTATCTATGGCGTATGCTAGTGCTGACGCTTTTGTTTTTCCTTCTACGAGTGAGACGTTGGGTCTAGTTATTACTGAAAGTATGGCATCTGGTACTCCAGTCATTGCAGCGTATTCCCCTCCTACTGCTGAACAAATTGACCATGGGGAAAGTGGTTTGATTTATCAAGAAGAATCAATGAGTACGCTTCATCAAGCGATTGATTTATTAGAGGATAGTCAATTAGTTGAAAAAATTAGGCTCAATGGGAGAGAATATGCAGAAGCATTTTCTTGGGACAATGCTTCTCAAGCAATGTTAGATGCATATACTTTAGCAATTGAACGATATAAAAATTAAAAGAGCCATCTGGGCTCTTTTTATATGTGCATTCACAATAGATAGGAGAACAAAAGATGGAAATTCAGAACCAAAAAAGAAGTTGGCTAACAGATGATTTTTTAGCCATCTTTATTGCCGGTGTTATCGTACTTTTTACGATTTTTAATAATTTATTTGATTGGCCAATTTTTTCAGCTGTCAAATTCAGTAAATGGGGAACGATGTCTGAGCTTATTAATCAGTTGTTCGTGCGAACGTTTACTTGGCAATATCTGCTGACGGCCGTCATACTGACTATGATTTATGCGGGAGCAGAAAAGGCCAAAAAAGGTCAAAAGTGGGCAGTTTCAATTAAATCTTTTCTAGGAATCTATTTGCTTGCGACAATTGTGTATATTTTATCAGCGCAGCAGACAATGAAAGAATATTTAGAGTATGCTTTTTGGGCGCTACTGATAGGTCTGATAGTTAGAAATGTGATAGGAGTTCCTAAGTGGTTAGAGCCGGCCCTTAGGTCAGAATTTTATATAAAAATAGGACTAGTTTTAATGGGGGCGGAAGTTCTTTTTAGTAATATTACTAAGTTTGGAATTTACGGCATTATGATCGTATTGATTGTGGTTCCTTTAACAATGACTTTTATGTGGTATTTTGGGACTAAGTTTTTACAAATGCGTGATGGAAGATCCGTAATGGTTATTGCAACAGCTACTGCGGTCTGTGGCGTATCAGCAGCAATTGCTTCGGCAGCAGCTGTTAAGGCTAAAAAACAAGACTTATCCTTTGCGGTTTCAATGAGTATCATGTTCACAATTGTTATGATGGTAGCGATGCCGCTCATTGCTAGGTGGCTGGGGCTTACTGAATTGGTTGGAGGTGCATGGATTGGGAACACAGTTGATTCTACCGGTGCCGTTGTTCTAGCGGGAGAAGCCTTAGGTCCGCTTGCATCCCAAGTAGCTTCTTTAATAAAAATGATTCAAAATTTATTAATTGGTTTTGTTGTGTTTCTTCTAGCAATCTTTTTTGCGAGAAGAGAACAGTTGGAGAAGATTGAAGAAGGAGAAGGGCATGTGGAAGTTCATTCTCGTGATATTTGGGATCGTCTTCCTAAATTTATTTTAGGTTTTTTGGCGATGTCGTTAATTTTTTCCTTCATTATATTACCACTATTTGGAATAGAATCAACTAACCAGATGATCGCAAGCCTCGGCACATGGAAAGGTTGGTTTTTTTGCTTAACATTTTTGGCGATCGGCTTAGAAACGGATTTTAAAATGATGAAAGAAGGAATGGAGGGAGGAAAACCAGTGTCTCTCTATGTTGTGGGACAATTATTTTCGGTGTTTTTAAGTCTTTTAATTTGCTGGTTGCTCTTAAGTGGAAAGTTTTTCGCTGTTCCAGATTTAATGATGATAGGAGGGTAGAGAGATGGATGATAAAGCCGATATTGTTAAGACTATAAATCGGATTTGCATTTTCTTTTTTATCATAATTATCTTTTTAGCAATCTATATAATGAGCCAGGGAACTGGGACCGAAGGAAGTGACTACGGACCAGGATCTTATTATTATAGTGATATTCCTAATTGGGAAGCGATATTTTATCCGGAGATAAATGAATAAGTTTTGTAAAGTCATTAGGTTAAATTCTAATGACTTTTTTTGCATAAAAAACCAAAAACAGCTTGCTTTTAATAGTGTTCTGACGTATAATGATCGTTGTGTCAATTGTAGAAAGATATCTACGCAGATACAGAGCCTTGTTATACAAGGAGTATGCGGTGAAGCGAGAGGTTGTGACACGCTAGGTTGAGTTGCCAAGGCCAGCGGTTAGAAATTCTTGTGGAGCGAGTCAAACATTTATCTTGACGAAGGAGGAATTATAATGGCAAATCAAAAAATTCGCATTCGCTTAAAAGCATATGAGCATCGCGCTTTAGATGTTTCGGCAGCGAAGATCGTTGAATCAGCACAAAGGACAGGGGCAAAGACATCAGGTCCAATCCCATTGCCGACAGATCGTTCGGTATACACAGTCATTCGTGCAACACACAAATATAAAGATTCACGTGAGCAATTTGAAATGCGAACACACAAGCGTTTAATTGATATCATTGATCCTACTGCAAAGACAGTGGATGCTTTGATGAAGTTAGACCTACCAAGTGGTGTAGATGTAGAAATTAAATTATAAAATATAAAATAAATGGAGGTGTACTCATGACCAAAGGAATCTTAGGAACAAAAGTCGGTATGACACAATTTTTCACTGAAAATGGTGAGTTAATTCCAGTAACAGTTGTTCAAGCTCCAGCTAACGTTGTGCTTCAAGTGAAGACAGCTGAGAATGATGGGTATGAAGCTGTACAATTGGGATATCAAGACAAACGTGAAGTGTTGTCAAATAAACCGCACAAAGGTCATGTAGCAAAAGCAAATGCTACTCCTAAGCGCTTCATTCGCGAGTTTCGTGATGTAGAGCTAGGAGAATACGAAGTAGGGCAAGAAATCACGGTTGAAACATTCGCAGTTGGTGACATTGTTGATGTAACGGGTACATCAAAAGGGAAAGGGTTCCAAGGTGCTATCAAGCGTCATGGCCAAGCTCGTGGGCCAATGGCACATGGTTCTCGTTACCACCGTCGTCCTGGTTCAATGGGGATGGCATCTGATGCTTCTAAAGTGTTTAAAGGTAAGAAGTTGCCTGGACAAACAGGTGGCGAGCGTATCACTATTCAGAATTTAGAAATTGTATCAATTGACCCAGAAAACAATGTGATTTTAATCAAAGGGAATGTGCCTGGTTCAAAAAAATCATTGCTAGAAATCAAACAAGCTATTAAAACAGTTAAATAATTTTTCCAGAAGGGAGGAACGAGTTAATGCCAAAAGTAACATTATTCAAACAAGACGGAACACAAGCAGGAGAAGTTGAATTAAACGAAGCAGTCTTTGGGATCGAACCCAATGAAGCGGTTGTTTTTGAAGCGGTAATGATGCAACGTGCTTCATTACGTCAAGGAACACACGCTGTAAAGAACCGCTCAGCAGTACGTGGAGGCGGACGTAAACCTTGGAGACAAAAAGGAACTGGACGCGCTCGTCAAGGTTCAACACGCTCACCACAATGGGTTGGCGGTGGAGTTGTGTTTGGTCCAACACCTCGTTCATATAGTTATAAATTACCAAGAAAAGTACGTCGCTTAGCATTATTATCTGTGTTATCACAGAAAGTAGCAGAGGATAAATTTACTGTAGTAGAAAGCTTAGCATTTGAATCTCCAAAAACAAAGGAATTCAAACAAGTATTGGCTAATCTAAATGCAGAAACAAAAACTTTGCTTGTTCTCGAAAATGATAATGAGGCAGCCTTTTTATCAGCTCGGAACATTCCAAATGTTAAAGTAATTGACGATGAAAACGTCAATATATTGGATGTTATCAATGCAGATCGTATATTAATCACACAAGCAGCACTTTCAACAGTAGAGGAGGCTTTAGCATAATGCAATTATCAGAAGTAATCTTGCGACCGGTCATTACGGAGCAATCTATGCTAAACATTGATGATAATAAGTACACATTCGAAGTTGATCGTCGTGCTAATAAAACTCATATTAAACAAGCGGTTGAAGCTATGTTTGAAGGGGTTAAAGTTTCAAAAGTAAACACAATCAATGTCGATGGTAAAGCAAAGCGTATGGGTCGTTACCAAGGATTCACACGTAAATATAAAAAAGCGGTTGTTACCTTAACTGAAGATTCAAACCGCATTGATTTATTTGGCGAAGAAGCTGAATAGTATAAAAATACTTATATAGGAGGGTAACAGAGTGGCAATTAAACATTATAAAGCAGTCACTAACGGTCGTCGTAATATGACGGGTTATGACTTCTCAGAAATCACAACAAAAACTCCTGAGAAAAAATTGCTGATATCACAAAAGCAACGTGCTGGACGTAGCCGCCAAGGTAAAATCACAGTGCGTCACAAAGGTGGCGGAAATAAGCGTGCTTATCGCGTGATAGACTTTAAGCGTAATAAAGATAATATGGTTGGAACAGTTTCAACTATTGAATATGATCCAAATCGTTCTGCGAATATCGCTTTAATCCATTATGAAGATGGCGTTAAAACTTATATTCTAGCACCTAAAGGTCTTAAAGTAGGTCAAAAAATTGAATCAGGCGATAATGCTGATATTCAAATTGGGAATGCTTTAACTTTAGCAAATATTCCAGTAGGTACAGTCGTTCATAATATCGAATTGAAACCTGGTAAAGGTGGACAATTAGTAAGAGCTGCTGGGACAAGTGCTCAAGTATTGGGTCAAGAAGGAAAATATACTTTAGTAAGATTGAATTCTGGAGAAGTTCGTATGATCTTATCAACTTGCCGTGCAACAATTGGTACAGTTGGGAATGAGCAACATGAGCTGATCAACATTGGTAAAGCTGGACGTTCACGCTGGTTATCAAAACGTCCAACTGTTCGTGGGTCTGTTATGAACCCTAATGATCACCCGCATGGTGGTGGTGAGGGTCGTGCTCCAATTGGTCGTCCATCACCAATGACACCTTGGGGCAAGAAAGCAATCGGTGTTAAAACACGGAATGCTAAGAAAAAATCTAGCAAACTTATTGTTCGTGGCCGTAAGAAATAATCGCCAATAAAAATCGAAGGGAGGCTACAGTGTGACTCGTAGTTTGAAAAAAGGACCTTTTATAGATGAACATTTAATGAAAAAGGTAGAAGCGCAACAAGATGCTCAGAAAAAACAAGTGATTAAAACTTGGTCTCGTCGTTCAACAATTTTCCCTAACTTTATTGGGTTAACAATTGCTGTATATGATGGTCGTAAACATGTTCCAGTATTTATTCAAGAAGATATGGTTGGTCATAAATTAGGAGAATTTGTACCAACTCGTACTTATAAGGGACACGTTGATGAAGACAAGAAAACTAAGAAACGCTAATAAGAGGAGGTTAATAAGATGGCAGAACAAATAACATCTGCAAAAGCAATGGCTAAAACAGTTCGTATTGCTCCTCGTAAAGCACGTTTAGTAATGGATCTTATTCGAGGTAAGCAAGTTGGAGAAGCAATGGCAATTTTGAAATTTACTCCAAAAGCTGGATCGCCAATCATTGAAAAAGTCTTAAAATCAGCAATTGCAAATGCTGAACATAATTTTGACTTAGACTTAGAAACTTTATTTGTAAGTGAAGCCTATGTGAATGAAGGACCGACGATGAAACGTTTCCGTCCTCGTGCAAAAGGTTCGGCTTCACCAATCTTAAAACGTACAAGCCACATTACGATTGTGGTATCAGAAAAAGAGGAGGCTTAATTAATGGGTCAAAAAGTACATCCAATTGGAATGCGTGTTGGCGTAATTCGCGACTGGGATGCTAAATGGTATGCCGACAAACAATACGCTGACTATTTACACGAAGACATTAAAATTCGTGAATATCTATATAATAAATTGTCAGATGCCTCTGTTTCAACGATTCAAATTGAACGTGCAGCTAATCGTGTAGTAGTATCTATCCATACTGCTAAACCAGGAATGGTAATTGGTAAGGGGGGTTCTGAAGTTGATACTTTAAGAGCACATTTAAATAAACTTACCGGTAAACAAGTTCACATCAACATTGTTGAAATCAAAGAGCCAGCATTAGATGCAAAATTAGTCGCTGAGGATATTGCGCAACAATTAGAAAATCGTGTTGCATTCCGACGTGCACAAAAACAAGCAATTCAACGTGTAATGAAAGCAGGAGCTAAAGGTGTTAAAACAATGGTTTCTGGTCGTTTGAATGGTGCAGATATGGCACGTACTGAGCATTATACTGAAGGAACTGTTCCGCTTCATACACTACGTTCTGACATTGACTATGCCTGGGAAGAAGCCGATACACAGTACGGTAAGCTAGGAGTCAAAGTATGGGTTTGTCGTGGCGAAATTCTTCCTACAAAAAACGTTAACGAAAATTCTCAGAGAGGAGGGAACTAATCGTGTTAGTACCTAAACGTGTAAAACACCGTCGTGAATTCCGTGGTAAAATGCGTGGAGAAGCTAAAGGTGGTAAAACAGTAGACTTTGGATCATACGGTCTACGTGCGGTTGAAACTGGTTGGATAACAAACAGACAAATAGAAGCAGCTCGTATTGCGATGACTCGTTATATGAAGCGTGGAGGGAAAGTATGGATTAAACTTTTCCCTCATAAATCCTACACGAGCAAGGCAATTGGAGTTCGTATGGGTAAAGGTAAAGGGGCACCTGAAGGATGGGTTGCACCGACAAAACGTGGAAAAATTATGTTTGAAATTGATGGGGTAAGCGAAGAAGTAGCACGTGAAGCTTTTCGTTTAGCATCACATAAATTACCTATTAAGACTAAATTTGTAAAACGTGAAGAATATGGTGGTGAATCGAATGAAAATTAATGAAATAAGAGAATTATCCACTGCTGAAATGGTTGAGAAAGAAAAAGAATTCAAGCAAGAACTATTTAACCTTCGATTCCAATTAGCAACAGGACAATTAGAAAACACTGCCCGTTTACGTCATGTACGTAAATCAATTGCTCGCATCAAAACAGTCTTGCGTGAGCAAGAGTTGTCTAAGTAATAACGACAAAGGAGGCACTAATTAATGACTGAACGTAATCAACGTAAAGTATACCAAGGACGTGTGGTCTCAGATAAAATGGATAAAACGATCACTGTTCAAGTTGATACTCGTAAAACACATCCTAAGTATGGTAAACGTGTAAAATATTCAAAAAAATATAAAGCTCATGATGAGTTAAATCAAGCAAAAGAAGGCGACATCGTACGTATCATGGAAACTCGTCCATTATCAGCTACGAAACGCTTCCGTTTATTAGAAATTGTTGAAGAAGCAGTGATTATCTAATAATTGTAGAAATCGGAAGGAGGATTACTAAATGATTCAACAGGAAAGTCGATTAAAAGTTGCTGACAACTCCGGAGCACGTGAAGTTTTAACTATTAAAGTTCTGGGTGGTTCAGGTCGCAAAACAGCAAACATTGGGGATGTTATAGTTGCAACAGTCAAGCATGCAACGCCAGGTGGAGTTGTCAAAAAAGGCGATGTAGTAAAAGCTGTTATTGTTCGTTCGAAATCAGGAGCACGCCGTAAAGATGGTTCATATATCAAGTTTGATGAAAATGCTTGTGTAATTATTCGTGACGATAAGAGCCCACGTGGGACACGGATCTTTGGACCAGTTGCACGCGAGTTGCGTGATAACAACTTTATGAAGATTGTTTCATTAGCTCCAGAAGTTCTGTAATACTAGAAAAAGGAGGAAACAGTTCATGCGTATAAAATCAGGCGATAAAGTACAAATTATTGCAGGTAAAGATAAGGGCAAGCAAGGCACAGTTCTTAGCACAATGCCTAAAGAGAATAAAGTAGTTGTAGAAGGAATTAACATTGCAAAGAAACATCGCAAGCCTACACAAACACAAACTGGGGGGATTGAAGAATTCCCAGCACCTATTCACGTATCAAATGTCAAATTAGTAGATCCGGCAACAGGAGATGCTACACGTGTAGGGTATCGTTTTGAAGATGGTAAAAAAGTTCGTTTCGCTAAAAAAACAAATAATACTATTAATTAATTGGAAGGGAGGACATATTCATGGCAAATCGTTTGAAAGAAAAATATCTTAATGATGTAGCACCAAAGTTAGTTGAACAATTTAGCTATTCATCAATTATGCAAGTTCCGAAAGTTGAAAAAATTGTTATTAACATGGGTGTTGGAGACGCAACAGGTAATGCTAAAAATTTGGATAAAGCAGTTGATGAATTGACTTTACTATCTGGACAGAAGCCAGTGATTACTAAAGCGAAGAAATCAATTGCTGGATTCCGTTTGCGTGAAGGAATGCCAATTGGGGCTAAAGTAACTTTACGTGGCGAAAGAATGTACGAATTTTTAGATAAACTAATCTCTGTCTCATTACCACGTGTACGTGACTTCCAAGGTATTAGTAGCCGTTCATTTGATGGGCGCGGGAACTACACATTAGGTATTAAAGAACAACTAATCTTCCCAGAAATTAGTTATGACAACGTAGACAAAGTACGAGGAATGGATATCGTATTTGTAACGACTGCAAAAACTGACGAAGAATCTCATGCCTTATTAAAAGAATTGGGCATGCCATTTAAGAAATAATAAAGGAGGCATTATCATTGGCTAAAACATCAATGAGAGAAAAGAACCATCGTAAACCAAAGTTCAAAGTTCAAGAATATACACGATGCGAACGTTGCGGCCGTCCACATTCTGTGTACCGTAAATTCAAGCTTTGCCGTATTTGCTTCCGTGAACTTGCTTATAAAGGCCAAATTCCAGGCGTTAAAAAAGCAAGCTGGTAAGATATTGAACTAATAATTAAAGGAGGTAAATCCACATGGCAATGACAGATCCAATTGCAGATTTTTTAACTCGCATTCGTAATGCAAATAGTGTCGGACATAAAACTGTAGCAGCTCCATCTTCAAATACTAAAGTGGCAATTGCTGAAATCTTAAAACGTGAAGGTTTTATCAAGAACTATGAGGTTACTGAGGATAACAAGCAAAATGAAATCAAAATCTTCTTAAAATATGGTCGTAATAATGAAAAAGTAATTTCTGGCATCAAACGTATTTCTAAACCAGGCTTACGAATTTATGCTAAAACAGAAGATATCCCTAAAGTCCTTAACGGATTAGGTATCGCAATCATTTCAACATCTAATGGTGTTGTCACTGACAAAGAAGCTCGTCAAAAAGGTGTTGGTGGCGAAGTTCTAGCTTATGTTTGGTAAGATTAAATAAGAGTATAAAAAAAATAAGGAGGTGCAGCCCTGTGAGTCGTATTGGGAAATTACCTGTAACAATTCCAGCTGGCGTAACCGTATCAAAAGATGGTCATACAGTGACTGTCAAAGGACCTAAAGGTGAATTAAGTCGTCAAATAAGTCCAAATATTGAATTGAAAATAGAAGAAAATGAAATCACATTCGTTCGTCCTAATGATTCTAAAGAAAACCGTTCTTTACACGGAACAACACGTTCTATCGTAAACAACATGGTAGTAGGTGTTTCTGAAGGATTTAAAAAAGAACTTCAATTAATTGGGGTAGGGTATCGTGCTCAAAAACAAGGAAATAAACTTGTTCTGAATGTTGGTTTATCACACCCTGTTGAATTTGAAGCATCTGAAGGCGTATCTTTCGAAGTTCCTTCTAATACTCAAATTATTGTAGAAGGTTTCAACAAAGAAAAAGTTGGAGAACTTGCTGCCAATATTCGTGGTGTTCGTCCACCAGAGCCGTATAAAGGAAAAGGTATTCGTTATGTTGATGAATATGTTATCCGTAAAGAAGGTAAAACAGGTAAATAGAATTATTCTAACTTACCTACTCAAAAATAAACAAAAAAGAGGTGACCATTGTGATTACAAAACCAGATAAAAATAAATCTCGTAAAAAACGTCATAATCGTATTCGTAATAAACTTTCTGGTACTGCTGAGTGCCCACGCTTAAATGTGTTTCGTTCAAACACTAACATCTACGCTCAATTAATTGATGACGTAGCGGGTGTGACGCTTGCAAGTGCCTCTAGTACAGATGAGTCAATTGCTCAAGGAAATAAAACCGAGCAAGCAACTGCAGTTGGGAAATTAATTGCTGAACGTGCTAGCGAAAAAGGAATTAAGCAAGTAGTATTCGACCGTGGTGGATTTATCTATCATGGACGTGTTAAGGCACTAGCTGAAGGTGCACGTGAAAACGGACTAGAATTTTAAGAAAAGGAGGAAACCGATCGATGGTATTTATTAATCCAGATAATTTAGGCGAAATCGAGGAACGCGTTGTTGCTATTAACCGTGTTACAAAAGTTGTAAAAGGTGGACGTCGCTTACGTTTCTCTGCACTTGTGGTTGTTGGAGACAAGAACGGACATGTTGGCTTTGGTACAGGTAAAGCACAAGAAGTTCCAGAAGCAATTCGTAAAGCGATTGAAGATGCTAAGAAAAACTTATTAGCGGTTCCAATGGCAGGCACTACGATCCCTCATGAAGTAATCGGTGAATTCTGTGGTGGGCGTGTACTATTAAAACCAGCTCAAGCCGGTTCGGGAGTTGCAGCGGGTGGACCAGTACGTGCAGTTGTTGAATTAGCAGGTATCGCGGATGTAACTTCAAAATCATTAGGCTCAAATACACCAATCAATATGATTCGTGCGACAATGGAAGCTTTGAAGCAGTTGAAAATTGCTGAAGAAGTGGCAGAATTGCGTGGAAAATCTGTTGAAGAATTATTAAGTTAGGAGGACGATCCATGGCAAACTTAGAGATCACTTTAAAACGCAGCCTAATTGGCCGCAAAAAGAATCAAATTGCAACAGCTAAAGCATTAGGTTTAACTAAGACTCATAAGACAGTTGTTCACTCTGATAACGAAGCTGTTCGTGGA
Organism: Facklamia lactis; assembly: GCF_015863205.1. Lineage (GTDB taxonomy): Bacteria > Bacillota > Bacilli > Lactobacillales > Aerococcaceae > Facklamia > Facklamia lactis. Next base: position 108,373 of record NZ_JACBXQ010000003.1, on the reverse strand, counting down.
ATGGTCCAATCCATTAGTCATTTAGTTGAAGTAAAAGAGGTTTAATTTTAGTATACTAGTATAAGGAGGTGCCAAAATGAAATTACATACATTAACTCCTGCGGCAGGCGCACGTAAGGAACGCAATCGTGTTGGACGTGGACAAGGTTCTGGTAATGGTAAATTAGCTGGACGTGGACAAGGTGGACAAGGTCAGCGCTCAGGTGGCGGTGTAAGATTAGGATTTGAGGGTGGACAACAACCACTTTTCCGTCGTTTGCCAAAACGTGGATTCCAAAATGTAAACCGCAAAGAGTATGCAATTGTAAACCTCGAGACTTTGAATAAATTTGAAGAGGGAACAGTTGTAACACCAGCATTATTAATTGAAGCTGGAATTATTAAGAAAGAATTATCAGGAATTAAAATTTTAGGTGAGGGCAAACTAGAGAAACAATTGACTGTTCAAGCAAATAAATTCTCTAAATCTGCAGAAGAAGCAATTATTGCAGCAGGCGGATCAATCGAGGTGATCTAATGTTTTCATTTATAAAAAATGCTTTTAGCTCACGCGATGTAAGAAGACGAATTCTTTTTACATTGTTTGTATTGGCAGTTTTTAGGTTAGGTTCTCATATCCCAGTACCTGGGGTGAACGCAAATGTGTTAGATTCATTAGCGACGAGTGGTTTGTTAGGTATATTGAATACTTTTGGTGGTGGAGCCTTAGGGCGGTACTCTTTATTTGCAATGGGAGTCTCTCCTTATATTACTTCATCTATCATTGTTCAATTGCTTCAGATGGACATTATTCCCAAGTTTACTGAATGGGCAAAGCAAGGTGAAGTAGGTCGGAGGAAGTTGAATCAATGGACGATTTACTTGGCCATTATTATTGCCTACATTCAATCAATTGGATTATCGTTTGGGATGAATCAGATGTCAGGATTAGGGCTCATTTCTAATCCTACGACCACTACTTATATGACAATTGCATTAGTATTAACAGCTGGAACAATGTTATTAGTTTGGTTAGGAGAGCAGATTACTCGTAACGGAGTGGGCAATGGACTTTCAATGCTGATTATGGCAGGTATTGTCGCTCAAGTTCCTAAAGAAGTCTATACTTTTGTGAATTCAATGTTGATCGGCGCTGGAGATAAATTAACAAGAAATGTTTTGATTGGTTTAGGAATTATCTTAGCCTTATTAGTTATGACAGTTATTGTGGTTTTAATGGAGCGTGCGCAGAGAAGAATTCCGATTCACCATTCGAAGAAATCAACAGGAGCACGACATATGGCTCATCTACCGTTGAAAATCAATTCGGCTGGTGTAATTCCAGTGATTTTTGCAACGTCCTTCCTTACAACGCCTCAGACAATCATTGGTTTGGTTAATCCAAATCCTGATGGAGCTGTTATGCAATTTGTATCTAAATTATTTAATATACAACATCCTTATGGGGCTGTGTTATATACAATTTTACTTATTGCATTTACTTTCTTTTACTCGTTAATTCAGGTTAATCCTGAGAAGGTTGCAGAAAATTTACAAAAGCAAAGCGCTTATATTCCAAGTGTAAGACCTGGAAAAGATACAGAAAACTTTATCACACAAATGATTAATCGTTTGAGTGGAGTTGGAGCTATCTATTTAACTGTTATTGCATTATTACCAATTGTTGTAAGTTTTATCTGGAAAGTACCAGGAAACATTGCTTTATCTGGAACCAGCCTTCTAATTGTAGTGGGGGTAGCTATTGAAACTGCTAAACAGATTGAAGGTCGTATGATCAAGCGTCGCTACCAAGGTTTCTTAAATTTATAATTGCAAGATGACAAATATAAAGGATGATTAATTTATGAATATATTATTAATGGGTTTACCGGGTGCTGGTAAAGGGACACAGAGTGAACAAATCGCAAATGATTATCTGGTCGTTCATATTGCCACTGGCGATATATTCAGACAAGCGATCAAAGAAGAAACACCTCTTGGTTTAGAGGCGAAGAGATATACTGACCACGGAAATTTAGTACCTGACGAGATTACAAATGGACTTGTTCGGGAGCGCCTGAGTCAAGAGGATGTGAAAGCTAATGGCTTCATGTTAGATGGTTATCCACGAACAATTCAACAAGCAAAAGCATTAAGTGAAAACATGGATAGTCTTGGTTCAAAAATCGATGCAGTAATTTATATAGATGTAGATCCAGAAGTTTTAAAGGCTCGACTCAGTGGCCGGATTTCATGTGGAAATTGTGGGGCAACCTATCATAAACTATATAATCCACCTAAGGTTGAAGACACTTGTGATGCATGTGGTGCTCATGAATTCTACCAAAGAGAAGATGATAAGCCTGAAAAGGTCGCTCACCGCATAAATCTCCAAATGGAATCAATTCAACCGATTTTAGAATATTATGAAGAACTAGGATTATTGCATAGAGTTAATGGAGACGATTCAATCGACCAAGTTTATAACAATATTCGCAAAATTTTGGGTTAGGTTGATTTCAAATTAAGGAGGCATACGAATGGCAAAAGATGATGTAATTGAAGTGGAAGGCACGGTTATTGAAACCTTGCCAAATGCTATGTTCAAAGTTGAGCTTGAGAACGGGCATGAAATTTTAGCACATGTGTCTGGTAAGATTCGTATGAATTATATTCGTATCTTACCTGGGGATAAAGTGACCATTGAGTTATCACCTTATGACTTAACACGCGGTCGCATTACCTATCGATTTAAGTAGTAATTTGAACTGAGGAGGTAAATAAGTGAAAGTAAGAGCATCAGTTAAACCAATATGTGAAAAATGTAAAGTGATTCGCCGTAACGGAAAAGTTATGGTAATCTGTTCAAATCCAAAACATAAACAACGTCAAGGATAATTAACTAGAAGGAGGTAAATGAATGGCTCGTATAGCAGGAGTAGATATTCCCCGTGAAAAACGTGTCGTTATTTCTTTAACTTATATCTATGGTATCGGTAAAACGACAGCACAAAAAGTTTTATCTGAAGCAAACGTTTCAGAAGATACACGCGTTAAAGATTTAACTAATGATGAATTAGACCGTATTCGTGAGATTATTGACAGAATTCGGGTTGAAGGAGATTTACGTCGTGAAGTATCAATGAATATCAAACGTCTACAAGACATTGGATCATATCGTGGATTACGTCACCGTCGTAATTTACCAGTTCGAGGTCAAAATACTAAAAACAATGCTCGGACTCGTAAAGGTCCTAAGAAACCGATTAGATAATTAATTTTTAAATAAAGGAGGTATAATTCATGGCAAAACAACAAGCACGTAGAGGACGCCGTCGTGTTAAAAAGAATGTAGAAAAAGGAATTGCGCATATTCGTTCAACATTCAATAACACAATCGTGATGATTACAGATGCGAATGGTAATGCAATTTCTTGGTCATCTGCAGGATCTTTAGGATTCCGTGGTTCAAAGAAAGCTACTCCATTTGCTGCTCAAATGGCATCAGAAGTTGCAGCTAAAGGTGCAATGGAACATGGAATGAAAACTGTTGAAGTAACAGTAAAAGGTCCTGGATCCGGTCGTGAGTCCGCTATCCGTTCATTGCAAGCGACAGGACTAGATGTTACTGCAATTCGTGATGTTACACCAATTCCACATAACGGTTGTCGTCCACCAAAACGCCGCCGGGTATAATGATAATTGTGTAAAAAATCGTTTGAGACTGAATTATCATCGCGACTAACGTTTTGAAAGGGGCAAATAAATCGATGATCGAGATTGAGAAACCAGATATTAGAACCATTGAAATCAGTGACGATGCTAAATATGGCAAAATTGTCGTTGAGCCACTAGAGCGTGGTTATGGAACAACCCTTGGAAATTCATTACGTAGAATTTTATTATCTTCGCTACCAGGAGCGGCTGTCACAAGCGTTCAAATCGAAGATGTTTTACATGAGTTTGCGACTGTTGATGGTGTTGTTGAAGATGTTCCGACATTAATCCTTCACATCAAAGAGCTAGCTTTAAAAACACATAGTGAAGATGATAAAGTAATTGAATTAAATGTTGCAGGTCCTAAAACAGTTACAGCTGCTGATATTATTCATGATAATGAGGTAGAGATCTTAAACCCAGACTTGTATATTTGTACATTGGCTGAAGGTGCACAATTAAATATGCAGATGAATGTGGCGAATGGACGTGGTTATGTTCGAAGTGAGCATAATAAACGTGAGGATATGCCAATTGGCGTATTACCTATAGATTCAATCTACACCCCAATCAAAAAAGTTAACTATCAAGTTGAAAATACAAGAATTGGGCAACGAAATGTCTATGATAAATTAACTTTGGATATTTGGACAGATGGTTCCATTAGTCCGGAGAAGGCGCTTAGTTTAGCTGCTAAAATTTTAACAGAACATTTAAATATTTTTGTTGATTTAAGTGATGAAGCTCGCCAAGCAGAAATCATGGTAGAAAAAGAAGAAGCTGAAAAAGAAAAAGTATTGGTTATGACAATAGAAGAGTTAGATCTTTCTGTTCGATCATATAACTGCTTGAAACGAGCAGGTATCAATACGATTCAAGAGCTAACTAATAAAACAGAAGCTGAAATGATGAAAGTTCGGAACTTAGGTCGAAAATCATTGGATGAAGTTAAGAATAAGCTCTCAGCTTTAGAATTAAGTCTACGCGAAGAAGATTAGCAAATAGTAAAGGAGGAAACCGAATGTCATACCGTAAATTAGGACGTAAAAGCGCACAACGTAAAGCTTTGTTACGAGACTTGACCACAGATGTCATCATCAATGAACGTATTGAAACAACAGAAGCTCGTGCAAAAGAAGTCCGTAAAACAGTAGATAAAATGATTACTTTAGGTAAAAAAGGTGATTTGGCTTCTCGTCGCCGTGCTGCAGCTTTTGTTCGAAATGAAATTGCTGATGCACGTATTGAAGGCGAAGAAGTTGTTGTTGAATCTGTATTAAATCGTTTATTCGATACATATGCTGAGCGTTATGCAGAACGCAATGGGGGTTATACACGTATTCTGAAAAAAGGTCCTCGTCGTGGCGACGGAGCACCGATGGTAATCTTAGAATTAGTGTAATAGTTTCAACATTTTGAATTCAAACGAGTTCGTAATTCACTTTTATGATGGAGAGTGTTATGATTTCAGAAATTCTAGAAGTCTAGCTCTATAGCAACCATAGAAATCTATGGATGGATTGAGGTGCTTACCTCAATCCTTGCTATCATCTTAAAGTGTTTTTTTTTAAGCTTTTTCAATATTAAAGTTAAGACGATAATAGTAATTGTAGTTTTAGCTTTGCTATAGAGAAAATTAAAAAGGGAGCAAAATATGTCGAAAGAAATAATTCGAGTCGAAGGGATCTCCTTTCGTTATCCAAATGGAGAGCATAATGCTCTAAGTAATGTTTCTTTTTCTATTAATCAGGGAGAATGGATTGCTGTTATTGGTCCCAATGGATCGGGGAAATCAACTATGGCCAAAATGCTGAATGGTTTGTTAGTCCCATTTGCAGGAGAAGTTCATGTTAATGGCATGCACCTTAATGATGAAACAGTTTGGGCTGTCAGAAAAACAATTGGAATGGTTTTTCAAAATCCTGATAATCAATTTGTAGGGGCCACGGTAGAAGATGATGTTGCTTTTGGCTTAGAAAATAATGGAATCGAACGTAACGAAATGAAGCAAAGAATTCAGTCAGCATTAGAGCAAGTTAGAATGCATCATTTTATGAAGAAAGAACCTGCCCGTTTATCTGGCGGACAAAAGCAAAGAGTGGCGATTGCCGGTATAATAGCTTTGTTACCAGATGTTATTATATTAGATGAAGCAACCGCTATGTTGGATCCATTAGGACGTGAAGAGATCATTAATGTAGTGAGAGAAATTAAAGAAAAATACAATTTGACGGTCATTTCTATCACGCATGATATTGATGAAGCAAATCATGCTGATCGAATTCTTGTTTTTCAAGAAGGAGAACTTCGCTATCAAGGGAGTCCCGAAAAGATATTTTCTGTAGGAGATGAGTTAATCAATATGGGCTTAGATATTCCTTTTACTCACAAGCTAAAAGCAGCTTTAACTACAAAAGGTGTTGAAGTTCCCGAAGAATATTTAAATGAGGAGGAGCTAATTCAATGGCTGTCCCAATCACTTTTGAAAATGTAGGTTTCACTTATCAACCGAACACTCCTTTTGAAGTAAAAGTTTTGGAAAATATTAATTTAAGTCTCCCTGAAGGTAAAGTGACGGCAATCATTGGTCATACAGGGTCAGGGAAATCCACCTTAATTCAGCATCTTAATGTACTATTAAAGCCGACTAAGGGGAAGGTATGGATAGATGGAAGAGAAATTTCAGCTAATTCAGATAATAAACAGTTAAAAAGTTTAAGAAAGAAAATAGGCGTGGTATTTCAATTTCCTGAATCTCAACTATTTGAAGAAACTATTATTAAAGACGTTATGTTTGGTCCTATGAATTTTGGTATTGAAGAAGAGGAAGCTGAACGAATAGCTAAAGAAAAACTTGCCTTAGTTGGGATTGACGAGGAGTTATTTGAACGCTCGCCGTTTGATTTAAGTGGAGGCCAGATGCGTAGAGTAGCAATTGCGGGGGTTCTAGCTTTAGAACCTGAAGTGTTGGTACTGGACGAACCCACAGCGGGACTAGATCCTAAAGGTCAATTTCAAATGCTAGAAATGTTTATGGAGTTGCAAAGAAAGAAAGGATTAACTTTAGTTTTAGTAACGCATCAAATGGATGATGTAGCTCAGTATGCTGATCAGGTTGTTGTCATGGAGAAAGGACAAATTGTGAAGCAGGGAAAACCGATAGAAATTTTTGCTGATCCTACTTGGTTAAAAGAGAAACAGCTCGGTTTACCTACAACATTAGAATTTTTAGAGCAATTAAATTCAGCTTTACCCTATGACCTTTATCAATATATCGAAGAAATTCCGTTGACAGTGAACCAATTATCAGCCAGCATCTTCAAACTATCTAAATTACCTAAAGTATAAGGAGAAGATCAAAAATGTCTGATAAAATTTTAATGGGTAGATATATACAACTGGAATCTGTGATTCATCAGCTAGATCCCAGAACAAAATTAATGGCAACTTTTTATTTTATTCTGATTGTTTTTTTAGCAGATAATCTTTTGGCATATGGAGTCTTACTTGGGCTAATTTTATTGGCTGTTTTTCTTAGTGATATTCCCATTGGATTCTTTTTAAATGGATTAAAACCAATGTTTTGGATTATCTTTTTTACGGTTATTTTTCAAGTGTTATTTACGCAAGGTGGAACCGTTTATTTTCAATTGGGCCCTATGATGATTACTTCATTGGGGTTAATGAATGGGTTATATATTTTTTTACGATTATTCTTAATTATTATGATGTCGACGATCTTAACTTTAACGACTGCACCTTTAGAATTAACGGATGGAATTGAGCATTTAATGAGGCCGTTGACAAAATTAGGTTTCCCTTCTCATGAAGTAGCCTTAATGCTCTCAATAGCTTTGCGCTATGTCCCCACTCTTCTAGACGAAGCTCAAACGATTATGAATGCCCAAAGGGCTCGAGGAGTGGAATTTGATGAAGGTTCTATTATGGATCGGATGAAAGCTATCATTCCTATCTTAGTTCCTCTTTTTATAAGTGCATTTAATCGAGCTGAAGAGTTAGCGACTGCGATGGAGGCTCGAGGTTATCAGGGGGCTGAAGGGAGAACGAAATATAGACAATTAGCATATGGGAAGAATGATCTCTTTGCTTTGACTTTACTGGGAATTGTGACAGTTTTAATTTTATTTCTTCGCTTTTATTAATAACGAGGTCTTTTTATCGCTATTTTTTCTTTGAAAGTAAAAATAGAGGAGTAAAAAGGCTTTTTTTTATTTGTAAAACTATGGGAAATTTAATTTACCCACTATAGAAAACGCATACATTTTCTGGTAAGGTATATTTGTTAGTGCTCAGAACGTTAAGAAGATGATAGGATTGAAGGAGGAAGTATTTTGAAAAACAGACTGGGTTTTGTGGGTGTATGTGGATGGGCGTTACTGACAGTAGGATTTTTGGAAGAAGTGAAGGCACAGACAATTGAAGAGAATAGCACGGTAGAAGTAAGAATGGCTCCTTTGCTAGAGGAAGAAGAGAATTCAATAGGAACATTTGAAACGGTAGACATCGTTGAGACTCCTTTAACTGAAGAAATGACAGCGTTTTCAGAACCGGGGAATTTAGAGGAAACGACTATCTTCGAAGAAGAGGTTACTCACACTGAAAACAAAGAGGAAGTTTTTTTGTCTGAGCCAATTGAAAGCACTCCTCAGAATACTACAAACGAGATTCCTATCATAAGTCATGGCGAGGTTGATCCAGATAATGACTCGGAAAATATGACTGAGGAAATGTATCGAGTGATCGTTCAAACTGATACTTTATCTGCCATCGATAAAGTAACTGATAGACATCATCCTGACTACCAGTTGGCTGTGAAAGAAAGTGAAGCTGAGGTCATTGCTCGCTATAATGAAATTCGAGATCTCCTCGCTTTACAGGGAACAACCTTAATTAAAGAGAAGGACTATTCAGGAATTTTTACGGGTTTTTCAGCGATTGTATCGCAATCTACGATTGAACAATTAAAGAATATGGAACATATTTTATCGGTTAATATTCAAAAAGAATATACAGCTCCTGTAGCAGAAGCCAATATGGTTAATTCCGGACAACTAATTGGATTGGATTTGTTATCGGAATATCAGTCCAAATACAAAGGAGAAAATATTCTAGTCTCAGTGATTGATACGGGATTTGATCCTTACCATCGGGATTTTATTTTAGCAGATGATATTGAAAAACGTTATGATCAAGCTGAAATGGAAACCATGATTAAAGAACTTGATTTACCCGGGAAGTGGTATTCTAATAAGGTAGTGTATGGGTATAATTATGCGGATAATGTTGATAGTTTACTGTCAACGGATGAACACGGCAATCATGTTGCGGGAACGATAGGTGCGAATGGCAAACTTGAAGAAGGTGGAATACAGGGAATAGCTCCCCATGTCCAACTGTTATTAATGAAGGCGTTCTCGGAAGATCAAATTAATAGTGCTGTTTATGAAGACGTGTGGCTGAAGGCTTTTGATGATTCTATTAAATTAGGGGCGGACATTATCAATATGTCATTAGGAATGCCGAGTGGCTTCAATATGCAAGGAGATACTCCAATGGCTTATGTGATTCAGAAAGCGCGAGAAAAAGGCATATTGCCAGTTATTGCTGCAGGAAATGATCGTAATTCAACTTGGGGAACAGATTATACCAATTTAGCATCTAACCCTGATAATGGTTTAGGAGGCTATCCAGCGAATGTTGAAGATTCACTTTCCGTCGGTTCTTTTGATAATATAAGTCAGATGCGTCGATATGTTGAAGCTAAATTTGGAGGAGAAACTGAAAAATTTATAGGAAGTTTTACCTATCCGGAGGGGGTCACTGATTATTTACCTTTAATGGAAGTAGGCAAAGGGACTTCGCTAGATTATGAATATTTTATTAGTGAAATAGGTGGACCTCTTAATTTGAGTGGGAAATTGGTGATAGTGGAGCGCGGTGAGATTTCATTCAATGAAAAATATCAATTAGCAAGAGATCATGGAGCAGCAGGAATTATAATTTATGACAACGTGGACGCGGAAGACACGTTTGAAATGACAGGAATTGAAAATCCAACGATTCCCATTATGTTTGTGACTCGAGATTCAGGTTTGCGTTTAATTGATCTATCAAAACAACAGAATGCCCTTACGGTTAAAATCTCTAAAGATCTCTTACCTTTTCCTGTTAAAACGGCAGATAATTTAAGTGAGTTTTCTTCTTGGGGCCCTGCAACAGATTTAACCCTTAAGCCAGATATATCAGCTCCTGGAGGTAATATTTATTCTCTAATGAGCGATGATCGTTATCAGGGAATGTCTGGAACTTCAATGGCAACCCCTCATATTGCAGGAGCAGCTGCTATCTTAATGCAGCGTCTTTATGAAGAAGGGATACTAAACGAAACACAAATAAGTAATAATCCACTTCAGGATGATTTAGTCATGTTGATGTTGATGAATACAGCTGTTCCAAAACTTAATACGCTAGATGCAGGTGCAAGTTACTATAGTCCTATTCAACAAGGAGCAGGCCTTTTAAATCTTTTTAATGCATTGAATAATCATGTGACGGTTATCGCAACTAACCAAACGGATACACGCAAAGATGGTAAATTGGAGCTTAAGGAAGTCACTGAACAATTTGATGTTCAATTATTTTTGCAGAATTATGGCAAAAAAGATATTACTTATCAACTGACCTATGCTTTGTTAAAAGATAAGGTAGGACCTAGTGGCCGTTATACAGAAACAACAGAACTTGTTCATGAAGGAGCATTAGGAAGCCTTACGGTTAAAGCAGGTCAGCAAGCAACAGTTAACCATCTAATTAGTACATTCGGAATCGATCAGAATCAATATGTTCAAGGTTATTTTTTCTTGACGAGCTCTGATGATTCGGTTAGTCCACTTTCCGTACCATTCTTTGGATTTAAAGGCGATTGGGATGCTTTGCCAATCCTTGATCAGATGGTTGATTTTGCTTCAGAAAATCAGGTTAATTTTAAACCGATAGTGTATGAGGATGGAAATCTTGATAAAACTGGCTTTGTAAATAAACGGCTTGATCAGGGCTGGGAGTTTTATAATGCTTGGAATATTGAGGAAGCTCCCTATGTGTTTGTTAACAGTCATGCACAAGAAGGCTATAAGAATACGGTTAGCCCAATATTATCATTTTTAAGAAATGCTGTAGATGTTCGTTTTAGTGTTGAAGATCATTTAGGTAATAAAGTGCGAGATTTAGTCATTCAAAATCGCGTGACTAAAGTGAACCGTCTTTATCAAAATGAGTATAATTTTCTTCAGGATTTAATGGGAACAGGTTGGGACTATACAAATACATTTGGTGAAAAAGTACCTGAAGGAATATATCGATATATTATTGAGGGTAAAATCGATATGAAGGATGCAATTACTCAACGATATGAATTTAATATTGTTTTAGATAATTCTCCTGTCGAACTGGTTGCTGAAAGAGAAGATCAATTTCTTTACCTTGATATAGAAGACCATTTATCTGGTATCTATGGTTATGAAATTTATAGCCAAGAAGGTGAACTAATTGATTGGTTAGCTGTTAATAAAGAAGAAACGCCTCAACTATTACAGAAAAAATTTACTTGGAAGATAGATGAGAACTACTTAGACCAGCCATTAATAATCTACGCATATGATAATTCCAGAAATAAAGTCAAGTTTGAGGTAGGAGTTGATGGTAGCTTAACAGTTTTACCTCTAACAAATGAAAATCAAACTCCAAGTCCTGAAGTACCAGTCGTGGAAGAGACTCGATTTAAACAATATGGGCAAAAGCCTGTTAACTTAGATGAATATGTCGATGAATCACAACTAGATACCATTGATTTGCCTCTTGTTACGACAAATTCTCCATGGGAGTACATGGGAGTTGGACAAAATGTAGATGAGGTTGAACTGAAAGGGATGATTAACAATTATCAAAAGGTTCATTATATTGAATATCGTGTGCTAACTGATACGGGAGAATTAGTTTTAGATTTTCAACCGGTTGCTTTTGAAGAAATAGATGAAAGTGTAGAGTTTTACAGTCCTATTCCATTACAAAATTTTGAAAAGAATGGCCTCTATTTGATTGAAACGATTGCTTATGTGCAAGCTCCTAGTGGGAAATTCATTCAACATCAAGTAGGACATCGGATACGTGTGGATCGAGAAGCACCTCAAATAAAGTTAGAACAAGTCTTCGGAGAGGATGAGGATCTCTTATATTTTGCAATTGATTTTACCGATAATATGAACTATGTAGAGCTATGGGCTGGAAACGATATGATTGGTAGAGTAGACAAAACATACGATTCTTTTGAACCTATTTTTGTTTCCGGACAACTACTTTATTCCATTGCAAAAGATCATATTGGTAAGGAGTTAACATTTTTTGTCTATGATGATTTTGGCAATCAAAGTGAAGAATCTTCGGTTTTAGTTCAACTGTTAGACTTAGTTAAGTTGCCTTTCGAAATCGAAAAAATCTTTAATCCAAATTTAGCAATAAATGAGGTGAAAGTGATTCAAGAGGGAGAAGAAGGAAAAGCCAATTTAGCTTTAGATGGAAGTCTTATTACGCTTACACAGCCTATTAATAGTATTATGGAATATGGTCCCGTTGAATTAGCTTTTGAATGGATTTATCAAATCAATGAAGCTTTACCTAAAGGAATCGAACGATTGATCCAACAAGGTGTGCCAGGGTTAATTAATCCTATTTCGGGTGAAATTTATCTGGATCCAATTGACCAAATTATTGAGGTAGGTGAAAAAATGGTTCCCATCACAGAGGTCAAAGACCATCCGAAGCCAGAGGACAAGTTACCAATTGTTAATGAGGGGTCGACTATTACCATTGAAGATGTGCTATTCTATTTAGAGCGTTTGAAAGAAAAAATGGCCCACCTTGAGGATTATTATCAAGGGCCTGATTTTGATTATGAGTTAGCTTTAGCTTTGATTGAAGAAGTAGAGAATAAAATATACAATCAGCCAAATAATGAAAAGTTATTAAGTTGGCAAAATGACTTGACTAAATATTATATGGCTCTAACACCTAAAGGTGGAACAACAATACCAGCGGGAGAAGCTTTTGATTCAGTAATGAAGACAGATGAGGCTTCTATCTTACCTGAAACAGGCGAAAAACCTCTATGGAATTCTAAAGTTTGGGCAGGGATTTCAAGTGTAATGGGAGTGTTAGGGATAGGATGGACGGTTAAGAAGAAACAATCATAAAATTTGATCTAAAAGAGCTAATAGTTAATCACTATTAGCTTTTTTTGTGTTTGATTTGCAAGTCTGACAAGGAAGCTTATAATAGAAAACAAATAGAAAAGAGGTGAATCGTTGCCCCGTTACGCAATAAAGTTAGAGTATGATGGTAGTAATTATGTAGGTTATCAAGTACAGCCCAATGGTCAATCGATTCAATCAGAACTTGAGAGAGCACTTAAGTTAATGGCGAAATTACCGAAAGATGAGCATATTCCCACTTCAGGATCGGGACGGACTGATTCAGGGGTTCATGCTCTCGGTCAAGTCGTTCATTTTGATTATCCAGTGCAGATCGCACCTCATAATCTGATGATGGCTTTAAATAGTATTTTGAGAGATGATATTAGAGTCATTAAGGCGAATCAAGTCTCAGCTGATTTTCATGCTCGATATGATGCCATAGGGAAACATTATAAATATCGGGTAGACACTCAACGTTTTCCCGATCCTTTTAAACGCAATTATACTACCCACCATCCATATCCTTATTCGTTTGATAGAATTCAGGCCGCTTTAGTCTCTTTACAAGGCAAGCATGATTTTACTAGTTTTTGTTCCACTAAAACAGACAAGCAAAACAAAGTTCGAACGATCTATCGACTAGAGCTAGAAGAAGATCAAAAAGCTCAGGAAATGGTTTTTTATTTTCATGGAAATGGTTTTTTGTATAATATGATTCGAATTATAGTGGGTACAGCTTTACAAATTGGTGATGGATTGAAACCAGTAGACGAGATGGAAAGGTTGTTAGAGATAAAAGATCGTAATCAGGCTGGACCCACAGCTCCTGCGCAAGGATTATATATGGTGGCTGTGGATTATGTACAGGATCCTTTTGAGAAAGAGGGGATGGATAATGACAAAGTGGAAGGTTAGAAAAGCAAATAAGCAAGATTTGCCACATTTACAAGCAATTTATGATTTAGGACGTTCTTTTCAGTTACAGACTGGTAATTTACAACAATGGGAAGCAGGCTATCCAGGACAGGCACAAATTGAACGAGATTATCAAGCAGGTCACCTTTATGTTTTAGAGGTAGAAGAAAGCGAGACTCTTCTTGCCGTTATGGCTTTAATTCCGGGTAAAGATCCTTGTTACGATCAAATAGAAGGATCTTGGTTGAATGAAGATGAGTATGTTACCATTCATCGTATTGCCAGTAATGGGCTGGTTAGAGGAGCAGGACGGTATCTATTAAAATGGGCACAAGATCGATATCCAAATATTAAAATTGATACCCACCAAGATAATGGTCCCATGATTCATCTTTTAAATAAGCTGTCTTTTGTAGAATGTGGCATTATTTATTTAGAAAATGGCGATCCAAGGAAGGCGTTTCAATACTATAAACGATAGGGAGTGAGCGGGAAATGTTAAAAGAATTTGATTTTGATAAAGTGGATAAAAGATTTGATTCATTTAAGCGGTCGGAATTAGGAGAACAGCTAGATCAATTGCAACGAATTGTTCAAGGTCTAAAAATACCTGTCTTAATTTTAGTAGATGGGTGGGAATCGTCGGGAAAGGGAGCAATTATCAAGGATCTGACCAGAGAGCTCGATCCCCGTTATGTTAGAGTAGAAGTCTTTGAAAAAGCAAATGATATTGAAAAGGCACATCCAGCATCATGGCGTTTCTGGCAAAAGATTCCTTCTAATCAAGAGATCGTAGTTTATGACCGATCTTTCTATTACCATGTTTTTAATCATGATAAAAAGAATCAGAAAAAATTAGACCAACGGGTGCGAGAACTATCTGAGTTAGAGAAGACTTTAATTGACAATGGCACGATTGTCATAAAACTTTTCTTAAACATTACGCAAAAGAACCAAAAGAAACGAATTCAAGAATTAGAAAAATCTTCACGAGCTAAGCTTTTATTATCAGACGAAGATTATCAGCAGAACGAGGATTATGAAAAGTATCAAGATTGGTTTGATCAAGTACTAGACGCGACCGATCAAAAATATAGTCCATGGCATATTATTGGAGCGGAAGACCGAAAATTAGCTTCAAAAACAGCTCTTGGAATTGTGATTGAAGAAATAAATAATGGCATGGAAAGAATTATTCAAATGCGCCAGCAAGAAGAATCAGTCAGCCGGGATCGCGAAAAGACTTATCGTTTATTAGAAGAGGTTGATTTAACACAAACAATTAGTGATGAAGCGTATGAGGAAGAGCTTCAACCATTGCAAGAAGAAGCCGCTGAATTAGTTTACCAATGTTACAGTGAAGACATTCCGATTGTCTTAGCCTTTGAAGGAATGGATGCTGCAGGAAAGGGAGGAGCGATTAAACGATTAACTCGTTACATAGACCCTCGTTCCTATAAAATTTATGGGATCAATGCTCCTGATTCTGTAGAAGATACGTTTCATTATTTATGGCGTTTTCAAAAGGAGCTTCCAAAGGATGGAGAGATGGTTATTTTTGATCGATCATGGTATGGACGTGTTTTAGTAGAGAGAGTAGAAGGGTTTGCACCTGAACGTGATTGGGAAAGAGCCTATGATGAGATTAATCAGATGGAGAGAACACTTTACGATCATAATACAGCAATTATGAAATTTTTCTTATATATTGATAGTAATGAGCAGGAGCGTCGATTCCAAGATCGAATGGAAGAACCGGCTAAAAATTATAAAATTACAGCTGAAGATTGGCGTAACCGAGATAAGACACCGCAATATATTGAAGCGATGAACGAAATGCTGAAGCGTACAGATACTGACTATGCGCCTTGGTATATAGTCGCAAGCAATCAAAAGAAGTATGCAAGGATTCAAGTTTTAAAACACTTTATTGCTTATCTTAAGGAACACTTATCACAGTAATGTGCTGTGAGATTTTTTAATCGTTTAGAAGTTCATAGAAATAGTAATAATTGTTGGGGAATCTGTTTACATATAATAAAATTAGAACACTCCTATTGCATTTATTGATGAAGAAATGTGACAGGAGTGTTTTAGAGTTTAAGGGAAAAAGCCCTTGAGAATTTATGGATCGTAAAAATTTTTCTAGACATCTAATCATTTTTTAATTTAACTCTTGAAAATATTTGAAAGGTTCATTATACTTTATTTTCAATGATTTAGTTTAGAGACGGTATGAGATGACTGGTTGCTCAAGAGAGTTTCAGATGCTACAATCATAGACGCTGTTATTTTTATTCGATTATTAGTATTTTTAAAAAATTGTGAGTAAAATATTTTTAGTTTTGGAATAGCTTGTGCGGCAGGTTTTTTTAGGATGATTACACTATTTAGGTAACGATAGAGTGAGAATGAAGTGATACATTAAGTAGCAATAATATTTGGCTACTTCTTGTGGAGTAGGGGAGAAAATAAATTGAAAAAGATAAGTTTTAAAATAGCAATAATTATTAGCTTAATTTACATGGTATTCTTACCATCTGTATTAGCACAAGAGGAAGGACTTGAAAAACCAGGAGTGCTTCAAGTAGGATTAGAAGCCAACTATGCGCCTTTTAATTGGTCACAGACTACAGCTGCAAATGGTGCTGTGCCAATTTCAAACTCAGAAGGTGAGTATGCAAATGGTTATGATGTTCAGATTGCAAAACAGCTAGCTGAAAGCTTAGGCCTGGGTCTAGAAATTGTTAAATTGGAGTGGGATGGGTTGCCTCCGGCTCTTCAATCTGGAAAAATTGATGCCATTATTGCTGGGATGTCACCTACACCTGAACGTAAAGAGCAAATTGATTTTTCGAATTCGTATTATACGTCCGATATTGTCCTAGTGGTTGAAAAGGAAAGTCAATTTGCTAATGCTAAAGCGTTGGAAGATTTTGAAGGGGCAAAAGTCACAGGTCAATTAAATACTTTTCACTATGACTTAATTCAACAGATTCCTAGTGTTGATCAGCAAACAGCAATGGATTCTTTTCCCACTATGATATCCTCTGTTTTAAGTGGGAAATCAGATGCTTACGTTTCTGAAAGACCTGGGGCAATGGCTGCTACTGCAGCTAATTCAGCTCTCACTTATATTAACTTTGAAGAAGGACAAGGCTTTGATACAGGAGAAATTGATACTTCTATTGCAATTGGTCTGCGTAAAGAATCACCTTTGCTTGATTCAATTAATACAGCTTTATCAGAGATTTCGGAGAAGGATCGTAATGATTTAATGCAAAAAATGGTTAATCTCAATGAAAGAGGTGAATCAGCAGGCTTTTGGTCTGAGGTAGCAGGACTATGGTCGACTTATAGCGGTCAATTTCTAAAAGGAGCACTGGTCACTCTACTAATTGCGACATTTGCAACACTTGTTGGATTCTTAATTGGCTTGTTGATTGCAATTTATCGATCAATTCCAGTGGAACAGAATGCTCATCCTCTACTTTATGGCTTGCATAAGATTGGGGATTGGATAGTTCTTGCCTATATAGAGATTTTTCGTGGAACGCCGATGATGGTTCAAGCCATGTTAATATATTACGGGTCAAAGTTATTTTTTGATCTTGACATGAGTTCTATGGTAGCTGCACTTTTGATTGTTTCCATTAACACCGGAGCTTATTTAGCGGAAGTTATCCGTGGGGGGATATCAAGTGTTGATAAGGGACAAAGTGAAGCTGCTAAAGCGATTGGAATGAATCACGTGCAGACAATGACACATGTTGTTCTACCTCAGGCAATTAAAAGTATTCTACCAACACTCGGAAATGAATTCGTCATTAATATTAAAGATACATCCGTCTTAAATGTTATCGCAGTAACGGAGCTATTCTTTGTGACTCGCTCTGTTTCTGGCTCTACTTATATGACGTTTCAGACTTTCTTTATTGCAGCAGTGATATACTTTATCTTGACATTTACTGCTACCCGTCTCTTAAACTTCTTTGAAGCAAAGCTTGAAGGAACTGACAATTATCAAGTATACACCTCGTCATCATATCCAGATCCAAAGGAGTTGAAGAAAGATGGCAAATAAAGTGATAGAAGTAGTCCATTTAGAAAAATCATATGGAGATCATCAGGTATTGCGAGATATAGATTTTATAGTGGAAAGTGGAGAAGTGATATCGATTATAGGGTCTTCCGGATCAGGAAAATCGACCTTGCTAAGATGCCTTAATCTTTTAGAAGAACCGACAAAAGGAGATATTCTATTTCACGGAGCATCCATTTTAAATAGTCGTTTTTCTAGAACCTCTTATCGAGCGAAAGTTGGAATGGTTTTTCAATCGTTCAATCTTTTTAAAAATATGAATGTTTTACAAAATTGCATATTGGGTCAGAAAAAAATATTAGGTTATTCAGAAGCAAAAGCTGAAGCGATTGCGCTGGAAAATTTGGATAAAGTTGGAATGGCTCCTTATCGCGAAGCGATGCCGCACCAATTATCAGGAGGACAACAGCAAAGAGTAGCAATTGCCAGAGCATTATCGATGGGTCCTGAAGTTCTATTGTTTGATGAGCCTACTTCTGCGTTAGATCCGGAAATGGTAGGAGAAGTACTGGATACGATGAGTCAATTGGCTAAAGAGGGCTTGACCATGATTGTGGTGACTCATGAAATGTCTTTTGCTCGTGATGTTTCTACACGAGTTGTATTCATGGACAAGGGATATGTGGTCGAAACAGGTCATCCACGACAAGTCATTAATCAACCTCAAAATGAGCGTACAAAAGCGTTTCTTTCTCGTTATTTAAATGATGATCGTCAATAAAAGAAATAAAAGACTTAGACAGCTGTCTAAGTCTTTTATTTAAATTATAAAGCTTTTCTTAACATGTCGTGTGGGGCAACTTGCTGTTTGACTTTCATTGTGACAATTTGCATCGCATGTGGAGCGACCTCGATTTGTTCTCCTTTATCATCCCACATACATTCAAGGGTCTCTTCATGATTATTAAGGCCAGGACCGTAGAATTCGATTTTTTCTCCTACCTTAAAGTTGTTTCGCTGTTGAACAGTAGCGATTTGAGTTTCAGGATTGTAATCAAGAACTTCACCGATAAAGGTATAATGAGGACGACGACGACGTTTACCAAATAATTGTTCATTTTCACTGGGTTCATTATAGAAGAAACCAGTCGCTAGCTCTCTCTGGGCAACTTTCCATAGCTCATCCTCCCATTCTTTCTTAAATGAATAAGCTTCAGGATCTTCAAGATAGGAATCAATGGCCTTTCGATAGACGTTCACAACGGTTGAAACATAATGAATTGACTTCATTCGACCTTCAATTTTTAGAGAGTCTATTTGGGCATCAATGATATCAGGAATATGGTGGATCATACCTAAATCGACGGCCGACATGGAGAACGGCTCTTTGATACCTGGTTCTCCTGCTCCGACCGCTTTCTTATGGTCAAGTTCTGGTAATTCGAATAAACCGTATTGCCAACGACATGATTGACAACAACCACCACGATTCGCATCACGGTTAGCCATATGATTGGATAAGGTACAACGTCCTGAATATGAAATGCACATGGCCCCATGAATAAAAGCTTCAATTTCAACGGAAGTATTGGCGCGAATTTCTTTGATTTCCGCCATAGAGACCTCTCTGCCTAGAACACAGCGGGTAAGGCCAGCTTCTTGCCAGAAATTTAAAGTTTCATAATTGACTGCTGATTGTTGAGTAGAGAGATGCATTTCTAAGCCAGGAGCTTCCATTGCACAGATTTGCATTAGAGCAGGATCCGAGATAATCACAGCATCTATGCCAATATCTCGAATCGTTCTGAAGAAATCACTCGCCCCTAATTCGTTGTGTTGATGAGTGACCATGTTAGCTGCTAAATAAACTTTAGCTTTGTGGTGATGAGCAAATGCAACACCTTCAGCCATTTCCTCAAAACTAAAGTTTCCTGCTCGACTTCGAAGTCCATATGCGTCCCCGCCTATATAGACAGCATCTGCTCCATAATGAATAGCTGTTTTCAATTTTTCTAGTGTTCCAGCTGGTGCTAACAGTTCTGGTCTTTTTAAATGGATTTTATTCACTATTGTCACCTACTTTACTTGATCTGCTTCATAAAGAAAGAAGCCTGTATCTAATTCACGATTTTGTGGATGAGAAACCCTGATTGTTTGATTTAAATCCTGTATAATTTGAGGATTAAAAGTACCCTCTAGAATATGGTTTCGTGCCTTGACAAAGCTGTCTGCGATCTCAATAAAATTTCTTCCCTGATTGAACAATCCGTCGATATACCAGTTTTGTACGTCAATACGATTCAAGTCTTCAAGATAGGCAAGTAAATTGAGATCCTTGTTCGCAAAGATGTGAGTCCCATGACTATCTGTATAGATTGAATAATGAGTATCTTCTTTATTAGGTTCAGAAAGGAAAAGTTGGCGATCGGTTACTTCTTGGCTCTCTTTCCCAATATAATTAAAATAATTCTTTAATAACTGGCGTTTGCTTTGGTGAATGCAAGACGCTCCATATACTTGATAAACGAGAGGGAGTTGAGCCAATGGAGAAATATCTTTCAGCTCAACAAAGGGGACTTCATTGGCGATGAGGGCACGTTTGGCCCCATACTTCGCCCAAAAATTTACTTGACCGGCACTCGTGACCAAAACAGCGGCATCGTAAAGGTATGGAAGAGCATAGTTAGGGTCTTTTAAAATTTGAATAAGCCCAGTGTCTCCTACAATGATTTCTTGAATACCTATATTTTTAATCATTTTTAAAAAAGGTTTCGCTTGAGCTATTTTGTCGTTATGTAAAATAGCATTCATGGCTACTATCACATGTTTATCATTTTTTAAAGCGTAGTCATTAATTTCTTCCATTTCTTCAATGGTAAAATAACCGGGGAGTCTTAATCCAAATATTTCCTCCCCAATAATAATTTCATCAATACCAATATCAATTAAGCATTTTGCTTGTTCAATTGATTCAGCTGTTGCAATCAACTTAATCATTTGAAACCTTCTTTCTTAAGATAATTTTCACAAATATATTTCCATTATATACAAATTCATGTTAAATTTAAATATGGGTCGTATTTTCTTCAGTTTTTCTGAAAAAAAGTCATTGTAGAAATGGAATAAGTGGGAATTTCTCTCATGAAATTTTAAAAAATATTATGAAAACTGATGTAAACGATTTCCGTTTCGTGTATAATATCAAAATATAGGGGGTGAAGTGATGGCAAACTTAGTTGACCAAATTAATTCACTTGAACAATTATCAGCAAGTAAAGAGGCTGAATATCAAGAAAGACTTGTTCAAATGAATAAGAAATTTGAAGACACTAAGCAAGGGCTTCAGCAAACAGCCGATGATGAGCTTGCTCAGTTTAGAGCAAAAGTTCAAGAATCGATTCAAAGTAAATTTAGTGTCACTGAAGCTAAATTGAGACAGGAAAATCAGGCCGAAATCGAAGAAATTGAAAAAGACCTGACGGACCGACGTGAAGAACTTGCACAGAAAATTGCTAAAAAGGTGGTGGAACAAATATGGCAATAGCGAAAATGGCTAAATTATCTGCTATTGTTGAAGAGAGTAATCGCAACCTTTTAATGAAGGAACTCCAAGTTTTGCAAAGGGTCGAAGTCAAACCGATTGATCCTACAGACTTGGCTGTTGAGCTCAATGCTGAAAAGAAAACAAGTTCTCAGTTTGAGGATCAGTTGGAAGATGTACGTTCAGCAATGAGATTTTTAGATAGTTACTTACCTGCAGCTAGCTTCAAAGAAAAGTATTTGACTCCTTTATCTGATATGTCATATGCTCAGCTTGAAAATCAGTACCAAGCGGAGGAAGTAAATCAGATTACGGCAAAGGTCTGGGAACAAAAACAG
Source organism: Facklamia lactis (assembly GCF_015863205.1). GTDB lineage: Bacteria > Bacillota > Bacilli > Lactobacillales > Aerococcaceae > Facklamia > Facklamia lactis. The sequence continues at coordinate 86,575 of NZ_JACBXQ010000003.1, read as the reverse complement.
ACTCTTGAGAAGATCGATTCAGAATTACAATCTTTGAATAATGAAGCAGACTTTCTCAACAAGTGGCGGAATTTAAAAGCTTTACCAGAATATAATGATGAAGCTTACAAACACACTAAATTGTATCTTGGGACAATTCCGCAGACTAGCGATAATGAGTTTATCAATGCAATAAAAAATGAACCAAAGTTATTAGTCGAAGAGATTTATCAGAATAAAGATGAAATAGGCCTAGTGATGGCAGCTGATCTTGATGATGCGTACGAGGTGAATCAAGTGTTAGCGCATAATCGTTTTCAAGCCTTAGAATATAAATTCACTGATTTACCAGCTAATATGTTACAAGAACGTCATGCTAAAGCTGAAAGTTTAAGAAATAAAGCAACTCAAACTCGTAAAGAGATTTCGACAATGAAAGCAGAGTATGAAGAATTAAAAATAGCTGAGGAGATGCTCTATGCTAAAGTGGAGAGAGAAAAAGCTCAAGACTTAGCATTATCAACAGAGCGCCTTTTTGCTGTTGAGGGATGGGTAGTAGCTGATGAAGCATCGGCCGTTATTAATAAGATTGAACAAACCTTAGGCTCGAATGTCTACATCGAGGTTTCTGATGTTGAAGAATCAGAGTACGAAGAGGTTCCAGTTGAATTAAAAAATAATCGTTTTGTCGAACCATTTGAAACAGTCACTTCAATGTATGGCTTACCAAAATACAATGGTTTTGATCCATCCGCTTCATTGACACCTTATTATTGGATTTTCTTTGGAATGATGATTGCCGATTTAGGTTACGGAATGCTATTATGGGTCGGAACTTTTATTGCACTTAAAGCTTTTAATTTAGATGCTGGAATGAGGAAGAATGTTCGCTTCTTCCATTATCTGAGTTACTCGGCGATGCTATGGGGCTTAATTTATGGATCGCTCTTTGGTGAATCCTTACCATTCCGTTTACTTTCTCCAACGGAAGATGTGATTGAAGTATTAGCGCTATCTATTGCTTTAGGTTTAATTCAAATTATTCATGGATTAGTTCTAAATACAATGATTAATTGGAAGAATGACCGGTTAGAAGCCGTCAAAGGTGGGGCAGCATGGATCGTGATGTTAATTGGTTTCTTAGTGGCTGTGCTTGGTCCAATGCTGTTTAATATTCAATCGTTACAACAGGTCGGTTTATGGATGTCAGCAATAGCGGCCTTAACGATCCTAGGTATTGCAATTATTAAAAGTAAAAATAAAGCTGCTGGATTGGCAGCGGGTCTATATGACTTATATGGTGTTTCGGGCTATTTAGGAGATATTGTGTCATATAGTCGTTTAATGGCCTTGGGTATTTCAGGTGGGTCTATTGCATTAGCCTTTAATATTTTAGTAGCCTATTTACCACCTGTAGCTCGTTTCTCAATTGGTATCTTTTTAATCATAGCATTACAATTATTTAACTTTGGATTATCAATGTTGAGTGCTTACGTGCATTCTGCGCGTTTGATTTTCGTGGAGTTCTTTGGAAAGTTCTACGAGGGTGGCGGAAGAGCATTTGCGCCATTAAAACTTTTAGGTAAACATATAAATATTAAATAAACTTTAGGAGGTTTTTTTATGGAATTCATGCAAGAACACGGTGGTTATATTTTAGCAGTTTTAGGTATTGCAGTAGCAGTAGTTTTCTCAGGGTTTGGATCTTCGATAGGTGTAGGAGAAGCTGGTTCTGCAGCGGCCGCTCTAACAAAAGATCAGCCTGAAAAATTCGTTCAATCTTTAATTCTACAATTATTACCAGGTACACAAGGACTTTATGGTTTCGCGATTGGTTTCTTGATCTTCTTACAATTAGATCCAGCAATGGATTTAGCTTTAGGACTTAAATTATTAATTGCTGCTCTACCAGTTGGTTTTGTTGGTTGGATGTCTGGTAAATATCAAGGTAAAGTATCTGCAGCAGGTATGCAAATCTTGGCTAAGCGTCCAGAGAAAGTTATTAATGCAATTATTTATGCGGTAATGGTAGAGACATACGCGATCTTAGCATTTGTATTCTCATTCTTATTAGTTCAAGGTTAAGGAGGACGAGCTTGTGGGGAATATCGAAACATTACAAAAAACAATAATGGAGAAAGTTCAAGCCACAGGTGAAGCCAAAGTTCAAGAACATCAACAAGCATTGACGGAAAAGCTTGACCAATTCAAAGCTAAACTTGCTGAACAAACTCAGCAACAACAGAATCACTTTGAACGTCAAGAGACACGTCGTATGGAAATCAAACAACAATCTTTAGAGAATGAATTACGTAATAGTCGTTTGTCTCATAAACAGGCTATGTTGAAGGATATTATTCGTGCAGTTGTACCTAAATTGAATGAATTAGAACCTGAGAAGTTTGTGGAACTTATTCACACTGCAATTGGTAAGATTGATAGTCAAGCACCATTTACAATAAAATTAGGTGCCAATTCACAATCATTTGCGAATGAAGAGTTAAAACAACAACTTAGAGGACAATATCCTCAAATAAATTTTGATGACCAATTGCTAGCTGATAAATCCGGTTTTATGTTGTCACAAGATGGCATAAATTTAAATTATACATTTGAAGATGTAGTGGATGAACTTACACCTCAGCTGTTAATTGAACTAGAACAAGAATTGAAAGCTTAAGGGGGGCTAATTATGACAGAGTTAGCGTATTCGGGTCTTAATACGACATTGCGCCTCTATGAAGCCCAACTATTGACACATTCTGATTATGATACGATGTTACAGATGGACTCAGTCGATAATGTCTTAGATTATCTTTCTAAGAGTGCATATGTTGTAACAGACGATGCTAAAAGAGAACGGAATTTTGAACCGATTCTTCAACAAAGATTGGAGCTGGTTTATCGCGAACTTTTAGAGGCGTGTCCAGACCCAAGAGTGATTGAAATATTTAGTTTGAAATATACATATCATAATTTGAAATTGTTGATTAAACAAACTTACTTAAATGTAGATTGTGAACATCTACTTATTCCAATCGGTAGTTATAGTATCGATCAATTGAAACAAGTGGTTGAATCCAAAGGTGTCAATGAAGATTTACATCCAATTCTGCAACAAGCAGTTTATGATGCGATTACTTCCGTAGAAGATACAAATGATATTTTTTCAATTGAAGTGATTATGGATACCGCTTATTTGCATCATATTCGTGAGAATGCAGAAGAGATAAATCATCCTGATGTCTTACGCTTTACTAAAATGAAAATTGATTTTCAAAATCTATTAACATTTGTAAGGGCTTATAACCAAGGACAGAGTAAATCTTTCGTGTTTGCGGCTTTATCTGATCAAGGTGCTGTAAGTCGTGATGATATTATTGAAAATTGGCGTAATCAAGATTTAAATGGTTTGGTTGATTCTTACCAAACAGCGGAATATATGATTAATTTGGATCCGATTTGGGATCAATTACATAATCAGACAGTTAATCCAACTGAAAATACCGCAGTCATTCAAAAAGAGTTCAGTGAAATTTTAAGATCTTATTCATTTGAACCTTTTGGTCCGATGCCAGTCTTAACTTATCTCTATTTCTTAGAAAATGAATTAGATAATGTACGTTTAATTTTAATTGGAAAAGAAAACCAATTAGATTCAAGTCTAATTAAAGAAAGGATGCGACCAATTCATGGCATATAAAATGGCAGTAGTAGGGAACCGTGATGTCGTCCTTGCTTTTAAATTGTTGGGCTTTGAAGTTTTTCCTGTTACTAAAGGAGATGAAGCAAGACAAATTCTTCATCAATTGGCTGAGGAAAAATTTGGCGTTATTTTAATGACAGAGAATATAGCAAAAGAAATACCAGATACAATTCGTCACTTTGACACCTTACCTACACCGGCAGTTATTTTAATCCCAACTCATAAGGGATCAGAGGGTATTGGAAAAGCTAAAGTGAATGCGAATGTTGAAAAAGCAATCGGACAAAATATCTTATAAAAGGAGGAATTATATGAGTACTGGAATCATTACTGAAGTTTCAGGACCTTTAGTTAAGGCTAAAGATATGGCAGATTCTTCTATTCGTGAAATTGTTTATGTAGGGAATTTGCAATTAACTGGTGAAATCATTGAGATGCACCAAGATATCGCATCAATTCAGGTTTATGAAGAAACTTCAGGTATTAAACCCGGTGAACCAGTTACAGCAACCGGACATCCTCTTTCAGTAGAATTAGGACCTGGATTATTAACTAAAATGTTTGATGGAATCCAACGTCCACTACAAGATTTCATGGTGAAAACTGAAAGTAACTTTTTAGTAAGAGGAACAAATGTTGAAATTTTAGATCGTGATCAGAAATGGGAGTTTAAACCTTCTAAATCAGTCGGCGATCAAGTTGTTGCAGGGGATATTATTGGGGTGGTTGATGAGACAAATATTATTGAGCACCGCATTATGGTACCTGTTGGGGTTGAGGGAACCATTAAATCGATTGAATCAGGCGAATTCACTGTTACTGAAACAGTTTGTGTAGTTGAAACAAACGAAGGTGATCGTGAGTTAACCATGATGCAAAAATGGCCAGTTCGTATTGGGCGTCCATATAAAGAAAAGACAACACCCAAAGCTCCTTTAAAAACAGGTCAGCGGGTGATTGATACCTTCTTCCCTATCACTAAAGGTGGGGTAGCAGCGGTTCCAGGTCCATTTGGAGCAGGAAAAACAGTTGTACAGCATCAAATTGCTAAATATGCAGATGTAGATGTGGTAGTTTATGTGGGATGTGGTGAGCGTGGAAATGAGATGACGGATGTTATCAATGAGTTTCCAGAATTGGTCGATCCTAAAACGGGCGAATCCATTATGCAACGAACCATCTTAATCGCTAATACGTCTAACATGCCAGTGGCCGCTCGTGAGGCTTCTATTTATACTGGTATTACGATTGCAGAATATTTCCGTGATATGGGATATTCCGTTGCTATTATGGCAGACTCGACTTCTCGTTGGGCTGAAGCGCTTCGTGAGATGTCAGGTCGTATGGAAGAAATGCCAGGTGATGAAGGATATCCAGCTTACTTAGGATCACGTATTGCAGAATACTATGAGCGTGCTGGTTTGGTGAAAGTATTAGGATCGGATGAACGAGTTGGTTCGGTATCAGCTATTGGAGCGGTTTCGCCTCCAGGAGGAGATACTTCGGAGCCTGTTACTCAGAACACTTTGCGTATCGTGAAAGTATTCTGGAGCCTAGATTCTAAATTGTCACAACAACGACACTTCCCAGCGATTAACTGGCTAGATTCTTATTCTCAATATTCAGCTGATGTACAGTCTCATAATGACCAACAAGTCGAAGCAGGATGGGGAGAAAAAGTACGTCATTGCTTGGCTTTACTTCAAGAAGAGTCCAGCTTGCAAGAAATTGTTCGTTTAGTAGGTCTAGATTCTCTATCTGAGAAAGATAAATTAACCTTGGCAATTGCGGCAATGATCCGTGAAGACTTCTTACAACAGAATGCGTTTGATGAGGTTGATACAACTACTTCAGAGCAGAAACAATTGAAATTATTGAAACTTATTACTTCTTTTGAAGATGAGTCTCGTCGAGCGATGGAGTTGGGAGCATACTATCAGGAGATTATGGATGGAACTTCAGAAGTTCGTGAACAAATTGCACGAGCTAAGTTTATACCGGAAGAAAACATCACTCAACTCGATGAAATTCAGGAAAATATTGTAAATAGTCTTCAAAAAGTCTTAGAGCAAGGAGGTTCACATCATGTTTAAGGAATATACGAATATCTCAGACCTATATGGACCTCTGATGATTGTAGATGGTGTAGAAGATATTGGCTATGATGAATTAGTAGAGATTGAAATGCATGATGGCGAGAAACGGATGGGCCAAGTATTAGAAGCTCAAGAAGGTAAAGCAGTTGTTCAGATTTATGGTGGAACTTCTAATATGAAGCTGTCAAATACAAAAGCGCGTTTCAAAGGAAAACCATTAGAATTTGCTTTATCAGAGGACATTGTAGGACGCATATTTGATGGAATGGGTAATATTATGGATAATGGTCCAGAAATTATTCCTGAAAAATTTGCTGATATTAACGGCCAGGCTATTAATCCAATGGCGCGTGACTATCCAGATGAATTTATTCAGACTGGAATTTCAACGATTGACCATTTAAATACCTTGGTTCGTGGACAAAAATTACCTGTATTCTCTGGTTCAGGCTTACCACATAAAGAATTAGCTGCTCAGATTGCTCGTCAAGCTACCGTATTAAATAGTGAAGAGAACTTCGCTGTTATCTTTGCAGCAATGGGAATTACCTATGATGAGGCCGAATATTTCATGGAATCATTCCGTGAAACAGGAGCGATTGACCGTTCAGTAATGTTTGTTAACTTAGCGAATGACCCAGCGATTGAGCGATTAGCAACGCCTAAAATTGCTTTAACAGCTGCCGAATATCTCGCTTTTGAAAAGGACATGCATGTTTTAGTCATCATGACAGATATGACCAATTACTGTGAAGCGTTACGTGAAGTTTCAGCAGCTCGTCGTGAAGTGCCAGGTCGTCGTGGTTATCCAGGATACTTATATACCAACTTATCGACCCTTTATGAGCGTGCTGGACGTCTAGTTGGATGTAAAGGATCTGTTACTCAAATTCCGATTTTAACCATGCCAGAAGATGATATTACGCATCCAATTCCTGACTTAACAGGTTATATTACCGAGGGACAAATCATTCTCGATCGTTCATTGGATAATCAAGGAGTACAGCCTCCAATTAATGTGCTTCCATCACTTTCACGTTTGAAGGATAAGGGTACGGGTGAAGGTAAGACACGAGGAGATCATGCTGCGACAATGAATCAGCTTTTCTCTGCTTATGCTAAAGGAAAAGAAGCAAAAGAATTAGCGGTTGTTTTAGGTGAATCAGCCTTATCAGACGTCGATAAAAAATATGTAGAGTTTACAGATGAGTTTGAAAAACTTTATGTTAACCAAGGTTTTGAAACGAATCGTGACATTTTTGAAAGTTTAGAAATTTCATGGAAATTACTTTCAATCTTACCTAAGAGTGAATTAAAACGTATTAAAGATGATATGATTGAGCAATACTTACCGGAAGGAGAGTAATGCTATATGGCAAACGTATTAGGTGTAAAGCCAACACGGATGGAATTATCGGCACTGAAGGGCACTCATGCGCTTGCAACACGAGGACATAAATTACTGAAAGATAAGCAAGATGAATTGATGCGAAACTTTATTGATATGATTCGTCGTAATAATGAATTGCGCGATGAAGTGGAAGCTAAACTGACTCAAGCTTTAAAATCTTTTGTTATGGCCAAATCATTAATGAATGAAAATTTCATTGAAGAAATTGCGGCGGTAACACAGAGTAATGTTGAATTAGATATTCATATGAAGAATATCATGAGTGTGAATGTTCCTGATATGGATTTTAATCTTGATGCGAAGCAGGGACCTATTCAATATGGTTATCTTAATTCTAATGCTGAATTAGATGAAGCATTAGCTGGCCTTAATCAATTACTTCCTAAGTTATTAGAATTAGTAGAAATTGAAAAAGCATGTCAGCTCCTTGCAGACGAGATTGAAAAAACACGTCGCCGTGTAAATGCGCTAGAGTATCGGATGATTCCTGATACTGAAGAAACCATTGATTATATCTCTATGAAGTTAGAAGAGAATGAGCGGGCAAATATTACCCGAATGATCAAGATTAAAGACTTATAGAATTTGTATTTAAAATACCCACTGCATTTTTGCAGTGGGTATTTTATTATATTTAAATTAAAATTGATTAATCTTCAAAGGTGTATTATAATCTTTTTATCATCAAAATTTAATTTTTTAAAAAGGAGAATAATATGGTCAAATACATTTCAAAAAGGACTTTTTATAGTCTGTTATCATTATTTGTGATTGTAACCATTACCTTTTTTCTGATGCGTTTGGCTCCAGGTAGCCCTTTTGCAGCAGATAAACAAGTAACTGCCCAAATCCAAGAACAACTTAATGAGCAATATGGACTTAATGATCCTTGGTATGTTCAGTATTTTAATTATTTAAAAAATGTTGCGATGTTTGATTTTGGCGAATCGATGAAATACAAGGGACGATCTACAAATGACATGATTGCGGAAAGTTTTCCTGTATCAGCTGCTCTAGGCGCCGGATCTCTTATTTTTGCCATTGTATTTGGCGTTCTTTCAGGCATTATTTCAGCAATGAATCACAATAAGTGGCCCGATTATTTGGCTACTTTATTAGCGGTTTTGGGGATATCGATTCCTTCGTTTGTTTTAGCAGGTCTTTTACAATATATTTTAGGTTCACAGTTACAGTTACTTCCTATTTCAGGATGGCAAGGCCCTGAACATATGATATTGCCTGCATTAGCATTAGGCTTAGGTTATATGGGGAATATCGCTAAACTAACTCGTTCCAGTTTATTAGAACAAAATACATCAGAATATGTAAAGTTAGCACGAGCAAAAGGACGAAAAAAGTGGGGAATAGCTTTCCACCATTCTTTAAAGAATGCACTTTTGCCAGTAGTCACTTATCTAGGGCCGTTAACAGCTGGAATTTTGACCGGAAGTTTTGTGATTGAAAATATTTTTGCAATTCCCGGGCTAGGTAGACATTTTGTTCAGAGTATTAATAACCGGGATTATACTGTGATTATGGGGATCACTGTTTTCTTTGCGATTGTACTGCTATTAGCAGTATTAATTGTAGACATCTTATATGTCTGGTTAGATCCAAGAATTCAATTGGAAGGGGATGAATAGACATGACAGAACAAGTACTTAGTCAAGAAAGTTTTGAAATTATTGGTGGTCGTGAATCGGAAACAGATATTTTAAGTAAAAAAACGATCTCTTTTTGGGAGCAGGTTATTCAGGCTTTTCTGCGTAATAAATTGGCGATTTTGGGCATGATACTTCTATTCATTGTGGCTTTAATGGCAATCTTTGTTCCAATTTTTTCTCCTTATGATTATGCAGAACAGTCCGGTCATTATAATATGCCTCCTTCGACGAGCAATTGGTTTGGAACGGATAATTTGAGTCGAGATGTTTTTGTTAGGACATGGATTGGGGCTAGAATTTCTTTAATCATTGCTTTTTCAGCAGCTCTGATTAATGTGGTGATTGGTGTAATTTATGGAAGTATTTCGGGATTAGTGGGTGGACGTGTCGATAATTTTATGATGAGAGTGTGTGATATTTTAAATTCAGTACCAGAATTATTGGTAATTATTTTACTCTTAGTTGTTTTAGATCAAGGTCTTTTGCCGATGATCGTTGCACTATCTCTGACTGGATGGATTCGAATGGCGCGAATTGTCCGGGCGGAAGTAATGTCCTTAAAAAATCAAGAATATGTCTTGGCTTCTCGAACATTAGGAGCGGGTGCTAGTCATTTAATTTCAAAACACCTTTTACCTAATGCGATGGGATCGATTATTGTGACCATGACTTTGCAGATTCCTGCAGCTATCTTTAACGAATCGTTTCTAAGCTATATTGGATTAGGCATTACACCCCCTTTAGCCTCTTGGGGAACAATGGCTTCTGAAGGAAACGAGGCCATTATGACGGCACCTTGGCGTTTATTCTTTCCTGCTTTGTTGATATCATTAACCATTTTTGCTTTTAATGCTGTAGGAGATGGTTTGCGGGATGCATTAGATCCAAAATTAAGAGATTAGGTGATATGATGAGTGATAATTTATTAGAAGTAAGAGATTTACACATCTCTTTCAAAACATATGCTGGAAAAGTTCAAGCAGTAAGAGGCGTAAACTTTGAAGTAAAACAAGGAGAAACGTTAGCAATTGTAGGAGAGTCAGGTTCAGGAAAAAGTGTGACTTGTAATGCAGTGATGCGCTTGATACCTCAACCACCTGGTCTTTATGAACAAGGACAGATAATTTTTAATGATCAGTCTCTTTTGGATTTAAGTGAACATGAAATGGCTAATATTCGTGGAAATGAGATCGCTATGATTTTTCAAGATCCTATGACATCTCTTAATCCTACGACAACCATTGGTAGACAAATAACAGAAGTGTATAAAATTCATAAAAAAGAAGTATCAGCAAGCCAAGCCAAAGAGAAGGCGATTGATTTATTACGTTTAGTCGGCATTCCAAATCCTGAAAAGCGTTTTAATGAGTATCCTCATGAATTTTCTGGAGGGATGAGACAACGGGTAGTGATTGCTATCGCATTAGCAGCAAATCCCAAACTTTTGATTGCAGATGAGCCTACCACAGCGCTTGATGTGACGATTCAAGCACAGATATTAGAGCTGATGAAAAAAATTCAAGAAGAGACTCAATCAGCTATTATTTTTATTACTCATGATTTAGGTGTGGTAGCGAATGTAGCGGATAAAGTAGCGGTTATGTATGCGGGGCAAGTAGTGGAGTATGGAAGTGTTAATGAAATCTTTTATAATCCTAAGCATCCTTATACATGGGGGTTATTAGGCTCTATGCCTGATTTAGAAAGTGATAATGCTGAAGATCTTTACACGATACCAGGAGCTCCTCCGAATTTAATTGATCCTCCAAAAGGTGATGCTTTTGCACCGAGAAATCGATTTGCTTTAGCAATTGATTATGAAAAGGAGCCTCCAGTTTTTAAGATAAATGACCATCATTTTGTAAAATCATGGTTAGCTCATGAGATAGCGCCTGATATAGCCATGCCTCAAGTGATTCAAGATCGAATAGATCGTTATCTATCGCAGGCTCAAGAGGAGGTTCAAGATGTTGGATACTAAATTAGTAGAAGTGAAGAATTTAAAGCAATATTTTGGTAAAAGTTCTCAACCTGTTAAAGCAGTGGATGGGATCTCCTTCGATATTTTTGAAGGAGAAGTTCTTGGATTAGTAGGAGAATCTGGTTCTGGAAAATCGACAACAGGTAGAGCTATTATTGGTTTAAACCAGATCACAGATGGTGAAATCTTTTATAATGGTCAGTTAATTAGTGGTAAACAAGATCAAAAAAATAAAAAGGCACTCGCTCGTGAAATTCAGATGATTTTTCAAGATCCTTACGCTTCTTTGAATCCACGAATGACTGTTGGAGAGATAATAGGAGAGGGTTTTGATATTCATGGATTGTATCGAAAACCTTCGGAAAGAAATCAAATAATAGAAAATTTATTAGATTCTGTTGGCTTAAATCCAGAACATATGAATCGTTATGCTCATGAATTTTCAGGGGGACAAAGACAGCGAATCGGGATCGCTCGTGCCTTATCATTAGAACCAAAATTGATTATCGCTGATGAACCTATATCAGCATTGGATGTCTCAATCCAAGCTCAAGTAGTTAACTTGATGAAACGATTTCAACGTGAAAAAGGTTTAACCTATTTATTTATTGCTCATGACCTATCGATGGTCAAATATATTTCAGATCGAATTGCAGTCATGTATCGAGGAAAAATTGTTGAATTGGGAAGGTCAGATGATATTTACCGTCACCCAGTTCATCCATATACAAAATCGCTACTTTCTGCAGTTCCTAATCCTGATCCGCTTAGTGAAAGTAAAAGACAACGATTGCCGTATGAGCATCAAGAATCGTTGGAAGAAAGTGAGATCAAGGAAATTTCTGAGGGGCATTTTGTTTCTGCAGGGCCTAGTCAAATAGAAGAGTGGATTTCAGCTAAAAATTAAAATAAGATTAAATAAATGATAAAACACCTTGATTAAATTAATTTTATTAGGTATTCTTATAACAAGATTCTAATATAGGAGGGGTAATATGAAAAGGTCACATAAAATTATTGTAGGTTTTCTAATGATGTTTCTTATTTTATCTAATTTTGTTGGAGTAATAAGTTCAATTTCAGCTCAAGAAGGGGCGAGTCTTAATCTCGCACTTAATGCTGAGCCACCAACTTTAGATCCTGGTTTAGCAACAGATTCAACTTCTGGATCGATTATTCGTAATGTGTTTGAAGGACTTACGCATAATAATAACGGTGAGATTCAGCCTGGTGTAGCAGAAGAATGGGAAGAAAGCGAAGATGGTCTGACATGGACTTTTAAATTACGTCAAGATGCTACCTGGTCGAATGGAGATCCAGTAACAGCAAATGATTTTGTTTTTTCTTGGAAGCGAGTTCTTGATCCAGCAACTGCTGCCACTTATGCGTCTATTTTATATCCAATTGAGGGGGCAGAAGCTTTTAATACAGGTGAGGGCAAGGCCGATGATGTGGGAGTTAAAGCAATCGATGATTACACGTTAGAAGTCAAACTAACTCATCCTACACCTTATTTTATCGAATTAACGTCATTTTATACTTATATGCCAGTTAATCAAAAAGCAGTGGAGGCTGACGAGCAAGGATGGGCTGCAGAAGCAGGAGATGCGTATGTAACGAATGGGCCTTTTTCACTTTCAGAATGGAATCATAATGCTAATGTGGTTCTAGCCAAGAATGCAGAATATTGGGATGTTGATAATGTTAAGCTTGACAATGTCAATATTCAAATTATTGAATCAGAAGCAACCGCTAATGCTGAATATCAAGCAGGGAATCTTGATTATTTAGGAACTCCTTATGGAACAGTTTCATTAGATTCAATCGATATGTACCGTAATAATAGTGAATTAAAGTCAGAACCTTATGCAGCTATTTATTGGTATAAAATCAATACGACTGATGAAAAATTACAAAATGTCAATTTACGTAAAGCTCTTTCTTTAGCGATTGATCGCCAAGCTTTAATTGATAATATTCTGAAAGGAGATCAAATTCCTGCAACAGGTTTGATCCCTCCAACTATTGAGGGCTTTGAAGAAGATCGAGGCTATCTCAAAGATAATGATATTGAATTAGCTAAAGAGTATTTAGCTACAGCAATGGAAGAGCTTGGAATTAAAGATCCAAGTGAGATTACAATTAATATTTCTATTAATGAATCAGAGGCGCATTCAACGATTGCCCAACATATTCAGCAAGGATGGGCACAAAACTTAGGGATAAATTCAGAAATTGATTCAACTGAATGGCAAGTTTATCTTGAAAAATTACAAGCTTTAGATTTCCAAGTGGGACGTATGGGATGGATTGCAGATTATAATGATGCCTCAACTTTCTTAGACATGTATCGAACAGCTAAAACAGGCAATAATGATACAGGATGGGAGAATGAAAACTTTAAGCAGTTATTGGATGAGGCCGCTGCTGAGACAGATGAAGCTAAACGTACACAGAAACTTTTAGATGCTGAAGCAGTGATGATGGAAGAAATGCCAGTGATTCCAATTTATTACTATACTTCAAATTATGTTGTCAAAGAAGGTATTGAGGGATTAGCCCCAGATGCTTTAGGAAATGTAAGTCTAAAAGATGTGGTGAAAAGCGCTGAATAAGTAATAAAAAAACAAGAAGAGCAGTTGATTGATCAGCTGCTCTTTTTTGCGTACACAAAATCCACTGGTTAGGTCGGTAAATATTTATTGTGATGATATTGAAAGCGGTGTCCATTTAAAACAAGCTGCCAGCAATCAAAGCTAGCAGCTTGTTTTAATGGATTGAATATTAGTCCGCCACATTATGATGAACTTTTTGCACGTCGTCGTCATCTTCTAGGGCATCGATTAATTTGTCGAATTTAGCTTGGTCTTCTTCGTTTAATTGGACTTCTGTTTGAGGGATCATTTCAGTTTCAGCTAATGAGAATTCTTGGACTCCGAAGCTATCTAAACATTCTTTAATCGCGGCGAAGTCTTCAGGTTGTCCATATACGACCACAGTACCATCTTCTGAATAGACGTCCTTAACGTCTATATCTGCTTCTAACAAGGCCATGGTAATTGCTTCTTCATCTTGATCTGCCATTACGAAAACAGCGGTATTATCGAACATATAAGATACGGAACCGGCAACTCCCATGTTGCCTCCATTTTTGTTAAAAGCCATGCGGACGTTGGCAGCTGTCCGGTTAACATTATTAGTTAGGGCGTCCACGATGATCATTGACCCATTGGGTCCAAAGCCTTCATAACGCAATTCTTGGAATGTTTCATCAGCAGACCCTTTGGCCTTGTCGATGGCTTTATTGATGACATGAGCAGGTACGTCATAGGTTTTAGCCCGGTCAATGACAAATTTTAATTTTTGGTTGCTTTCGGGATCCGGGTCACCTGATTTTGCGGCAGCATAGATTTCAATACCAAATTTGGCATAAATTCTTGAGGTTTGTTGGTCTGTTTTTGCTTTCTTTTCACGGATGTTCATCCATTTACGACCCATACAGTTCACTTCTCTTTCATTATTTTCTGTTAGTATTATAGCGGAAAATTCACTTCATTTATAGTGTTTTTAGCGATTCATCCAGCCGCCATCAATAGGTAGAACCGATCCTTGGATATAATCGGCCCCATCAGAAGCCAAGAATAAGGTGAGTTGGGCAACTTCATCGGGGCTAGCCCATCTTTGGTTGGGTGTTTGTTCACATACCCAGTGTGCCATTGGATGATCCCCTTCAAAATCAGCAGTATTCATGGGAGTAGCAATTGCCCCTGGAGCAATTGCGTTAGCACGGAGACCATGTTTGGCGTAATCGTAGGCCATTTGTTTTGTAAAACCAATGATGGCATGTTTACTCGCTGTATAGGCAATGCCGCCACCCCCAGCCCCTAAACCAGCAATTGAACCCATGTTAATTAAGCGGGAACTCTTTTGGTCTAGCAGGAGGGGTAAGAGTCCTTTGGTAAGGTAAAATATCGAATACAAGTTTGTCTTGATGATCTGATCAAATAGGTCAGGCGAAGTTTGGTCGAGAGGTAAGAATTGGTCCAAGCGACCGGCTGTATTACATAAAACATGTAGGCATGTAAAGTGCTGTTTAAAAGTTGTGATCGCCTCATTAACTTCTTCTATTGAAGAAAGGTCTGCTTGTTTGAAATAAAATTGTTGGGGATAGTCTTGACTGAGTTGGATAACTTCTGGTGTCTTTTGTCGATCAATTCCAAATAGACGATGACCTGCTTTTAAAAAAGCGGCCGCCTGGGCCGCTCCAATACCAGAACTAACCCCAGAGACACAAACGGTCATAGGGTCTGGTAGTTGTTCTTGTATCCCTATTGGGATCTGTGTTGAATTATTCATGGACGATCTCCCAATCGGTAGCTAAAATATCACAGACGGTGGGTTGGAACATCGATAAGCCTTCTCCTTGGACTTGAATCATTAAAAAAGGGGTTGTTTCTTGTTGAAGAATTTGAGTATCTTTAACTAAGAAAATATAATCTTCAGCTCCAGACCAACCTAAGCGGACAGCTTTTTGTCCTTTTTTAATTAGGGGTAAAATACTTTCAAAAGTCATACTTTCCTCCTTTTAATCTTGCGGGTACATTTCATTAATACGAGCTTGTAATTCCTTATCGTTAACAAATTCTTCATATGTAGAATTGATGCGGTCAAATGCCCCAGTCGGTGTGATTTCGATCACGCGATTGACCGTCGTGTTCAACACTTCATAGTCATGAGAAGCAATTAAAATAGCACTTTTAAATTTGACTAAGCCATCATTCAGAGCGGTAATGGATTCTAGATCGAGATGGTTAGTAGGTTGATCCATGACGAGCACATTAGCTTTGGATAACATCATTTTTGATAAGAGACAGCGAACTTTTTCACCACCGGAAAGGACATTAACAGGCTTCATCACATCATCGCCTGTAAATAACATTCTACCGAGAAAAGATCGTAAGAAGGTATTGTCACTTTCTTCTTTAGAGGCATATTGTCTTAACCAATCGACGATTGGAAGTTCCACTCCTTCGAATTCATCAGCTGAATTACGAGGTAAGTATGTTTGAGAAGTAGTGACTCCCCATTCAAAAGTGCCAGAATCAGCCGCTGAATTACCCATTAATATTTCAAAAAGAGCCGTAATGGCATTATCATTTTTTGAAACAAAAGCGACTTTATCGGTACGGTTTAAAGTAAAAGTGATGTTGTTAAATAATACTTCTCCATCAATTGATTTTGATAGATTATTGACGCTTAATAAATCATTTCCAATTTCACGTTCTGGTGAAAATCCTACGAATGGATAACGACGACTTGAAGGCTGAATATCGTCAAGGGTAATTTTATCGAGTAATTTTTTACGAGAGGTAGCTTGCTTGGATTTAGATGCGTTTGCTGAGAAACGGGCGATGAACGATTGAAGTTCTTTGATTTGTTCTTCTTTTTTAGCATTTTGGTCAGCCGCTAGTTTAGCTGCAAGTTGACTGGATTGTAACCAGAAATCGTAGTTCCCGACATAGATTTTAATTTTACCAAAATCAACATCAGCCATATGAGTACAAACAGTGTTTAAGAAATGGCGATCATGAGAAACGACAATAACGGTATTAGGGAAGTCCATAATGAAGTCACTTAACCACTCAATGGCTTGAGCATCTAAACCGTTAGTAGGCTCATCTAATAGTAAATTATCAGGTTTACCAAATAAGGCTTGAGCGAGTAAGACTTTAATTTTGTCGGCTTCAATTAAATCACTCATTTTGTTGTTATGCATGTCAGTCGGTATTCCCAAACCTTGTAGCATATTAGAAGCTTCAGACTCGGCTTCCCAGCCACCCATTTCAGAAAATAACCCTTCTAGTTCACCTGCTCTGACACCATCTTCATCCGAAAAGTCAGCTTTCATGTAGATTGCATCTTTTTCTTTTTTGATTTCATAAAGTTCTTTATGTCCCATCATAACGGTTTCAATCAATGAATGTTCTTCAAAGCCATAGTGGTTTTGACTGAGAACAGCCAGACGCTCATTAGGATCCATCGAAACATTTCCAGTCGTTGGAGCAATTTCGCCTGCAAGAATTTTTAGAAAAGTAGACTTACCAGCACCGTTTGCTCCGATAACTCCATAACAGTTACCAGGAGTAAAGTTAATATTTACATTCTCGAAAAGTTTTTTATCAGGAAATTGAAGACTTACATTAGATACGTTGATCATAACAATGACCTCCTATAGGTTGATGATAATAGTAGACATACGATAATATTCTAGCATTTAATTGAATAAAAAGCATTAAAGAAAGTAAAAAGAAGGTCACATAAGTGACCTTCTGAGGTTTAAATGTTTCGGATCCAATGTAAGAATTTTTGCCAGAGGTTTTGTGATAACTTTTTGGTAGTTCTGTTGGTTGGGTTAGAAGCGTTTTTAGAGAGTCGACCTAATTTTGGCTTTTTGTGCAGATTCTCTAGGTTTTCTAATTTCTCATTGAGTTTTTGCTGTTTTTCTATGGACTGTTGAATTAAGATTTCTTGAGAATTAATTTTATTGTCTTCTTCTTGAACGGGGCGAGTGTATTCTTCGTTAGATTGTAATTCACGTGCTTTCATATTATCAGAGAGTTGTAGTTCTAGATAGTCAATAATTTCAGCTTCGATATCTTTATCGAGAATTGGAAATTCAATTTCGACGCGCTTGATCATATTTCTTGTCATCATGTCAGCAGACGACAGGAAGAGATGTCGATCACCATTACGATAGAAATAATAAATGCGTGAGTGTTCGAGTAATCTTCCGACAATACTGCGTACCCGAATATTTTCGGAAATACCCGGAATGCCAGGACGTAGACAGCATATGCCTCTCACAATTAGGTCAATTTGAACACCTGCTTGGCTTGCCTGATAAAGTTTTTCAATCAAAGGTTTATCAGTAAGAGAATTCATTTTAGCAATGATGCGACCATTTCCATTTATCGCATGGGATTCCATTTCTTCATCAATATAGTCCATTAAAGAGTCACGGATTGCAAATGGAGAAACATGTAAATGATGATATTCTGGCAGACTAGAGTAGCCACTTAGGTAATTAAAGAAATTGGTTGCATCATCTGTTAAGCCACGATGAGTGGTAATAATACCCATATCAGTGTATATTTTGGCGGTTTTATCATTGTAGTTTCCTGTTCCTAAGTGTAGATAGGGTTGAATAGTATTATCTTCTTTACGAATGATTAAGGAAATTTTTGAATGAGTTTTTAATTCGCTAACCCCATATAATACATGGCAACCGGCATCTTCGAGTTCTCGTGCCCAATAGACATTATTTGCTTCATCGAAACGAGCTTTCAATTCAACTAATACAGTGACTTCTTTACCATTCTCTGCAGCTGTTTTGAGGGCTGAAATGATCGGTGAATTTTTAGAGACACGGTATAATGTTTGCTTGATGGCAATGGTTCGAGGTTCCTCTGCGGCATGAGCAATTAATTCAACAACAGGCTGGAAAGAATCGTAAGGATGGTGAAGGAAGATATCGTGATCGCGGGCTGTTTTAAATAATTCTTCGCCAGTGTGTTTTGGGTTTAAATAGGGCTCATAAGGTTCAAATAAATATTCGGGATGTTTAGCTCCAATTTCTGAGCGTATATCAAACAAGAAGGTCAAGTCTAAAGGTCCGTCAATTAAGTAGACGGCTCTTTCTTCAAGTTCAAAAGTTTCTTGTAAATAATGAATCTGTTGTTGTGAGAATTGTCCAAGTCTAGAGGTATCAATCTCAATTCGGACAGCCATCCCATTTTTTCTTTGTTTAACATAATTTTCAATTAAAGCCAAAAGATCAGAGGCCCCATCTTCGATAATTGAGAAATCAGCATTTCGAGTGATGCGAAATGGATAAGCGTAGGTAATTTCATAACCTTCAAAGATACGATCCAAATAATGAAGAATAATCTCTTCTACTAATACGATATTATTTTTTTGTCCTTTTATGACAAAGTAACGATCGACTAATTGTGGAATTGGCACAATCGCGCGATGTTCCTCCCCATCCTTGCTAAGTTTTACCATAATATTGATGACTTTATTGACTAAGTGTGGGAAAGGACGATAGGCATCAATGCCTAAAGGTGATAAGGTAGGTAATAAAAGTGTTTTGAAATAGTATTCTACTTCAGCTAATTCAGAGCTAGATAATTCGTCCATACTTTTAATTTGATATCCAGTGTTAGGGAGTAGAGCCATCAGTTCTTTATAGCGTTTATATTGCTTTTCGACATTCCGGTGGTTGCGTTCGCTAATTTGAGTGAGAAGAGCGTCAGGTGACAGATAAGTTTTATTCTCTGAGATCTCGATACCTGCTAAATATTGATCATAGACTCCGGCCACTCGAACCATGAAGAATTCATCGAGATTAGAGGATCCAATTGCAAGGAAATTTAATTGTTCAAGGAGCGGGTTATTACTGTCATAAGCGTCTTCAATACAACGTAAATTGAAGTCCAACCAACTTAATTCTCGATTGAAATAGTAATTAGGATCGGCAAAAGGGCCTTCGCTATCAAGACTGGTGGGGGCGTATTTTTCCTTATTAGACAATGCTTTTTTCTTTGCTTTTTTATTATCTGCCATATTATATTACACCTTTCTATATTTATTGATTAAGGGGAGTTTCAATATAGTTTAGACGGATGTGATCATCTAGCGCACGTTCTAAGTGTTTAAGATGACGTTCAGCTCGATACTGTTCAGCTACGATTGGGCCGTGGTGATAAATATCGAGTCGATACTGGTTGTGTTCAGCTACGATCTCTAAATGATGAATAGGTGCAGTTTGTGAATCGTTAAGTGCTTCACTGAATTTAATAAGTCCACCTAGCTGTTGAAGTTGAAATAATTCTGACTCATTAAACCAGTTAACAAAATTGTCACAGTATTGATAGAGAAGTGATTTATTACGAAAACTGCTGAGTAAAGCTAGACGAACACGATATTTATGAGAAAAGCCTTCTAAATTCATATTAGACAAGAGATAAAAAGTATGTTGTGAATCTGCTTCTTGACTGATAAATTGACCACAGTGATAAAGATAGGAGGCTAACTCTAATTCTAAATGTTGACTGTATGAATATTCCATCTGCCCTAAATCACAGAGCTGGCGGTAAAGAGTTAAAACAATATTCGTACGAATAGTGGCTGCCTTGGTATTGATTTTAAAATCACGACACACCTTTTGAATGGATCTTACTTTTACTAAATCTGGATGGATAGGTTGATTGTAGTGATCATTTAAGTAGTGCATAATGATTCCTTCACGTAGCCCCTGATTAGAAATATATAAGGTAGGGGCCTTTACTGTATGTATTAATTCAAGGAAGGCGAGGTTTGCTTGAATAATTAAATCTGTTCGGTCTGAACTAAGTCCATCAATGTTGTCCATTTCTTCGTAGCTAGTCGAAGCAAAAAGTTCTAAAGTAGTGAGTAAATTAAATTCTGATAAGCGATAGCCGTGTATCCCTGCAATTGGGTAATGTTGTAGGCGTTGGTGAACTTGAGCAATATTTCGTGCTGATCCCCCAACGGCAACAATGGGATAGCGAATTTTTTTAAGCCACGGAATACTTTTAAATTGCTTTTTGATATAGGCACGAGCTTCTTCAATTGCTTTGGGATCATTATGACTACGATCTTGAAAGAACATTTCTTTTAGTGACACAACGCCGAAAGGAAATGAGTGAAATTCCTTTAGCTGTTTGTCTTCAACCAAAGTGAGTTCACAAGATCCTCCGCCAATGTCAATGGTGACGATGTTGCGTAAAGACATGGTATGAGCAATGGCGTACTGTCCGTATGAAGCTTCTTGTTCTTCGGTAAGGATTTTTATGTCAATACCTGTTTCTTGTTTAACCGTTTCTAAAATTTGTGCCTGGTTAGCTGATTGTCGAATTGCGGCGGTAGCCATGATTAATAAGTCATTGACTTGATGGGCTTTGGCTGTATGGCTAAAGCCGGCAAGCGTCTCGGTTAACAAATTAATGCCTTCTTGATTCATTACAACTTTTGCATGGTTATCTTTGACTAAAAAGCGTGATAAACGAGCAGGGGTTTTCAAGTTAGTGACTTCATTGATATCATAAAATTCATTGATTCCGTAAATTACTAAACGTATGGTATTGGAACCAATGTCGATTAATCCGATTTTGTTGGAATACATATTTTCCACCGTTCTATTGTAGTTTGGATAGGACAGTCTTAATGGCATCTGGAAGGTCGAGAGTTGAATTGACAACTTGACCATTTAATTTGATAAGTCCTACTGTATAAAGGTTAGCATAAGGGAATTGTGATTCGGCAATTTCTTGGAGGGCAGCAATTTTTTGTTGATTGGTTGCTCCTTGCTGGCGGATATCTGAGTAAAGGCCGATAATAGGAATCCCAGCTTGATAAGCCACCCCAATCTCACTTGCAACACCAGGGTCGATCGTTTGGCCATCTAGGATGGCTACCATCATATCGCAATTTAGCAAAACCTCTGTATCAAGAGTTGCAATCATTTTTGAATCAGCATAGCCTTCTTTATCATTGATTTCAGCTTGTTCTTGAGGTAGATAAATTTCTAACTCAGGAATTGCCTGTCGAAGTTGATCAACCACTTTTTGGTTGAAAGCTAGTTCCATTTCGCTGAAGAGAGGACTAGCAAAGTATAATTTTGCCATTAGTTAGTCTCCTTTGGTAATAAGATATCTTAATTATAACGAAGCTTTGAAGTTTGCTCAATGAAGTTGTAATATGCTTCTTTTTGTATTATAAGTTATTTTACAAATTAAGGGTAATAAACATTTAAAAATTAATAAATATTAATTAAAAAAATCCTTCAGTCTAAGCGTGAAGGATTTTTAAAGGTTTCTATTTAAAGTATCGTAGACGTAAAGCATTGATTAGCACTGAAACGGAGCTTAGGCTCATTGCTAATGCAGCAATCATTGGATTTAAAAGGGGTCCACCTAAGAGGTAGAAGATTCCCATGGCAAATGGAATTCCGATAATATTATAGGCAAAAGCCCAAAATAAATTTTGCTTGATATTTTTGATTGTAGCGTGACTCAATTTAATAGCGGTTGGAACAGCATCTAATTGATTATTCATCAATACAATATCGGCAGATTCGATTGCGATGTCTGTTCCAGAACCGATGGCCATTCCGATATCTGCCTGTGCCAGAGCGGGGGCATCATTGATACCGTCTCCCACCATGATGACATGTCGCCCTTGTTTTTGAAACTTTTGGACGATAGCAGATTTGTCTTCAGGCATAACTTGGCTAAAGACTTCATCTACCTTAACATTTTGGCCGATTTTCTCAGCAGTCTGTTGCTGATCCCCTGTCAGCATTACCACATTAAGTCCCATTTGATGTAATTTTTCAATGGCTTGTGGACTGGATTTCTTTATAGGATCAGCAACCGCAATGATGCCTATAACCTTGAGATCTACAGCGATAAACATAACTGTTTTTGCTTGAGTGGATAGCTGTTCCGCTTGATCGATTATTTCAGGTGAAATGGGATGCTGAGTGATTTCTTTCATCAATTTTAGATTGCCAATATGAATGGTTTTTTGTTTTAATTTAGCGACTATTCCTTTTCCTGTGAGACTGTCGAAATATTCGAGTTTGCTAGGACGAATATTATTTTCTTCCGCATATTGAACGATGGCTTCTCCTAAAGGATGTTCTGATGCAGCTTCTGCAGAGGCGATTAAATGAATGATCTCTTTATTCTTGCATTCATCTATTGTATAGAGATCTGTAACTTGAGGATGGCCTTCAGTAATGGTTCCAGTTTTATCTAACAAGATTGTGTCGGCATTGTGGGTAGATTCTAAAGCAGCTCCACTCTTGATAAGAATTCCTTTTTGAGCTCCGTTGCCTGTTCCCACCATAATAGCGGTTGGAGTCGCTAAACCTAAAGCACAAGGGCAGGCAATGATTAAGACACTTATGAAGATTTGTAATGCGAAATCAAGGGGTTCTTTCATGATGAAGAACCAGAAGAGTCCGGCTAAGATTGCTAATAGGATAATAGTAGGAACAAAGTATGCTGAAATTTTATCGGCTAAATTTGCGATGGGAGCTTTGCCGGCTTGTGCATCTTGTACCATTTTTACAATTTTTGCCAGTGTGGTATCTTGCCCCACCTGTGTGACTTCGTAGATAAAACTTCCGCTTTTATTAAGACTTGCTCCAATCACTTTATCCTGAGGCCCCTTGTTAATTGGAATGCTTTCGCCTGTTAGCATCGATTCATCGATGGCTGATTGACCTTCGAGAATGATTCCGTCTACTGGAAGGCTTTCGCCGGGTTTAATTTGGATATGGTCACCTGGCTGAAGTAATTCGATGGGGACTAGTTCTGGCTCACCATTTGAATCGAGTCGTCTTGCTTGTTTGGGTGTTAGATCCATTAGAGACTTGATAGCAGAAGATGTTCTGCCTTTGGCCAAATTTTCCATATACTTTCCAAGTGTCATCAGGGTGATAATAACAGCAGCAGATTCAAAGTACAGATTTGGATGGCCTTCAATTGCTTTATTAGTTGCCAGTAAGAGAATAGTCATGACAATACCTTGGATGAAGGCAGCTCCAGTTCCCAACGCAACCAAAGAATCCATATTAGGATGTAAATTGATTAGGTTTTTTAACCCACGTTGAAAAATATGACGCCCTAAATAGAGGACAGGTAAAGTGAGTACAAGTTGGAGAACAGCATTTCTAGCAGGGTGAATCATTCCATCAATAGCTGATGGGATCGGTAGACCTACCATGGGACCCATTGTTAATAAGAATAGCGGAACCGTGAAAAGAATCATGAGTAAGAGTTGTTTTTTCTGCTTCTTTCTTTCTTCTGCTTTTCTAGTTAAATCTGCTTGGTATTGTTCGTTAGCAGAACGAGCCAATGTTGCATGATAGCCTATTTTTTCGACGGTATCGATGATTGCTTGGGTGTTCGCTTGATTCTCCCACTCGACAAGCATTGTTTCAGTGGCTAAGTTGACCTGGGCAGATTTAATGTTTGGTAAAGTTTGAATATTTTTTTGAATTGTTTGTGCACATGAGCTACATGTTATTCCTTCTAAGGTGTAACGTTGTTGTACAGACTCAGTGTCAGCTTGATGGTAATTATTATCTTGATTTAAAATAAGTTGGTAGCCATTTTTTGCGATTGCTTCATCGATTTCTTGTAAGGAAATTTGTGTGGGATCGTAATGTAGGGTAACAAGTTCAGCGATTAAATTCACTTCTGCTTTTTCAACCCCTACTAATTCATTTAAAACTTTTTCAATTCGTGTAGCGCAGGATGCACAGTGCATGCCTTGAACAGGATAGCTTTCTTGGTTCATATAATTCTTCCTTTCTAATTTGTTATAAGAGAAGTATTTATAAAGTTAGGAGCACGAATGACAGTTACATTGGCCTGGATGACACTGGCATTCAATTTTTAAAGGAGCAGAGGCTATTTTTTTTTCTAAGAGTTGGATGAGTTCTTTACACTGATCCTGTGAGAGTTGATGGTTGTGAATCAGGTGTTCAATCGCTTCTTTACGTTTGGTGGTGCAGATTCTGCTCATCAAAGCATTTAAGTTTTGATAATTTGCAGTCTCTTGATCAATGGTTGCCGAATATAAAAAGGGTTTGGTTTGTGTATTTTGTACTAAGATTCCTTTTTGAGTCAGTCGATTTATTAAGGACTTTATAGTTCCTTCTTTCCAGTTAAGGAATTGAAAGGCAGTATCAATTATTTCGCGAGCTGTGAGGGGATTGTTAGCCCATACAATCCGCATAATTTCCCATTCAGCGGCAGAAATTTCTACAAAATGAGGGGTTTGCAAGTTTTTCACCTCCTATAAGTTTACGTCTGTAATCTAACTTCAGTTTACATATGTAATCTATAAATGTCAAGTCAATGATCGCATTTTGTATGCGTTCCGTTTATAATAGTGGAAAGAGGTGATTAAAATGAAGAGAAACATCAAAATTAGTGCATTACTAGGATTGAGCTTATTACTAGTTGCTTGTAATCAAAACACCCCTCAAGATAAAGCGTCGGTTGAGAATGCTGTGGTTGAAGATAATCGGTCAGAAGCCCAATTAGCTGAAAATACAGCCCCTTCAATGAATAGTGCAGAAGAAAGTCAAACCACAGAAGTAGACACCGATGGTCAGTATCTTATTTATTCGGCCAGTCTTGATTATGAAGCTTTAGAATATGATTTAGCAAAAGAGGAAATTGTAAAACAAATTTCGGCAGCTCAAGGGAAGATTCAGTTTCAAAATGAAGGACAATATGAAGCAGGGGGAATGGCTTCGAGTAATAGTAAATTACGAGAGTTATCCTTAACAGTGAGAATACCCCAAGATAAATTTGCTAGCTTTTTTGATCAACTTCAAAATTTAGAGCAGGCTGAAATGACTAATGCTTCGCAAGGTTCTGAGGATGTCACGAAGAGTGTGACCGACCTTGATATTCGAATTCAAGCAGTAGAAGACCGAATTGAACGCTTAAATGAATTAAATAAAAAAGCTGATAAAATTGAAGATATTATGACAATCCAGACAGAAATTGAAAATGGAATTGTGGAGCGCGATCAGTATTTAGCTCAACAGTCACAGTTAACAGATCAAGTTGATCTCTCTACGGTCACGATTAATTTGAGAGAAACGCTGACAAGTGCGAGAGAAGAGAATGAAAAGTATAGCTTTGGGAATCGACTCTCTACTACATTCAAAGAAACTTTGGTTAATACTAGAAGGTTATTTGAAGATTCTGTACTATTCCTAATTCGTATACTTCCGGTTCTTTGCTTATTATTGATTGTCTTTTTAATTTATTGGTACCTGATAAGACCCATCATAAAAGCATTATTCTCAAATAAAAAAATTAAAAAGACAGAAAAGAAAGTGAAACCTTTTAATGAAAATAATAAGGAAAAAGAAATAGAGAGTCATGAGGAGACAATCATAACTTCAAAAGAGGAAGCGGATAAATAGCTGTTGAAAAGAGAGGATTTTAAGTCTACTATATATGTAAGGTATGCAGTATAGGAT
Organism: Facklamia lactis; assembly: GCF_015863205.1. GTDB lineage: Bacteria > Bacillota > Bacilli > Lactobacillales > Aerococcaceae > Facklamia > Facklamia lactis. The sequence goes on along the minus strand of NZ_JACBXQ010000003.1, from coordinate 60,641 downwards.
AAAAATGTTTAAAGTGGAAAAGGAGCGATGAGATGTTTCAAGCATTAGAAGATAATATTAAGGGAAAAGGGATTAAAATTGTTTTTCCGGAGGGGAATGACCCCCGAGTATTAGGAGCAGCGGTACGCTTACATGCAGAGGATATTGTGGATCCCATTCTTATAGGAAATAGTGAAGAAATACAACAATTAGCGGAGCAAAAGAATTGGAAGATAGATGGTATTACCATTTATTCTCCAGATACCTATGAACAAATGGATGAAATGGTCGAAGCCTTTGTGGAACGTCGAAAAGGAAAGAATACGCAAGAACAAGCCGTTGAAATGTTGAAAGACCCAGCTTATTTTGGAACAATGTTAGTCTATCAAGATCTTGCGGATGCTATGGTTTGTGGAGCGGTTTATTCTACAGGAGATACAGTGAGACCCGCTTTACAAATTATTAAAACTCGGCCAGGAGTTTCGTTAATATCTGGGGCATTTATTATGGTTCCTCCGCATGAGAATGGACAAAAGCTAGTCTTTGCAGATTGCGCTATTAATATTAATCCTGATGCTGAATCTCTAGCTGAAATTGCAATTGAAAGTGCTAAGACTGCGAAAATGTTTGGGATTGATCCTAAAGTTGCTCTATTAAGCTTTTCTTCTCATGGTTCCGCAAAATCACCAGAGGTAGATAAGGTTGCTGAAGCGACTCGCATTGCGCAAGAAAAAGCTCCAGATTTAATGATTGATGGTGAATTACAATTTGATGCCGCTTATGTTCCAGAAGTTGCCAAACAAAAAGTTCCTGATTCTGAAGTTGCTGGAAAAGCTACAGTTTTTGTGTTTCCAGAGGTCCAATCAGGGAATATTGGCTATAAGATTGCTCAGCGTTTAGGTAATTTTCAAGCAGTGGGACCTATTTTGCAAGGTTTAGCTAAACCCGTTTCAGACTTATCAAGAGGTTGTGTAGAGGAAGATGTCTTTAAAGTAGCCATCATTACCGCTAACCAATTTTTAATTAATTAAAATAAAAAAAACGCCCTTTAGGGCGTTTTTTAAATTATGAATTATTTATTTATTCAGTAACAGCCTCAGCGTCCTCAGCTTGAGGTTCCTCTTCTGCTAGTACATCTTCTTCTGCAGGCGCTTCTTCTTGGAGGATATTAACAGGAATATCATCAATGGTACCGAAATACCAATCTACTTGGTCACCATCTGATAAAGTTTGAGAAACGACACCTAATTCAGCGTAGGCTCCATTAAACAAATACATCCATGTATTTGGAGCATAATCATTTTCAATTCCATTAATTGAATCGATGACTCCTTCTGCTTCGTTAAAATTAAATTCTAGATCTTCTGCAGCATTCATCGCATCTAAGATACTGACATTCCCGATGTTTTCAATTTTAAATTCATCGACTTTTTCACCATCTTCGTAAATTGCGATCGTAGCAGTGCCTTCTTCGCCTTCTGCACTGTAGGTTTTCTTATCAGTGTCTTCATCAGGTTTATCGGCATCTTCAGATGAACCTTCTGTCTCTTCTGATTCTTTAGACTCCTCACCATCAGCTTGTTCGCTTTGGTCAGTTTTTTCATTACTTTCCTTATTATCAGTATCTTCCTTTGATGTTTCAGTAGATTCTGTTGGAGCATTTTCCACAGGTGTTTCGGGTTCTTCTTTTTTATTTAGACTATCACACGCTGCTAAGAATAGAGCTAATAAAGGAATCAACGCTAGTTTTAGCCATTTTTTCATAACACAGCCTCCTTTTTTAATATATACTAAAATTAGCAATAAATTGCCTAAAAGTCAAATGATTCGCAGATAGAGAGTGTTTTATATATAATAAAAAGAGAGTGGAATAGACTGGAGATCAGATATGAAAGAATTGATGAGTCACAATATTGAGGAGACGCAAAGGTTTGCTGAGCAATTAGCAAATAATGTTCATGGAGGAAGTCTTATTTTATTGATGGGACCGCTAGGAAGTGGTAAAACAGCCTTTGCTCAAGCTTTTGGGAAAGCTTTGGGGATTAAGCGGGCGATTAAAAGTCCAACTTATACAATTGTGAAGGAATATGAATTACCAGATGTAGGTAAAGCGCAACGTTTTATTCATATTGATGCCTATCGCTTAGAAGAAGGTGGGGCAGAAACCATCGATATCGATCAATATCTTGATCAGAATCATATCTGTATGATTGAATGGCCTCAATTTGTGCAAGACTATTTGCCCGATAATTATATTGAAATTCACTTTGACTTTCTAAGTGAAAAGCAAAGGAAGTTAACCGTTGTGTTGGCAGAAAATGCTGATATGAACCATCAAAAGCTTATTAGAAATTGGTTAGAATAGCTTAAGAGGAGGATTCAATGGTTGATGGAAATCAAAGAATTTCCGCTCAGACATTTGATGTGGAAGAGATTATAACAACAATTCGACAGGCTGAACCGATTGATGCACGAGCCATTTTAGGTTTAATGCGTCATGTAGGGCGTGATACTAAGTATCTAACTTTTGGACCAGAAGGCTCTTTTTTGAATGTGAAACAGGAGAGGCAGTTAATTGAGCAGTATGCTCAAGCCGAACGCAGTATTTTGTTGGTAATAGAGGTAGATGAACAAATTATTGGGATTGCTAATCTAGCAGTGCTAGATAATGATAAGCAGAGCCATGTGGCAGAAGTAGGAATCTCCATTATCAAAGAGTATTGGGGATATGGGATAGGTAGAATTGCATTAGAGAGTTTAATTGAGTTTGCAACGAGTGTTGGCATTATGGTCTTAACTTTAGAGGTTGTAATTGAAAATCAACGGGCTATTAATCTATATAAACGTCTAGGGTTTGAAATAAAAGGTACTTTGAGCAAGAGACTAAGATCAGGACAATTGTATTTTGACTCGTATGTTATGGAAAAAATACTTTGTTAATCGTGATATCAACTCTCTCATAATAGCTTTACAATGTACTTACTTTTCTTTAGAATAGATGGGTGATTATATTTGAGAGGGAAAGAGATAATGAAAGATTTTAATAATACATACCCTGATATTAAATGCTTTGAAAATGAACCATTATCAAAATATACTTTTACTAAAACAGGCGGGAAAGCGGATTTATTAGTTTTCCCCAAAAGTATTCAAGAAGTTAAGGAAGTAATTGATTGGACAAATCAAAGTCAGATGAGCTTAACGGTGTTAGGGAATGCTAGTAATCTAATTGTTCGAGATGGAGGCATTCGTGGAGTGGTCATGATGTTGACCGATATGAAAGCAATCCAATTAATGGAAGAAGAATTGATCGAAGTTCAAAGTGGAGCAGGTTTAATAGAGGTCACTCATTTTGCTCTCGAGCATCAGTTGACAGGGCTAGAGTTTGCCTGTGGAATACCAGGTTCCATTGGAGGCGCGGTATTTATGAATGCCGGGGCCTATGGCGGTGAAGTTAAAGATGTGATTCAGGAAGTCGACGTTTTGACGCGTGATGGAGTGTTTAAAAATTATGTAAATTCTGCTTGCCACTTTTCTTATCGGCATTCTGTTTTTCAAGATAATGATGAAGTTATTTTAGCAGTAAGATTTAAATTAACCAAAGGTGATGTACAGGCAATTAAACAAGAGATGGATCGTTTGACTTTTTTAAGGGAGTCAAAACAGCCTCTAGAATATCCATCGTGTGGAAGTGTTTTTAAGCGGCCTGAAGGTTACTATACTGGGAAGTTAATTCAAGATGCAGGTCTGCAAGGCTATCGTATCGGAGGAGCCGAGGTCTCCCAAAAGCATGCGGGATTTATTGTGAATGTGGATCAAGCGACTGCAACAGATTACACCGATCTCATTGCATATATTCAGCAAACAATCTGGAATTTAAACCATGTACAATTGGAAACAGAAGTAAAAATAATCGGTGAAGAAGCTTAGTAATAAAGGCGTTTGCCCACAAGGGCAAACGCCTTTATTTTTTTGTTTTTATAGTATTAAATAGCTAAATAGGTGTGCTATAATCAATCTCGAAGTTTTGACCAATATAAATAAAGAAAAGGGTGTCAGCCATGAATGATAAAACCTATAGTGTTGAATTGATAAATGTTTCTAAGTCATATGATGATCAACTTGTTTTAAAAAATATTGATATGGAGTTAGAGAAAGGGAAATTCTATACATTGTTAGGTCCATCAGGCTGTGGAAAAACTACCATTTTAAGAATTATTGCAGGTTTTACTCAAGCGAGTCAGGGCCAAGTATATATTGAAGGAAAAGAAGTAAATAAGATTCCAGCAAATAAGCGCCAAGTGAACACGGTTTTTCAAGATTATGCTTTATTTCCTCATATGAGTGTTTTTGAAAATATTGCATTTGGCTTAACCGTTAAAAAAGTTGAAAAACAGATCATTAAAGAAAAAGTTGAGAATGCTTTAAGGCAAGTACAATTGCAAGGGTATGCTGATCGTCGTATTGATGAAATGTCTGGGGGACAAAGACAAAGGGTCGCGATTGCTCGTGCATTAGTGAATGAGCCTGAAGTTCTTCTGTTAGATGAGCCTTTATCTGCCTTAGATTTAAAGTTGAGAACAGATATGCAATATGAACTTCGTGAACTCCAGCAAAGATTGGGGATTACATTTGTGTTTGTCACGCATGACCAAGAAGAAGCGCTCGCAATGTCCGATTGGATTTATGTAATGGATCGTGGAGAGATTGTTCAATCAGGAACGCCTTCTGATATTTATGATGAGCCTATTAATCGTTATGTCGCTGATTTTATAGGGGAATCTAATATTATTAAGGCGACGATGATAGAAGATTATCGAGTCAATTTTGTGGGGAGAGATTTTGACTGTGAGGATGCAGGTATTCCTGCGGGAGAGGCAGTCGAAGTAGTCATTCGCCCTGAAGATGTTCAAATTACTTTGCCTGATCAAGGCCAAATCAATGCAGAAGTAGATACAATGCTCTTCAGAGGAATGTTTAATGAAATCATCGCTTATGACGAACAGAACAATGAGTGGATGATACACACTCCGCAAAAAGTCGAAGTGGGACAAAAAATTGGAATGAAGATTGGTTCGAATGAAATTCATGTGATGCGTTTCAATGAGACAGAAGAAGAGTTTGATGCTCGCCTAGAACAATATGAGGAGGCGGGAGATGAAACAGTCTAGATTGCATTTGTTAGCAATTCCTTATTATTTATGGTTGTTGCTATTTGTTATTGCTCCTTTATTACTGTTGTTACAACAATCTTTTATTAGTACGGATGGTTCTTTTACGCTTAAGAATTATCAACATTTTTTTACATCGGCTAATTATTTGCGAATGACAGTGGCCTCTTTTTGGTATGCATTTTTAGTAACGCTTTTTACGTTCGCCTTAGCTTACCCTTTAGCTTACTTTTTATCACGGAGTCAGCGCAAAGATTTATGGTTGATGCTTGTTATACTCCCTACATGGGTTAATTTATTATTAAAAACATATGCTTTTATTGGTTTATTAGGAAATGCTGGGCCAATAAACACTCTGTTAGAATCTCTTGGATTGGGGACTCAGCAGCTTTTATTTACAGATGCTTCATTTTTATTAGTGGCTTCTTATATTGAATTACCTTTTATGTTTTTACCGATATTTAACTCTATTAATGAAATTTCTCCTAATCTGATGGAAGCAGCTACAGACTTGGGGGCTAGTAAATGGACCATCGTTAGACGGGTAGTGTTTCCATTATCATTAAGAGGTGTACGAAGTGGAATACAGGCGGTTTTTATTCCGTCACTTTCCTTATTTATGTTAACGCGTTTAATTGGAGGGAATCGTGTAATCACTTTAGGAACAGCCGTGGAGCAACATTTTCTCGTGACACAAAATTGGGGGATGGGAGCAACCATTGGAGTGGTATTAATGTTTGCAATGTTCTTAATCCTGTTTATGACTCGAGACCGTTCTAAAGCAGGGGGGAAAGTAGATGCTTAACAAAAAAAGTTCCTTTAAATGGTCAAAGCTATATATTGTGGTTGTTTTTTTATTGATGTATGCACCACTTTTCTATTTGATGATTTATTCATTTAATAGGGGTGGAGATATGACTCATTTTGCTGGCTTCACTTTAGAGCACTATCAAAGTTTATTTGAAGATGTGCGCTTGATGACCTTTATTTTAAATACTTTTATTATTGCGCTTTTATCTGCTCTTCTAGCTACGGTAATCGGGACATTAGGGGCTATCGCTATTTATTATTATCGCTCGAGTCGCCAAAGACAAATGACTTTAAATCTAAATAGTGTCTTAATGGTCACGCCAGATGTAATGATGGGAGCTAGCTTTTTATTGATGTTTTCTATATTAATTCCGATTAAATTTGGGTTCATGACAGTTTTATTATCTCATATTGCTTTTAATGTACCGATTGTGGTTTTAATGGTATTGCCTCGGCTATATGAAATGAATCCATCAATGATTACTGCTGCAATGGATCTTGGGGCAAATCAAAATCAAATTTTAACTCGTATTATTTTACCGAGTATTAGAAGTGGTATTTTTGCAGGGTATTTTATGGCTTTCACTTACTCTTTAGATGATTTTGCCGTAACATTTTTTATTACAGGGAATGGCTTTTCAACTTTATCTGTGGAAGTTTATTCGCGTGCTAGAACAGGAGTCAGTTTGGAAATTAATGCTCTATCGACCTTAATGTTTCTGGTGGCATTAGGACTTGTCTTTGGCTATTACTCTCTTCGTCGTGGTGAAGAGAAGCGAAAGCTTATTAAGCAACGGAAGAACAAGGAGGTAATTTAGATGAAAACATTTATAAGATCAACCTTGTTTATTCTTCTGATCGTTCTTGCAATGTTAATTGGAAGACATTTTTTACAGAGCAGCCAAGGATTAAATGGTAATAAAGTGATTAATTTTTATAATTGGGGAGATTATATCGATCCAGAACTTTTAGAACAATTTCAAGAAGAAACGGGATACGTAGTGGTGTACGAAACGTTTGATTCTAATGAGGCGATGTTGACAAAAGTGCAACAAGGAGGGACGAATTATGATTTAATAGGTCCAAGTGAATACATGGTAGAAAATATGATTGAACAGAACTTATTGGAAGAAATCGATCATGACTTGTTGCCCAATCTCAAACATATTTCTCCTGATTTTCTAGATCAAACATTTGATCCGGGGAATAACTACTCAATTCCTTATTTTTGGGGGACCTTAGGGATCTTGTATAATACGCAAGAAATTAAAGAGGGAGAAATTACAGGGTGGAATGATCTGTGGAATGAGAAGTATCGTGAGAAAATTATGATCATAGATGGGGCCCGTGAAGTGTTGGGAATTGGCTTACAATCGTTTGGTTATTCTTTGAATGAAACGGATAGTCAACAATTAATGAAAGCTGCCAAGAAAATGAAAACATTAATGCCAAATATCTTAGCTCTCTTAGCCGACGAGATCAAAATGTATGCTGTGATGGAAGAAGCTCCTATAGCTATTACTTATTCTGGTGAAGCAGCTTCAGCTATTGATGAGAATGAGAATTTAGCTTATATGGTTCCCGAAGAGGGATCGAATATTTGGTTTGATACACTTGCTATACCTAAAGGGGCTCAAAATATAGAAGGGGCTCATGCTTTGATGGATTTCTTGATGCAGCCAGAGGTGGCCGCACAAAATGCAGAATATATTGGCTATGCCACTCCTAATGGCTCTGCGTTGAACTTGATGGATCCAGAAATTATTGAAGATCCTGCTTTTTACCCTGATCAAGCCTTGGTGGATAAGTTAGAAGTCTATCGTGATTTAGGTCAAGAAAAACTAATTGAATATAATGATCTTTACCTTGAAATTAAATTAGAACCAAGATAAACATCTTGTTTACATAAACTTTACAATTGTTAAAATATTTAGAAGCAATCTTTACATAAAATTTACAGTAACTTGGGGTTAAAATTCACATTTAATTGTTACACTGATACTAATCAGATAATAATTGAGGGGGATTTTATGGATATAGCTTTAGATCATAAACGCCTAACAATAGAAGACATTAATAAGCCGGCGGCTACTTTTCTAATTGAGCGTTTTGACGTTCCTGAGCTTTTAGATAAAGTCATCCTTACAGTATCAACACCTAGTGATGAGGATAAAATTGCCTGTATTTTAGTGTATGATTCTTTATATGATTTACGAGCAGAGTATCGAGATATCCACCATAGCAAAAGGCTTATTATTGCTGAAACCGATATTGAATCTTCAACTGGAACCAGACCCGGTCCCATCGCTTCAGGAGAATGGATTCTTGTTGTTCACTTGCAAGACCCTTTAAGTAAACAACATTGGCACTGTGAGTATGAGATTATGGGTCGAAAGAATTGAATAGTAAAGAAGACTTAATTGATTAAAGAACAAAAGTTGAAGATTTTATAACTTTTGTTCTTCTTTATTTATATAAATAGCCGACTTTTGAACTTTCAGTTATAATAGATTCATATTTGATTAGTTTTGCTTGATTAGCTTATTTTGCTATCAGCAAAAAGTGAAGAATGATGATATGAATGGGAAAAGAGGAAGATTATTGATCAGAAAAGGTGTTATTACAGTGGTAGTACCTTGTTATAATGAGGCTGAAACTTTAATGCAGTTTGTTGAGGCCATTAGACAGGTTCAAAAGGAGTTAGTAGGGGTTAGACTGGAACTTTTATTAGTGAATGACGGTTCCACTGACAATACGCTTTCTTTAATCAAAGAGCTTGCAGGTAGTTACCCAAATCTTATTGAATATCTTTCTTTCTCTCGCAATTTTGGGAAAGAAGCGGGATTATATGCTGGCTTACAGCATGCGCATGGAGAGTGGGTTGCAATAATGGATGCTGATTTACAAGACCCACCAGAGTTGTTGCACGAAATGTACCGTTTGATTCAAGATCCTGAAGTTGATGTAGTGGCGACGAGAAGAACTTCAAGAGAAGGAGAGCCGCCTGTTCGATCTTGGTTTGCAAACTTATATTATAAGTTAAATAATTCAATCTCTAAAGTTAAATTAGCTGAGGGTGCGCGTGATTTTAGATTGATGCGTCATCAAGTCGTGGAATCCGTCATAGCACTTCCTGAAAATAATCGCTTTTCCAAAGGGATTTTTTCATGGGTGGGGTATAACGTTGTCTATTTAGAATATTCGAATGTTGAAAGAAGTGCAGGAACGTCTTCTTGGTCATTCTGGTCACTATTTGATTATGCGATTGAAGGACTTATCTCATTTTCAGATGTGCCCTTAACTTTGGCTAGTGTGATAGGGTTTTTATCCTTTTTTCTGGCCGTTTTATTTGGTGGGTATATTGTGCTTGAAACACTAATAGCAGGGGTTAAGACCCCAGGATGGGCCTCTCTCGCAGTCATTATATTAGGGATGGGCGGGTTGCAACTTCTATGTCTTGGGATAGTAGGAAAGTATATTGGTAAGATCTTTATTGAAGGAAAAGGACGTCCTATCTATATTTTGAAAGAGCAAAGATTATTTGAAGATAAAGACGAAAATATCGCTTCCAACTAAAGTTGAAAGCGATATTTTAATTATTCAGATTCAGTTTTTAGAGGGCCTGTTCCTGGTAGATTATTTGCGATATTAGTCGCCCATTGTTGGTCTACAATAAGGAAGCGTCCGAGATGTTGTTTGTTTAATTCTTTGCCAAACTTATCGAGTACAAATTCAGATAGAGTAGGATGGTAGTCGACTAGAAGTTGTTCGTCTTCTGTTAAATACAAGAATTTGGGTTCATCATCTTTGACCATAAAATAGCGATTAATAACTTTTCGATCAGGTTCTTGCTGGGCAAAAAGTCCATCTGTTAAGAGTTTGACCACTTCAATTGTTTGGTCATCCATTCCAACATCTGAAATTTGGATTTTTTCAACTAATTGAGGAACAGAAGTTGTAATTCTTAAATGATAATCACTGGCGTCAATTTCTTCTTCTTTTAAAATTTGTTCCAATCCATTGATGATTTGATCTCGGTTTTCATTAAAATTTGGTGCAACATAGATCAGTAGTTTTTTTTCTGGATCATGGTACATGATTTGTGTTTCAATTTGCCGGTTAGTGCCACAATGTTCACATTTGAAACCAAGTAGAGAACCATTGAGTAATTCTTGTTTGAGTTCTGGATGTAATTGTGCATTAATAGCTGTTTCAATTAAACGACTTGATTTTGTTTGACAAATAGGACATTGTACATGGATTGTTTGTGGCATGATAGAACCTCCTCTAGGATCTTTTTTAGACTTCTTTTTAATTATAACAAATGACCATTGGTTTATAAAAGTATATGGAAGAATATTTGTTATCGCCTTCACATTGCGCTGATAACTGTGCTATAATCCTAATGGTAAGGCTACCAAAAAGGGGGGAGATCATGAGAGCTATATTGTTATATGAAGGATCCTATGGGTCGACAGCTGTTTATGCTCGAGCTATTAAAGAATCATTTGATCTCCCTGTGTGTGATCTTCAAGAGGTTGAACCTCAAGATCTAAAAGAATATGATTTGATTATTATTGGGACAAGCATCATTTCTAGGGAGATTTATCAAGTTGATAAGATTGAAGCCTTATTTACAGCATATCCAGAAAAATTTTGGATTCTTTATACAGTAGGATTGTCTACCCCGGAACTGACTAATTTCGATAAGATTTTGATAGAAAATTTTTCGCCGGCAGTTAGATCACAGTTAGTGCTGTTTCATTTTCGTGCTAGAATTGTCAGCAAACGCTTTTTATTAATGTATCTGGCCTCTAAGCGAATGAGAAAACAACCGGGAACAACGATTGATGATGTGATTTTAGGACCGGAAGAAATGCATCTTCTTAATAAGTTTGGTGCTACAGTTGAACTTTCAGATTTAAAACAGGTTCAAAAATTAGTAGACTATATACGTGTGCTTGAACAATATTATGTTTAAAGGAGAGAAACAAATGCAAGAAGCAAAAAAAATTGTAGGACGTTATGCGGCAACTTATGTCGAAGATGGGATGGTAGTTGGTCTTGGAACAGGTTCAACCGCTCATTGGTTTATAGAAGAAGTTGGTCGACGATTTCAAGAAGGGGAATTACAACATATTATTACGGTTTCCACATCCGATGCTTCGAGTGAACAAGCGAAAGCATTAGGTTTACCTCTAAAGTCATTAGATGATGTGAATCATATTGATTTATTGGTAGATGGAGCGGATGAGACAACTCGGCAATTTGCAGGTGTCAAAGGCGGGGGTGGAGCTTTATTACATGAAAAAATTATTGCGGAACATAGTAATAAAATAATTTGGATTGTTGATGAGAGCAAATTAGTGAATCAGTTAGGAAAGTTTCCGCTGCCAGTAGAAGTTGTTCAATTTGGTTCGTGGAAGCTTTTTGATGCCTTTGAAAGTGCTGGGATGAACCCCTCATTTAGAAAGAGTACAGAAGATTCATTATTTGTGACTGATTCTGGTAATTATATTATTGATCTGCATTTAGAAGAAATCCCTCATCCACAACAGATCGCCATGGAAATTAAGCATATGGTTGGGGTTGTAGAACATGGTTTGTTCTTGAACTATGCCAATATTATTCTTGTTGCTAAAGCAGATGGTTCCATCACTAAAATTGAAAGATCGAGAGTAGAGCGTAAGTAAGGAAATAAGAGGTAATAAAAATGAGAATGGTCGATTTAATCCGAAAAAAACAAGAGAATATTGAATTGAGTGAGCTAGAGATTCAGTTTATTATTAAAGGATTCACTGAAGGCATTATTCCAGACTATCAGATGAGTGCTTTTAACATGGCCACCTATTTTACAGGAATGACCGATCAAGAAGTGAGTGATTTAACCATGGCCATGGTTAAGAGTGGTGATCAAATTGACCTTTCTGAAATAAAAGGAATTAAAGTTGATAAGCATTCAACAGGTGGTGTCGGAGATACGACAACCTTAATTTTGGCACCACTTGTAGCTGCTTGTGGAGTTCCAGTAGCTAAGATGTCTGGTCGAGGTTTAGGCCATACAGGGGGGACGATTGACAAATTGGAATCCATACCAGGTTTTCAATTTGAGTTTTCACAGGATGAATTTATCGAATTAGTCAATCGTCATCATGTGGCTATTGTTGGACAAACAGGTAACCTGACACCTGCGGATAAAAAATTATATGCTTTGCGAGATGTAACGGCTACTGTTCAATCAATCCCCTTAATTGCTAGTTCCATTATGAGTAAGAAGATAGCTGCCGGTGCTGATGCGATTGTTTTGGATGTAAAAGTCGGAGAAGGGGCTTTTATGAAGACCCTTGAAGAGGCACAAGATTTAGCGCAAACAATGGTTAGAATTGGACAGAATGTCGGGCGCAAAACGTTAGCGGTGATTTCCAATATGGATCAGCCGCTTGGGAATGCCATTGGTAATACTTTAGAAGTGATAGAAGCTGTGGCAACCTTAAAGGGACAAGGACCGGCTGATCTTACAGAGTTATGTTTATTATTAGGGGCTCAGATGCTAGTAGCATCTAATTTGGTCACGAGCTTAGAAGCAGGTGAAAGACTTTTACAGGATAAAATAGAATCAGGAGCTGCCTTAGAAAAATTTGGTGAATTTATTGATGCTCAAGGTGGTGATTCTAGTTTTATAAATGATTCTAGTTTGTTGGGCAGCGCTCGATATCAAATTCCTTTTAAAGCTAAGCGATCAGGAATTTTGAGTCATTGGGTGGCTGACTCTGTAGGGGAAGCAGCGATGGTATTAGGCGCTGGGCGCGCGTTAAAAGATGATAAGATTGATCCAACTGTTGGGATTGTCCTACAAGCAAAGGTAGGGGATAAGGTGCAGGAGGGAGATGTTTTAGCGATCATCCATTCGAATGATGAGAATGTGGCTGATTCTTTATCACGCATGGAGGCGGCTGTGGAGATTTCAGATTCTGTTGAATTGCTACCTTTAGTATATGACATTATAGAATAATTTGATTAGAAGAAGGGATAAAATTGTCAGCCAATAAAACTTTTAAGTATGTTCAAATAGGTATTTATGCAGCCTTAATTATTGTTGCCATTACTTATATTCGTATTCCGATGCCTTCTGCAATTTCTAATAGTTTCGTTCATCCAGGAAATGCTTTGGTTATTTTAGCAGTTTTGTTGATGGGATTCAAAAGAGGTGCAACAGCTGCTTGTATGGGCTTGTTTCTTTTTGATTTAATGAATGGATATTTAGCGGTAGCTCATTTTACAGTGTTAGAAAATTTAATAGTTTTATTAATTGTTGCGGTAGTCTACCAATTTATCTTTAAAAATAAAGATCATTGGGGTCATATTGTAAGTTTGGGTATTTTAGGAGCCTTGATTAAGATTATCGTCATCTTTATTAAATTTATAATCCAACAAATGCTTCTAGGGTCTGCATTTCCTGCAGCTTTGGCGATGGCCGTAACAGGAATGCCAGCCAGTTTGTTTACTGGTTTAATAACGATCATTTTAGTTCCGCTCTTATATTTTCCCATGAAGAGAATTTTTGAGCGTTATCATGTAATTGGAGAATAAGAAAAAGCCCCAACGGGGCTTTTTTTATACGTGTGAATTTACTATTTGGGATTTAGGGAGACAAGATTGGTAATGAACACGTTTGAGATTAGGAATAGATAGCATAAAGCAGAATGAGATGATATAGAGTCCTGCTAGAAAAATCATCACAATATTCATGTTAAAGTGGTCAAGCAATAACCCGATGATAACGGAGGAGAAGCCTCCCACTGCCCGACCTACATTTAAAATGGTATTATTGGCAACGGTTCGTATTTCATAAGGGTAGAGCCGAGTAATCATGGCCCCATAGCCTGCAAACATCCCATTGACGAAGAATCCCATGATCGCTCCGCCAATTAATAAAGTGGTTAAAGAATGGACATAGGTAAAAGCAAAGACAGCACAGGCCGATAAAATTAAGAAACTTCCATAACCGAATCGAGGCCCTAATGTATCTAATAGTTGACCAAATACAAGCATTCCGATGGACATTCCGATGATTGTTGAGATCATCCAGATGTTTGAACTTCCAAATGAGATGCCTAAACTCTTTTGCATCATAGTAGGTAACCAATTCATCATGCCGAAATATCCAGCAATTTGGACAGTTGTCATAACCATAAGAGCGATAGTCTGATGGGTTAGTTGACGATTTTTAAAGAGATCCGATATCTTACCTGCTTTAGAGGGGTCAGCAGTTTCTGATCCATGGTCAGCAACTTTTGTTGAATCAATTCCCCAATGCATCCAAGCAACGAATAGAAGTGGAAAGAAGCCGATTGCAAATAATCCTTGCCAACCGAATATTGGGGCAATTAAACTGGCTAGGACAGCGGCTATAATGGATCCAATTTGCCCCATTATGCCATTTAGAGAAGCTGTACGTCCCATTCTTTCTGCTGGGACAATTCCAGCCATGATGGATAATGCAACCCCATATTCTCCTCCGACACCGACTCCTGCTAAAAAGCGCAAAGCATATAAAATCCAAATATTGGGTGAGAAGGCGATTAGCCCTGTAGCAAGTGCAAAAATAGCAACGGTCCATTTAAGAATCGTAAGTTTATGATGTCGATCCGCTAATACACCAAAAACAAGTCCACCTAACAACATTCCAAAATTTGTAATCGTTCCAATCCACCCAGCCTGAGTACCGCTGATTTCTAAATCTGCCATAATCGATGAGAGAGAAAAAGCAAGAAACATGACGTTGATATCATCTAAACCAGATGAAATCATTGAAGCAATGAGTGCACGACGATTGTGTGGAAAGTTATTCATTTTATTATCTCCTTTTAATAGAAACTCTCGTGGTTTCTTTAATTATTAGTACTATTATTTATTGAATAGGATTATTTTGGCTCCAGTCTTTAGGAGAGAGGTACCAGTTTCTTAAAGTTTCTTCTTGATTTTTAAATTCAGGCAATTTAACAGCTTCTTGAATGAGAATTTGGTAGTCTGTTAGGGAAAATAGAGGGTATCTTTGTTGAGCGAAATTTTGTTTGCCAGTTTCTAAAAGGTAATTAAAGATTGATAGGACTCCAATGACTTGTGCGCCCTGGTAACTAACCGCATCGGCAGCTTGGATGACACTACCTCCAGTTGAAATGAGATCCTCAATCATTAGGACACGCTTTCCTTCTTGTAGAAGGCCTTCTATGCGATTCTCCATACCGTGGTCTTTCTGGCTAGAGCGAACATAAATCATCGGTAAGTTGAGAGCTTGAGCTAGAAAGGCGGCATGGGGAATTCCTGCAGTGGCAGTACCTGCAATGAGTTCAGTTTGGGGAAAACGTGTTTCAATAATTTTAACCATGGCTTCAATTACTTTTTGTCTTACTTTGGGATAGGAAATAATGAGTCGGTTATCACAATAGATAGGGGCTTTTAGACCACTTGCCCATGTGAAGGGAGGGTTGATTTGTAATTTTACCGCGCCAATTGTTAATAAATCTTGAGCGATTTCAGCCGCTAATAATTCTTCTTCTGGGTTACGCATTGTCTATCTCCTTTCTCGTTTGGAGGATCATTTTAACCGCTTGTTGGTAGACTTGTTCAGGATCATTTGACCGTGTGATGGGGCGACCAATGACTAAGAAGTCGCATTTGTTACGGATGGCTGAAGCGATATCTAAGGTACGCTTTTGGTCATCGGTGTGTGGAACATGTTGCGATCGAATCCCAGGTGTCACCGTTAAAAAATGTGAGTGGGTGACTTCTTTGATTAGGTGCGCCTCTTGTGGAGAACAGACAACACCATCAAGTCCGGCTTGGAGTGCCAATCGAGCGTAATGCTGAACACAGTCTTCCATACTGCTACTAATTAATTGTTCAGTTATGAGTTGTTCATGAGAGGTTGAGGTTAATTGCGTGACTGCAATTAAGAGAGGTTGAGACTGGATGTTAGCAGATAAAAGCCCCTCTTTGGCAGCGGTCATCATTTCTTGGCCACCTGCGGCATGTACATTTACCATGGCAATACCTAGTTGAGCTAAGATTCGCATACTTCTTTCTACGGTGTTGGGAATATCATGTAATTTTAAATCTAAGAAGATCTTATGTCCCTGATCGACTAACGATTTTACAAATTCAGATCCTGATAAATAATAAAGTTCCATACCGATCTTAAGATTAAGTGGCTGGTGTTTCGGCATTTTAGTTAAAAAATCTTTAGCATCTTGAACGGAGGCGAAATCAAGGGCGATAATGGGTTGATGTTTATCAAGCATTGGATTCTCCTTTCAAATAATAAAAAGCCTAACCAACATGTTGGTTAGGCTTAAAAGCATACAAAAAGATGGGTACCAATAATTCTATAAAAGAGTTTTATTTAGTACGAAGGGGTTGCTTTCATGCTTCACAGAACATGTTTAAAGACAATATTAAATTGTAGAAATTATAAAACTAATCGTTTGAATTGTCAAGTTCTTTTTTAGAACGATTGGCTAAAGTCTGAAAGTCAATTTGACGAGATTTTGCCCAATCTAATAGGGAATGGGTTAGGACAATATCCGTAGCTTGCAAGTCATGGATGCTTTTGCAGTTTAATAGTAGCATCATATGCTGGATAGCAGTCTTCCATTGATTGACAAGCTGGATGGTAGGGTCGATACCCTCATGGGCAACAGAATGGAGGAACTTTCCTGCAATTCCAGCGGAACGAGCTCCTAGGGCTAATGATTTAACAATATCAAGAGAATGTCTAATGCCTCCTGAAGCCAAAATTTCTACTTCATGTAAATGATGAGACGCTTCCAAAAGTGATTCAGGTGTGGTTTGTCCCCAAGATCCCAAATCAGAAAAGTCTAGAGTGTCCCGTCGGTCATTCTCAATATGAACGAAGTTGGTTCCGCCTCTACCACTGATATCAATGGTATGAACGCCTAGATGAATCAGTTTTTGAATGGTTTCTTGACTCATCCCAAAGCCAACTTCTTTAATAATCACTGGAACAGAGAGCCCATTAACGATTTCTTCGATATTTTTTGCCCATGATCGAAAGTCACGGTCTCCTTCTGGCATGACAACTTCTTGCGGGAGATTTAAATGGATTTGTAGGGCATTAGCTTGAAGAAGATCAACTGCCTTCTGAGCATTCTCCAGGCCGTGATGTGCCCCCAAGTTGGCAAGTATAAAGCCTTGTGGGTTAGCTTCTCGAATAATGGTATAGGTTTCTTTGACAGTGGGGTCACTGAGAGCAGCAGATACGGAACCCACTCCCATAGCTAGACCTGTCTCGCGTGCAACAACAGCTAATCGGTAATTATATTCTTTTGATTGGGTATGACCGCCTGTCATCCCATTGATATAAAAAGGGAAAGGATGATAAGAGTTTGCCCAAGAGGTTGAAAGGTCAATTTCTTCTAGTCGAATATTTGCTAATGAATGATGGACGAAACGAATTTGATCGAAAGGATTCACTTTAATGTCATTTTGTTGATCTAAAGCGAGACGGATATGATCTGCCTTTCTTTGTTGAGAGAGGCTAGGATCTTGAGACTTGAATTGGGTCATGATTACTCCTTATTTTGTGATGATTTAGAGAAAATGATTTTGCAATTGAGAGGCTCAATGCCGTTTTGTTTCCAAGCTTTTTGTATCATTTGAATTTTCGATGGGTCAAATCCTAAAGCGATGCCACAATCGCCCCCGCCTGCGCCAGAGGATTTAGCGGAGAAAGAATAAGATTGGGCAATTTCGATTAATTGTTGAAGAGGTTTCGTTTCGATCGGCAATCCATATGCTGTCCCTAAGTTAAGTAAAAGTTGGCGATAATGGTGGATTGATTGTAGGATGAGTTCTTCTTGATGATCAATTAATGCTTCTTTTAATTGATCGACACAGGGTTTTGCCTCTTGTAAAAATTTTTGGTAAGCGGTTGGGTCTTGAATAAGTAATTGTTGTAAGCGATCTACAAGATTTTCAGTGGAGGCCGGCTGTTGTGTCCAGCCAATGAGTAAATGAAGATTAGCAGGAGCCTGTAACGATTCAATGATGAGATCTGGCCAATCTTCTGTTAAGAGATCAAGATATGAAGCATGTAAGACCCTGCCTTCTAGCCATCCACGATCAGCTGCTTGATAATAGACCCAGCCTCCCATGACATTACAAGCAAGGTCACCAAAGCTTCCTCTTGATTTTAAGCGTAACATCGTGATAACAGCTAATTTGAAGTAGGTGATCTTGGATCGAGCTTCTAGACCATGAGCTTTCAAAATGGCTTGAATACACGCTACGGTAACGGCACCACTTGAACCAAAACCATATTTTTGGCCTTGAGGGTTAGTGAGTTCAGAGTTTAGATCAATTTGGCAATTTCTGAAGGGTATTTTTAATTCCGCTAAGAGAGCTCGACATGTTTTAACGGCTTCAATCACATAATTCCATTTTTCGAATTGTGAGGTTTCTACTTTTGATGAGTCCTCATTAGTATCAAAATAAATGTTTAATGGAGGATAATCTTTCTGATGATTGAATAATTCGCAATAGGGTAGGTCGTTAAAGCTGACCTTTGCCTGGATATATTGATCCAGTCCTATAAGTATAGCAGCTTGCTGTGGAGCAAGAATCGCATATTCTCCTACAATATATAATTTACCTGGAGCAAGCGCTTGAGCCTGTTTGGGAAGGGGAAAGCGATCAAAAAGTTCCATCTTACACCCCCGAAACATCTAAGGCGAATGGCGCTGGTCCAACTTGAGAGATGATAATCTGGCTCTCATCAAAATAATGTAATAATTGTTCTTTAATCTGCTGGCTTTGTGAGTAGGGACATAGGATTTTAACATTCGGTCCTGCATCCATTGTATAGTAGCAAGTTAAACCATTGTGGCGCATGTTCTTAATTAATTCCATCGCTTTGAGTGAATCGGATTCAAAATAAGTAAAACTAGGATTAGCAGCTAACATGGTAGCGTGCATTTTCATCGCGTTATGCTCGGCTATTTCTCCGATTTGTTTAAGATCTTTTTGTTTAATGGCAGATTTAATTAATTCCAAGTCTTTTGCGACTTCTTCCGGCCATAATTTATAAAAAGGAGAAGTTTCAATGGTGTGTTGCATCGCCTTGCGACTCGAGAATTTTTTTGATTGATGGTTGAGAACAAGTGCGATCATTGCAATATCCCAATCAGCTGAATCAAAAGGACGAGCAAAGCTAGAATTGGAATCTTCTCCAGAACCTTTCTCCCATTCTACAAAGCCCCCAAAAAGGGAACGAGAAGCCGATCCTGATCCTTGTCGGGCCATGATTGATAGCTCGTGTGGATTTAAATTTAAATCCAAGGCATCATTACACGCACAAGCTAAGGCTGCAAATGCACTAGCAGATGAGGCTAAGCCAGCTGCTGTTGGGACATAATTATCACTCGTAATCTTGACAGGTAAAGTGACACCAGCGGTGCGTCTAAATAAATCAACATAGTGGCTTACCTTAGTCGTTGCTTCATGACTTTGGGGATGGCCGTTTAAAATAAATTGATCATTAGCAAATTGATCTGAGAATTCAACTTGAGTCTGCGTATAAAAAGCCTCCAAAGTTAATGAGAGGCTTGAAGTAACTGGAAGAATAAGTTCTTGATTTCTTTTGCCCCAATACTTGATGAGGGCGATGTTGGTATGAGCTTGGTATTTAGCAATCCGAGCTTGTGTCATAGTCTCTCTCCTTATTCTACTACTTATCATGTGATAGATTTAATAACCAGGTTTTAGAAGCACCTGCTTTCGTCATCGCTTCTGAGATGATCTCTCCATGGTGTCGATCTTCAGCTAAGGCGATCACGCATCCCCCTAAGCCTCCACCTGTCAGTTTAGCGCCGAGAGCTCCTGCTAGCCATGCTGCATTGACAATTCGATCTAGTTCTTGGTTAGAAATACCTAATTGATTTAAGTAATAATGATTGTAAGTCATGAGGCGACCAAGTTCTGTTCTATCACCAAGACGTATGGCTTGATAAGCCTGGTTAACAAAACGTCCAATCGTTGCCATTGCTTGTTCGACAAAGTGCGGTTTCACTTTTTTTAACTCATGAACATGATTGACTGCTAAACTTGTACGTCCTGCTTGACCTGAATCAGCGACAATTAGAAACGCATCAAGATCTAATTTAAAGGAGTGAGGCTTCTGGCTTTTCCGATAAATAATAGGATTAGAACTAGAAGTGACAAGTGTATCGATCCCCGAGGTAGATTGGTGAGCAATGACTTCTGCTTCATTTGTAATAAGTCGTAGTTGGTAATCGGAGATTTGGACATGATAGAAATCACAAATGGCTCGGATCAGTGCGACGACGACTGCGGCAGATGACCCCATTCCACGTTCTTGTGGGATAGTTGATTCAATCTTAATATCGAGAGGAATTTCTTTAAGTCGCATACTCTCAATCGCAAGGTGAAGGGCTGTTTTTAAGTTTTCTAAATGTTCAGGGATTTGTTCTAGCGGCCCTCTATAATATTGACAGTCAATGGAAGTATAGGGCTTATGACTAGCATGCACTTTAACTTCGACTTGGACTGCTGTGAAAGGCATCGCAATCGCTGGATAGTCATAAACAACAGCATGCTCTCCCATTAGGATTATTTTGCTATGAGCTTGCCCTGTCCCGATTTTTTTAATAGGTGGGGCAGGAACTTTAGGGGTTAAATGGTTATAACGAGGATCCATAATATCCTCCTCTCTTGAAATGTTCTATATAATTAGGATAAGTTATGCTAAAATAAGAGCAAATTATGTTTAAATAACTTGGTTTCAATTGAGTATTTTATCATAGATTTACTATGATGTGTATTAATTCAGTTGAAGTGTTGTTTTAGTAGGAGGTTAAGATGACTTTTGCGATAAATAATCGCTATCAAAGCTATAATCGAGAGGAATGGCAAAAGTTTCAATCCAGTGAATTAGAAATTCTTCCTATTGAGGAATTAACAGAGTTAGTTTCAATTCATGACCGTTTAAGTCAGGAAGATGTTCGAGAAGTGTATGGTCCATTGCTTCATTATATTGAAATGGACTATGTGTACTTGGATGCCTTTAATCGATCGAAGCAATCTTTTTTTGATAAGAATAAAAAAGATAATGGCGGCTACCGTCATGTCCCATTTATTATTGGTATTTCTGGAAGTGTGGCAGTTGGTAAAAGTACAGTAGCGAGAGTGCTCCATCAATTGTTAAGTGAAACTTTTCCAGAACGACAGGTTCAAATGATTACAACCGATGGTTTTCTTTATCCGAATGAAGTGCTAGAGCAGAGAGGGATGCTTCGTAGGAAAGGTTTTCCTGAATCCTATGATATGGGGCTCTTAATTGAATTCATGACCCATGTTAAAACCAAAGATTCCCCATTTTCTGTTCCAATTTATTCGCATGAAGTATATGATATTATTCCAGGTAAATATGAAATAATTGACAGCCCAGATATTCTAATTGTTGAGGGGATTAATGTCCTGCAATTGCCGTCTAACCAACAAATATATGTGAGTGATTTTTTTGATTTTTCGATATATATTGATGCAGAGCAGGATCTTATCCATCAATGGTTTGTGGAACGTTTTTTACTCTTGTTGGAAATGGCGAAGTCCGATCCTAATAACTATTATAATAAGATGACACATTTTACTAGAGAACAGGCAATTGCTTATGCAGATGATGTTTGGTGTCATATTAATTTACCGAACCTGATTCAACACATTAAACCAACACGTTCAAGGGCAGATATTATTTTACATAAGACTCACCAGCATTTATTTGATTTTATTCACGTTAGAAAATATTAAAAAAGGAGATATATATGATTCCACAAATAGAAAAAATGATTGTCTTAGACTTTGGTAGCCAATATAATCAACTCATTTCCCGTCGGATTAGAGAATTTGGAGTTTTTAGTGAGCTTTTACCTAATGACACCAGTGCGGAACAAATTAAAGCAGAGGGCAATGTGATTGGTATTATTCTCTCTGGAGGGCCTCATAGTGTATATGGAGAGGAATCCTTCTCTGTGGATCCAGAGATTTTTGAATTAGGCATTCCGGTCTTAGGTATTTGTTACGGGATGCAATTAACGACTCAATTATTAGGTGGAAAGGTCGAAGCAGGGAATCAAGCGGAATATGGCCGTTCTTCCATAAAAGTGAAGAATCATCAGACAGGAATTTTTGCAGGACTTGCTGAAACAGAAGAAGTCCTCATGAGCCATAATGATCTAGTGAGTCAAGTGCCGGAAGGCTTTGAAGTGACGGCTTCAAACGACCATTGTCCAATTGCAGCATTTGAGAATGCTGACCGACAAATCTATGGTGTCCAATTCCATCCAGAAGTTCGTCATTCGATTCACGGAAATGAAATGTTGCGGAACTTCACTTTTGAGATCTGTGGGGCGACAGGAGACTGGACCATGGAGAATTTTATTGAAATTGAAATTGAGAAAATCCGTCAACGTGTAGGAGAGCGTAAAGTTCTCTTAGCATTATCTGGAGGAGTTGATTCTTCAGTCGTTGGTGTTCTGCTTCAAAAGGCAATTGGTGATCAATTAACTTGTATTTTTGTTGATCATGGTTTACTTCGTAAAGATGAGGGTGACAAAGTGATGGAGTCTCTTAGTGGAGACTTTGGATTGAATATCATTCGTGTAAATGCCAAAGAGCGTTTCTTTGATAAACTTAAAGGAGTCATTGATCCGGAACAGAAACGTAAAATTATTGGGAATGAATTTATCTATGTGTTTGATGACGAAGCTTCTAAATTAGAAGGGGTTGATTTCTTAGCCCAAGGAACTCTCTATACGGATATTATTGAATCCGGTACTAAGACGGCGCAAACCATTAAATCTCACCACAATGTGGGAGGCCTACCAGAAGATATGGAATTTGAATTGATTGAGCCTTTGGATACGCTCTTTAAAGATGAGGTGCGAGCTCTAGGAACCACACTAGGCATGCCTGACTCTTTAGTTTGGCGCCAACCTTTCCCAGGACCCGGTCTAGGGATACGCGTTTTAGGAGAGATTACAGATGAGAAAGTGGAAATCGTGAGGGAATCAGATGCTATTCTTCGTGAAGAAATCTCACTCAACGGTTTGGAGCGTGATATTTGGCAATACTTTACCGTCTTACCTAATATTCGTTCAGTAGGAGTTATGGGAGATGGACGCACCTACGATCATACGGTAGCGATTCGGGCGATTACTTCGATTGATGGGATGACGGCAGAATTTGCCCGTATTGATTGGGAAATCTTACAAAAAATTTCCAGTCGTATTGTCAATGAAGTAGCGCATGTTAATCGTGTTGTGTATGATATCACTGGTAAACCCCCCGCAACAGTGGAATGGGAGTAGAAATAATCATAAGTGATTATTTCTACGTCCGTCCAACGATTGCTAAGCTGATAAGCGAAAGCAGAGTTGTTGACGGCCCATCTGCGTATCAAGAACAGAAATGTGACGAATAGGAACATTTCGTGACTTGAGGAGAAGAATGGGAATTGAATAAATATAGTAAGTAATAAAATCAGCACCACCCGTCTAACGGTGGTTTGCTCTGAGCCTATAAGGCTCAAAAACCTGCCCGCGCCTCAAGACGCGGGCTTTCACTTTGATCAAGCCTCAGTGCACTTGACTCGTCACCTGCCTCTCAAGAGGCGTTGGTATCACTCCAAACCCTAACCCCTAAAGGGGTCCTCAAATTCCTTAACACTTAATTTGTCTAACGCTCTATCATGTTTTTCTTGTTCTTGTATATACTTTCGAATGGTTTGTTCATTGAGTCCGACTGTACTTACATAATACACTTCCGCCCAAAAGTGTCTATTTCCAAATTTATACTTCAAGTTGGCGTGTTTATCGAACATCATCATCGCACTTTTTCCTTTTAAATATCCCATAAAACTTGATACACTTATTCTTGGTGGGATACTCACCAACATGTGAACGTGATCTGGCATTAAGTGTCCCTCTATTATCTCTACCCCCCTTGTATTGACATAACCTTTTTAATATTTCGCGAAGACTTTCTCGGTATTGATTGTATATTATTTTTCTTCTATACTTTGGTATGAACACAATATGGTACTTACACATCCATTTTGTGTGGGCTAAACTATACGATTTATTAGCCATTCTTATATCTCCTTTCTTAGTTTAATGAGGCTTGAACACCAACATTTTACTATTTAAGGAGATATTTTTGTATAACTTTCGTCGCGCACCCGCATAGCGGGTGGTTTATGTTTCGCACGAAAAGCGTGCTCAACCGACTAAAGTCAAAATTAGTACAAATAACCTTGAGAATGTTCTCAGGGTTATTTGTCTTTTATAAGAGTCCCACCGATAATTATTCTTGGTTTTTACCAATAATCTGACCAAATGTTGATAAAAACACAAGGGAAATATGGTATGATTATTAATAGTATGATTGATAATTATTATATATATTATTTACAGAGTAGGAGACTTTAATGGATAATAAAAGTAAAAATAATCCGGAAGAACAAATATTAGACACCATAAATGTCCCAGAATTACATAAATGTTTTAATGACTCACAAGGGATAATCGATGATTTAAAGTTACCAAAAGTAAATAGTAATTTAATACCGAATCCTATTTTACCTTTAAGTGATAATTACATGAAGTCAGTAGGTAAAATAATAAATAGTTATAAGAATGTTATTGAATTACCAACTTATAATTTTAGTGAAATGATAACAGTGATTAAGCCTATGACAGTAAATTTCAATGAAAATTTTAAAGAAGCAATAATTAATATTTCAAGTATTTCTGAATCCGTAAGTGAAATACTTCAAAGTGTAAATTCATTTATGAAGAAAATAGATTTTACTGGGCTTATAGACTCTCTTAACGATAGTAAAAAGAAGCGAATTGCGTATTGTTTAGTATATGATATATATCCGCCTTTGACTCATATCGATTTCATCTCAGCCGTGGCAGTGCCTTTTGAAAATCAGCAGGATGCGGATATTTTTTTAATTGAGTTATTGAAATATTTTGAAGAGGAGCATAATAAAACAACTTATGATTTTATTCCTTTATCTTTGAGAACATACCATGAAATTAACAAATTACAAGAATTAGAGAAACTAGGTTTTTACAAGTTGATGGTGATTTTTTGCATAGAGAGAATAGAGTATATTTTAACTGAGATGCAATTAGCTGAAGAAGGATCTACCTTAGCAAAAGTAAAAACTAATCAGCCTGCTTTTAGGGAATTTATTGATTTAACAAATATCAAAAATCAATATTTAATTGATTTAATTAAACAAATTACTTATATAAAAGAATTTCATGAAAAAAATTATCTTGAAGTTAATCTCTTTAAAAGATTTTCAGATATAGAAGAATTATATAATAATGGGGTGTTGCCACTAAATAGAAATCTTTATATGCATGGAAGAGTTAACGATAATCAGGTTGACTATTTAACGGTTCAAAAATCATTATTAGCTTTTTCATTTTTTGAACAATTGTTTGTTTTGAAAAAACAGGATATAAAGAAATCCGTTTTAAGAAAGAATAGACATTATGGTTTGTCAAAAATAACCAAAAATAAGAGTTCTTTATTTTTACTATATAAAAATAGGGTCAATAACCATAGAAAAAGTCGAAACCCAAAAAATTAAAAGAAAAACCCTCATTACATTACAAAATAACATCAATATTTAGATTAGTTTCGTTTGACACCTGATCATAAAATATTTATGTGAAAAATTAGGTACAGTATTATGATTATAAAAATATCTTGGTAGGTGAAAAATGATAACGAACTGAGCACTAGGTAGATTAGAAGAAGTTAATATAAGAGATTTATGGGTACATGAGCAATATGATTTTTCGAACTGGCTAGCTAAAGAAGAGAATATTGAATTATTGAACGATACTGTGGGGTTAACATTAACTGATTTTGAAAAGGAAGTCTATGTTGGTTCGTATCGTTGTGATATAGTGGCAATAGATGAGACAACGGGGTTGAAAGTTATTATTGAAAATCAACTTGAGTCAACTAATCATGATCATTTAGGGAAAATTATTATTTATGCTTCAGAACTAGATGCTAATGTTATTATTTGGATTGTAAAGGAAGCAAGAGAAGAGCATAAAAGTACCATTGAATGGCTAAATAATAATATGGTAAAAGAAATTTCCTTCTTCTTATTAGAAAATAAAGCATACAAGAATGGTGATTCACAACCAGCACCTATGTTCAGAATTGTTGAAAAACCAAATGATTTTATTAAAAGCGTCATTAACGAAGGTGAATTATCAAAAAGACACGCTGACAGACTAAAATTTTGGACTGATTTTAATAGAGTGGTTACTGAAAACGGAAAGCCTTTTAACATTAGAAAAGCGATTACAGATCATTGGTATGATGTTGCTATAGGAACAAGTGATGCTCACATCAGCATAACATTAGTCAATAAAGCTGGATATATCGGTGTAGAGCTATACATACCTGACAATAAAGATTTATACGATAACATATTAAAATATAAAGATGAAATTGAGGACAATTTAAATTTCGAAATGTATTGGGAAAGAATGGATGATAAGAAAGCTTCCAGAATTAAAACATTGATTCCAAGCTTGAATTTTAATAACCAAGATAACTATCCAGAGCTCATGAACAAAGTGATTGAAAGAGTTATTTAGATGCGTGATGCATTTAAAGGTTATATCTAGGAGACTATAAAATACCCGTAAAGAATAAATGGGATTAGCAAAATAGTGAATACCTTGTAATAATAACGTTTATAAGATTTTAAAAAGATTAAAGCTCGTTTTTTTGTTTCGAGTTCATTAGTAGTACTTGTAAGAAATGATATTAACACTTAAATATGGAATTTTACAATAGAATTTCTTGTCATTATTAATACGAGCGCAATAGTAACGATCTGTATGGGTTTTAATCTATCCACTAGAGAAATAAAACATATTTTAGTTTTTATTTAGCTTTATATTAGTATATATATTAAAGAATAATAACCTGGAGTGAGAGTTATGAATAATGAACAACGGCCAAATGAAAAGGAAACTGAAGTACTTACTTTATTTTATAACAGATTCTACAGTTTATATAATGAAATTCTTGATGATAGCTTCATTCAGCAAAGTTCAATGATTAGATTTTATAAATTGAGAGAGGCTTTCTCAATTTATAAAGAGATTTGTAATTATGAACCAATTAAAGAATACCTAAAATGGAAAAAAAAAAGGTGGAGGGCCCTTTTTTGAAGGAATTATTGCGGATAATTTATTTAATTTTATCAGGAATTTGTTATCTCATTTTCCGGTTTTCGATTCATGGGATGAAGTTTATATAAATAAAAACCTCGCAACATGGGATAGAGTTAGTCAAATAGATAAGTTTCTATCAAAGGTAACAGAGTATAAAATTGACGATAAACCGGAAGTGAAATATAGAATTTGGGAAGTGGAAAAGAAAAAAATGACCTATTTTTCAGTAGTTTTTCCAAGTGAATATGATGAAGGAAAAAATATTTATTTAAAGGATATTATTTCTGAAGAGATTGGTATTAAATTTTGTATCGCATTAATGAAAAAAATAATTGACACTCAAATTGAAAATCCTGAAGATGAAAAAATAATAATAATGTCTCAAGTATATTTCCCCAATATCAATAAGCAATAAGGGGGGGCAAATGGGATCAATGATTACATTAGGAATTGGAAAAATG
Organism: Facklamia lactis; assembly: GCF_015863205.1. Lineage (GTDB taxonomy): Bacteria > Bacillota > Bacilli > Lactobacillales > Aerococcaceae > Facklamia > Facklamia lactis. Next base: position 32,903 of record NZ_JACBXQ010000003.1, on the reverse strand, counting down.
GAAATTGATTGGAGTAGAACAATTGCTTCAATGAAGGTGGGAATGAATTCTTACGAAAAAAATATAGTTAAGGTTATTTAGTAGGTCAAAATAACTACTCTTTTTTGAAATATCTTTTTGGATAAATGAGTTTTGACAAATTATAAAAATTTTCTGGATTAAAAAAGTTATACATAAATACTATTGTATAGTAACAATAAAACGTTGGGGGTAATTTTTTGATTGAACAAGTGATAATAAGAAATTATCGGAAATTTAAACAGATTAAGTGGAATCCGAGTTCTGGATTAAATGTTATTGTTGGGAATAATCAAGCAGGCAAGTCCACTCTTTTGGAAGCCATTAATCTAGCTTTAACTGGTCGATTAAACGGAAAATGGTTAGTAGATGAGCTTAATCCTTATTTGTTTAACAACCAAGTGGTTAGTGAATTCTTTGAGGGTAATCCACAAGAAACTGTTCCACCTGAAATTAGTATTGAAGTTTTTTTTAGTAAGGAAAGTCAGCCACAAATTCTGAGAGGTAAAGTTAATTCTCTGAATATTGATTGTCCGGGAATACTTCTAAGGATTTTACCAGATCCTGAATACCTTTCAGATTTTAAGCAGTATTTAAGTAACGATGTTCCAGCTATACTACCAACGGAATTTTACACAGTCGAATGGAAGGGGTTCCATGGACAACCGATTCGTAGAAAGCCTCATGATATTAGAGTAGCTAATGTTGATAGTAAAAAATTATCAACCTTTAGGGGAATGGATTATCGCTTGAGGTCACTCATTGAAAACATGCTATCTGATTCTGAAAGAACAAATATTTCTGCAAATTATCGAAAATCTGTTTATGAATTAACTAATTCTCTTTTAGAAAATGTTAATGAAAGAATAAAAAATGAAGAAGGAAATTTTTCAGGAAATTTAAAATTAGGTATGGATCAATCTCCCTTCTCTAATTGGGATAATTCGATTGTTCCTCAAGTTAATGATGTGCCATTTAATTATTCTGGAGAAGGACAACAGTTACTAATGAAACTATATTTATCAATTAGTGATAATGAAGAAAACAATAATTATTACTTTATTGAAGAACCAGAAAATCATTTGTCACATACTAGTCTTTACGAGGCAATCACTATCATCCAAAATAATCTTACAGATAGTCAGGTATTCATTACAACACATAGTTCGTATGTAATGAATCGTTTAGGATTAAATAATATTACAATGATTTATGATGGTAATTTAGCGAATTTTGAATCGCTGTCTAATGAAACTATTAAATTTTATCAAAAAGCATCTGGATTCGACACTTTAAGAATTGTATTAGCAAAAAAATTGGTATTAGTGGAGGGACCTTCTGATGAAATGATTTTTAATAAAGCTTATTTTCAAGTACATGATAGATATCCTTTGGAAGATGGAATAGATGTGATTACTACTGGAATAAGTTATAAGCGTGCTCTAGAATTGTGCAAAGCATTAGATCGACCAGTAGCCGTTTTAAGAGATGCTGATAAACGTGATAAAAGTTATTGGGAAGCTGACACTTCTGAATTTTTAAAGGATGGATTTCGGCAGATATTCGTCGGAGATAAAGAATTTGGACAAACTCTTGAACCACAATTGATATCAGCAAATTTCCATGAGTTAGATAAATTTAAAAAAATTATTTCTTTTGATGGAGATGCAAATAAGCTTGATGAATATATGAAAAAAAATAAGACTTCGATCGCATTAAATATTTCACTTAGTGAAGAAAAAATAAAAATTCCCTCATATATAGAAGAAGCTGTAACCTTTATAGGAGAACTATGATGAGGAATAAAATTATTTTTGCTCCTGCTGGGGGAAGAAAAACACAAAGATTAATAGAATTAATTCAAGAAGGTAAAGATAAAAAAATTCTAGTAATAACATATACTTCAACTGGGCAAGAAGTATTAAGACAAAGAATCAATAAAACAATAATGAAAAATAAAGTCACTATTGTCGGATGGTATCAATTCTTACTACATCATATTATTTATCCGTATTCTTCTGATTACGTTAAAAATTTAAAAGTAACTGGGTTTAAATTTTTGGAAAATGACAACTTTACCTCGCGTTTGAAAGGAATTAATCGTTATATTAGCAAAGATGGTGAAGTTTATAGTTCACGAATTAACCTATTCTCAAATAAAATTATTGAAGCTGGAGATGGAGATTGGATTGATCGTTTAGAAAAACTATATAATGAAATTTACATTGATGAGTTACAAGATTTAGCTGGAAATGACCTAGATATCATTAATCTTTTGTTTAAATCTAAAATTAGAATAGTTGGAGTTGGTGATGTCAGACAGTCTATTTATCAAACAAGTCGATTGGATACCAAATATAAAAAGTTTAACGGTATAAATAAAATAAGTTGGTATAAAAATATTGAGAACAGTGGAAAAGTTGTTATTAGCAATGAAAATGAAACTTGGCGATGTAATCAACAGATTATAGATTTTGCAGATTCAGTCATTCCACCGAAATTAAATTTTCTTCGTACCATTTCAAATAATTTAGAGGTTACTGGTCATGATGGAGTTTTCGTTATTAATAAAGATCAAGTGATGGATTATTATAAAAAATATACACCTCTTGTCTTAAGAACAGATATTAGAACGAAGGTGCCGGATGGAATACCTTCTGTAAATTTTGGAAAATCAAAGGGATTAACTGTTGATAGGACACTGATATACTCAACTAGACCCTTTAGTGAATTTCTAAAAGATAGAACCAAAACACTAGCTAATAAGTCAATTTCAGCTTTATACGTAGCGTTAACTAGAGCTAAATATTCGGTTGCTATAGTAGTTGATAAGGTTGAAGATTATGATATTCCATGTTGGACAAATCATCAACCTTAAAATATTAAATTGCCCTAGTTATAGTGTTATATTTCTTTGTGTAACTTTATTTGTAAAACTATGGGTATATCTATTTTGTGAAATGAAAACTTTAATAAAAAATTATGATTAAAGTCTAAATGTAATTAATTATATATATGTATGACCCAATTTTGACCCAAAAAGTTTTGATAAAACAGAATTGTATATATAATATGAATAAAACACGTAATAATAAAGATTAAAATTAACTATATCCAATATAAATCGATATGATCTATTGAATTGGAGTAATCACATTTGGAGCTATAACTGCTTAATAGCAAGGTTTATGCCGTGTTGTAAAAAGTAATAGAACACAAGAATAGATAACATAAATAAAAAAACAGCTTATAAACCCAATTGTATCAGGGGTTTATGAGCTGTTGTTTTGTTATATTGGTCTTACAATAACCTTTTTTAGTATAAAAAGGTAAGGAGAATAATAGGAGTCTTCAAAGGGAAATAAAAATTCTGGAAGAAGACAACTAGACTATGGTTCAAGAAAGATATAGATGTTATTGGTGATGAAATAGGTATTAATAGAAAGAGGGAATACTAAATATTGCTATTATCAATGTTTAAGTACTCAAAGTTAGAAAATTTGTTTTTAAGTAGAGTGATTATATTTTACGTTTAAACAAAATATATAATTATAAGCAAAATAATTATTAGATATGCATTTGGCATTCTGATTTTTTATTATAATTAATTTATAATATTGCCAAGTTTACTTTTCATATATATAATATATATAAAGTAAACTTGGCAAAGGAGGATTAAGATGGATAAAAAGGATGTTTTAAAAATGGCTCAAAGAGAAAAAAATGATGAAAGAGAAATTTTTGTGAATGATAAATCAAGTGTTTGGATTTCAAGGATGTTAATTGCTATTGCAGGGTTTATCTCTGCAATTAGAGACTCCCATAATTTACCTTTTTTTGATATTTTAGCAATGCTTTGTTTGTCCATCGGTGCAGGTGAACTATATAAATATTATATAAAGCGGGAAAATAAACATTTATATCTTTTTTTTCTATTGTTTGTAATAGGAATAAGCGCTACAGTAATTTTTTTAAAGGATCTTTAGTATGGATGAGAAGCTAGAACTAAAAAATAATTTAAAAGAAATACGAAGAGAATTACAGTTAACTCAAGAAGCCTTATCAAAAATGGTTGGAGTATCAAGAAATACAATATCATCAATAGAAACGGGTCAATATACACCATCAGCAAAATTAGCGTATTTATTATGTTTAGCACTAGAAAAAACTTTTGAAGAAATTTTTTATATTTCTACTCGTGATAATTAAACTTTGTATACTATAATATATATTATAGTTTTTTATACATTTGTTCTCCTATTGCTTTAATACGAAATCATTAAAATTTAAAATTTGAGTTACAGATGAGATGATTTTTGTGTTGTTTTAGTTAGTTTTAAATATGGGAAGAGCCCCTAGATCCGCATAAAGATTTAGGGGACTTGTTATGTTGAGATAATGTTTTAATTTAAAGTTTAAAATTTAAAAGGACTTAGAATGCTTATTCATCATAGGTACATAATATATCTGGAGAGTTTATTCGATATTCAATGTTGATGTACTCGATTTAAAGCCGAGATTCTTTTTCAATTTCGTATGTTGGTTTAAGCACTTCCGCTGCTTTGTTTTTAAGTGTGTATATTATCTCACATTCAGAAAGAAAATTATGATCATGGCTGACTGAGATAATGGTGTAGTTGCTGGTCTCTTTGAGTTGGGTCAAGGTCTCTTTAATTGATAGACTGGTAGCTTGGTCTAAGGCTGCATTTGCTTCATCAAGAAGAAGAATGGGTGTCTTGCGGAGTAGGGCTTGGGCAAGATTGAGTCGTTGTTTTTGCCCACCACTTAATAAATCTCCACTTTCACCGACGGGTGTCTCAAGCCCCTGAGGTAGGGTTTGGATGAAGTGATAGAGATCAACCTTTTTTAAAACATCTGTAAGTTCTTGTGTACTTGCTTGAGGCTTGACTAGGCATAAATTCTCGCGAATGGTTCCAGGGAAGAGAACTTGGTCTTGAGAAACATAAGCCATTTTAGACCGCAAGCTCTTGAGATCGTATTGATCAATTGGGATACCATCAATTAATAGGTCACCACTTTCTACTGCGTAAAATCCGAGGAGTAGATCAAGGATAGTTGATTTACCGATTCCACTTTTACCAATAATTCCGATCCATTTACCAATCGGAATATTCAGCGACAGGTCCTGGAAGATCAGTTCACGATCCTGATTGTATCTAAAGGTGACATCCTTAAAAATGATCGATTGCTGAGGGTCAAAAGGTTTGGATCCTGAATTTTCAATATCTTTTAGGTTGATAAGATCAGCTAAAGGTTTAAATTCAGCCAGTTGCTTTTTGAACTGATAATTGGTAGTTAAAATATTGTTAGCGTTTGCATAAAAGACAGTGAGGTAAGACAAAAGAACGACGATGGTTCCGATAGATAATTGATCTTGGATAACAAAGATAGTAGAAAGGATAAAGATGACACCGGTCAAGATTTGGTTGACGACATTGCTAGTCCATAAGCCACTCAAATTATCGAATAAAGCGATCCGCCCCCAAATTGTAATGGAGTCATCCAGTGTATCCTGTAATTGATTGACTTGTTGTTCTTTTAACTGATTGGCTTTAATGAAGCGGATAGATCTTAGACTATCTGTGATGATTTGAGTCATACGGCCATTGCAATTAATCACTCGTTGAGTCATACCTTGGACTTTCTCTGCAAAATAATTGCTAGGAAAGTATGCGAGAGGGAAATAAAGGAGTAATAAGAGAGCAAAGGACCCATGTAAGTTAAAAACAAAGACCACGATAATGATACTAATGATAAAGTTAGCTAAGATTTGTGGTAAATCAGCAATCCAAAACATGACATAGCGAATGGTCTCTTGACGTATATAGGTGGCTAACTCACCACTGTTTGTTTGGTCAAAGAATGTGAGCTTCTGTTCTAGTACATTCTTGAAAGCTTTTGTTGTTAATTGACGTCCAGACCTTCGAGCTAGTACAGCGATAAAATATTTATAGTAGGTATTAATACTAGCCATTATAAGGGGAATTGATAGAAAAAGAATGGCTGATTGAATGACTCGGCTCATGTTTCTGTTGGGAATCCATTGATCGATAATTCTTTGCATGATTAATGGCGGAATTAAACCGATTCCTTGAATCAATATGACTAAAAGAAAGGACAGTAACATGTAGCGTCTTTTGTTGGTAATAGATAACGAATTAATAATGTTAGTTTCTGTTTTATTCTTCATTAAACTAAACCTCTTTATTTTAATTTATATATATATTCTATTGTATAATTTCGCTCAAAAATTACAATGTTCATTAAAGAAATTTAAAAAGGGGTATTTAGGTTTGGTAATGCTTATGTACATCCTTTGAAATATGTTGTTTTAGATCCAGATGGTTATTATTTGAGAATTACAGAGTAAGATTAACTTCAGGATAGAAGCAGTTTGTTACTTATGCTACTGAGTGAAAGAGAAATAATAGATACAATAAATATAATTGCACAAAACACCACGTTTGATACGTGGTGTTTTTTTACTATTACAAAGGCATAAGGATAATTTGTAGAACAAGAATATATTAAATTAATAAATAAATCAGAAACGAGATACAAGTTATCATGAGAATGTTATGAGCATATAAAATAGACATATTTGACGTATTTATTATGATTGTTGATTTGATTTTAAATATACTCAAACATAATATTAATTTGTATTGAAGGGAGGAAATATAATAAATGATTGTTTTAGTGGAATAAAAGATTGGAAGGAGATTATGGAAAAATTGATTGAAATAAAGAATTTAAATAAGACAATTGATCAAAATGTTATATTATCAGATATATCCTTCAATATACCAGATTCGTCATTTTATGGAATAATTGGTGAAAGTGGAGCTGGAAAATCGACATTATTAAAATGTATGAATAAACTTACTGATTTTCAACAAGGCCAAGTTATTATCGATAAATTCGATGTTAAGGAACTAGCTGAAGAAGACCTCCGACTACAAAGGTTTAATATGGGGATGATTTTTCAGAATTTTGCTTTGTTGGAGCAAAAAACAGTTTATAAAAATATTTCATTACCATTAGAACTGTGGAATTATGATTTAAATGATATAAAAGAGCGGGTATATAAATTAGCTAAACTAGTGGATATCGAGAAGCATTTACATAAGAGGCCACGTGAATTAAGTGGAGGACAAAAACAGAGGGTTGCAATAGCAAGAGCTTTATCTAGTCAGCCAAAGTACCTATTATGTGATGAATGTACCTCTGCATTGGATCCTGAAAATTCAATAATGATTATGGATTTATTAAACCAAATTCAGGAAGAACTGGGTGTTACTGTAATCATTGTGACGCATGATATGCTGATAGCTAAAGCTTATTGCACTCATATTGCGTTTCTAAAATCAGGAGAATTGCTTGCTGCGGATAACGCTGAAATAGTTGTAAAAAATTATCCAGATATTTTTTTAGATGATTATACAAGGAGGGAGTTTTAATGTTTGAATCCACACGTTTAATGGATTATCTCCCGACAGTTATCATACCTGCGATTTTTGATACTTTAAAAATGTTAATTATTTCTGCCAGTTTTACTGTCTTATTAGGACTAGTATTAGGATTTATCCTTTTTTCTACTAGTGAAAAGGGGTTACAGCCAAATAGATCCATTTATGCGGTCCTTAGCAGGGGAACGGATATGATAAGATCCTTTCCTACCATGATACTGATTGTAGCATTATCACCATTAACTCGAATATTGGTGGGCACTACGATTGGAATATGGCCTGCTATAGTATCAATTAGCATTGGAAGTATTCCTTTTGCCGGCAGGATGACAGAGAGCGCTTTAAATACTGTAAGTTCGGAAGTCATCACAGCAGCAAGGTCTTTTGGTGCTACCAATAAACAAATTATCACAAAAGTCATGTTAGTAGAGGCGCTTCCACAATTGATAGATAATTTCACTATCTTGATTATTAATATGTTAAATATGACTGCCATGGCAGGTGCGATAGGTGCTGGAGGATTAGGTGCTGTTGCTTTAACTTATGGTTATCAGCTCTTTGACTATGGAGTGATGTATTTTATTGTTGCTTTACTAATAGTATTAGTAATAATCATTCAGATTGTGGGTAATAAATTAAAAAATAAAATACAGTAGGAGTGTAAAAATGAAAAAATTGTTATTTACTTTTCTAGGCTTAATTTTGTGTGCTAGTTCTCTATTTAAAATTTATATAGTAAGTGCTGAGGAAGAAAAGGCTATCAAAATAGGGGTCACTTCAGTTTCAAATATCACCTATGAAGCAATTAAAGATCATTATGAGAAATTAGGTTATAAAACTGAAGCGATAATGTTTGATACAAATCCTGTATTACTAGAAGCCCTTGCAGCAGGGGAAATTGATATTTCCTTAGGACAACATAAAGTTTTTGTTGAAAACTTTAGTAAAACAAAAGGGGTTGAAATTGAAGTTGTAAAACCTTATGGATACTATACGGGTATTGGGTTATATTCTGAGAAGTATACAACCGTTGAAGAAATCCCAAATGGTGCAACCATTGCAATAATGAATGATTCAATGAACATGAATGTGGGATTGCGAATGCTTGAAGAAGCTGGATTCATTAAAGTAAGCGATAATGTAGAATCAGCTACTATAGTAGATATTGAAGAATATCTAAAAGACGTTAAAATCGTAGATATGGAACAACAACAAACTGTTTCATCATTAAAGGATGTGGATGCCGCAACTGTCTTTTTTACGCATATGTCTAACGCTGGATTGATCCCTGACAACTATATAATAAGAGATAATGTGATGATTAATTATCCAATGGGGCCTATTGTTAAGTCAGAGTTTGCAACTGAGGATTGGGCAGTAGATTATGCTAAATGTTTTAAAATTGAAGAGGTCCAAAGTGAAATAGAAGAAAAATTACCTGGTGTATTTGAATTTTATGAAGATGATTCACAGGTAAAAGAGTAAATGATGATGAATAAATTTTTTGTAGATGTAAATTGGTTGAAAGATCATTTAAATGAATCAAATCTTGTAATTCTAGACATGCCGTATGGAATGAATGAATATATCAAAGAAGATGATAATGAGAAAAGAGAGTATAACAATGAACATATTCCAAGGGCCATTAAAATTGATAAAGAAGAACTTCAGGGTGAAGATTCGGATTTAAATTTATATGAAGCAGACAAATTGAAGGATGTTTTCTTAAAGAAAGGCATAGATTGTAAGACATTACTTGTAGTATATTCAGATGGTATTATTGCATCAAGTAGAGTCGCACTAGCTGCATATTGGCTAGGTGTTGACAATGTGAAAATTTTATTGGGTGGAATTAATAGTTGGAAAAATGCAGGCTTTGAAGTTACAGCCGAGATCAAAAGTATCGTTCCAAAAACAGATTTTGGCTGTAAAGTTCCGAGAAGACCTGAATTTCTTATTTCAACCCCTGCTGAAGTCATTAAAGAACAGAGTGAGAACCCAAATTTTGTTCTGGCTAATATTAGAAGTTGGGAAGAATATATTGGAACCAAAAGTGGTTACCCGTATATTAAAGGGACTGGTTCTCCACTAGGCTCAGTCTATGCTAAAGCAAGCACTGATCGAGTTAATGTTGAATATATTTTAAGTGAAGAAGGTAACTTTTGTGATTTAGATCAGCTATTTACAGAATGGAAGCAGTGGGGAATTACTAAAGATAAAGAAGTTGCTTTATTCTGTGGAGCAGGATGGAGAGCTGCGGCAATTTTCTTTATACTTAAAGAAAATGGATGGGCAAATATTAAGGTGTATGATGGTGGATGGTACCAGTGGACAAAATATCATAATCGAGACCCTAAAAGATATAAAATACAAGTGGGTAGTCCCAAGACCGAAGAAGGTATCAATATTATAGGAGAAGAATAGTTAAGGCATAGATCCATCTTAATAAAGAATGAATAAAATGAGGAATCAAAAACAATATGCGATAGTTATAATGTCGTATATTGTTTTTGATTATAAATAATTAAGAAACTTAATAGTCGTATCACCCGTATATACTTTTGTTATAAATGAAAAAGACATTAAAGGAATCAAAAATAAATATTGACACATTTTAAATGATTCGTTATAGTGAGAATATAAATAAAAATGTAACCGGTTACTTAGTGTTCGATATCGTTTTAGTAGTTTAAATATTTTTTTAAACCATAATGTAACCGGTTACAAACAGGAGTAACCATGAATATAAAGAAAATAGCACAATTATCAGGAGTTTCAGTAGCTACAGTATCGCGAGTCATAAATGAAAAAGGAAATGTTAGTGACGCAACTAAACGAAAAGTCAACGCGATTATTGAGAAATATAATTATGTTCCCAACATTAATGCAATCAATTTGAGTAAAAATGAATCTAATTATATTGCAGTTCTCGTTCCAGATATAACAAATTCATTTTTTGGACAAATAATTGATGGGATCACCAAAGTTATAAATCAAAAAGGATATCATCTTATTTTACTAAACAGTGATGAAAATATTGATATTGAAGTTTCTCATTTAAGGGCGCTGGGACAGTATAATTTAGCGGGGATTTTTTATACACCGGTGCATAGGGTAAACTCTTTATCTACTGGTTTAGTTCAAAAATATAATAAAGCAGGTATGCCGTTTGTATATATTGATAGAGATTTAGAGGATATAGAAAATTCAGGGGTATATGTTGATAACTTTAAGGGGGCATATCAGGCGACGCAATATTTAATTAATAAAAATTGTAAGCGTATCGGAGCGATTACTGGACTTCATAATACCAAACCAGGTCTTGAAAGATATTGTGGTTTTATAAAAGCCTTAGAAGATTATCATGTTAATGCTGATGAACTTTTGATAAAGACTGGAGATTTTAAATTTGATAGTGGATATAAATTGACAAAAGAATTAATGGAATCCTCTACTGCACCAGATGCGATTTTTGTGATGAATAATTTAATGGCTTTAGGGAGTATTAAATATGCAGTTGAGAATAAAGTGGACTTAACTAACGATCTTACTTTAATTTGTTTCGATAATTTAGAAATGTTTCAGTGGTTTGAGTTGCCCATATCATATGTCGATAGGCCTACCACTGAAATGGGGCAAGTTGCTGCTGAGTTGATGTTAAAGAAAATTAAGGGTATCGAGAGCGAAAAATTCGAGAACATTGTTTTAAAAACACAATTAATAATTAATGAATAGGGGGACTTAGTGTGTCTAAGAAAGGTGTTGTATTTGGAAGTTTTGTAGTTGATTTAATGGGAAGAGGAGATCACTTACCTAAACCAGGAGAAACAGTATTTGGAAATTATTTTAAGCAGGGCCCTGGAGGTAAAGGGTTTAATCAAGGAGTCGCAGCTTTTAAATCGGGATCAGATATACAGATGATAACAAAGATAGGTCAAGATCTATTTTCAGAAGTTTTGATATCAACAATGGAAGAGTTAGGAATGGATCAAACAAATATTCTGGTATCTGAAGAACATCCTACAGGCATTGCACTTATTTCAGTCGATGAAAATACTAGTGAAAACCAGATTTTAGTAGTTCCAGGAGCATGTAGCCATATTACAGATAAAGATATAGAGTCTGTTCAAAATTTGATCCAAAATGCTGATTATTTGTTACTTCAACTAGAAACAAATGTATCTTCAATTGAAAAAGTAATGCAAATAGCTAAAGAAAGTAATGTAAAAATTATATTAAATACTGCGCCTATTCAACCAGTTAGTGATGAAATATTAAAAGGTTTATATTTAGTGACACCGAACGAAGTAGAGGCTGAGTATTTAACGGGGATAAAAATTACAGACGAAAAGAATGCTGAGCTTGCTGCCAAAAAATTAATGGCAAAAGGAATTCAGAATGTTGTTATAACGCTTGGTAAGAAGGGGGCTTATATATATTCTGATGAATATATAGGTATCATACCAGCTTTTAAAGTTGAGGCAGTTGATACAACGGGTGCCGGTGATGCTTTTAATGGAGGATTATTAACCGGTTTGCTTGAAGGGAAAAGTTTAAAGAATGCAGCAATGTTTGGCAATGCAGTTGGGGCTTTATCAGTTAAAAAAATGGGGACAACACCAGCAATGCCGAATAGAAATGAAATTGATAATTTTTTATCAGAACAAATTTAAAAGGAGGTAGAAAATGATTAAAAAAGGTATATTTCATCCTCAGTTACTTAAATTACTTGGAGAAGTAAGGCATATGGACACCATTATCATTGGTGATGCAGGTCTTCCTGTTCCTGAGGGAGTTACACGTATTGATTTGGGATGGATTGAAAATGAGCCAAGATTTCATAAAGTTTTAGAAGAAATAGTTAAAGTACTGGTTATAGAAAAGGCTACCTTTGCTAATGAAGCTAAAGATATCAGTCCTGATTTTTTACAAAAATCTATTTCAATTTTGCCTGAAGGGCTAGAAATAGACTATATTCCACATGTTGATTTAAAAGAACAGTCTAAGCAATCGAAAGCCATAATTCTTAGTGGAGAGTTTACAGGTTATACAAATATAATCATTACTTGTGGTTGTGCATATTAGTTATTTTTGAGGAGGAGGAATGATGGGAGAATTAAAGGATAATATTTTAGTGATGGACTCAATAACTAAAGAATTCCCAGGTATTAAGGCTCTAGATAATGTTAGTTTTTCGGTGAGAGAAGGTGAAGTTCATGCCCTTTGTGGAGAAAATGGTGCAGGCAAATCCACGTTAATGAAAATATTATCCGGTGCACAAAAGCAATCATCAGGCACAATATTTATAAATGGTGTTGAATGCGAATTTGATTCCACTGTAGATGCAGTAAGCAAAGGAATATCAATGGTTTATCAAGAATTTAACTTAGTTAATGAATTAACCATTGCAGAAAATATATTTATTGGTAGACTTCCCCAAAAAGGCTTTATAATCGATTGGAATCAGCTGTTTATGGATGCAGAAGCGATTCTGAATAAGTTGAGTTTTGATATTGACCCTCATAAAGTGGTTAGTGAAATAAGTGTTGCAGAGGCTCAAATGGTAGAGATCGCTAAATCTTTGTCTCTAAATTCAAAAGTGATTGTCTTAGATGAGCCAACCGCTGCTTTAACTGAAGAAGAAATAAGCACCCTATTTACTATGATAAAAGAACTGAGAAGCAAAGGTATAGCAGTAATATATATTTCTCATAGGATGGATGAGATTTTTGAAATTAGTGATAGAATTACGGTCCTAAGAAATGGACAGTATGTTGACACAAAAGAAACAAAAGGAACCGATTATGATGAAATCGTTGCGATGATGATTGGTCGGTATGTGGACTCTCTATTCCCTGTCAGAAAGCCTAAAACGGCTGATTATATTTTTGAAGTCAATAATTTGTCAGGAAAAATTGTCGATAATATTAGTTTTAAACTTAAAGGTGGAGAAATATTAGGTGTTGTTGGCTTACTAGGGTCTGGTAATTATGAACTCACTAAATTAATCTATGGATCATCGAACAAAAAAATCGGTGAAATGATATTAAATGGAGAGCGAATTAACATTAATTCTCCTTATGACGCAATAAAAAATGGGATTGGTTTGGTTCCCGAAGATAGAAAACGAGATGGGCTAGTACTTGATGCTACAGTTAATAATAACATTGTATTAAGTTCCTTAGATAAAATATCAAATAAGAAGCTATTAAACTTTGGGAAAGAACAGCGGGTTGTAGACGACCTAATAAAAAAATTGAATATAAAAGTTTCAGACCCTAATAAACAAATTGTTAATAATTTAAGTGGGGGTAATCAACAAAAAGTATTGTTTGCAAAAGTATTTAATAACACTCCAAAGGTATTTATGTTCAATGAGCCAACACGTGGGGTTGATGTGGGAGCAAAAGCAGAAATCTATCGGATAATTGATATCTTAACGGATTCAGGTGTGAGTGTCATTATAGTTTCTTCTGATCTAGAGGAAGTAATAGGAATGTGTGATCGTATTATAGTTCTAAAAGATGGAAAACTTGTGCTTGAAAAGGAAAAAGATAATACGACGCAAGAGGAACTGTTGGCTTATGCATCTGGAGGTGTCAAATAATGGAAAAGAAATCAAAATTAGATGTACTATCAAAATTTAATCGCTATAGGTCTTTGGTATTGTTGGTAATCATGATTATTCTAGCAGCATTACTTTCACCGAGTTTTTTAAGTTCAAATAATATTTTAAATGTACTTAGACAGGTCGCTGTATTTGGGACTGTAGCAGCAGGTATGACCTTTGTAGTGTTGACAGGAGGAATAGACTTATCCGTTGGATCAATACTCGGGCTCTCAGGAGCAATATCAGCAAGTGTAATGGTATCCACAAATAGTTTATTACTATCGGTATTAAGTGGGATTTTTATTGGGGTGATTGCAGGTGTAGTAAATGGGTATTTTATTTCTAAAGTAAGAATTCCAGCCTTTATTGTAACCTTAGCTACGATGACTTTAATTAGAGGGATCATTCTAGTTTATACAAATGGCTCTCCGATTTCGGCAAGGATAGATTCGTATAGATTCTTGGGGCAGGGGTCATTACTTGGGGTTCCCATGCCTGTTATTATTATGTTGATTATTTTTATTATAGGTTTCATTATACTGCATTACACAGTATATGGTCGTGAGGTTTATGGAATAGGAGGTAATAAGGAGGCAGCGAGATTATCAGGTATCAAGGTGGTAAAGACAGAATGGATGGTTTATATCATTAGTGGTTTGACAAGTTCAATTGCTGGGATTCTCTTAACTGCAAGGCTAGGATCAGCTCAGGCAACTGCAGGACAGGCAATAGAAATGGATGCGATTGCAGCAGCTATCATTGGAGGGACAAGCTTAAGTGGAGGAACTGGTTTTATTTTACCAACTATAGCGGGAGCAATAATACTGGGATTAATAGACAATATTCTTACTCTTATGAATGTCAATCCTCATGCAACACATATTGTTAAAGGTTTAGTTATTCTAATTGCTGTTGTTTTTGATAAAAAAATGAATGAAATTACAAAAAAATCAAGTTTAAAAGGAGAATAAAAAAATGAAATATGTTAATAAAGTTGTTGCAGCTATGTTGATGATGGGGGCCATTTTGGGAATGATTACTCTGCACGTAGAGGCGCAAGATAAATATACGATTGGTTTGTCCATGAATACTCAAACTAACCCATTTTTTGTTACGGTTACTGAGGGAGTTAAGGATGCAGCAGAAGAATTAGGAATAGAGCTAATTGTTACAGATGCACAAAATAGTCCAGAAACACAATTAACTGATATTGAAAATATTTTAGCTAAAAGTCCCGACGCACTAATCATTGACCCAACTGATTCGGATGCTATTATTCCGGCAGTTGAGTTAGCAAATGAGGCAGGAGTGCCAGTGTTTACGATGGATCGTCAAACAAATGGAGGAGAAGTTATTTCTCATATTGGATATGATGCGATTAAATCTGGTAAATTGGCTGGTGAATATCTAGTAGAACAATTAGGTGGTAAAGGTAAAGTTGTAGAATTACAAGGGATTATGGGAACTAACGTAGCTCAAGATCGCTCAGAAGGGTTCAATAGTATCATAAGTGAAAATCCAGATATGGAAATTGTTTCTCAACAATCTGCTAACTTCGATCGTGCTGAAGCTTTAACTGTTATGGAAAATATTTTAACAGCAAACCCCGAAATTAATGGTTTATACGCTGCGAATGATGAGATGTTATTAGGAGCAATGGAAGCAATTGAAGCAGCAGGTAGAACAGACGAAATCATAGTTATTGGTTGCGATGGTTTAGACGAAACATTAGAAGGGATCAAAGGTGGATCGATCAATGCGACCGTTGCTGAACCACCTTACTTTTTAGGGGAGTCAATTCTTAAGGTTGCTTATGACCATTTAGAAGGTAAAAAGATTGAAGAAATGGTTTTATTAGATAATGAAGTGGTGACACAAGACAATGTTGACGCACATCTCGAGTAATGGAAAGGAATCTTTAAATGGAGTTAAACAGATATATTGATCATACTTTATTAAAGGCAGATGCTAACGAAGCGGATATTAAAACGCTTTGTGAAGAGGCAATTCAATATGAATTTAAATCTGTTTGCATTAATCCTACTTGGGTTGAAGTATGTACAAATATTTTGAAAGATTCAGAAGTGTTAGTTTGTACAGTGATTGGGTTCCCCTTAGGGGCTAATCACACTGATATAAAAGTATTTGAAGCAAAAAAAGCTGTAGCTGATGGAGCAGATGAAATTGATATGGTAATAAATATTGGATGGGTAAAAAATCAATGGTTTGATAAAGTGAGAAGAGAGATTGATTTAATTCTAGATGCTATACCTGATAATATTATTGTTAAAGTAATCATTGAAACAGCTCTATTAACTGAAGAAGAAATTCGAAAAGTATCTCAAATAGTGAAAGAAAGTAAAGCAGATTTTGTAAAGACATCCACTGGCTTTTCAACGAGAGGAGCTTCTTTAAATGATATTAAAATTATTAAAGAAATAATAGGCAATTCAAAATTGATTAAAGCAAGTGGCGGAATAAGAAATTTTGATGAAACGATACAAATGATTAGACTGGGATCTGATAGAATCGGCGCTTCAAGGGGAATTGATATTATGGAGGAGTCAAAAAATAGATAGACATCAAAATATGTTGGTATGATAAATTGGAAGAAAAAATCAGTGTCGAAGATTTTGTATAGATAAGTGCCAATTGTGAAGATAGGTGAAATTGGTGATTTGGTCGCAGAGTAGGAATAAAATCTAATTACTATAGAGTCAATGTACAAAAAGCATCACGTTTTAAGCGTGATGCTTTTTGTACATTGAGATCGTAAAGAATTAAATGACAATACAATGTCCAATGTAACTGACATTAAATGGTGTTTCAAATTATATTGTAAGCGCTACAATGTAAATAGATACTTAAAGTAAGTAGGTGATAATTAATGATTTCTAATATTGCAAATAATATATTAAGTCAACTACTAGAAGAAGGTGATTATACAACCTCACAAATTATTGCAGCAAACCAAAATATATCTACTAAAACAGTATACAGAGCAATTGCTGAGATTAGGGAAGTTTTTGGAGCAGATATAATTGAGAGCAGTAAAGGGAAAGGATATAAACTTAACTTTGAGGTATATATTGATAATGTAAATAATTTATTTGTAAATAAGAATAATAATGGGAATTATACAAGACACAGGAGAGCTTTAATTCTTTATCACTTATTATTATTAGCACCTGAAAAAATAAGTGTTAAGAAACTATCGGAAAAATATTATGTAAGTGAATCATCGATAACTAATGATTTAGATTTTATAGAAGAGATGCTATCAGATTCCAATTTATTATTACAGAAGGAAAATACAGGAACTTCAATACAAGGTTCTGAAGTAGAAATTAGAAAATATTTGATGAAAATTGTGAATGAGAACTTAATATATAATCAATCTTCTATTTTGTTTAATAACATTAACTCAGAGTCGTTAGAGTTAATGACAAACGAATTTTCTAAAGAAAGTATTCAAGCAATTGATGATATTTTATCTAGCTGTTTAGAAAAAAACAAATATTTGGTAGAAAATCCATATTATACGAACTTGCTAACACATTTAGTTATTATGTTGAAGAGGTATGATAAAGCAGATTATGAAATGAATTGGCAAGAAATTAATGAATTTAAGAAAGTCGAGTATGAATTAGCTAAAGAAATTATTAATAAAATCGAAAGAAAGTTTGGTATTAATATTAGGGATGTTGAAATTTCGTACGTCTATGCATTTTTAGTATCTTCACGAAAAGTAATTAATAGATCAATTATTCAAAATGAGGAAAACGATATTAAGATTAAGCCTAACGCTTCTACTGCAAAGATTGTGAATGAAATTATTTATAAAATGGAAGTAGAAACAGGCGTACCATTTTCAAAGGAAATAACTTTAAAGCGTTCACTTTTGCTTCATATTCAACCACTTTTGAATAGGCTGAAATATGGTGTGATCATAATTAATCCTATTATTAAAGAAATAAAGCTTGAATATAAGAATATATTTCAGACATTAAAAAAGATTATAAAGAATATCAAAACAAATAATATTTGTAATCTTACGGATGATGAAATTGGATTTATTTCTATCTATTTTCAAAATACGATAGAAAAATTGGTGGCAACATTTAACGTATTAATAGTTTGTAATACAGGAATTGGCACCTCTCATTTGTTGAAAACGAGGGTCATAAACCATTTTCCTACCCTCAAAATTATAGATGTCTTATCAACTGATGAGATAGCCAATTACGAGTGTCAAGAAGTAGATTTTATACTTACTACTGTGAAACTACCTGAGGTTGGAGTTCCACAATTATTAGTAAGTGCTTTATTGGATAAGAAAGATATTAATTTAATCAATGAATTTATGCTAAATATGAAGGGGAGATGAGAGAAATGGATATGAAAGATTTTTTATTTGAAGATTTGGTTAAAGTAGATATGAATTCTACTAATAAGAAAGAAGCAATTAATGAATTGAGTGAACTACTCTATGAGAAAAACTGTATTAATGATATAGAGGCTTTTGTAAAGGATGTATATCTAAGGGAAGCAGAAGGAGACACTAATATAGGTCAAGGTATAGCGATACCACATGGTAAATCTGAACATGTATTAAAAACTAGTTTAGCAATTGGAAAAATTAATCCAATTGAATGGGATAGTTCTGATGATGAAAAGGTTGAGTTGGTCATCTTATTTGCTGTAAGAATGGTTGATAAAACGTCAGTACATTTAAAATTGCTTTCACAAGTGGCATCAAAGTTAGGTAATGACGAAGTATTAGAAAAGTTGAAATCAGCAAATTCACCATCTGAAGTTTTAAGTGTGTTTTTTTAAAATATGAAAGGAGGAAAAAAATGAAAATAGTAGCAGTGGTAGCTTGTACTTCTGGAATTGCTCATACATACATTGCCAAGGAAAAATTGTTTTCTGCAGCCACTAAAAAAGGTCATCGAATTAAAATAGAGACTCAAGGAACTATAGGTATAGAGAACGAGTTAACTAATGAAGATATAAAAGAAGCAGATATTGTCATATTGGCTACAGATATTCAAACGATAGGAAATGAAAGATTTATAGACAAAAAGAAAATTAAGGTACCAACAAATATTGCTGTTAAAGCAGCTTCACAGCTGATTGAAAAATTAGAAAAAGAATATATAAAGGAGGAATAAATGTGAAAAAATTTGGTAATGAATTAAAAAGACATGCATTAACAGCTATAAGTTACATGCTTCCATTAGTAGTAGCATCAGGTTTATTGATTGCGATAGGAAATTTAATGGGAGGACAAGTAATTGAGGATTATTCCCAATCATTTACGATTGCAAGTTCTTTAACTAGTTTAGGAGTAATGGGAATGGGGCTTTTATCCCCCTTTATTGCGGGATATATTGCTTATTCAATTGCTGAAAGACCGGGCATTGCTCCTGGATTTTTGATGGGATTAATTGCTAACTCATTAGGAGCAGGTTTCTTAGGTGGGATGATCGGAGGATATTTAGTTGGATATTTTATTTTATGGATGAAAAACACCATAAAAGTACCTAAATGGGCGGAAGGGTTAATGCCTATGATGATTATTCCAACAATATCATCAATAGTTGTTGGTTTGATAATGTTCTTTGTTATCGGTGGCCCAATATCATGGTTAACAATTCAATTGACTAATTATTTACAAAGCTTAGATGAATCATCAAGGGTAGTATATGGATTTATTTTTGGTATTTTAGGTGCTTTAGACTATGGAGGTCCAATCAGTAAAGTGCCAAATTTGATGGCGGATGGTCTTTTATTAGAAGGAGTACTTGAACCAGAAGCAATTAAAGTCGTAGGAGCAATGGTTCCACCTGTAGGAGTAACATTTGCATGGGTGCTTTCTAAAATCTTCAAAAAACCAATATTTACTAGAAGAGAGGAAGATGCAATTAAAGTTGCTTTTCCTATGGGATTAACCATGATCACGGAGGGGGTTATCCCAATTGCAATGAATGATTTGTTACGTACGGTATTTGCTACTGCAATGGGAACAGGGGTAGCGGGAGCAATTAATTTTTATTTTCAAAATGGATCACCAGTCCCATCTGGAGGTGTTTTTGTAATACCAGCAATGACTAAACCTATGATTGCTATCACTGCTTTAATTATCGGTTCATTAGTTACAGGTTTAATCTTAGTACTCATAAAGAAAAAAATTACAGTCGAAGAGTACGATTCTCTAGAAATTAAAGATGAGGAAGAAATGGATTTATCAGGATTTAGTATTGAATAATAACGAGAAAAGGAGAATAAATAATGTTAATTACAATGAAAGAAATGTTAGAAACTGCTAAGGATTATAAATTTGCTGTAGGAGCCTTTAACATTTCAGACGCCAATATGTTTAGAGCAGTTGTAGAAAAATCCGAAGAACTAAATGCCCCAGCTATTATTGCAATACATCCGGATGAACTTAGTTTTATTACCAGTGAATTTACTGAATATATTAAGAAAAGAGTTTCTAATAGTCATGTACCATTTGTGATACATTTAGATCATGGTGGTTCAATTGAAGATATAATTAATGCGATTTATAACGGATTTACTTCGGTAATGATTGATGCATCTCACCATTCTTTTGAGAAAAATATTGAAATAACCAAAAAAGCCGTAGATATTGCACATGCTGTAGGAGTTTCTGTTGAGGGAGAATTAGGAACAATTGGTGATACTGGCGAATCTATAGAGGGTGGGGTTACCGAAATCACTTACACCAGACCTGAAGAAGCAGATGAGTTTATTAAAAGGACAGGTATTGATTCACTAGCAATCGCAATAGGGACAGCGCATGGAATCTATCCAAAAGGATTTGTACCAAAATTGAAGCTTGATTTGCTTGAGAAAATTACTACAATCGTGGATAAACCATTAGTGTTACATGGCGGTTCTTCAAATGCAGATGAAGAAATAAAACGTGCAGTTGAGATAGGTATTCAAAAAATTAATATATCGAGTGATATTAAAAAAGCATTTTTTGATAAAGCTGATCAATTATTAAAAGAGAAATTTATTTATGAACCAAACACTCTATTTCCTCCTTGTATAGAAGAAACTAAAAAAGTAGTTGAATATAAAATGAATTTATTTAATTCAATTGATAAAGCATCTGTTTTTTATAAATAAAAATAGAGGAGCGATAAGCAATGCCTTTAGTTTCATTAAAAGAAATCCTACCTGATGCAAGAAAAAATAATGTAGCAGTTCCAGCATTTAATGTCGTAAAATTTGAAATGATTATCGCTGCTATATCTGCAGCAGAATTAGAAAAATCACCAATTATTATAGAGTATACGGAAGGTGATGATAAAAGGATTTCATTGGAATTAATTGGAAAATTTGCCAATTATTTAGCTAATAAATCACCGATTCCTATTTGTGTTCATTTAGATCATGGTATGACTTTTGATGCGATAAAACGTGCTGTTGATAGTGGTTATACGTCAGTAATGATTGATGCTTCTTCTTTATCTTTTGAGACTAATATTTCAGAAGCTCAAAAAATTGTGAATCATTGTAAACCCTTAGGGATTTCTGTTGAGGCTGAGCTAGGAAGAATTGAAAAAGGATTAGAAAATTATACAGATTTGAGTTTAGTTAAAAGGTTTGTGGAAGAAACTGATATTGATGCCTTGGCTATTTCTTTTGGGACAGAACATGGTGTATATAAAAAAGAACCTCAGCTAGATTATGATTTAATAAATAAAGTTTGTTGTGAAGTATCAATACCTTTAGTAATGCATGGAGGTTCAGGAATAAATAGAGAGGTATATATTAATGTCATAAAAAATGGTGTTAGTAAAATTAACTATTATTCTGCAATGTCTAATAAAGTTTTGAATAAAATTATTAATAAATTAGAGACTGATTTTGAAATAGATAATAGATATTTGCAAGATTTTGTTGATATGGAGTTAACGTATTTTATTGAAGAAATGAGAGAAGTCATTAAATTATTTAATAATTAATGCTGAATTATAGGTATCCTTTCAATAGGATGCCTATTTTAATCGTTACTATTTAAAGCGAAAGAGTGCTATGTTAATTATAAATAAGAGCCATACTGAAATGTGGTATTATTTTTATTATTGGAGGATTATCATGAAGAATAAATTATATGGAAGTATAGAAGCGGGTGGAACAAAATTTGTTTGTGCAGTTGGGAACGACAAACTACAAATTATTGATGAAATACAAATTAAAACTACGTATCCAGAAGAAACCTTAGAGAAAGTTGTGAATTATTTTAACCAATTTTATGATGCCTTAGTAGCGATCTCGATAGGTTCTTTTGGTCCTATTGATAATATTAAAAGTTCATCTAGGTATGGGTATATAACTTCAACACCGAAAAAAAGATGGCAGAATACGGACGTAGTTGGACAGTTAACAAAACATTTTGATTTGCCAATTTATTTTACAACTGATGTAAATGCTTCAGCATATGGGGAAGCGGTTATTAGAAAGGAAATTAAAGGATTGGTATATTTTACTATAGGGACTGGAATTGGAGCTGGTATTATACAGAATGGAATGGAATGGAAATTGGAACAATAGGACATACTGAATTTGGACATATATTTGTTGCTAAACATTCGGAAGATACTAACTTTACTGGAGTTTGCCCTATTCATGGAGATTGTTTAGAAGGACTCGCGTCTGGTCCAAGTTTAAACGCACGGACAGGTTATAAGGGTGAGCAGTTAGAAAAAGACGATCCAGTATGGGAAATACTAGCGTATTATATTGCACAGGCCGCAATGATAGCGACCTTAAGTTATAGACCAGAAGTAATAGTTTTAGGAGGAGGCGTAATGTCTCGGCGATATATGTTAGAATTGGTAAGGGATAAATTTCTAGAACTTTTAAATAATTATGTAGAAATACCCCCAATAGAAGATTATATTGTCTTACCTATAATAAAAAATAATGGTAGTGCTACGATTGGCAATTTTTGTTTAGCGAAATCAATAGCAAATTAATAAAGTCGAAATCACTTTGGATCTCTTTATTAAATTTTTATAAAAATGTCAGTGATAAAATAATCAATTTTGATCTTATAACATTAGTAATATTGTATGTGGATGCAAGAAAAATTTGGTAGTATTATTTTAAATGATCGTTATCTGTTTATAAGGTTGATGGGCTTCAAACACTCGTTATAAAATTGAAAGTGTTACAAGAAAACTTAAAGGAGAAGAGAAAGTGTCTAATATTAATCTTGGTAAGTTATTTTATAAGATAAGTAAAATATTAATAGGTCTAGTCTTGCTTTTGTTAATAATGAGCGTACGTCCCTTGTCCTTAATAAATAGTGCGCCCGATTCCGGATCAGAGAATATTGTCAATATAAAGGACTATGGTGCAAAGTTTAATGACCCTACATTTGATAATATGCCGATCATTCAAAAAATTCAAGACGATCTAACTGAAAAAGGTGGGGGAACAATCTACATACCTGATAATGGTGATTTATATATTAAACCGCATTTAAAACTTCAATCTAATATACATTTTTTGGGAGATGAAACAAAATCAACAATAAAATTAACCCCTGATACAAAAAATTTTTGGACGATTTTTTTAATTGAACATGTAGAAAATATTTCATTTAAAAATTTAGAAATTAATACAAATAAAGAACAGCGGACAGATTATGATATTGCAAAAGAACCACAAATGATTTTTTCACTAGCAGAGTCTCATCATATCGATGTAGAAAATAATGACTTAATAGGGAATGGAGTTTGGATATATGCGTCTCATATTAATGAAGAAATTGATTATAGTACTGAGCTTAGTTTTAATAATAATATTGTGATCTGGAAAGCAGGAGACTCATCAAAAAAGAATAATTTACCTAAAGGGGTATCTATAGATAATTCAATTTTATATTTTGATGCATTGGATTATGATGTTCACAATAATACGTTTATTACACAAGATGGTACTAAAAATATGACAGCTATAGAGGCGCATGGTGCTAATGTGGAGGTGAGTAATAATACTATTGACGGGTTTAGAACGGGGCTGATAGTTTGGTCATTAGTTCAAAATACACCGAGAACTAATGACATTAAAGAGAATAATTTTTTGGTAGAAAATAATCTCTTTAATAATGTTGAAAATGGGGTTACAATTGGAGCTTCGACAGGAGCAAAAGGAGATTTTGATATAAAAGGTGTTGAGATTATAAACAATAAAATATTGTTAAATCCTGACAAATTTGATAGAGGTTCAAGTCGGGGAATAGAAATTTATATTCCAAACAAAGAAGCTAGTGGCATTGGAGAAAACATTAAAATCGATAGTAATGTTATTCAAAGTTTTCCAGATAAGACTATATATAAAGATTCGAGTAGTATATATAATTTTACGGGAATAAATATTAGTAGTGGAGAATTAGATAATATACAAATCACAAATAATGATATTATAAACAATCCTGGGTTGGGCATAAGCCTAAGTAATACTTATCCTGAAACTATTCAAATTACCAATAGTGTCATTACAGATAATACAGTAATTGATCAATTTTCAAATGAAAATATCACAATATCAAATATGGATAAAGATTTACCAGTAAACATAAAAGAATCACGAGAAGTGATGTTATTAAATTTAATACTTGAAAATAATCGAGTTATATATATAAGAGAAACAGATCAATAAATAGATAGTGATTAGTGGATTATCAAATTTTTGTGTATAGCCTATTTTGTATTTGAGGTTTCTAAAAAATAAAATATTGTCTGAGTAATGAATTTATACCCTGAATATTCCTTTTCCTAAAGACTTTGGATGTATAAAAATCTTGTACCAATGTAAAAGGTCTTTTTATTTGAGGTTTCGTACAATTATATTTACTATTAATATAATGACACAATAAGGAGGAGTAAAGATGACCAAAGAAGCTTTAATGGAGAAAGTGCTTAAGTGCAAACAAGCCTGTGACCATTGTTTCGAGATGTGTCTTCAAGAAGAAGATGCGAATGCTATGGTAGATTGTATTCGAACAGACCGCGAATGTTCAGAAGTGTGCGGAATGGTTCTACAATTGGGGAACCGGGATAGTGTTGTTTTTAACGAAATTGTGATCGCTTGTGTGAAAATCTGCAAAGTTTGTGCTGAAGAGTGTGAAAAGCATGCAGAGCATCATGAACACTGTAAGGAATGCGCAGAGGCTTGTCGTGAATGTGAAGCTGCTTGCGAAACTTTTTTGAAATAATCAATCGAGAGTCTAAAAGTAGACAAATCAGCCTGGATTTAACTCAAGGCTGATTTTTTATTTTATGTTAATATAAAGGTGTAGAAAAACTTGTGATAGATTTTTGATTTTAAACTGTTTGGAACTCCTCGGAAGTGCCATAAAATACTTTTATTGATGTAAAGTACACAGTTAGCATTTTGGTGATAGAAGGGAGTCATTAGAATAAACTAAAAAATATCATAAATGGATCAACTCCAAAGCCTATAATCAATATTTGTTCTAGCTAATTCTAAGCTTTCTTCATTGAATTATAATAGATTCTTGCGATAATGAAGATAGACAATCGATAAATTTGTTAGAAATAAGAAAGTAGGGATGAGAATGACTAAAAAATTATTAACTTGGATAATCGCTTCCGTGATAATGCTTGGGCCACTGACGCTATCCGTTTACGCAGACAAGGTTGAAATTGAATCGGTCTTTACATATGGTGAAACACTCGACAATAATCAGTTTGAACAAACAAAGAGGATGTTAGGCGTTGAAGAAGGAACGAAAGAAGTGCCTGTCTATGTCAATGAACTGAATGACTTGTTAAATGATACTTATCCTTATAATCAAGTCTATAGTTCTGCGTATATCACTCCAGCACGGAATGATGGACAAATTACAGTCGAAATATTAACACCAGACACTATTACTTCAATTACTCCTCTGCAGTATCAAAATGCAGCCATTACGGCGGGTGCTATTGATATTAATATAGCGGTAGCCTCAGCTGTAAAAGTAGATGGATCTGGTGCTTTGGCGGGGGTGTACAAAGCCTTTCAAGATCAAGGTATTGCATTAAATGATCAGGCCATTACGGTTGCGCAAGAAGAATTGCAGGTTGTTTCAGATATTAATAATCAGCATCAGGATAGTGCTGGGTATGATCCGGAACTCTTGAATGGAGCGATCACCGAAATAAAAAATGAGATTCAAACCTTAAAAGAAGAAAATAATGGCTCCATTACGGCGGATCAAATTAACTCTATTACCAATACAGTTATTAATAATTACAATTTACAAAATATTTTGACGGAAGAGAATATTAATAATATTTATCAGTTATCTGGACAATTCAATCAGTTAAACTTTACAGCTGAACAGCGCCAACAATTGCAGAATCTCGGAGATCAAATTTTAAGCGATGGCGGAGACTTATTTAAAGAAGCTAAAACAAATCTAGAAAATTTAGATATTTCTTTATCCCTTGATGAAGAGACAAAGAATTGGTTCCAGAGTACATGGGATTCAATCACTACAAGTGTCAGTGATTTTTTTGCAGGTATTAAGGAATGGTTTGAAAATTTATCGAAATAACTATAAGTTGACTTATTTTTGAAATAAACAGCTATCTCTTTTTTAGAAAAAAAGGGTTTAGCTGTTTTTAATATATAATGATAAATTTATTTCTTATTATTCTTTTAATTTGAAATAGATTATTCATTGTGGTTTATATTGAGATGCAAGGATTGTAGTATTTTGTGATCATATAAATCGATATTATTACTAATAATATAGACAAGCACACTCCACATTCCCCCGTGTTGGTAGATTAAATCAATTTCATTTTGATCATCTTTGATGTCTGTATTATGAAATTCTATAAGCACCTCAAGTGAGGGAAGAAAGACCATTTGTATCAGTCCGTTGATTGTTAAAAGATGAATGAGCTCTTTCTCTTTGTACCAGAAAGAGTAAAATGCATCATCGACCGAATGCCCCTTTTTAACTTGACTTCGTAATTCTTCTGTATAAAGTTCGATAGTTTCTTTCACTATCTCTTCAATTAATTCCATCGTATTATTATAATAACGATAAAAAGTTCTCCTTGAAACTTTTGATTCCTCACATAGTTCAATAATAGTGATGTCGGTTAATAATTTTTTCTTTAATAAATTGATCATGCCTGTTTTGAATAATTCTTTCGTTTTTTGTATACTAGCTACTTTCTTCATCCAATTTCTCCTTTTTTAGACACAACATTCCGCGTTATGTAGCACTTACAGAAATAATATAGATAACCTTCTTGATTCTGAGTATATTATATTTGTCGCAGATGTGCCACGAAAAGGAGAAGGTTTATGAAAAAGTATTATATTGATAATATGAAAAGTTTTGTTGTTATTTTAGTCGTGTTATTTCATGTGGTAGCTAGCTTTGCTTCCAATAATTCAGTTTTGAATTATCACGCTAAAGGAATTGCTTGGTTTGATTCGGTTGGTTATTTAGTTTATCCATGGTTTATGATTTTGATGTTTATTATCAGTGGAATGACGGCTCATTATTCCTTGAAAAAAAGAAGTCCCAATATGTTTATGAAAGAGAGGATAAAAGGAATTTTGTTACCTTTTATTGTCTATCAATTAACAATAGGGGCGCTGACTTCATTATTTTCTTTTAGGGTTACAAATTTATTAGAAAAGTTATCCGCAGAAGTTCCCGCCTCTGTCATTCATGTTATTCGAATACTGAATGGGATGGGCCCCTCTTGGTATCTTTTACAATTATTTATTACGTGTTTTATCTTTTGGGTCTTACTGAAAATTTTTAAAATCAATAAATTTCAAGATAAATGTAGTCGAATTAACATGCTTGGCTTAATTCTATTAATCATACCAGTTTTTATCTCGGCTCAACTTGCATATATTGGTTTTACTTTTAGATTTTTCTTATACACTTTGTCTTTTATTTTGGGCTATCTTGTTTTTGCAAGTGAAAATGTGCTAGCAATTCTTGCTAAGTATAAAATTCAGCTCAGTGTAGGAGCAATTTGCTTAGGCATTCTCCAAATGATTATTTATTGGGGACAATCTTTTATGTCAATTGTGAATGAACCTCTCGTGATGTTGTTTTCTTGGATCACAGTTTTAGCAGTAATTGGCATATTTTATCAATCTTTTAATCAAACAGATAAATGGAAGACTTTTCTCTCAAATAATTCATATGGGATTTACTTATTTCACTATCTACCGCTAACAATCGGTGCATATTTAATGGATTATTATCAAATTGGTTTAGTTACTAGATATCTTCTTCTAACTATTTTTACGTTTGTTTGTTCATTAATAATGACTATGATCATAAAAAGACTTCCGCCAATCTCAACTTTATTTGGCGTTAAGTAATGCATTTTTGAATAAATATTTCTAAAAAGACTCTTCCTTTGAAAGATAGGGTCTTTTTATTTACTAACTAACAATCAGTCTATGGCCTTATGATTTAAAATTATAGTTTGTTAGGCTTGACTCATATGAGCTTATATAAGTTTTATTCCAGACCAGAATATTCCGACATTCTATTTGTGAGGTGATAATAAGTATTTAGATCATACGATCATTTCTCATTCCAGAAGTACATTATTTGATAAATGAGTTTAGTTATTAGACTTAACGAGATGAGGTACATCTTTCGTTATTATGTAGCACTTGATGGAATCGTCTAGTTTTTCTATAGAAAACTTAGTATATTCTATGTGTCGCAGATGTGACATATAGAAAGTGATAGGTTATTGGAATTTGTTTAAGAATAAATGTTTATAATGAATAATTAAATAAAAGGGAGAAAATTTATGGGCTTCAGAGAGAAAACACGAGGTAAAAAAGCAATTAAACTTGCATTAGTTTTTGTTCTAGTATTAGCTGCCGGAGTCATTGCATATAATTATTTGCTTTTAAATAAAAAAGAAATTAGTGGGGAGGAAGAAGCCAGTAGTTATCCTACTGTGGAGCTACTAAAGCAGGAGCCTGTTTCGATTGAAGGGGTTGCTCAATTTGAATCAGATACTTCCTATTTCTTTGATCCAAGTAAGGGTGAAATCGATCAAGTAAAGGTAAAAAATGGAGAAACGGTAAAAAAAGGAGATGTTTTATTCACTTATAAACAAGCTGAAATAGATGAACAAGTAGAAGATACTAATAAAAACATTGAGGATCTGAAAACTGAACGAGAAGCCTTAGTTGAAGCCTTAAGCAAGAGTACAGAATTAAGCTACAATGATCGTGGGGATCAAATAGAAGAAAAAGATGTAAATGGTGAAACAAGAACTATTATAGTGAAATCCATCGATGAAGAAGATGATTTAGATAGTGTAGATGCCAACGGTGAGTTAAGTACGAGAATGCAAATTAAACAGAAAAATAGTGAACTTGAAACAGCAGAAACACAACTAGAGCGATTAAAAAAGAAACAAGATTCTAAAGTTACTGCCAAATTTGCTGGTGAGGTGATGCTTGATGAGCTTGGGATAGATGATTCAAGTATCCCTCTTGTTAGAATTATTAGTCCGGAAGATATAAGGATTCATGGATCAGTAACGGAATATGAATATTACCTACTCAAAAAAGATCGACCGGTTAAGATATATGTGAATGCAGAAGATCGAGAAAGTGATGGTAAAATTAGCGATTTTGAATCGGTTCCTAATGCACCATCCACTAATGGACAACTTTCAGATATGAATGGCTCATCTTCTGAACAAATGGTGAAGAATGTTGCTGAAACAGACGCGCAATATGCTTTTGAAGTTTTACCTGACACTTATATTAAGCCTGGATTCTCGGTGAAAATTCAAATTCAAATGCCAGGTTTGCTTGTTCCTAAAGATGCCATTCATCAAGAGGGTGACTCAACTTATGTTTATAAATTAGTAAATAATAAGGCGATCAAAACAAAAATCGAATTAGAAAAACAAGGAAATAGTAAAATTGCTGAGTCTGGTCTGGGTGAAGGGGATATTCTTATTCTAACGGATGAAACATTAGATGATGGGCAAGAAATAGTGGCAGAAGAGAGCACCGAAGAAGGGGACGTTGAATAATGGAAGCTATTCAAAAGAATATTGACCAGTCCTTTAATTCAGGAAATAAAACACCCTTAATTCAAATTATTAATTTAAATAAGTATTACAAAATCGGTGAAGAACAAGTGCAAATTTTAAAGGATACCAATCTTGAGATATATCGAGGTGAATTTGTATCGATTATGGGGCCATCAGGATCAGGTAAATCAACTTTGATCAATGTTCTGGGCTTTCTTGATAATAAATTTGAAGGAGAGTTCCGTTTTAATGGAAAGGCACTGGAGCACCGTACGGATAAGCAGATCTCTTATTTAAGAAATCAGGTGGTGGGGTTTGTTTTTCAGGATTTTAACTTGATATCAACTCTTACGGTTAAGGAAAATATCCGCCTTCCGCTCTTATATGCTGGGTATTCAGCCAGAAAAACTAATAATGAAGTCAAATGCGTTTTAGAAAAAGTAGGTTTATCTGATAAAGAAAATCATAAGCCAAGTGAGCTATCAGGTGGACAAAAACAAAGAGTTGCTATTGCTCGAGCCTTAATTACAAAACCGGATTTTATTATTGCTGATGAACCCACAGGGGCACTTGACACTAAAAATTCTTTAATGGTGATGGAGATTTTAGAAAAGCTTCATCAAGAGGAAGGGGTCACTGTTGTAATGGTAACCCACGATCCAACTCTACAGAAATTTGCTGATCGACATATTGTTATTGTGGATGGTCGAGTGAGTAAAGTCGATCGAATTTTGAATGCTGAAGAATTATCTATCCAATTTAACAAAATGACAAATTCAGATGAGGAAGAGAAGCCAAAAGTTGGAGGGGGATTGCGATGAAAATTAGTGAAATTTTTAAATCATCGTTGACGACGCTTAAAAAGAATGGTCGTCGCACCTTTTTAACGATGATTGGAATTATTATTGGAATTTCATCAGTCATCACAATAATGAGCCTAGGGAATGGTTTTACAAAGGAAACCATGAGTGCTATTTCCGGATGATGTTGCTGGAAGGCGAAGCCAGGAGTTTTCTTTTAAACCTATAAATCCCGATGCTGATGCGAAATTAATGTCCCCTTTTTCAGAAGAAGATTTTGTTATGATCAAAGATCTACCAGGTGTGACAGATATCAAGCATGGTTATTTAGATGCGGTAAAATCGGCTTATGTTGATATTAAAATTCAAGATGAATCTTATTCGTTAAACAGTGCTTTAAGTGATCAAACGAATCATAAAATGTTGGTCGGTCGTAATTTACAAAAAATCGATAATGAAAATATGTCTAGGTATACAGTGATTGATGAAAAAACGGCACAAGATTTGTTTTATGGCGTAGATAATGCTTTACATCAATCGTTAACACTTAATGGTCAAGAATATACCGTAATTGGTGTTTATGAAAATTCTAGACAAGATTTTAAAGATAGTTTTATTAATGGACAAGATCAAACTCATCTCGATATACCTAGAGCAACTTTTGACATGTATAATCAGCAAAAGAATGAAAATTTATATATTACGGTGTATTATGATAATAAAGTTGATATGAAACAATTAAGTGATAAGATAAAGGATCACTTAAATGACGAAGGGTCATTAAATGGTCAAGGCTCCTATTCTTATTTTGATATGTCGGAGGCTATGAATAAGGTGAGTGAAGTCTTGAATATGATTACTTATTTTGTTTCTGCGGTAGCAGCTATTTCTCTCTTTATTGCAGGTGTAGGGGTTATGAATATGATGTATATATCTGTATCGGAACGAACAAAGGAGATTGGGATTCGTCGATCTTTAGGAGCTACTCAAGCAAGTATCCGATGGCAGTTTTTACTTGAAGGGATTGTCATTACTACAATAGGCGGGATCATAGGTTATGTCCTAGGAATATCCGTTGCCAACTTGATTGGTGATTTTATTCCTTTTAAACCACTTGTCGATATTTCCACTGCGATTGTCTGTGTGCTTATATCGATATTAATTGGGATTATTTTCAGTGTTTTTCCAGCTAATTCGGCAGCGAAGAAAAATGTGGTTGAAATTTTGAGATAGTTGTCAAATATTGATGAAAAAATGATTTGGAGTTGATTATTTGCCCTCTGTATGGGCTTGCCTATTCAGATGTTATTAAGTTATTTTAAAGAGCAAAAGCCCCAAAACAAGTAGTTTTGGGGCTTTTGCTCTATGATAAATAATGTAGGACAAGTTAAAAAATCCGCAATAATAGGGTCATATTGAATAGCAAACATTGGGCCCTGTTATATCTCTCTTATTTTAATCTCGATTAATAACTGGTGTATTTGCTCATTCCAATCAGGGCTAAGAATCAGTGCTTTAATGGAGTTTAACTCTTGTTTTGTCGCAACTTCTAAATGTGGAATGTCAACAGTTTCTTAGACACTTTTCATGTGTAAATTTTTATACGCAACAGGCGTTAAATAACGTAATGAAGAATGTGGTCTAAAATTGTTGTACCCATTCACATAATCAAATAATTCTGTTTCTAGCTGGTTCAAGCTTTCAAATCTCATTTGTTTTACAAATTCAGTTTTGATTGCTTTCATCGTCGCTTCTGCAACAGCGTTATCATAAGGACAGCCTTTTGTGCTTAATGAACGTTTGATTTTAAATGTTTTTAAAACTTCATCTATCAATTTGTTGTCGAATTCTTTACCTCTATCTGTATGAAATAATT
>NZ_JACBXQ010000030.1 GCF_015863205.1 Facklamia lactis | reverse complement strand
AGAACGCTATGACGCGGAAACATTTCTTCGATTTCTTCAACTTGTGTTAGAACGCTATCCCACAGGCAAAATAGTGATGATTTTAGATAACGCTCGAATTCACCATGCCAAACTCATTCAGCCATTTTTAAAAGAACACGAAGATCGGTTAGAGCTCGTCTTTTTGCCACCATACAGTCCGCAATTGAACTTGATTGGGAACCGAACAGTGCCTGGCACTGTTCGCTTAGAAAACGTTTGCGCTATTTTATGCGTATTACGCGATCGAACAGAACAAAAGCAGATGGAAGCGGCGCTGCAAGAAAGCGAAAAATGGTTTCGGATCATCGCTGAACATTCATCCGACTACATTTTAATTCTTTCTAATGAAGGAAAAGTAACGTATATTTCTCCTTCTTTTGAAAACACGTTCGGTATCGTTCGAGAAGAATGCTTGAAGAACGATTTGTTTCGTTACGTACATCCGGAAGATGTGTTGCTTTTGCAAGAAAAATTACAAATGTTATATGGAACGAACGAGCAACAAA
>NZ_JACBXQ010000029.1 GCF_015863205.1 Facklamia lactis | reverse complement strand
CATCTGCAGGATATCGCGGCCGCTCTAAACGTGGTAAATTGTTAACTCCGAGCTAGACTTCAGGTGGCCGTATTTATCAGATTTCCTCGTTGTGTCCTCAGAAAAAAATGCCAATACCACTTTCAGCTGTGAATATCCACCATGAAGGGCAAGACATGCTCATAATTAACTGTCAGGCAGGCCAGGCCTTCAGCTACAACGACCTTGAATTGGTTTATTCTGCTTGTCCTCTATAAGTTTGCCAGAGGGAATCACACATGAGCCAAACCTATTGAAGAAAGCATTAGGACAGTGCCAGTCTTAATCACAGTGGGGGGTATGTTATTCCCAATGAAGTCGTCCAGAAACGGACTAGGTAGTTAGCTTTTTCTAGTGCCCAACACATTAGAGGTGTGGTTTTTTTTCTCTAAAATAAGGGTGGCCATAGGCTCTTTTAACCAGAATCGGTGTAGTCAGCTGAAATTGACTTGCACGCCTGGGTCCTGTGTGTCTACTAACTTTCTCGCGAACGATAGCTAACGGATCCCCC